>NZ_MINO01000034.1 GCF_001757355.1 Sphingobium phenoxybenzoativorans
CGTGAAATGTTGGTCGTTTCGTAAGGGATTACCGGGCAATAGCCGATGGCGTATGGCGTCATCTTTTTGGTCTAATTCCCGATGCAATGAGAGCGACGAGTTGTTGCTCCTCCAGCTTTCCGTTAAAAAGCAACGGGAGATCGCCATTAGATTTCGAGCACATCGGAGTGCTTGCAGGCGACCCGCAATCTGTCGAAACCATCGGGCTCCGCAATGTCGAATGGCTGCTCGCGACGCAGATGGGCAAAGGCCTCATCGATGGGTGCGATCTCACTAGGCTTTGGGATCGACGATCATATTGGCGATCGCCATGGGCACTCTCCTTATGATAGTTGTTGGACATTTAGCAACCTATCAGCTGATACAGGCCTCGACAGCCCGACATCAAGGGCGCCGTACAATTCCCATCGCATGAGAGGTCCAGCGCGCTTGCGCTGGATCAAAGAGCAATTCATCATGAAACGATTGATGAGGGAGTAAATATGGCTGGCGCCACGGTACCAAAGCAAGGAGCGCAAGCTTCAACCGGCTCGGATACCCGGGTTTCGCTTTTGAATTCGGTTGCCGCACTCATGACAGAGCGCGGCACGATCGACGCGACTCTCAATGAGATTGCCGAGAGAAGCGGTGTAAATTCGGCGCTAATAAAATATTATTTTGGAAATAAAGACGGCCTTTTTCTGGAGTTGTTGCGCTATTCTATTGGCAAGGCGATCCAGGATCTGGAAGCACTGGTCCATATGAATCTCAGCCCAGTCGAGAAGATGCGTATCCATTTGAGCGGGGTCGTAAATGTCTATTTCCGGCACCCCTACATTAACCGGGTAATGCATCTGCTGCTCGCGACGAATGAGAGCGTGGGAAAGATCCTCTCTGAGGAACTCGTGCAACCCCTTGTGGCGGCCCAAGGCACCATTCTTGAAGAGGGACGATCGGCCGGTCTATTTCGAGAAATTGATCCGATGCTCTTTTATTTTCATGTGATCGGGGCATGCGACCACCTATTTTTCGGTCGCTATGCGCTGAAATATGCTTTCGAAATTGATGAGATCAATGATGAAATTCGCCAGAGATTCATAACTCAACTTTGCGAGATCGTGATGGTAGGCATTTCCACTCTCCACCAATAACCTCTAAATCTCTTTTGCGTGATATTATATCATCGAAATATTTGGAAGCGTCACACAGGACATTCATATATATGCTCACCTTCTCCTTAAATTTTGGCGTTGTTGCCCCCCAGAACGCATAACGCAAAAAAAGCCGCCCGAAGGCGGCCGAAGTATTAGGAGAGGATGCCTAAAAGGCCCGGATTTCATGGCGCCTCTCTGATTGTTATGCAAGTGCGAAATATGCAACTATAACTACGGGTGGCGCACTATACCAAAATGGCAGTCTCTTCATACCAGAATATAATGTCATACAAAGGCAAGTCCATCGGGATGTAGTAGCCACTTTCTGCCGAACGTCGCCGTTTTTTATACAAATTATGTTACGGATCGCCCGATTGCGACTATATCGCTGCCGGCATCGCGGCGACTTCACTTTTGCAGTGGGACCCCGCCGCCGAACTCGACGTTGCCGCCAGAAGATCGGCGATGGTCTGATGTCCTGGGATCAGAAGGGATAGGCCGGCGGGGTGCTCTTGATCGTGACCCACTGCCAGTCCGTGAACAACTCCCAATTGGCGGGCCCGCCGATGGAGGTGCCGTTGCCCGAGGCACCAACCCCTCCGAAGGGGTTCACGACATCGTCGTTGACAGTCTGGTCGTTGATATGCAGCAAGCCCGCGTGGAGACGCTCGCCGAGTGCGAGAGCGCGACCGACATCCCGCGAAATGACCGCCGCCGACAGGCCATATTCCGTGTCATTCGCCAACGCGACCGCTTCGTCGTCGTTTTCGAACGGCACGAGGACCGCGACCGGTCCGAAGATTTCCTCGCTGAAGGCCGTCATTGTGTGGCTGACTCCCTTGAGTACGGTCGGCGCAAGGAACAGTCCTTCCGACGTGCCGCCCGCGAGAATTTCCGCCCCCTCCGCCACTGACGTCTCGAGCACCGACAACGCGTGATCGAGCTGCGGCTGGTTGATAATCGGCCCGAGCGCGACAGTTCCGCTCATCGGATCGCCGACCGGCAACGCCCGGGCTTTTTCCGCTAGCTTTGCCGCGAAATCCTCGATGATCGACTTCTGAACGAGGATACGGCCTGCCGACATGCAGATCTGGCCCTGATGGAGATAGGCGCCCCAGGCGGCATTCCTGAGCGCCAGCTCGATGTCGGCATCGTCGAGAATGATCAGCGAATTCTTGCCGCCCAGTTCGAGCGAGACCTTCTTGAGGTGCTTGCTCGCATTCTGCCCGACCATCCGGCCGGCGTTGGTCGAGCCGGTGAACTGGATCATGGCGATGTTGGGATTGCTGCAGAGGGCTTCTCCCGCATCGCCCCGGCCGGGAAGGACCTGGAGCACGCCGGCGGGCAGTCCCGCGAGCTCGAACAGGCGTGCAATCACGAAGCCGCCGCACACCGCCGTGCGTGGGTCGGGCTTGAGAACCACCGCGTTGCCGACAGCCAGCGCTGGCGCGACGGCGCGCATCGCAAGGTAGAGCGGAAAATTGAACGGCGCGATGATCCCGACGACGCCAAGCGGGCGGCGCTTGGCGAGGCTGGTGCGTCCCGCCTCGCTCGGCAGCACGAGTCCTTGCGCCTCATAAGGCATGCCGCCGGCCAGCTGGATCGCCTTCAGCGACAGACGAAGCTCGAACTCGGCCTTGGCGCGGACGGAGCCGCTCTCGCGCATGATCCATTCGACGATCTCGTCCCAGTGCGCGTGACCGGTTTCGACCGCCTTCGGGAACACCCCCGCGCGCTGGTCCGGGCTGGCCGCAGCCCACGCCTTCTGGGCCTTGCGAGCAGAAGCAGCCGCGGTCGCGATATCGGAGGGGTCGGCCATTCCGATCTTGCCGATCACCTGGCCTGTCGCGGGCTCGATCACGTCGGCCACCGCCGGTCTCGCTGTCCACTCACCGTCGAAGATGGAACCGCTCAGATGGTTTTTAGTCAGAAATTTTGTCGTCGTCATAATGCATCTCCGATTGTCGAGGAGGCAGACGGAAGGCGCTCGCTGACGGATTCCGGTGCCGTGGTGTTGCATGAATTGAGAAAGCGGATGAGCGTGGTCGCGAGCGCTTCCGGCGCTTCAAGCGGCGCGAGGTGCGCGGCGTGAAGATGGACGGTTTGCGCCCGGGGGATTGCCTCGGCGATATGTTGGCCATGTCCCTCGAACGGCGTCGACGTGTCGAGATCGCCGGCGACCACCAAAGTCGGAGCCTCGATTTCCCTGAGCCGCCAATAGATGTCCATGTCGCGGATCGCGGCCGCGCAGCCGGCATAGCCATCATTCGACATGCGGCGCAGCCCTTCGGCAATATGATCGCTGGCGTCAGGGTCGGCCTTCCGAAATTCCGGAGACAGGAAACGCCCCAGCGCCAGATCGAGGATCGCCTCGGTGCCTCCGTAGCGAACCGCCTGCACGCGGGCCGTCCAGGCGCCCGGGTCCATCGTTGCGGAGGTGCAGATCGGGATGAGGGCTTCGACCCTGTCCGGGTAATCGAGCGCCAGTCCCATAGCCATCATGCCGCCCAGCGAGACACCAGCGACCGCCGTCCGCGCTACACCCGCATCATCGAGCACCGCGATGACATCATCGACCAGCATGTCGATGCTATAGTCGCCTCGGGGCGCCTCAGAGCGGCCATGGCCACGTGTATCCATCCGCAACACATGGAAGTCGGCCAGATAGGGCATGACGCGATCCCAGAGGTGCAGATCGGTTCCGATCGAATTGAGGAGGAGAAGCGGCTGACCTTCAGTATCGCCGGCTTCCTCCCAATGGAGCCTTATGCCGGGTCTCACGCATGTCACCATGAATTCAGACCTTCCGCGCGATCTGGAAGCTGGGAATGATTGCGAGTTGATCAAGGCAGTGCTCGCCAGCCGTCGTCAGCCATGATGCGAGCGCGATCGGGAAAGATGGTACACGGTGGCGCAACGGCGCACAGGGGCGTGCGATAGGATCTTTCAGCGAAGAGCGCTTTTTGCCCTGTAAGAGCCACTTGGCGGTATGTTTCGGTCCAGTGGGAAGCGCCTCGGTGGATACGATTGTTCTCATAGATATTCCAGGCTTCAGAAGCGTGCAGCTCGCGGGCATTGGGGCCGCCACGCGAGCTGCAACGGAAGGTGAGCGAGCGATGCCGGGTTCATGGCATCGCTCCTGAGCCATTCCCAGGGGGAGGGGGATAGGAACGACTCCTTGTACCAACCTCACTTACTGGTGCCGACTGTCGCCAGCACACGGGCGCAATGCCGAATGCAGACCGTAAACGAAAAGACCTTTTCGGTAATCGGCCAAACCATTTTGATATCAACCATCCCGACAAGCGATGGGTTGGAAGCGAACTCGCCGTCCCATCATGCATCGACAAACCGGACCGGTTCCCGGTCGGGCCGGTCACGACTTCGGCTGGACCATTGTCACGCACTCCGGACGCCGCTTCGATCAAGGTTTGTGCATGTTTTCCGGCCATTCACCTCGAGCGCTGACTAAAAGATTTTAGCGATGCGGATCTGGGCCCGTATCGCCTCGCGGAACCCGCCCTCGACATGAACCATGTGGCCCGCGCTACCCTCGACTTGCAAGCCCGGCGCGACGAACGTCTGCACGGCAAAGCGGACCTGCTGATTTTCGGTCTTCGTGCCGTTGTAGAGTCCATCGACATATTGGCGGCCGCCCCAATAGCCGGCATAGCCGATCGACGCCGAAGTCTTTGGCGACAGAGTGTAGCGCCCCCAGATCTGCACGGCGTCCGTGCGATGCTGCGTCAGGGTCTGCCGATCAACGCCATAGTCGTCATTATGGCCGTACCATGTCATGTCGCCATAGGCTTCGAGCGCAAACCGTCGCGCGACACCCTGCACGACGCCGACCTGCATGTCGTATGTGTAGCGATTGCCGCCGATATTGGCGGCTTTGTTGTGGCTATAGGTCCCGGTTGGCATCGAGACGATCGGCGAGAAGCCCACATAGGTGCCATGCACTGGATCGTCATGATGCACGAGCCACAGGGTCGCGAATGGCATGATGTCGCCGATCCCGCTTGAGCTTCGTAGCCTCTGACCGGCCGCGCGGCCGCTGTAAATCGCGCCGAACGGCACGATGATCTGCGGATCCGCGATGAACGGGCCTATCTTCACGAAGTGAACGAAACGGACGAGTCCGATGCTTGACCGGAGCTCAGTGTCGCTTCCCAGCAGGCCCACCCCGGGCACCTGGATCGCATCACGATCGGTGTAGGTGCCGTAGAGCAGCAACATATTGGTGCCAGGCTTCAGCGCGACGTAGTCGCCGGGATCCACATCGACTGCCGCGGCCGGGGTGGCCAGCGCAGTGGTAAGCAAGAACAACAATGCACTATGGCGCCAGCCCATCGATCCCTCCCTGGATATTTGGTTATTCAATGACCAAGCGAAGCGATCGAGGCAAAAACCTTTATGGTCTGGCCGATATACCCTTTCGGTATCAAAATACAATGCTTTCAATGAACTGGCGCCGGCGACTTCCCGCCGTGAAGCCTCATGATACCCTGGCGATATAGCAGATTATCGATAAGGTATTTCGAATGGGGCGGCGGCGCTTTTATTGAAAAGTCCGCCTGCCGATCAGCCCGTCAACGGGTCAGACGCCATCGGCGTAGAGTTCGCGTTCGGAATGCCGGGACGCGGTCAGGCCGGCAGGCAGTCGCGCGGATTGCCCGCGGTCGCTGGGGCGACCGCGAATGAGGATGACTGAGCATGACCAAGGAAAGCTACGACTTCGTGATCGTCGGTGCTGGTGCAGCCGGCTGTGTAGTGGCGAGCTATCTGGCCGAGCACACCGACGCGTCGATCGCACTCATCGAGGCGGGCGAGACCGATCGCGATCCGTTCATCCATATCCCCGCGGGATTCGCCAACATCCTCATCCATGACCGGCACGTGTGGAAGTATGAAACGGTACCGCAGCATGGGACCGTCCGCGCCTATCGCGCGGGCAGGGTGCTCGGCGGCGGATCGTCGATCAACGCGATGTGCTATGTTCGCGGCCAGGAGCGCGATTATGCCGCCTGGCAGAACGCCGTCGGCGACACCGGCCGCTGGTCCTATGCGGACCTCCTCCCCGTCTTCATGGCGCAGGAGGACAATGACACCTTCCACGACGACTATCATGGCGTCAACGGCGGACTGTCAGTCCAATTGCCCAAGGGCATCAACAAGCTGAATCAATATTGTTTGAAGGCATTCCAGGAATATGGCCTTCCCTACAATCCCGATTACAATGGCGAGAGCCAGATCGGAGTCTCGCCGGTCCAGTCTACGGTCGGCAACCAGCGCCGCTGCAGCGCGGCCGATGCCTATCTGCGGCCGCACCTCGCTTCGGGCCGGGTAACGCTCCTCACCGACAAGACCGTCACGCGCATCCTGATCGAGAACAAGCGTGCCGTTGGTGTTGAACTGCATGGTACGACTCCGGAACTCATCCTGGCGGGCGAGGTGATTCTATCGGCTGGAGCGATCCAAAGTCCGAAGATCCTGATGCATTCCGGCGTCGGGCCGGCCGAGCAGCTGCTACAGCATGGTCTTCCGGTCATCGTCGACTCTCCGGAAGTCGGCGAGAATCTCCAGGATCATCCGATCGTCCCCGTGCGCGCCTATGTGAAGGGCGATCTCGGCTACCAGATGGCGGCGCAAGGCCTTGGAAGCATGAAGGCCGGTCTGCGCTACCTCGTCACCAAGGACGGCCCGGCGTCGGGCAATGGCATCGAGACGGTGTCCTACTGGAATCCTTCCGACTTCACCGCCGATCCCACCATCCAGTGCTATCATGTTCCGATCATCTCGGCAGACGGCTTGAGTCCGACAGGCGATCGCTCCGGCATCACCTTCGAGCTTGTCGTCCTCCAGCCGAAAAGCCGCGGCTGGATCCGCCTGGCGGATGGCGATCCGACCTCGATGCCGCTCATCAATCCGAACTTCATCGGCGAGGAGGAGGATCTGAAGGCCGCCGTCGCATCCGTCCGCGCAATTCGTGAAGTGATGCGCCAGGAGTCGCTCGCGCCCGTGATCGAGGACGAGATTGAACCTGGCCCGCAAGCGCAGACGGACGCCGAGATCGGCGAGTGGGTCAAGCGCGTCGCCACGACGATGTGGCATCCGGTCGGCACCTGCCGGATGGGGGCGGACGAGCGCGCTGTCGTCGATGCACGTCTACGGGTACGCGGAGTTGAAGGCCTGCGGGTGATCGACGCGTCCATCATGCCGAACATCACGAGTGGCAACACCAACGCACCCACCCAGGCCCTCGCGCGTCACGCTTCTGCCATGCTGGTGGACGACGTCTTGCACCGGTCTACCGGACGGGCTCCCGGCTCGCCGCAGCCTGCGATCGTTCCTCCCGCCCAGACGCTGCCTGCCTGAAAGTCCAACATCGACTTGGCGCCGGCGATCCGCTTCCTCCGACCGATCGCAAACCATGGCAGTACACGAAATCAGGCCGTCCCCCTTGGTGGGCGCTGTCGACGTGACAAATGACAAAGGGAAGCGTCATCACCGTCCGCAAAAACCGCGCAGGAACGGTCGATCATCAGGAGGTGTCATTGCGTGATGAGAAAAAATCGCAGGGTTAGTGGAGGATATCGAAGGTCTATTCTCTTCAAGGGTTTCGGTGGTATCCGTTTTGATCCGGGAACAGCTCCGAGCGCCATGGAGGCGCATGAGGTGGTCGTCGATAAGTCTATGACCTCGTCGGAATTGCTTTGTTCCGCGCCGAAGAGCGAGCGCGATGAGTGACTTAAGGTCACTCATTGGCTCCTCGCCGATGGTCTCGGTGAGGCGAAGACATCTTCCCAGTACGCCCCCGATAACCCGAACAGCTTACGCGCCGCCAATCTTTTCAGACATGCACGTCTGGCCAGATAAATTCGAAGAGAAATGCTTTGCCTCTCGGGCGATGATCAATCGGCCTCCGTTGCCAACCATTCCCTGAGAAGGGTTGTCGTCTCTCCGGGATGCTCGAGAGCTGCCATATGGCCGCAGTCTCGAATGATATGCAATACTGACCCCACAACGCGATCGTGGATTTCTTCCGCGTGTGCGGGCGGCGTGATCCGGTCGCCGTCTCCAACGACGATCATCGTGGGCACCGCGATGGTGCTGAGGAGACCGGTCGAGTCGGGGCGGCTCATGATTGCCTGTTGCTGCCGAAGAAAAGCGTCTCCGCCAACGCGTTGGGCCATTGCGCGCATTTCGTCCGCCACGGTCCCTTCGACATGACTTGGATGCACTAGACTGTTCAGCAAGCGGCGGGTGACGCCCAGAAACTTGCCCCGCTGAAGGGATTCGATACCGGCGTGGCGCTGGGCAATCCGCTCCGGTGTGTCGGCGCGCGCGCTTGAATTGAAAAGGGCTAGGCGACGAACCCGGTGAGGCGCTCTGCGCATGATATCGAGCGCTACATAGCCGCCCATTGAGAGACCGACGAGGGAGAAGCGGGCAGGGGCTGCTGCAAGCGTCCGTCGCGCCATGTCACCGATATTGTCGTCCAGGGTGAGGTCAGCGATCATCGGCGCGACGTCGTCAGCGAGCGCGCCGACCTGATGGCGCCAGAGCGACTGGTCGCACAACAGGCCGGGCAGAAAGACGATAGGCTCGAATGATGCCGGATGCGTCGATCGGGAAGAGGAGGGCGACGGTCGCTCGAAACTTTGCGCGTGAACTACGGTACGTGCCATATTGACGACCTCCTGCATCTGCCGGTGGGCCTGTGGTCATCATATGTCCAATACATGATGGGTGTGATCCCAATAGCCTTAGAGCATGATGTGGAGTTGTGGCATATCTGTTCTTTCCTGACCGTTTTGGAGGAAAGGCATTTTGCCCGGACAGCATAGAAGCTTGGAAATGTGCAGCCGCCTCTCAGCCATGAGATCAGGGACCTTGAACAGAGATCGGTAGCCGTCCGTTGCATCCATCCCTCGCGGCGCTGCGCTGCCCAAGTCGGCAAGGCTTTCGGAAAAGGTTCGGGTGTGGAGATTATCGATGTGGCTGTCGCAGCTGCGCCGTAATGGCCACAGCGAAATCGAGTGACCCTACCCCGGAATTGCCACCGGCCAGAACGAGAGATCCGGCTTTTCATGGGCCGGGGTTAACCCCGGCCCATGAAGCGAATTCGGCCGGTGTCGAGAACCCCAGGGATGTGGAAGGTGCATCTTGCGCAGCTCTGAAGGCCCAAGCCGCCGTATAACTGCTTCCAGCGGTAATACGTCGCCTCCGAGAGGCCCATCTTCCGGCACACTCCGGCACCTGCGTGCCGACCTCGGCCTGACGCAGCGCAAACGCAATTTGCTCGCCAGTGAACTTCGACTTCTTCATGCAAAATCTCCAACTCAAATCAGCTTCGATTTTGACAGATTTCTCCCATTCCCGCTGGAGGCATTTTCCGGGACGGGGTCGAGCCCCCGCTGTCTCAATTGGCTTGCAGGGTGCAAGCCTAGTCGATCCCGGCCTTCTCCTTCCCTGAACTTGGCAGGCCACCGCCGTGCGGGAGTGGATACGGGTTATCTGGAGATTGAGCACGTCATAAGGATTGACGCTGCAGTGCAGCGTCAGGCATAGCCGATCACGGCAATGGATTCCTGCCGGGCTCGTCCGAGCCGAACCGCCCGCAAGGCTGATGATTCCTACCTGTCGCCGTCAGGCAACAAGGAGGAATTGTGCGCGCTACGTTTCGGAATCTCTTTCATACCCTAAACGTCGCTGCGTTCGTCCGCACGCGCCACGGCCACGCCATCTCGGTGCTTCGCTGGGGATTGATTCTCGTGCCGATGGCGCTGGCGGTCGGAAGTCTCTGCGCTGCCTTCCTGTGGAGTCTCGACGTCGCGACACGGACGCGCTTCGCGCATCCCTGGCTGCTGTTCCTGCTGCCGGCGGGCGGCTTCGCGATCGGGCTGCTCTACCAGTGGACGGGCAGGAGCGTCGAAGGCGGCAACAACCTGATCGTCGAGCAAATCCACGAGCCCGGTGGCGGCGTGCCGCTGCGCATGGCGCCACTGATCTTCATCGGAACCGTGGCGACGCACCTGTTCGGCGGCTCCGCAGGGCGCGAGGGGACAGCCGTGCAGCTCGGGGGAAGCCTCGCGAGTGCGGTCGCGCGTCTGGTCGGGCTCGATCCATCCGGCGTCCGCGTTCTGCTGATGGCCGGTATTGCCGCCGGCTTCGGGGCGGTGTTCGGCACGCCGCTCGCCGGCGCCGTGTTCGCGCTGGAAGTGCTCGCGATCGGTCGCGTCGAATATTCGGCGCTGGTGCCATGCCTGATCGCCGGTGTCGTCGGTGACTGGACCTGCCATATGTGGGGCATCCATCACGGCGCCTATCACATCGACTATGTTGCCGGCGTCGGTGGTGCGCTGACCGCGGAACCGCTGTTGCTGGGCAAGGCAGCGATCGCCGGCGTGGTGTTCGGGCTTGCCGGCCTCGTCTTCGCGGAGGCCAATCACAGCCTGGGCGGCCTGTTCAAGCGCCTCATTCCCTATGGTCCGGTTCGGCCAGTGGTCGGCGGGTTGATGGTCATCGCCTTGGTCTATCTGCTCGGCACCCGTGATTATCTCGGGCTAGGAGTTTGGTCCGCCGATCCCAACGCTCCCACCATCGCCGGCTTCTTCGGGCCGCCCGTCGACCATTGGAGCTGGCTGCTCAAGATCCTCTTCACCGTCGTGACCCTAAGCGCCGGCTTCAAGGGCGGCGAGGTCACGCCCTTGTTCTTCATCGGGGCCGCACTCGGCAACGCGCTCGGCGGGCTCCTGGGCGCGCCTGTCGATCTGTTCGCGGGGCTCGGCTTCGTGGCGGTGTTCGCGGGGGCGGCCAACACGCCGCTCGCCTGCACGATCATGGGCGTCGAGCTGTTCGGGGCGACCCACATCGTGCCGATCGCGATCGCGTGCTTCCTGGCCTATCTCTGCTCGGGTCACAGCGGCATCTATCTGTCGCAGCGGATCGCCGTCCCCAAGACGGGCGGCGGCCTGCTCCCGCCCGATACCACGCTGCGGGATGCCCGCGCGATCCGCCCGCAGCATTCACTCACCGATCTTTTCCCCTTCTCCCCATCCATCACCAGCGAAGGCGATCCCATGCCCCACACACATCAGGTCAATGCCAGCGAGATCGGCATGATCCGTATCTACCTCAAGCCCAGCGACAAGGCCGCCAAGGGCTCCGTGAAGACGCTTTGGGCCTCCAAGCCGCTCTACCGCGCCCTGGTCGCGCAGGCGAAAGCGGAAGGCGTCATGAACGCCGTCGCGCATCACACCCATTACGGCTTCTCAAACCACGGCCCGGTGCGCGAGCATGGCGCCGAGATCAGCGATCCGCATCTGACCATGTGCGTCGAGCTGATCGACCATCGCGACAAGCTCGAAGCCTTCTGCGCGGCACATGGCGATCTGCTGGCGAGCAAGGTGATCGTTTACAAGCATCTCGAGCATTGGAGCATCGGCCCCAGGGGTGTCGATCATGAGGATGCGACGCCCGAAGAGCTGTCGGCCGAGCCGGATGCCGCCGTCTGATGGGGCACCGCCGCTCGAGGTGAAGGGGCTCAGGACCGAAATCGGCGAGCAGGTCATCCATAAGGGCCTCGACCTGACCGTTAAACGCGGCGAGATCCTCGGCCTCGTCGGCGGCTCAGGTTCGGGAAAGTCCGTGCTGCTGAAATCTATCATCGGCTTGCTTCCGCCCGCTAGCGGCTCGATCCAGGTGTTCGGGACCGACATTCATGAGGGGCCGGAGGCGGAAATCGAAGCCGTCAAACGCCGGTGGGGCGTGCTGTTTCAGGCCAATGCCCTGTTTTCAACGCTAACGGTGCGGGAAAACATCGAAGTCCCGCTGCGCGAACACGCCCGGCTTCCGGACCAAATGCTTTGTGAAATCGCCCAGCTCAAGGCGATCCTGTCGGGTCTCCCAGCGGACTCGATCGACAAATTTCCCAATGAGCTGTCGGGCGGGATGCAGAAGCGGGCCGGCGTAGCTCGCGCGATTGCGCTTGATCCCGAACTGTTGCTGCTTGACGAGCCGACATCGGGCCTCGACCCGGTGATGGCCGATCAGATCGACCGTCTGATCCGCGATCTGGCGCATAGTCTCGGTCTGACGGTCGTGCTGGTGACGCACGACATCGACACGCTCTACACGATCACCGATCGGGTAGCGGCGCTTGCGGACAAGAAGATCGTAGCCATCGCGCCGGTCCGCGAGCTGGAAAAGTCCGATCATCCCTGGGTGCGCGAATACCTGCTGGGGAAGCGCTCGCGCGCCGGCACGCCGCTTGGCGTTGGCGACCATCGCTGAGCCGAGGGCTTGCACGGTGCAAGCCTCCGCCCTTGCCGATCGACGAGGCGAATATCTATATAGGGTTCGGGGATGGAGTTCCCCATCAACCGCCGCAAAGGCTGATAACTCCTACCAGAACGCCATTTCGCGGGCGTCGGTAGGTCTTGCCGCACTCCCGCAGAAGGGAGAGGGTCATGACCACTAAGCTGTTGGCGGTGATCGCCGAGGCCGCGACGACGCCGGCCTGTCTGGACGCGGCCGAGGCCGCAGCCCATGTGCTGAAGGATGCCACGATCGAGGCGCTGCATGTCGTCGTCGATCCCGAGCATATTGTCTGCGCGAGCGAGGAGCTGGCCTTCCAGCAATTGCGTGTCCGCTATGAAGGCACCGCCCAGGAGCGCGAGGCGGCGACACACGCGACCTATGAAGCCTGGATCGCCGAGCATCCGGACGCGGACATTCCGCTGCGCTGGAAGGAACGCATCGGCGCCGAGGAGGAAAATGTCGAGCAGGAAGCGCGTATCTTCGATGTGCTGGTCCTGGCGCGCCCGACCAACATGGACGGCGGCGACGCGCTCCACGCCGCCTTCAACCGCGTCAAGCATCCCTTCTTTCTGGTGCCCGCGAAATGGCGTCTTCAACCTGGTGATACTTTCGCTGAGCATATCGTCATCGCCTGGAACGACACATCGGCTTGTCTGCGGTCGCTCGAAGGCGCCTTGCCGTGGTTGCGCGTGGCGAGTGAGGTGACGCTGCTGCTGGTCGCCGAAAGCCGCGAGATTGCCCGTTCGGCCGAAGAGCTGCTCGGACTCGAAGGCATAGCTTTCCACGTCCGCCAAGTGCCGCGCGATAGCGAGACGCTCGGCGACCAGCTCGTTACCGAAGCGCACCAGCTCGGTGCCGATCTGCTGGTGATGGGCGCCTATCGGCACAATCAGTTCATCGAATGGCTGCTTGGCGGAACCACCCGCCATGTGCTCGCGCGCTTCGATCTGCCCCTGTTTCTCGCTCACTGACGAAGGATGGAGAAGATGCCCGAAGATCATGCCTATTTCGTGCGCCGAGCACAGGAGGAGCAGCGCTTGGCCGCAGAGGCCGATACGGCCGAGGCTAAAGCGTCGCACCTGAAGCTCGCCGAAGAATATACCGCCAGAGCGGCCGAGGTGGGCGAGCGGGCCGTAGGGAAGGCAGAGGGTGCCGCCCTGCAGCCCGACGAAACCGATCCCGCCAATATCGACCAGACCCGCACCGCCGGTCCAGCCAGTATCCGCGACCGCGACCCCCGACGAGGCTGGGATGAGGTCGATGAACAATCTGACGAGAGCTTTCCGGCAAGCGACCCGCCAAGTATCCCATGAAGGTCGATATGCCCGTAGCCCCTTTCGACCTGATTCTGGTGCTGGCAGTCATCCTCGCAATCGTTGGCGTCCTCGTCAGTGTGACAAAATCCAAGGGGTGACTGGATTAGCCTTGAGCGGAACGATCAATTCACTTTAAGGTTATCCGGAAGGGAAGGGCTCTTGCCCTGCCTTCGACATCGCTGGATGGGGATGGAGTCCCCCATAACCGCCGACAGGCTGATGACCCCTACTGCGTCAAACGCGGTGGGAGTGTGTCTTCGCCGCGCGGGCCGTCGGTAACGGCCCGATCCTGACACACGCCGGAACGGGCATAGCCCGAGCGGGTGCGGAGACGGTGAAGAATGACCCATGTGTGGGCGATTGCCGCGCTTTGGCTGGGGCTGGCGCTGGTCGCGACCCTTATGTCGATCTGGTTCAAGATCGCTACGGCGCTGTCGGAAATCGTGGTGGGCACCATCGCCCAGCTCATTATCGGCGCGGCCGTGGGCTCGGCAGTGCTCGGCACCCAGGAAAGCTGGGTGACATTCCTATCGGGGGCGGGCGCGATCGTCCTCACCTTCCTCGCCGGCGCCGAGCTGGACCCGAGCGTTTTCCGCACCAAATGGAAGGAGGCGACCGCAGTCGGTCTGGCGGGGTTCACGCTGCCGTTCGTCGGCTGCACGCTACTCGCCGTCCTCGGGCTGGGCTGGACGATGAAGGCCGCCCTGCTCGCCGGCGTCGCCATGTCCACAACTTCGGTCGCGGTCGTCTATGCAGTCATGCTCGAGTTCGGGCTCAATCGCACCGATTATGGCAAGACGCTGCTTGCCGCCTGCTTCATCAACGACCTGGTGACGGTGCTGGCGCTGGGCGTGATCTTCGCGCCATTCACCGTCAAGACGGCGATTTTCGCTGGGATCGCTGTCGTCGTGTTCGTGATCCTGCCGTGGCTGACGCCCCGCTTCTTCAAACTCTATGGCGATCGCCCCTCCGAGCTGGAAGCCAAGTTTCTGTTGCTCGCGCTGTTCGGCCTCGGCGCGCTTGCGACCTGGGCGGACAGCGAAGCGGTGCTGCCGGCCTATCTGGTCGGCATGGTGCTAGCTGGCACCGTAGGCAAGGATCACGCGCTCATTCGGCGGCTGCGCACGCTGACCTTCGGCCTGCTGACGCCCTTCTACTTCATTCGCGCCGGCTCGTTCGTCTCACTGTCGGCGCTATGGGCTGCGCCGATTGGCTTTCTCGTGCTCTTGATCGGCAAGATGGCCTCGAAGGTGGTCGGCGTCTATCCGTTGACGCGCTGGTTCGCGTCTCCGCGCAAGGAAGCGGCCTACACGACCCTGCTTATGTCGACGGGCCTTACCTTCGGAACGATTTCAGCGCTGTTCGGCCTCTCGCACCACGTCATCGACCAGAGCCAATATTCGATCCTCGTCGCGACCGTGATCGGCTCGGCGATCGTCCCGACATTGATCGCCAATGCCTTCTACCTGCCGCGACACCTGATCCCGCCTGAAGAGCCGCTTCCCGACGCGCAAAAGCCCGAAGCGGCGCCGCAGGTCGCGGCCGCCGTAGCAGGCCGCTCATGACGTCGCCGGCAAGGAGGTAAGTTCGATGTTCCACCATATCGTTCACGCCAATGATGGCTCCGAGAACTCCCTGACCGCGCTACGCACCGCGATTGAGCTGGCAGCGGTCGCGGACACCGGCCTCGACGTGCTGTTCGTCGAAGACATTGCGCCTCGAACCGGCATGATCGCGGACGTAACCGCGCATGAAACGGAGGAACGCCGCCATATCGGCAGGCACAAGGCGCTCGCCGAGCGGATCGCGGCGCGATCGGGTGTCACGCTGAAGACCCACGTCTTCACCGGCCATCCGGTCGGGCACATCGTCGCGTTCACACGCGAGGCCAAGGCCGATCTGCTGGTGATCGGCGCGACCGAACATGCCGATCTGTGGGAGCACCTGTTCGGCCGCCGCTCGGACCGCATGACGCACAAGGTGGATTGCTCGGTGCTCATCGTCCGCGAGGGAGGACATGATGCTGCGTGAGCTGCTCGCCCGCATGATCGAGGTCGGCCGGCTGTCCGTTGCGATCCGTTCCGAGCCCTCCTTCACCATCGGCGCGGTGCCGATCGACATGCCGCAGCTCGATGTCGCGATCCGGCTGAAGGATCGCTGGGCTGCCAATCTGCTCGCGCTCGACCCCGAATATCAGCTCGGGCAATGCTATATGGCGGGCTCGCTGGTTATCGAACGCGGCACGCTCGACAGCCTCATGGAGCTGATCGGGCGCAATTTGAAACGCCGTCCCGGCGCGGGTATCCTGGGCCGCGCCCGTGAGCTGACGGCCGCGCTGCGCGCCCGCACCAATTCCCTCGGGCGATCGCGCCGCAACGTCGCGCACCATTATGACCTGTCGGAAGCCTTCTACCGCCTCTTCCTTGACGAAGATCTCCAATATAGCTGCGCCTACTTCACCGATCCGGGCATGTCGCTCGAAGCGGCGCAGGCCGCGAAGAAAGCGCACATCGCGGCGAAGCTGGATCTGCAGCCTGGCGCGCATATTCTCGACATCGGCTGCGGATGGGGAGGCCTGGCGCTGATGCTCGCGCGCAGCGCCGACGTTTATGTCACGGGAATCACCCTCTCGACCGAACAGCTTCGGGTCGCACGAGACCGCGCCTCGGCCGCTGGCGTTTCCGACCGCGTGCGGTTCGCGCTCGCTGACTATCGCCAGGTGGCGGGCCGGTTCGATCGCATTGTGTCGGTCGGCATGTTCGAGCATGTCGGTGCCAAGCATTATCGGGACTATTTCGGCGCGATCGACCGGCTCCTGACCGATGATGGCGTGGCGCTCGTCCATTCGATCGGCCGCAAGGATCGGGGGCCGGGTTTCGACCGCTGGACGCAGGAGCACATCTTCCCTGGCGGTTATATTCCGGCCGTTAGCGAAGCCTTGGCGGCGCTCGAGGAAACCGGGCTGTGGTTGACCGATCTCGAAGTGCTGCGGCTCCATTATGCCGAGACACTGCGCCACTGGCGCCTGCGCGCCGCCGCCAACCGCCCTGCGATCGAGGCGATCTACGATGCCCGTTTTTATCGCATGTGGGAGTTCTATCTGGCGTCCTGCGAGATGGGCTTCCGCTTCAATGGGCTGATGGTGTTTCAGGCCCAGATTGCCCGCGACGTCGCCAGCCTGCCGATCACGCGCACCTACATCACCGAAGCCGAGCAAGGCTTGCATGGTGCAAGACCCCGACCGCAGCCGAAGCGGGCGCACGCCCGTCGCAAGGCGACCGCTCCTGAAACGGAGGCGGCGCAATGCTGACCTACGCATGGATCGCCGTCGGCGGTCTGATCGGCACGCTCGGCCGCTACTGGATCAACCTCGTCTTCACGGCACGCTTCGGCGAGGCGATGCCGTGGGGAACGATCTTCATCAACATAACGGGCTCGTTCGTGATCGGCCTGTTCGCCGCCCTCACCGAAACGGGCGGCCGCTGGCCGGTGCCGCCGGAAATCCGCGCCTTCATGCTGGTGGGGCTCTGCGGCGGCTATACCACCTTTTCCTCGTTCAGCCTGCAAACGCTCGCCCTCATCCAGACCGGCGAGCTGGGCCGAGCCCTCGCCAACATCCTCCTGTCCGTCACCGCCGGCGTGCTCGCGGTCTGGATAGGCTTCTCCGCGCCCGAAGCTCTGGCGCGGCTATTTCGGAGCTAAGCCCCATGAAGATTCTCGCCATCGTCACCGAAGCCGCCACCGCTCGCTCCTGCCTCGACGCCGCCGTTGTTGCGGCGAAGGTCGACAAGTTCGCCCGGATCGAGGCGCTGCATGTCGTCGTCGATCCCGACCAGCTCGTCTCCTCGACCGAGGAAGTCCAGATCCAGCGCCTCCGGGAGACGGCCGAGGGCACCGCCAGCGACAAGGCGATGGCCGCGCAGGCAGCATTCGTTGCATGGAACGCCGGCACCGCCGACGACACGCCCCGCGTCGAATGGAAAGCGCCGGCAGGAGCCGAGGAGGCGACGATCGTCGAAGCAGCCGGCGACGCCGACCTCCTTGTGCTGGTGCAGAGCCAAGATCTCGACAGCGGCGACGCGCAGCACGCCGCGATCCGCGAGACGGGCAAGCCGCTCTTGCTGGTGCCGGCGGATTGGACGCCCCGACCGCCCGCCTTCGCGCACATCGCCGTGGCGCTGAGCGACACGCCGGTCACGGACGATGCTATTCAGGGCGCGATGCCGTGGCTGCGCGCCGCCGACACGGTGACGGCGATCCGAATCGACGCCGAACAGGATCATGCCCTCACCTTGGCCGACAGGCTGCAGGAAATGGGCATAGACGCGCAATTGCGCGTGGTCGCGCCTTCAGGGCATGATCGGGGCGCGCAGATCGTCAAGGAGGCAGAGGCGATCGGGGCCGACATGCTGGTGGCGGGTGCCTATCGGCACAGCCAGCTCGTCGAATGGCTCCTGGGCAGCACCACGCGGCAAATGCTGCGCAACACCGCTCTGCCGCTGTTCCTGGCGCACTGATGGGGGCGCCCATCAGCCTCGTCGTCGTGCGTCATGGCGAGAGCGCGACCAATGCGGCCAATGTCTTCACGGGCTGGAGCAATCCGCCGCTGACAGCGATCGGCCGAGACGAGGCAGCGCGGGTCGCCCATCGGATTCGGGAGGCGAGGCTGGCGCCCTCGCGCATCTTCAGCTCGCCGGCGTCTCGCGCGACGGAGACGGTCGCGATCATCAAGGAAGTGCTGGAAGCAACCGAAACGCCCTTGACGCATCTGCCGGCGCTCAACGAGCGCGATTACGGCACGCTGACGGGCCGCAACAAGGATGAGGCCGTAGCCGAGGTCGGCGCCGCTCAGATACGGCTCTGGCGGCGTTCCTACGCCGAGGCGCCGCCGGAAGGGGAGAGCCTGCGCGGTACCGCCGCGCGCGTGCTTGCGGCTTATGTCCACGTCCTCTTGCCCGCCGCGATGGCTGGCGGAACCACGCTTGTCGTCTCCCAAGGCAATACGCTGCGAGCGCTGTGCATGGCGCTCGACGGCCTCGACGCCGCCGCGATCGAGAGTTTCGACCTCTCGACCGGGGCTACCATCCACTATGCGATCGGCGAGACGACGGCGATCGTCCGCCGCGCGCTCCTCGCCTGATCGGAACCGCCATGATCCCCAGCACCCGCATTGCCAGTCTTCACGGCCGCGAGATCCTCGACTCGCGCGGCAACCCGACGCTCGCCGTCACTGTTATTCTCGAAAGCGGCATCGAAGCGACCGCAGCGGTGCCGTCCGGTGCCTCGACCGGCGCCAACGAGGCTGTGGAACTGCGCGACGGCGACAGCGCCCGTTTCGGCGGCAAAGGCGTCTTGCAGGCCATAGGCCGCGTCGAAGGGCCACTTGCCGCCGCCCTGCAGGGCTATGACGTCTGCGATCAGGCCACGCTCGATCGCGCCATGATCGCGCTCGATGGCACGCCCGACAAGGCCCGGCTCGGGGCGAATGCCATCCTTGGCGTCTCGATGGCGGCCGCCCGCGCCGCGTCGGCGGTGCAGGGGGTGCCGCTCTACGAGCAGCTTGGCGGCGGTTCGGCGGCGCAAATCCTGCCCGTGCCGGCGTTCAACGTCATGAACGGCGGCAAGCACGCCGAAAGCGGCATCGACTTCCAGGAGTTCATGATCGTGCCGGCGGGCGCGCCGAGCTTCGCCGAGGCGCTGCGCTATGGCGCTGAAACCTACGCGGCGCTCCGCGAGATCCTCCATCAGGAGAAGCTGCGCACAAGCGTGGGCGACGAGGGCGGTTTCGCGCCGGGGTTCGATGCGCAGGCAATTCACGCTTCGCTGAGCCTCATCGTCAAGGCGATCGAGAAAGCCGGTTATCAGCCGGGAGAGGACATCGCGATCGCGCTTGACCCTGCCGCCTCATCATTCCGATCCGGCGACTGTTACGATGTCAGACCCTCCAGCGGCGGGCCCTTCGATCGTGCTGGCCTGCTCGCATTCTACGAGAAGCTCATCGGCGAGTTTCCGATCGTCTCGATCGAAGACGGCTTCGCCGACGACGACTGGCAGGGCTTCGTCGACCAGATGGCCGCGCAAGGTGGCCGGATTCAGGTCATGGGCGACGACATCACCGTCACAAACGCAAAGTTCATCAGGCAAGCGATCGACCGCAAGGCGATGAACGCGGTCCTCATCAAGCTCAACCAGATCGGCACTGTCACCGAGACGGTCGACGCGGCGAAGCTCTGCCACCAGGCTGGTTGGTGCACGATGGTCTCCCATCGCTCCGGCGAGACCAATGACGACTTCATCGCCGATTTCGCGGTGGCAATCGGCGCGGGGCAGATCAAGTCCGGCGCACCCTGCCGGGGCGAACGTCTCGCAAAATACAACCGGCTTCTCGAAATCGAACGCGCGCTTGGCGGCCGAGCCGTCTTCATCAATCCGTTCACCCGCAAATGAAAGGCGGCTACCCATGAAACTCATTCTCGTGCGCCACGGTCATGTCGAAGGCATCAAACCCGAGCGCTTTCGGGGCCGCAAGGAAGTCCCTTTGACGGAGCTGGGCCGGCGACAGGCGGCCGCTACTGCAGAACGGATCGCGGCCGAATGGAGGGTCGATGCCGTGTTCACCAGCCCGATGGGTCGATCCGCGGACACAGCGCGGGCCATCGCCGATCGCTACAGCCTGGTCCCGCAGCCGCTCCCGGAGCTGCTCGACTTCGATTATGGTGAGTGGAGCTGGAAGACGCATGAAGAGGTCCAGCAGACGTCTCAGGCTCTCTACGATCTGTGGTTCAGCGCGCCGCATCTGGCCCGCATACCCGGCGGTGACACGCTTCAGGCGCTTGCGCTGAGAACCGCCGATTCCCTCCGGCTCATGCTGGAAGCCCATCCCGGCGAGACGGTGGTGGCGGTCGGCCACGACAGCGTAAATCGTGCCCTGCTGCTGCAACTGCTTGACCTGCCGCTATCGGGCTATTGGCGTCTGCAGCAACATCCGGCCTGCATCAACGAAATCGACATCGACACCAAGGTAGCGGTCCAGCGGATCAACGAGCATGTCCACCTGCTCGGTCTGTCGGAGGAAGAACCGGCATGAGCGGGGAACGATCTTCGACCGAGCCTCTCAACAGTTCTCTGCTGTCCGCCCTTCGGCGGGCGGTGCTCATCGTCGCGCTGCTTAATCTGGCGTATTTCGGCGTCGAGTTCGCGGTCGCGCTCCGCATCGGATCGGTGTCGCTCTTCGCAGACAGCGCCGACTTCTTCGAGGACGCCGCCGTCAATTTCCTTATCGTGGCGGCCCTGGGATGGAGTGCCGCGCGGCGCGCGCGCGTGGGCATGTTGCTTTCGGCAATCCTGCTGGCGCCTGCAATCGCCTTCTTGTGGACGCTGTGGCACAAGCTCAGCGCTCCTCTTCCACCCGACGCCATAGCCCTTTCTGCCACCGGCCTCGGCGCCCTGCTGGTGAACCTGATCGCGGCCTTCCTGCTCGCCCGCCATCGGCGGCGGGGCGGCAGTCTTGCCAAGGCAGCCTGGCTGTCAGCACGGAACGATGCCCTTGCAAACGTCGCGATCATTGTCGCTGGCCTCGTGACACTGAGAGTTCATTCGCCCTGGCCGGACATCATTGTCGGCATCGGCATCGCGATCATGAATCTCGACGCGGCCCGCGAAGTCTGGATGGCGGCGCGGGAGGAGCATCTGCTTTCCCAAGCCGAGCCGTGATACGCGACCGTCGCATCGCTTTATGGGCACCTTGAAGCTCTGGCTCGCGATAGGCTGTTGTTCGCGCCGATCGGCGCGCTCATGGCGACGATCATCCCATATCGCGAATATAGCCAACATCAGCTTCCCAAGGGCTGCGTCGTTCGCGAGGTGGCCGGCGCGGTTGCCGCGCACGGTCGGGGAAGCCGAAGCAATGCGGGACACGCCCAAGGCGCGGGCGCTGACCGCGCCTGATGGGGTCGAAGCCGTCAGAGGCCAAGGAACGGGCCGGGACGTCATCGCCTGCGGCGGTCGAGCGCGCCGACGCGTTGGTGAAGGTCCACTCCGAAAAGGTTCTCGGTCGGGCGCGGATGCAGCTCTATGAGCCGATTGGCCGTCCCGATGCGCAGGAAGTCGAACAGCTCTCCGTCGTCTGCGGCGTACTCATGCAGTGCGGCTACCGTTCGTGAGGGGCTGCGATGGAATGGGACGTTAGTTCAAGGGCTCACCATCCGGGCCGCGGCCGGTCATCATATACCATTGCTCGAGCGTCGTCGGCGCGCCGATCAGGCGCTCGATGGCTTCGCAAGTCGAATAGGCCGCGTCATATTCCTGGTGCTCGTCGAGAATGTTCAGCGCGCGCTCAAGCAACTCTTTGGCTTCCGCCAGTTTTTCGGTCAGCACGCGCTCCGCAAGATAGGTCATATGTCACCCCTGCTCTTAATCTACCGCAAGTGGTTGTGCTGGGCACGAGGAGAAGTTCCCATTTTGGGAGGATCATGCGCGCGATGTCTGCAGTCTCAAGGTCGGCCTCCTCACGGCCTCGGCCGATCCCCTAGTGTGACGCAGTTTTAGTGCCTTGCCAGCAAAGAGCCGGGCCATCTTGCTATGGGCCAGGATCGCTTCGGTGCACGTCGCGCGCACCGCAGCGCCGCAGCGCCGGATGTCGCGGTCGAACTGTGACCTGCAAAAGGAGTTTGAAATGTTGTGCCGCGACTCCTGCGGATCGCCGAGATAGGGGCAACGTGGGAGGGCGCATATTCGCATAAGGTTGCCAGGAGAGGTGATGTCCTCCGCTCAACCCAAGAGGACGCGTAGGGTCGGACCAATGTCGCGACCCCGTCCTGCGTCACTCGTCAAACGCGATCATTGTCCGCGGAGCCCTGCTCGCGACCACTACGGGCGCCGCGGCCTGTCTAGCCGCTCGCCGCAATCTGCTAGCTGGCCGTGGACATCGCACCCGCCGGCGGATGACTAAGTGGCCGGGGCATGGATGGGTAGAATTTTCCGTCACGCTCGCCCAGTCTTCGCCGTGCCGCGCGCTGCACGGTTCTCACCGATTCGCGCGCGGAGGCGATGTTGCTTTGGGTCTGGAGGCCGGCAGATGGCGCAACGTGCGATGTGGTCACACAGGCGATCCCGCCGCGATCCGCCAAATCATGTTAACCAAAATACTTCGGATTGTGTGAACTATGCATAAGATAACTATCCCATTTTTTATTTGATAATTGTAAATATATCTTAAACTGGAATTGTATATGTTTAGATATGTAAATATCATTTAATCGCATCTTCTTTTGTGTTCCTGACGAGGAGGGCTGCTATTATCTGGCCGGGAAGGGTGACATTCCGTGATCCACTCGTGGCGGAAATGGCGAGATACTGGCAAAAATGGGCGATCGAACACCGATCATTTACTTCGTTGCTGCACAGCTTCTCAATGAATTCACGTCGGATCCCTGGACGAGCGGGCTACCGCTAGAGCCCTGACGGCAATGACTGACGAAACAGAATCATCTCGACCTCAACAGGCAAGCGAATTTGACGCTTCCCTCGAGACCGATAGTGAAGGCCCGGCTCACAGGCTACTAGCCCTGCTTGAGAGCGAGTATGACTCGCTGCTGAGGCGTCTCTCAGCGCATCTGCGCTCTCCGGAGGCGGCCGCGGAAGCGCTCCACGATGTCTACGTTAAACTGAGGTCTGAGCCCAGCATCGGCGATCTGCGCAGCCCGCGCTCGTATCTCTACCGGATGGCCGTAAATCTCGCGATCAACCGGCGTCGTAGCGAGTGGCGCACCGTGAACTTGGATGTGGCCGAGCTTTCCGAATTTCCCGATAGCACACCGGACCAGGAAGCTGCTGTCCTTGCTGCAGATGAGATGGACCGGGCTCTCGAGGCGCTTCACTCTCTTCCCCTTAAGCGGCAGGCGATTTTTTTGGCCCGATGGCGTGACGAAAAGCAGCAGAACGAGATCGCCGCTGATTTCGGTTTGCACAAGCGCTCTGTTCAAAAGGAGCTGGTTCGCGCCGAAACCTATCTTCGCAAGATCCTGCGTCGGCCCAAGGGGCAATCTTAACAGCGCCGTATCCCAATCCTGGTCCTGGTCCTGCTCCTGCTCGATCATGGGGCGTCTGCAATTTGGGTCGGAAGAAAGTTGGCCGCCTTTGGTTCCCCTCATGTGTCCCATCAAATGGGAATAGTAGGGCCTCCCCCTTCGAGAACCCGACGGCTCGGTCCGTCGTGCCTCGCGGTGGCGGCCGATAGGGTAGGGCGCTGAAGTTCCCGGCGTCAGAAGTCTACCCTGCAACCCATTGGGGGTCGCGATGGCGGCTTTTGGAAGTGCGGGCGCCGGGCCGATGCCCTGCGCAGGACAGGTGCAGACCCGGGCGCATGCTGGACCGGCTAAACGGCCGGGATATAATGACGGACGGGGCTTTGGCTCAATCAGTAGCCAGCCGAGCCTGGCACCATGGCAGGTTGGTCTCGCCATGCGGGCTATGTGCGAAGACATCAGTAACCCGATTTCCATCTCCGAGGTCGCGTCACGTTGCAGATTATCGCTCTACTACTTCGTGCGCGCGTTCACAAATACAGTGGGGATAGCGCCCTATGCATGGTTCGTACAGCAGCGTATCGTCTGCGCAAAGCACCTCCTGGCCAATACCGCGCTGCCGCTGGCGCAGGTCGCTCTCGAATGCGGATTCTCCGACCAGGCTCACTTCACCAAGGCGTTTGCCAAGGCGTCCGGCCTCACGCCTGCAAAGTGGCGTCGTTGTCAAATCTGCGCAACCTGACATCACGCCGGGTTCGCATGAATTGTTGAGCACCTGCGACACGAAAAATAAAGGAGTTGATCGCCCGGTGTCCTGATGCCCGGCCTCCGCATCCGTTCTCTGACTAGCCATCGAGATCGGGACCTTGGATTAGTCACCGGACCATATTCGTGAATGCGCGGAAGGTGATGATCCTATAGATGTCGACGTCCATTCCTATCTTTGGATGTCGGATGATATTGCCTATTCCCTTTGTTCACCGTCCGCTTGCCGGGCAGCGGCACGGCGCTTTACGAAGGCGAGCAGGGCGGGGTCGTGCTCAGGCCGGTTCCAGCGCGCAGAATCGCGCAGAACAATCACATCTTCAAGATGCGTGAGGAACGTGTAGACCTTGTTGACGACCTCGATCATCAGGGCTTTCATCTCTGCGTCTGATATTCTCGACACCTCCGGCCAGGGAATTTCGCCGTAAGGCGTGACTACCATCACGTCGCTATAGTCTTCGGTAACACTCTCCGGCACCTTTCCGGCATGAAACTCCTCGAGACATGTGTTGCGGACGCATTGCTCGACAAGGGCGAGTGCGATACGTCGGGCGGCCGCATCCGGTATTGCATCCTCATTCATGAAGCCTCCTCGCCAAGGCATACTGTTAAGCGGTATTTCCGGCGCCACACAACCGAACTGATCTCCTCGACACCCGTTCGACCCGGATTAATGAAGCTCCGAGGCTTCAGACAATCGCCGTCATGAAATCCTCTTCGGGCCAGTCCCGCTCGATCCGGCCGTGATTCTTGAGGAGCGTGTTCACGACCATCGGTGACACCTGGAAATGCTCCGCCACGTCCTGCTGATTTTCGTCCGAATAGTCGCCGCGCAGCATCTCCTCGACGACGTCGAAGGGCGCGAGGAATTCGGCTGCGAACGATCGCTGGGCCTTTTGCCGATAGGTGTAGGCATGCGTTGCTGCATGCAGTGCGCCCTCGCGGTTCATCAGCCTATCCCCGAGCACGCGCGCCAGAGCGAAGCGCCGACCGACCTCCCGCTTTCCCGGCAGAACGATGAGCGATTTGTCTCCTGCGGCGTCGTCGAGAGCATAGGGGAGGGCGGCAGGCCCGCGCGGATGCTCGGTCAAGGCGTCAGGGGTCGTGCCGGCAAGTGCCGCCAGCAGCCGATCATCAATGATATCGGCCCCGAGCCGTTCCTGCTGGCGGAGCGCATCAGCGACGTTTGTCCCGAGCTTCCAGGCGGGCACTTCCGGGTCCTTGACAACGCGATACTGGGCGTCGAGCACCACCGCGTCCCTGGCAGAACCACGATGACCGAGGGTCTGGGCAATTTCTTCCAGCCGGCGCGCGGTTAGGAGATCCTCGCTCTCGTGCGGCAACCGGGCACGCTCAGCCGCGACTTCCCGGACAGCATCTTCACCCAGACGTTCGGCATCGCCGATCAGCACCTCCACCGCGTCGTCGTCGAACGCGTCGGGATCGCGTCCCATCAGCGCCTCGAGACGTCGGCGCCTGGCAATCTCCGGGTCCGCCCGCTCCGCAATGACATCCCGCCAGAGCCGGTCGAGATTGGTTTCCCCAACGCCTTGCTCGTGCAAGCGACCAATGATCCTTGGCAGAAATTCGTCGAGGGCTGCCTCGAAAAGTGTCGAGGGGACGATTGTCGGAAATGCGCCCACATATCGGAATGGCTTCGCGTCAGGCTCCGCGGAGGCGTGGGAAATTAACATGGTGCGCACGCCATCCGACCAGATCTCGATGTTCGGCCAGAGATACCCTTCGCCGATCGAGTTCATCTTGTGGGCGAGCGACCAGTCCGGTGATGCCGAGCGGGGTTCCCAGCGCAGGCGCCACCAATTCCATGCCAGCCATTCCGCCACATGATAACCGGAGACCAGCGGTCCCTGCCGGAAGCCGTTCAGGAAAGAGTCGAAGCCCTCCGTCAGCGACTGGCGAGCCGTGCGCATGGTAAACAGGCCGAAGGCAGCCCGCTCTTCGCGGCTTCCCTCGTCGAGGCGCTCAGGCGCAAGTCCAAATTCCAATCCTACCGGCACCGCCGCTTCCATTCCTTCAAAATGTAGGCGCGCATGTCGCGCTCGTCATCGCCAAGCCTGTATCCGTGATAGTCCGTCTCTAGCTCCGGTCGTGTTTTAGCTTCGTAAACCTCATTAGCCTCATCGACGGCCCAAATATACTTTGGAACGCTGCCGTCGCCGAATTGACTGACCATGCCGAGCATGATCCCCTGCTGCATCAGGGACGAGGCTTCCGCCAGAAGAACCGCTCGCAGCGCGTCGCAGGGCGATTTGGAGGGGCGGGGATTGTGCGACGGATGAAAACCATAATCCCCGGGTCGCAGCTTATGATTTGCCGATCCGACATAACGGAGGCGTGCACACAGAGCCTTGCGGTCTTCCACTTTCAGAAATTCTTCGTCGGCAAACCGTCGATCAGGACGGTTTCCCTCGCGCTTCCGGATGCTCATGGTTGGGATCCTAACGCCGCGTGGAGTTCCGCGAGTTTCTCCTGGCAGAGTTCGTTGACGATCGTGCCAAGGATCTCGACGCGCTCGGAGAGATAGGCGAACTCCTCGTCAGTCATCCTGAAATGGTCGGAATGCCGGGCCTTCACATAGGCGTCCTTGAGTTTGAGAAAACGCGCCTCGAGCTTGCGCTTGTCGCGCGGCCACGCCTCGACAAGGCGAGGCGACAGCCGCTCCGCCTGCTGCCGCAGGAATTTCAGGTTGTGACTGTATGGGGTGTAAAATGTGAAGACGAGAAGGACGCAATAATAGAGCCGCTCGCAGGCCTGCTGGAGATTGTAGGCCGCGTCGGGAAATTGCTTTGTGTCGTAACAGAACTGGAAAATTCTACGAGACGACACGGCTAACTCGAACCACTGGTCGTAATAGCCTTTGGCCATGTCATAGGCTTGCTGCGGCGTCTTGGGCTTGGGTTTGTGCAGTTCGCTATCGTCGGCCTGGTAGAGCGCGATGCCGTCGCGGGCGATGTCCATGAAGAAATAGCGGCCGTGCGCCAGCCCGTCATTCACTTCCTGCAGTGTGTGAATGATGAAATTGACCGGCGTCCGCAGCCGGTTGAGGATCATGGTCTCGATGTTGAGACGTTCTTCAGCCTTGTCCCAATATTCGAGCCGGTCGGTCAGTTCCTTCTGGTTGACGATGATAAGCAGATCGAAATCCGATCGGTAGCCGCGCTCGGTGTGGGGTTCATGCACCCAGCGGCCCGTTGCATAGGAACCGTAAAGAATGATCTTGAGGATGCGGCCGAGCTTGCGAGCACCGGTTGGGTTGCCATGGGCATCGTCGAACTCCTCGAACAGGATCTGAATGACCCGATCAAGCTCGTGTCGCTTGCTGGCCGGAAGATGGTCGATGTCCGTTTTCATTGCCTCGGTGCCATTCAACTTATGTGACGGAGAAATCAGCGGGCCCGTCTTCCCAGGGGTTGAAGAGCGCCGCTCCGCTGTTTCGTGTGTCCTTGACGTTACGGGTGAC
Organism: Sphingobium phenoxybenzoativorans; assembly: GCF_001757355.1. Lineage (GTDB taxonomy): Bacteria > Pseudomonadota > Alphaproteobacteria > Sphingomonadales > Sphingomonadaceae > Sphingobium > Sphingobium phenoxybenzoativorans. Next base: position 28,046 of record NZ_MINO01000034.1, read on the forward strand.
CAGAAAAAGGTCGTTTTCGATCGCGGTCGCGGCGAGCAGCGTGTCCACGACGGGAGGCGATTGACCAACGCGGCGCTTCACCTCGCCGGAAATGACGCCCCACCGAAAGACCACAGCATCCTCGACGGACAACAACCGGCCGCTGAACCGATCGGCGAGGGCGGCGCGCGCGGCGAGATAGCGGGAACGGTCCGGACTTTCCGGGTCCAGATTGTGGATGCCCTTGTCGATCTCCGCGAGAGTGAGCACGCTCAGATACATGCTATGCTCGGTCTGGCTCGCTGCCCAGGCCTTCACACTCGGAGCCCCATTCGGACTGGCCAGGGCCGACACGACATGGGTATCCAACAGCCAGCCCTTCACAGAAGAATATCCCGTCCCCGGTCCATTTCGCGCTCCAGATCGAGACCGTCGAGCCCGAGGCCTTCGAGGAAGGGTACGAAGGCGGGCTTGCTGCCGTCCGTGGGCAGGAGCCGTTCGAGCTCTTCCACGCTGATGACCGCAACAGTCTCGCGCCCTCGCACGGTGACTCGCTGGGGGCCTTCGCTTTGAGCGCGTCGGACAACCTCGCTGAAGCGCGCCTTGGCGTCCTCGAGTTTCCAGGTGCCGCCTTGTCCGTCCTTGGCTTCCGGGTCCTTTCGGATTGCCGTGCCCATTCGCATTCTCCTGACTAGCTAGTCAGATATAGGACTTGGGACGGAGTTTGGCAACGCGAAACTGAGCGCGTGACGCAAATTGAAGCGCCAGTCCACGGTCGGCCTGGGCGTGCCGCCGTGAGCGTGCTTCTGAGCGAGCCGCGCGTGTCGGCTTCAGGCCGCGTCAACTCCCGGGCTATGTGCGGGCGAGACGCTCGATGATCGGGCATTCCGGTCGAACATCGCCATGACAGGCCTCAGCCAGCGTCACCAACGCCGTCCTCATTGCCTGAAGCTTTGCGGCCTTTCGGCCCAGCTCCTCGGCGCGCGCCATGGCCAGTGCCTTGACGTCGCCGCTCGATCGCCCACGATCCTGCCACAAGCCGAGGAGCGAGCGGATCTCCTCGATCGGGAAGCCAAGGTCGCGGGCATTGGCAATGAAGCGGAGGCGATGCACGTCCGCGTCCGAATAGTCGCGATAACCGCTGCGCCGCCGGGCCGGCGGCGGGACGAGACCGATCTTCTCATAATGCCGGATCATTCGCTGCGACACCCCGCTCGCCTGTGACGCCTGGCCGATGTTCATGGCTAGCTCCCGTCGAGCCTCACGGCACTCAGCCGCAGCGCATTGGCGACCAAGGTGAAAGAGGACAGGGCCATGGCGGCGCCAGCGAACATCGGCGAGAGCAGGATGCCGGCGACCGGGTAGAGCACGCCCGCCGCGACCGGAACGCCGATGCCGTTGAAGAGGAAGGAGAAGAAAAGGTTCTGGCGGATATTGGACATGGTCGCCCGGGCGAGCCGGCGCGCCCGTACCATCGCCGCCAGATCGCCCGCGGTCAGGGTCAGTCGGGCGCTTTCGATGGCGACGTCGGTGCCCGTTCCCATCGCGATCCCCACATCTGCGGCGGCCAGCGCCGGCGCGTCGTTGATGCCGTCACCCGCCATGGCGACGCGCGCGCCTTTTGTCTTCAGTTCGGTGATGATCCGCGCCTTGTCGTCGGGCCTGAGATCGGCATGAACCTCGTCGATGCCGCCAATTGCGTTCGCGACCGCCTCGGCCGTGCCGCGACTGTCGCCGGTCAGCATGACGATGTGCAGTCCTTCGGCTTGAAGCGCGGCGAGGGCCTCGCGCGTCGAGGCCTTGATCGGATCGGCGACCGCGATCAGGCCTGCGGCACGCCCGCCGACGGCAACGAACATCACGCCGGCTGCATTGGCCCGATGGCGTTCGGCGGCTGGGGCGAGCAATGTGCTGTCGGCACCGATCCGCTCCATCTGCGCGGCATTGCCGACGGCGATCGTGCGGCCTCCGACAGTCCCGCTGATCCCCATCCCGGTTTGCGATTCGAAATTGCGGACCTCGCTGAGCGTGAGCCCCCGATCGCTCGCGCCCGCGATGATCGCGAGAGCCAGCGGATGCTCGGACCGTTCCTCCAGCGCGGCGGTCAGTGCCAGCAGCTCGTCCGCCGTGAACCCCTGGGTCGGTTCGACTGCCATCAGCTTCGGCTTGCCCTCGGTCAGCGTGCCGGTCTTGTCGATCACCAGCGTATCGACGCCATCGAGCGCCTGCAGAGCCTCGGCGTTCTTGACCAACACCCCGGCTTGCGCTCCGCGTCCGGTGCCAACCATGATCGACATCGGCGTGGCGAGTCCCAGCGCGCAGGGACAGGCGATGATGAGGACGGCGATGGCGTTGAGCAGCGCGTGGCCGAAGCGCGGCTCCGGCCCGACCAGATTCCAGATGATGAAGGTCGCGATCGCCACCAGCACCACCGCCGGCACGAACCAGCCGGCTATGCGGTCGGCGACTGCCTGAATCGGCGCGCGGCTGCGTTGCGCCTCTGCCACCATCGCGACGATGCGGGCCAACATGGTGTCCGAGCCGATCGCTTGTGCTTCCATGACCAGGCTGCCGGTGCCGTTGACTGTGCCGCCCGTGACCGCCGCGCCGGGAAACTTGAACACCGGCGCCGGCTCGCCGGTGAGCATCGATTCATCGACCGGCGAGTGGCCGTCGCTCACGACGCCGTCGACCGGGATCGCCTCGCCGGGGCGCACGCGCAGGCGGTCGCCTCTCGCAATGTCTGCCAACGGCACTTCGCTTTCGGCGCCGTCGGGGCTGATGCGCCGTGCCGTCTTGGGCGCGAGTTTGAGCAATGCACGGATGGCGCGTCCCGTGGAGGCCCGTGCGCGCAACTCCAGCACCTGGCCGAGCAGGACGAGCGCAACGACGACGCCCGCAGCCTCATAATAGACTGGAACCATATCGCCATGCGTGCGGAGAGCGGCCGGGAAGAGGCCGGGGGCGACTGTAGCGATCAGACTGTAGAGGAACGCTGCCCCCACGCCGATCGCGATCAGCGTGAACATATTATAGTGGCGGCTCTTCAGCGAGGCCCATCCGCGTTCGAAAAACGGCCATCCGGCCCACAGCACGATCGGCGCGGTGAGGGCGAGCTGCACCCAGGGGGACCAACGCATGGGCACGAGGTGCAACCCCACCATCTCGCCACCCATGGAAAGCAGCAGCAGCGGCACCGCGAGGATCCCACTCACCCAGAGGCGGCGGGTAAAGTCGACCAGTTCGGGGTTCGGCCCCTCGTCGGCGCCAGGCTCAGCGGGCTCCAGCGCCATGCCGCAGATCGGGCAGGAGCCGGGGGCATCGCGACGGATCTCCGGATGCATCGGGCAGGTCCAGATCCTGGATGCCGATGCCACAGGAGCGGATGCCGATTGCGGCGCCAGATATTTTGCGGGATCGGCGATGAACTTCGCCCGGCAGTTGGCGCTGCAGAAGTGATAGGAAGCGCCATTGTGCTCGGCATGTTGGTGCGTCTTCCCAGGATCGACGCTCATTCCGCAGACGGGATCCTTGGTTTCGCCCGCGGGTTTGCCGTGCGAGAAGCTATGGCCGCTATGGCCATGATGATCATGCATCGCCTTGCTCCTTTACGGCTGTAGATAAGGTCTGACATCATGTCACGGTCAAGTCCCTGGATATCGCGATGGAGTTGCGCTTTCAGGACAGGGCGGGGAGGCTGTGCATAATGTCGCGGCATCTCGCCCGCGAGATTGAGCGTTTTGTCCGCAATTTTCGCGGATTGAGTTATTGGCCCGGTCGGAGACGGCCAGACATCGGCCTTCGACAGTCCGCTGCGCTATTCAGAACCGCTGAAAAACATCGAGTGATCTACGGTTCCACATAGTCCTTCCCAAAGTGCGCGGCGAGTGATGTCGCCTCGGACGGCGAGATGCTGACGTTGCTGACCTCCGAGATGGCGATGGCGGTTGCGGCACGCTCGAACAGGGCAACGCAAGGCTGATTGTCGAGCCGGGATGTATAAAGAATCCCGTCCGCCGTGGTCGTTTGATGGATGTGCCGGCTGGCAGCCCAGGTCTTGCCATAGGCGTCGCCGTGCAGGTCGGTGAAGGACAGGCCATGAACCGATATGCCGCCATCGAGGAGTGGATAGAGCCTGAGCGCTCGTGTGGTGACGATTTCACTGCGAGCGCGAGCCTGGACCGCACTGGACAGGATGTAGGGTATCGCAGGCCGTCGGACGAGCGTTTCGCCAAAAGCCGTTACCAGCGTGCGGGCGGTGTGGAGTACCTTGTAGCTGCCATCGGGGGCGTCGAAGCGGCCTTCGGGTTTAGGCCCGAACGGCCCGAAGAAAAGCGGATCATGGGCAGCACGATGAATCCGGTGCATATGCACGCCCGCACCGACGCGTCGCAACATGGTGGCGGCCATTCCTGGTCAGACCGCCCAACTCGCGACAAGTGCGACGAGCTGACGCAAGGTTTCCTGATCCGGGCGACGCCCCAGGATCGCCAGCGGTGTTTCCTCGTGGGCGCTGAAGCCTTCAACCGGCGTCGTCAGGAGCATCAATTGCTCCCAGGGATGAGTGTCGCCGAAGGCCTCGAGCAATCGCTTGAGATTGGGAAGCGCCTCGCCATTGACGAGCTGGGCAGCCGGATATGGGATTTCAGCGCCATAGGGGACGCCGAGCATCTGCCGCCGCTGCCGTTGCTTCTTGATGGCGACCGCAGTCACGCCAAGCATCTCGGTAACATCAGTGCGATCAAACATCCTACTGGCGCGCTGAGCCATATCGTCGCGGAAGCGCGCGGTCTTCTCGCGCGCAGCCCTGATCGCCTCGAAATCAGCTGGCGATTCTGGCGCGACGTCGCCCGGAGCGATTGCAAGTGCCTGGCGCATCTGAACAAAGCAGACCGGCTATTGACGCTATACCCATTTAGGTATAAATGGGTGTTGTAAGATGATGTGGTCCGGGAATGAGTGAGTCAGACAAGGAAATAAGATGGCTGGGGAGCACGCTCAAGGATTTGTCGGCCATGCCCGACGAGGTGAAGCGGCCACTGGGTTACGGTCTCCGCTTGGCCCAGAAGGGGGAGCGTGCGCCGGATGCGAAGACGCTGAAAGGTTATGATGGAGCAGTTGAACTGATCGAGGACCATGATGGCGATTCCTATCGGGCGGTCTACACCACTAGAATCGATTCCGCTGTCTATGTGCTGCATTGCTTCCAGAAGAAGTCAACGAACGGGATCGCTATCCCGAAACACGACAAGACGACGATTGAGAGCAGATTGAAAGATGCCAGGCGGGACGCGGAAGATCAGCGTAGCGCGAGTAAGAGCAAAGGACATTGATATGGCTGTCGAACATGTAACTTCCGGCGGAGGCAACGTCTTTGCCGATCTCGGCTTGGCCGATGCCGATGATCTCAAGGTCAAATCCGACCTGGCGGCACTGATGCTCCGGTCCATCCATGAGCTCAAACTGAGCCAGACTGTCGCGAGCCGAATGATCGGCATTCCGCAGCCCAAGCTGTCGAAGATCCTGAACGGCAGGTTGGACGGCATCAGCGAAGCCTATATCGCGACGGCTCTCAGGAAGCTCGGGCATGATGTCGCCTATCAGGTCAGCCCTCGGCATGAGGGCGTCGGGCAGGCTCACGTCATCGAGCTGGTCTGATCTCCTTTCGGTCAGAACGGGCGTGCACATGCCACATGATTCTGTCGCCGATCAGCCTCCACCACTTACGCCTGCTACCGGGGGGCAAACGCTGCGCGCCCGACACTTTTTCTGGCGTCCATGGTACGCGAAGCTCTGGTGGGCGACCATTCCGGTCTGGTGGGGAGGGATGGCCCTCTCCACCCGCATCGACACGCTGGAAGCCTTCTATCGTGGGGGGATCGCGGGCTATCTCGACATCCTGTTCTTTCCGATGACTGCGGTCATGGTGCTGGGCGTCGGTTATGTTCGCGAACGCCTGGATAGTTTCATCGGGCAAGGCGATGGTGTGCCGCTGTCCGATGAGGAGGGTGACGCCGAGAGACAGCGTGTTTGGGAAGAGCATGAGCGGATGGTGGAGAGATCGCGCGCTTTCGCCGATCCATTCGACCCCCGATCTGGACCGCTCTGGATCGGCAACCCTTCGAACCCACTGAATCCAGACTACATTGATCCCCACACCGGAAGGCATCGTTAGCGCTTCTTGAATTTACTGTCTCCGTCGCCAGGACTGCCGGCGATGTCGGTCGAGAAACTGCCCTTCGAGAGGACTGAGTTCTGCTCGAGCGAGGTTAATGGGCCGGTGATATCAAAGGTGGCGCGTCCATTGTCCGCATCCTGAAGGTAGCGATTGCGCATGCCTTCGTTCCCAAGGACGCGGTTCGAAAGTTCGCGGGAGAAGGTTGCTGCCGGATCGCTGGAGCGCGCTGCGGCACGCTCAGCGGCAGCAATGGATTCCCGGACATCATAGTTCATAACGTCCATCGTGGATTGCGCGGTTTCGGTAGTGGATCCCTGATCCGTGCTTCGAAAACCTATATTACCACCAAACCGACCGGCTGTCGTTCTCCCTTTGCTAGTTGTCTGGGTAGGTCCTCGTTGCCGTCCTTTGCCAGACCGCGCGCTGTCGCTCGTGGTTTCACTATCGGAGGTAGATATCGTTCTCCCGATTTCGAGGCCGAAAGTGGTTCCCATTGTTGTCTGATCCGCGGCGGAACGGGAGAGAGTTCTCTGCCATCCTGTTTGCGCCATGATCGCCTGGACGTCGCGCTGGAGCGTGTCGGCGACCTGTGGCTTCAATCTCCATTCGCCTTTGCGGTCCATCTCGAATCCGCCGCGCAGCCAGTTGGCGAGCATAGCCTGCCCCTCGGCGCCACCGCCCATGAAATGCTCGATCGTGTCAGGCCCTGCCTGCTTGCCAGCCTCGAACCGGGTACTGGTGTCGCTGCGTGCCGAGCGGCTGAAATCCGTGCCGCTGGAAACCAGAAGATCATTGTGCGCGAAACTGAACCGTGCGTGCCCGCCATTGGCGATCGCGCCAAGCTGGCTCTCGTTGATAAGCCCGGCCTTCCACATCGCAGCAGCGGTCTCCGGGGTGAGATTGAGGCCGAGGTCACCATTCTGGTCCATGGCGATCTGGCGCTTCGTGAGGTTGATGCCGTTCTCGGCAAGGAGACCCTGCATACGGGTCAAGCGCTCCCGATCGACGATCGAGGTGATGCGCTCGTTGCGCGCGCGATCAGCGATGCCCCCGGCGCCGCCTTCGGCCATATCGACCTGGTTCCCCGCTGTGCGGCTCAGCGCCTGGATGAAGCTGTCGAGCCGTGCTGCCTCCCGCGTCGAGACGCCCGCCGCAGCTGCGCCCTCTGCGAACCCGAAATTTTCCGATTGGCGCCGCTGCTCGCCGATGCGCGCCGCGCTTCGCGTGCCCGTTGTTCCAACCTCTCGCTGCGCGTCAAGCTTGCCGGACCGTTCGGCGAAATCGTAGCCCGACGCCTCGCGCGTGCGTCCATAGATGCTGGTCCCTTCGCGGCCGGCCTCGGCCGTCGCGCCATCGGCTGTCCCGACCTGGACGGCCGCATTATAGCGTTCGAGCGCGGCCTCGATTTGCGCCTCATTGCGCCCCGTCGCGCGGGACAGTTGAGTTATGGCGGAACTGCGCGCTTCGCCCGACAGCGCATTGATGAAGCCGATCCGGCGCGAAGTTTCATCGACTGACAGGCCGAGCATCGCCGCCGCTTCGCGCTGGCCCTGATTGCTGCCGCTTCGCCAGCCCTGCTCGGTCGCGACATTGGCACGCTCGACGCCTGCAACATTGTCGCCGGCATAGTCGCGGCGTCCCTCCATCGCGCCGACCTGGACCTGCGCGGACGTGAGGTCGTTGCGCAGCATCTGCTCCTGATCATAAGTGTTGGCGATCAGCTTGGCGAATGTCGGATCAGCCTGGGCGTCGCCGATCACGCCTGATGCCTTGAGCTGGGCATCAGCCGGCGAATAACCGGCGCGTTCAAAATGCCGGGCCGCCCCCTGCATCATCATGCTGTAAGCGCGCTGGTCGCCGAAGGCGCGCCACTGGACGAGGTTCTGGCTGAAGGCCGCGAACGCCTTCTCGCCGGCCTCGTCCTGACCAAAATAGCTCGTGCCCAGACCCCTCAGGGCATCCTTCTCCGCGAACTGATGGATCGCTGTAGTGGCCGCATTGGCCTGGACGGCGCGCGCGACCCCGGGATCGGCAAGGTCCCGGCCACCCAGCGCGGGAGCGAGGCTCCCCATCTGGCGCGAGCCTTCGATGCCGCCGAGTGCGAACGCCGTTCCGCCCGGCGTGCCAGGACGCTCGCCAAGGATATGTCCCGCCTCGCCATAGCTTCGGTTCGCATTGAAGGTCGAACGCTCCCCAAAATCGCCAAAGCTCGAAGCGGCGGCCGCGCGGGTACGCGTTCCCATGGCTGAAGCCTGGGCCTCGAGCGCGGATGCCTGTCCCTCGGCGGTGCCCATCGGCGCGGCGGCGGCCGTGCCCTGGCTCGCTATCCCGAGCGACCCTGAGGTGAAGGAGGTGAACACATTGCCGCTGAAGCGGAAGACTGTGAAAACGAACGCGCCGGCGAGGCCAGCGGCGGCGGTCCGGAAGCTGCCGAAGATCGCCAGCGCCTTCATCGCCGCCGATGGCGCCAATAGCCAGGCATTGGCGGCGAGCGCGTTCGAGCGCAGTTCGGCGAGCGTCGCGGTCGCGCGCCCGAGGGTCAACTGATAGATCCCCGCGTCGATCACGCCCCAGAGCGCCACGAACACGAACATACCGAGGGCAAAGCTCGCCACGCGCAGGTTGATGGGCGTCAGGATGAACAGCAGCGCGATCGGGATCATGAACAACATGATGCCGAACACCGTGGCGCGGATCGTCGGCATCCATTCGTTCGCGACCGACATGGTGGCGAGACCATTGGAGATGACCGCCCGGTTGGCCATCACCCTGGCGGCGCTCGCCGGGGAATCCTCGAACAGGACGTCGCCTACGGTGTTGCCCAGCAGGATGTGGGTCAGAAAGGCTTGCGCGCTGAGCGGCCGGCCAAGCATCATCTGCCCCATCTCCCCAAGCTGCTGGCGGCAACGCGTCATCTGCTGTGCATTGCCAGTATCATAGCCCGTTCGGGTGCAGATCTGGTTGGTGTAGCTTTCGAACAGGACGGGATCGGACAGGCGATCGGAGATGTGCGTCCAGGCGTCGCTGCAGCTGACCGTCGTTCCACCCTTGTCGGATTGCGTGTAGACCGTGGAGAAGGTGGATGGCCCGGCCATCGCCGCGAACGAAGCAGGCAGATCGGTCGAGGTCCGGAACAGCTGGTCATCGTCCACGCCATAAGCCGCCGACACACGGGCGACCGGATAGCATTGGCGGACATAGTCCTTGATCGTCGCGTCGAGGAACACGTCGGTCATCGGACCGCGCGGCGAAACGGCGTTTAGGAAAAGGTCGAAGCTGTGCCCGCCGGCACCGAACTCGATCTTCGCATTGGGGTCCAGCGTGTTGTCGTCGATCGTCTCGACCATCGCGCGTTCCATCATGTTGGTCGCTCCGGCGACGAGTACGAGGAGGTTGGGGACGCCGCCGACAGGCTGATAGGCATTGCGCACGCGGTCATAGACATGGACCGTCCCGGTCGTGGCGATGAGGCCGACAAACAGGCCGATACCGATCAGGATCTGGAAGCCGAAGGCGACTAGGCCCATGCCGGTCCCGCGCACGCTGGCGATGATTGCACCGAGACCGATGCCGACCGTCGCGACGATCATCACCAGCGTCTCGTAGCGCGGATCGCTGAAGATCATCGAGACTAGGCGAAAGGCATCGACCGTCTCGGCGAAGCCGTCATAGGTGTGGAAGCTCGTATCGACCGCCAGGGCGGGCGTGGCGAGAAGCAGGGCGGGAAGGGCGGCAAAGAGCCTCGCAAGCCGGCGCATGATGGTGTGTCCTATTGATTGCGGGCAGCGGCGCCGGCGGCATCGCGCGCGTCGCGGTCGCGCTCCCGCAGGAGTCCGGCATAATTGGTGGAGAGGTTGGCCTGATTGAGAGCTGCCATGTAGCTTTGGCGCATCTGCGCGCGTTGGCGCAGCACTTCGTCTCTCAGGTCACGCAGCTGCTCGATCCCCTTGGACAGGATGCGCGTCTGACAGACATTCTTGTTGTTGCCGTCTGCCGATCCCGCGACGGTCGCGCCGCGCTCGGCATTGGTCACGGTGAAATCGATCGTGCGGGTCAGGTCATTGAGCATCTGGTAGGCGAGGGTGAGCGCGACCAGTTCGTCGGTATCTGCAATCACGGAATCGACGACGCCCTGGCGCACGCCCCATTCGAGCATCCGGTAGACCGGCAGCGTTCGGACGTTGGCGACGAACTGTCGTTCCTCGGCCGAGAGCGCCGCCCGCGTGCGGATCTTGGTGGCGATCGACTGCATGCGCTCGCGGGCGAGCACGAGGGCACCCCGTCCCGAGCCGTCCTGTGCGCAATCCGCACCCGTCGGCGGGAAATTGAGCGTCCTGCGTTGGACCCGGCCGGTCAGGAAGTCCTGCGCGCTTTCCGTATCCTGCGCGGGACATTGGGGAATGGCTGTGAACAGCGGTACCCGGTCGCCATCGTCCCAGCGCATATAGACGTCACCGACCCGGGCCCGCATGACGCTTGCCCAGTCGCCAGCGCCGACGCGCGAGGCGGCATGGGACAACAGCGAGCCGGTACGGAAGATGTCGGTCACCTCCGCTGGGCAGTTGGCGAGCGCGTCCTTCAGATCCTCGGTGGGGTTGTTGTTGTTCGCCTCGATCTTCTCGCGGCTCTGCTGATAGCTCTTGGCGAAGCCCTGCTTGACCGAGCGATAGCCGGTCATCTCCTCGATGATACCCGACATGTTGTCGTCGCCCTTGGCTATCTGCACCATGCGATTGGCGAGCCGGCAATCATTGACCTGGATCGAGTTCAGGAAATTGGTCGCTGCTTCCATCTTCGAGATGATGTTGCCCATCTTCTCGTCCAGCGTTTCGAGCAGATACTGGAACGCCACCGCAGGCGCGGCCTGCAGAATGCTCTCGAGCTTCTGGACCAGATAGTCGGGATCAAGGAATGACATGCCGCCCAGGAACATGTCGATACCGCCGCAGCCGGCTTTCACCTTTGGCAGGCTGACGGACATGAGATAATCATTATGGACGTCGACACGGCCCGACATGCCGCCGGCCGTCACATAGCCGCGCGTCTGGTCCTCGAACGAACCGGGAGAGGTATAGGTGACATTGTCGAACCAGCTTTCCGCCCAGCTCTGCGCATGGGCAGGCGCGGTCGAGACGAATGTGGCAAGGACAAGCGCGATCAGCGCGCGCGCAGCGGTGCGATACCGACCGAACATGGCGGACTCCGGACAATCTGGGTTGGGGGCGGAAGGACTGAGGCCGCCATTGCTCAGTGCCTTCCGTTGCGGGTCGCCGGCAGCCCCACGATGCCGGTGAATTTGGACATGGCGCGGACGCCGACCGCGGGTCTCACGCCCGTCAGCATCTTTGCGGCAAGATAGAGATTGCGCGCGAGGTTGGGCGCGTGGTCGGTGCCAATCGCCACCGGCACGACGCGGATGTCGTCCGCGATCGGCCGCACCCAGGCGACCGGATGTCCGACCCAGGGGAGACCAAGGCGCCCCGACCGGATCATCGCCTCCTGGGCGCCAATCGTGCGAACCTGCCAGCCATAGCGCGTGCCGAGGGCCGTCAGCTTGCTCCAGAGATCGCCGCAGGGCACGCATCCGGGCGCCGTGGTCATCTCGATCACGAACGCGGCCCCGTGGCCGCGCAGCGTCGCGGTGAAATCGTCCGGGAAGTCGCGCGTTACGGGCACTCGTGACAGCCATGCCTGCATCGTCTTTGCATCGCCAACCGGATGGATCGCGGCCCGCATCGCGTCATCGGGCGTCACGGTCTGTGCGGACGCAGACCCCATGCCGATCACCAGGCCTGGGATGCCGAGGAGGATGAGCGCGCGCATCACGGCTTCTGTCCGGTCGAGGCGTCGACAAGATCGCCGCCGAGTGCGCGGGGGTCGGTGGCGGAGACCGGGCCGTTGCCGAGCGCGTCGAAGAAGCCGGCATCCTCGCCCGGACCCGTCATGAACTGTTCGGGCCGGATATCGCCGCGCAGCAGGCGCACCGCCTGATACGCCATCTGCGCGAGATTGGGATAAGCCTCCACGCCGGACGCAATGACCATGCGCTGCTGGCTTCCACGGCGAATGATCATCGTCGTGGGCGTGATCTCTACCCCGAACCGCTGGCTGACATCCGGCCGCTTGTCGACATCCATGAGCGTGACCTGCCAGCCCATCTCTTCCTGGAAACGCTGGATGATCGGCCACTGGACGCGGCAATAGCCGCAGGTCGAACGCGAGAACATGACGAGCGCGAACTCGCCCGCATGGGCGCGCAGGTAGGACCGACGGATGGCGTCCTTCTGCGCGCCAAGCTCCGAGCGGGCATCGCCGACCATGGGGTTTGCGGACTTCGAGTTGAGCTCGGGATGTTGCAGCATTGCGATCTGCGTCACGCCGGCGAACGCGCGCGCCTTGCGCCGCGCGAAGTCCTGAAGCCGCCAAAAATCGGCGACGGCATCGACCGTCAGCACGGTCGCGGCATAATCGCGCTGCTCTTCGATGAGCTTGCGGATCTTCGGCGGGGTCCAGGTAGCCAGTTCCGCCATCGGTGGTATGACGGGTTTGACCAATCCGTCCGGCTCGGCTCTTTCCTCAGGCTTTGGCCGGGGCGCTTCATACCACCAATAGCCTTGGCGCTGTCCTTGAGCCTGCCCTTCTGTCTGGGCGTTCGCCGGCATCGAGGCAAGAACGATAGATGTCGCTGCCGCGACGATCAGCCGCCGCGCGCTCACAGGATGCGCTCCATCCTGGTAAGGTTTGCGATCGGCAGCAGCCCGAAATAGCGGCTGTCGAACCCGCGCGGGTGCGTCGAGCCGACATAGGCCATCCCGGCGGGGATGAGGCCGCTCCACTTCATATGGTCAAGCTTCAGCCCGTTATGGGCTTGGGGCAGGCTGACGCCGAGCAACTGGCCGTTGCAATAATAATGGCCGTCCCAGCCGTTTTGGGTCAGCGGTGAGGGCGTTTCGAACATGGTGAGCCGATCACCGGGGAGGCACAGCGCATGCTTGGTAACGGAGACTGGCTTCGGCCCGGCGATCGGGTGATGCAGGGTGAACATCACATAGTCGCCGCGCAGGATCGGCCCCGGGCTCTTGCGCACGGCAAAGGCCTCGATCGACGGGGTCATGACCAGGGTCACTTGCGGCATCACCAGCGCTGCGCAGAGGGCGAGCGGCAACACGACCAGCATCGCGCGCCATAGGCGGTCGGGGCGCGCAGGCTGATCCGGGCCGGGAGCGCCGAGCGCGACCGCGGCCTTGCGGGGAAGACGCCGCAGGCGTGGCCATAAGCCGGCCGTCCACCTAGCGAGCAACCAGAAGAGCCTGAGCATGGCTGACCTCCTCTTTTCCGCCGAGGCGGGCATATTCTTCGAGCATTCCGGAAAGAGCGCTGTCGCCGAACACGACATGGCTGGCGCGGGGACTGTCGTCGTCGCGCTCGCAATAGGCCTGGGTCGGATCGCCCGGGATCATCGCGAGTGCGGGGACCTGGGCGATGCCATGTTGGCGAAACACGATCGGATCGATGATCAGCTGCACATCGCGCATCACGCAGTTCGGACCTTCGCAGCCGGGATCGAGCCTGAGGATCTGCGCGGTCAGCTTCGCCATCGGGCCCATTTTCCGGAGCCCCCCGGGTACGCCGCGGAACGCCATGACGCCGTGAACCTTCGCCAACTGAGCGGCGTAGTTGCGCAGTGTCGAGATCGGCATGGAGGAAGACACGAACAGGACCGGCACCCAGCCCCTGGCGGCAACGGCCGGCGCGGCCTTGGCGAGCGCCTGTTCCTCGGCGGGCTCGAGCCCCAGCGCCTGACGGAGCGCTTTGGCCTGTCGCTCT
>NZ_MINO01000035.1 GCF_001757355.1 Sphingobium phenoxybenzoativorans
ATTCGCGACCTGGAGCGCGGCCGTTTCCTGGCGCTGGGTCCGGCGATCTGCCGCCGCCCGGTGTCCGTCAGGATCGGCGCGGTGCAGACCAGCACGCGCATGGGCACGCACAAGCTGATGCCGATGCCCGCCGCCGGGGCGGAGAATGTTCAGGCGATGCTGTTCGCCGACATGGAGGCGGACGCTCCGCCGCCACGCCCGGAACCAAGGCCGCAGCCGGTCGCCGCCGAAGATCTGATGCGCAGCATAGCCGGGCCGGACCTGTCGATCCCGTCGCCGGAACGCGATGCGCCGCAGCCGGAGCAGGAGGAGGTCGACGCCGCCGTCATCGCCGTATTGCAGGAGATGATCGCCGACCCGGCCAGCGCCTTCCAATCGTCGGCGGTGCTTTATCAGGATTTCACCGTGCGGTGCCGGATGCACCGGCTGACCCGCGTGCCGATGGACCTGCCCGCTTTCCGCCGCCGCTTTGCGATGGCGCGCGCGGGCATGTTCGACGCAAGCGATCCGCGCTGGGCCGATGCCCTGCGCGCGGCGGGGCCGCTGCCGGAAGATATGCTGGCTCCCTTCCTGCTGATCGCGCATGCGGCGATGGACGGCCGCTCCTGCCCCGACGACGACGCCCTCGCCCGCGCCTATGGCACCAGTTCACAGGGCCGCGTACGCCGCCTGATCGAATATATGGAAAAACAGGGCGTGATCGTCGCGCGCGTCGATTTCGGCGGACGGCGATCGATCGGCATCCCGGAACTTGGGCTGAGCACGGCAGCGGGAGAGTAAGCGGTGCACGACATCCGCAACATCGTCATCCTCACCGGCGCGGGGATTTCCGCAGAATCCGGCCTTGCCACCTTCCGCGGCCCGGACGGGCTGTGGGAGGGGCATCGGGTCGAAGATGTCTGCACGCCTGAAGCGTTGCGGCGCGATGCGGCGCTCGTCCATCGCTTCTATGACGAGCGGCGGGCGAAGCTGGCGGAGGTTGCGCCCAATGCCGCGCATGAGGCGCTGGCGGCGCTCGACCGGGCATGGCCCGGCGATCTGCTGATCGTGACGCAGAATGTCGACGACCTGCATGAACGGGCCGGGGCGAAGCGCTTGCTGCACATGCATGGCGAGTTGAAATCGGCCCTGTGCGCCGCGTGCGGGAAAGCGGCGGCGTGGGAGGCGGCGATGCCTCCAGGGTCGGTGTGCGGCGGATGCGGGAAGCCGCGCCTGCGGCCCGACATCGTGTTCTTCGGCGAGATGCCCTATGAAATGGACCGGATCGACGCGGCGCTGCGCGAAGCGGACCTGTTCGTATCGATCGGCACGTCCGGCGCCGTCTATCCGGCGGCGGGGTTTGTGCAGACCGCACGCTATGCCGGTGCGCGGACGCTGGAGCTGAACCTCGATCCTTCAGCGGGCAGCATCTATTTCCACGAGACGCGCATCGGCCCGGCCAGCGAGCTGGTGCCTGCTTTTGTGGCGGATTTATTGGCCTGATCCGCTCCATCTTCCGTTCGCCCTGAGCGAAGTCGAAACTTCAAACGAGTCCCGTGCCTCGTTTGAACCTGAGCGACTGCTGCAAGCAGGCAGTCGAAGGGGGTCCGACTGAGCCGAAGGCGAAGTCACTTCGCTCCGCTCGGTGGAAGGCTTCGACAAGCTCAGCCCGAACGGATGTGGGATCGCCCTACCCCAGATCCCGATCAATCAAGCTGTGCCGCCGCGTGTCGCGCATCCACAGATAGGCGATCAGGGACACGCCGATCATGCCGGTCACATACCAGTAGAAGGCAGGCTCCATCCCCTTGTTCTTCAGGAACAGGGCGACATATTCCGCCGTGCCGCCGAACAGCGCGTTGGCGACCGCATAGGGCAGCGCCACGCCCAGCGCGCGGATATGGGCGGGGAACAGCTCCGCCTTCACCACGGCATTGATCGACGTGTAGCCGCTGACGATGATGAGCGAGAGCATGACCAGTCCGAACGCCTCCAACGGGCTGCGCGCGGTTTCGAGCGAACGGAATATCCACACTGTGCAGAGCACCCCGGCGATGCCGAAGCCGACCATCATCGGCTTGCGCCCGACAATATCTGACAATGCGCCGAACAGGGGCTGCATCAGCATATAGAGGAACAGCGCGGCGGCCATGATCAGCGTCGCCGTCTCGATGCTGAAACCCGCGGTGTTGACCAGGAATTTCTGCATGTAGATGGAGTAGGCGTAGAAGGCGAGCGTGCCCCCGGCGGTCAGCGCTAGCACCAGAGCCGCCTGCCCCGGATAGAGCTTCACCAGCGCGAACATGCCGGACTTGGGTTGATCCTTGGCCTGCGCATGCTCGAAGGATTCCGTCTCCGCGAGCCGCCGCCGCAGATAATAGACGGAGATCGCCAGCACGCCCCCGATGGCGAAGGGAATGCGCCAGCCCCAGGCATGCAGGTCGTCCTTGTCCATCACCGCCTGCAGGATCAGCAATACGGCGAGCGCCACCTGCTGCCCCATGATCAGCGTCACATATTGGAAGCTGGAGAAGAAGCCGCGATGCCGGCTGCTCGCCATTTCGGAGAGATAGGTGGCGCTCGCGCCATATTCGCCGCCGATGCTGAGGCCCTGCATCAACCGGGCGAGCACCAGCAGGGCGGGCGCGCCATAACCGATGCTGTCATAACCCGGCGTCACCGCGATCAGCATCGATCCCGCGCACATCAGGGTGATGGAGAGGGTGAGGCCCGCCTTGCGCCCCCGCCGGTCGGCATAGACGCCCATGATCCACGCGCCGATCGGCCGCATCAGGAATCCGACGGCAAAGATGGCCCCGGTATTCAGAAGCTGGGCGGTGCGGTCCCCGGCCGGAAAGAAGATCGGCGCGAAATAGAGGGCAAAGGCGGAATAGACATACCAGTCATACCATTCGACCAGATTGCCGGCCGACCCGCCGAAGATCGCGAAGATGCGATTGCGTGGCTGCGTTGTCCCGCCGGCCTGGGTCGTCATCTTATGGGGTTCCACTCTCCTGCCCTGCCCCTCCATCGGGGCAGGTAAGCCGGCCGTCAATCCTGCGGCGCGCTATCGTCCCGGTAGAGCAGCATGATTGATCCATCCTGGCCCGTCACGGCGCGGATGGGGAGGCTGACCTGCAGCGCCGCCAGAAACTCCTTGCTTTCCGTGGTGCGGAAGCGCCCGCCGATGCGCAGGGCGGACACGCGCGCGTCACCGATCAACATCGGTTGAGTCCGGTACCGGTTGAACTCGGCGACCGCCTGATCGATGGTCTCGCCATCCAGCTCGACCATTTTTTCCCGCCACGCCATGCGCTGGTTGATGACATTCTTGCCCAGATGGGTGAGCAGGATGGTGCGCGGCCGGATGACCGCTCCGCTGCCCGCGCCCACCCGATGCGGCGTCGCCGGGCCGGAGCGGACCTGCACCGTGCCCTGCGTGACCGTCAGCTCGACCAGCGTCTGGCGCATGCGGACGTTGAATGCGGTGCCGACAGCGCGAATCATCGCCGACTGCGCCTCCACGTCGAACGGCCGGGCCTTGTCATGCGCAACGTCGAAGGAGGCTTCGCCGCGCACGATATGCACCTTGCGGCCCGTGTCGGTATAGCGGACCTCCGCCGTGGTGCCGCTGTTCAGATGCATGCGGGAGCCGTCGTCCAGAACGACGTCCTTCACCTCGCCGATTTCGGTGCTGTATTTGTCGACATCGTTCAGCGTGCGGATGGTGACGCCGACGGCCGCAAGAAAGACGAACATCGCGATCATCGCCGCGGCAAGCATGCGATTCGATATGCCGGATGTCGAAAATTCGATCTGCGGCGGCTCTACCAGATCGGGATGATCCTGCGCGCTCGCCTTCAGACGGTCGGCGCACTCCCACGCGGCTTCAGCGCGGGCAAAGGCAATGGCATGGGCGGGATTGCTGTCTATCCAGCGGCAAATAGCTTCGCGTTCAGCCTCGCTTGGATCAAGGCTGAGCAGCACGAGGAGCCGAGAGGCTTCCGCCTCTATCCGCTCCCTGTCCGTTGCTGGCTCCGACCCTTGCACGTCCGTAGTCCGTTTCCTCGCGTTCCGACCAGGCCCGCATAACCAGCCCGATTGCTTTGGCCAGATGTTTTTCAACAGTAGAAACGGACAGCATCATCTCGTCCGCTATTTCGGACATCGATTTTTCCTGAACGCGGCGCAGCAGGAACACGCGGCGGCACTGACCGGGCAGCGAATCGACGATGCCCTCAAGCTGGCGCAGCGCGTCGCGCGCGATCAGTTGCGATTCGGTGCTGCCATCGGCCTGGAGCAGGTCCAGATCGGCGATGGTTTCAAAACTGACGATCTTGTTGCGGCGCGCATTGTCGATGACGAGATTACGGGCGATGGTGAACAGGAAGGCGCGTCCAGCCGTGACATTCTGCCAGCTTTCCGTCGCATATGCGCGGGCCAGCACCTCCGCCACCATGTCATCCAGCTCATGATGCGACGGCAAAATGCGTCGCAGGCGCGAACGCAGCGCAGCCTCGTTCGGTAAGATGACAGCCTTGAACCAATCCAGTTTGGCGCGAACCCGTTCCACTGCGACCCCCTTGTCGTTGTGCCGCGCCTCTCCCGCAGTTTTTATGTCTGCCATATTACAATCATGGATTCGGATGGCTGTCCAGCGCCGCAAGACTTTTAAAATGTCATTTTGTGAATAGTTGCGCCAATGCCGCAGCCTGAAACATGGCCGCCGGGCCAATGGAGCGGCGCAGAAGTTTTTCCATTACAGACTCGTATCGCTGTCATCGCTGTCATATGACCCTTGCGCGCCAGCGCCGGCAATCCGGCGCGATTGGCGCTGCCGGGACGTGGGGGAAGGGATGGAAGGAGACTCGGCGCAGCGTGATTCCTCCACGCCGGACGACGCCCCCCTCACCCCCTTCATCCCCACCATCTCGATCATTTCCCCGGCCTATGACGAGCGGCCGAACATCATCCCGCTGACCGAGGCCATTTCCCGGACGATGGCGGGAATCGCGTGGGAACTCATCATCGTCGACGATGACAGTCCCGACGGCACGGCGCAGGAAGTGCTGAAGGCGGCGCAGGCGGGGTTCCCGGTGCGATGCATCCGCCGCATCGGCCGCAGGGGCCTGTCATCGGCGGTCGTCGAAGGCGCGCTGGCCTCCAACGCCGAATATATCGCGGTCATGGATGCGGACCTGCAGCATGACGAGAGCATCCTGCCGGACATGCTGCGCCTGTTGCAGGACGGGAAAGCCGATCTGGTCATCGGCAGCCGTCAGGAGGCGGAGGGCGGTTTCGGCGGATTTTCCGGCAAGCGGCAAAGGCTGAGCGACCTTGGCGCGCGCCTGTCGGCGCTGGTGATCGGCAGCGAGGTCAGCGATCCGATGAGCGGATATTTCGCGATGAAGCGCGATACCTTCCACGCCTGCATCTATGACCTGTCGCAACAGGGCTACAAGATTCTGCTCGACATTCTGACGTCCTCCCCCCGGCAACTGATCATCGCCGAAGTGCCCTACGCCTTCCGGTCGCGGTCGGAGGGCAAGAGCAAGCTGGACGTCATGATCCTGGCGGAATTTCTGTTCCTGTTGATCGAGAAGCTGACGCGCGGCCTCATCCCGCCGCGATTCGTCCTGTTCTGTCTAGTCGGCGGCCTGGGCCTGGTGTTCCATCTGCTGATCCTGCGAGTCATGTGGATGGCGGGGGCGGGCTTCATGTCCGCGCAGATCACGGCCTCCTATTGCGCGATGGCGCTGAACTATGTGGTCAACAACGCCGTCACCTACCGGTCGCAGCGGCTGAAGGGCTGGCGGTTCGTGCTGGGCTATTTTGTCTTTTCCGCCGTCTGCACCGTCGGCGCGGTCGCCAATATCGGCGTTGCCGACCTTGTGCTGGCCGGGGCGGGGAATAGCTGGCCGCTCGCCGGGATCGCCGGAGCGCTGATGGGCGCCGTGTTCAATTTCGGCGCGGCCACAAAACTGGTCTGGAGCCAGCGCCGCCGCCCACGCCCCGCCATCGTGAAGGCGATGGCGTAGATGCCGGACGGCGCGCCCGGCGGCTGGCGCAGGATCGCATCATCCCCCGCACCGATACTGGCCGCCATATTGGGGAGCGCGATCCCCATCCTGTCCGTCGCCCATCCGCCGGTGCTGGATTATCCCAACCATCTCGCGCGCATCTGGCTGCTGTCCGGCAAGGTGAACGAAGCGCCGCTTTCCGCGATGTACGCCGCGGACTGGTCGCAGGCGTCCACCAATATCGCAGTGGATTTCGTGGCGTCGTCCCTTGCCCGCATCATGCCCATCGGCGCGCTGAACCTGCTCCTGCTGCTGGCGATGTTCCTGGGTCCGCCGGTCGCGGCCATCCTGCTCAACCGCGCGCTCTGCCGCACATGGCATATCTGGCAGGCGGCCACCCTGTTTCTGGCATGGTCCACCACCGCCATTGCGGGCTTCCTGAATTTTCAGATCGGGCTGGCGGCGGCGCTGATATGCGCGGCGCTCCTTCTCCAGACCGTAGTGGCGCCGGCAAAGCGGATGTTCGCGCTGCACCTCGCATCGGCCGCATTGCTGCTGCTTATCCATCCGTTCGCGCTGCTTTTCTATGCGGCTCTGGGTTCCGGCCTGGCGCTTGGCGACCGGCCCGCCATGCCCCGGTCGGTGCGCGACCTGGCCCTGCCGGGACGGAAAGTGGCGGTGCTGGCGCTGGCCTGCATAGCGCCGCTGGCGGCGCTGTTCCTGTTTGCGCCGACACCGCCGGGCGTCCATGCGAACGGGACGAGCGCCATCCTCTGGTCATCGCCATCCAAGATGATCGATCCCCTGCGGATCGGAAAGGCGCTGGCATCCCCCATCCTCACCTATCGGGCGATGACCGACATCCTGTTTTTCCTGCCGCTGGCGATTTGCCTGGGCTGGGCGGTGGCGTCGCGCCGGGTGCGTTTTCATGGCGGTTTGCTGATCGCGGGCATCGCATTGGCCGCCCTCGCCTGCATCGCGCCGGAGGAAGTCGGCGACGCCTCTTGGATACAGAGGCGGCTCCCGCCGATGGCGTTCCTGACCTTTGCGGCGGCGATCATGCCCGTGCAGCGGCAGCGTGTAAGAGCCGACATCATCATCGCCGCCGTCATCGCCGCGACGGTGCTGCTGCGCATCGCATGGGTGGAGAGGGTCTGGACCGACAGGCAAGGCGACTTCACCCAGCTTGGCGAAGCGGCAAGGCGCATCCCGCCCGGCGCGGCGGTGATCGTCGTGCGGCCGGACTGGACCAGCGCGGCGCAATTTCCGCTGGGCCGCCTGATCGCGGGAAGCCCCGGCGCGCCCATCGAGACCGGAAGGCACGCCATCGCGCCCTTCGCCGTGCAGCGCGGCTTCTTCATCCCGACGCATTTCACCGTGCCGGGCCAGCAACCGCTGAGCGTCCGGCCCGCCTGGCGGTCGCGGTCGGTCTATGTCACCAGCATCCCCTATGCCAGCCATCTGGGCACCCGGAATCTCAAGGAACCCTATGTCCGCAACTGGCGCGCGGATTTCGACTATCTGCTGGTCATCAACGCTGACATGGGCGAACTTCCGGCGCGGGTGATCAGCCATGTGACGCCCCTGACCGGACAAGGTTTCGCGCGACTCTACCGGATCAGAAAATAGCCGCGCCGGTCATTCCGCATTGCAGCACTCTGTGCTATCGGCCCGCGCCATGCTGAATCTCAACGGAATCACGGTGCGCCTTGGCGGGCGTGTCATCCTCGACCGCGCGACCGCATCGCTGCCGCAGCGCAGCCGTGTCGGCCTTATCGGCCGCAACGGTGCGGGCAAGTCGACGCTGATGAAAGTGATGATCGGCCAGATCGATCCCGATGAGGGCGAGTGCGAGACGCCCCGCGCCGCGCGCGTCGGCTATCTGAAGCAGGATGCGCCGAGCGGCACCGCGACGCCGTTCGAAACCGTACTCGCCGCTGATGTCGAGCGCGACGCGCTGCTGGCCGAAAGCGAGACCTGCGAGGACCCGGACAGGCTCGGCGAGATCCACGAGCGGCTCAACACTATCGACGCCTATACCGCGCCCGCCCGCGCCGCGCGCATTCTGGTCGGCCTCGGTTTCGACGAGGAGATGCAGGGCCGCCCGCTCGACAGCTATTCGGGTGGGTGGAAGATGCGGGTGGCGCTCGCCGCCCTGTTGTTCTCGCAACCCGACCTGCTGCTGCTCGACGAACCGTCGAACCATCTCGACCTGGAAGCGACGCTGTGGCTGGAGAATTTCCTCAAAACCTACCGCGCGACCATCGTCGTCATCAGCCATGAGCGCGACCTGCTGAACAATGTGGTCGACCATATCCTGCATCTGGAGGGCGGCAAGATCACCCTCTATCCGGGCGGTTATGACGCATTCGAGCGCCAGCGCGCAGAACGCCTCGCCCAGTTGGCGGCGGCGGCAGAGAAGCAGGCGGCGCAGCGCGCCAAACTGCAGGATTATGTGGCCCGCAACTCCGCCCGCGCCTCCACGGCAAAGCAGGCGCAGTCGCGCGCCAAGGCGCTGGCGAAGATGCAGCCCATCGCCGCCGCGATGGAGGACCCGACCCTGTCCTTCGCCTTCCCCAGCCCGCCCGAACTGCGCCCGCCGCTGGTGACGCTGGACATGGCGAGCGTCGGCTATGACGAGACGCCGATCCTGAAGCGCCTCAATCTGCGCATCGACCCGGACGACCGGATCGCGCTGCTCGGCCGCAACGGCAATGGCAAGACCACGCTCGCCCGCCTGATCGCCGCGCAACTTCCGCCGATGGAAGGGGCGATGAATAGCTCCAACAAGATGAAGGTCGGTTATTTCACCCAATATCAGGTGGAGGAACTGGACACGCGCGACACGCCGCTGGAGCATATGACGCGCCAGATGAAGGGCGCGACGCCGGGCGCGGTGCGTGCACAGCTTGGCCGCTTCGGCTTTTCCGGCGACCGCGCGATCCAGAAGGTGGGCAGCCTGTCAGGCGGCGAGCGCGCGCGGCTGGCGCTGGCGCTGATCACCCGCGATGCGCCGAACATGCTGATCCTCGACGAACCGACCAACCATCTGGACGTCGATTCCCGCGAGGCGCTGGTGCAGGCGCTCAACGACTATGACGGCGCGGTGGTGGTCGTCAGCCATGACCGTCACATGATCGAACTGGTCGCCGACCGGCTGGTGCTGGTCGATGGCGGTACGGCCGCCGAATATGCGGGTACGCTCGACGACTATACCGACCTCATCCTGCGCAAGGGCGGCGAGAACAGCGCGGGCAGCGGCGGCGATGCGCCCAAGACGGATCGCAAGGCCGACCGGAAGGCTGCGGCGGAAGCGCGCGAGAAGAACAAGGTGCTGCGCATCGCCGTCCATGACGCGGAAAAGGCGATGGAGAAGCTGACCGCAGAACGCAGCCGCATCGACCGCGCCATGTTCGACCCCGCCTCCGCCGGTCCGCAGGAAAAGGACCTGACAATGGGCGAACTGATGCGCCGCCGGGGCGATGTGGAGAAAAAGCTGGAGGCCGCAGAGGCCCGCTGGATGGAGGCGACAGAGGCGCTGGAGAGCGGCATGGCCGCGTGATAGTGTCGCTATCCTGACGGTCGACGGGGGGATGAGACAATGTCATGGTTTGAAAGCGCGCCGCTGCCTCTTGTCGCGTTCGTCATCTTCGTTGCATTTATCGCGGCGTTCGAACTGGGCTATCGCGGGCATGGCTGGCTGAAAGCCGATCGGGGCACCGGACGCAACGAAGGGCCGGACTATCTGCTCTCGGCGGTGCTCGGCCTTCTCGCCCTGCTGCTGGGCTTTACTTTTTCGATGGCGCTCAGCCGGTACGATGCGCGGCGCGATCTGGTAGTGCAAGAAGCGAATGCGATTGGCACGGTTTGGCTGCGCGCGCAATTGCTGAAAGAACCCGCGCGCGGGGCGCTGCGCCGCGAGCTTCCGGCCTATGTCGATACCCGCCTCGCCTGGTCGGAGAGTGCAGCCAGCGACCAGACGGCATTCAGCGCGACGACCGCCAGCCAGCAGCAATTATGGTCGGCGACCGGCGTCGCCATGCGTGGCGACTCCTCCGCGCTTCTGTCGCGTGGCCTGATGGATTCGGTGAACCAGGCGTTCGACATAGCATCCGCGCGGGCGGCGGCCCGGTCGGCGCATGTCCCGCAACGGGTGATGTCGGTGCTGATGCTCTACGCCATGCTGTCGGTGGTGATGCTGGGTTATATTCAGGCGGCGGGCGGACGCGCGCATCGCGTGGCGACGACATTGCTGCTCGTCCTGCTCACGCTCGCGCTGGTCGTGATCCTTGACCTTGACCGGCCACGGGACGGCGCGATCGAGGTTTCGCAACAGCCGCTGGAGGATCTGCGCGCCAGCATGCGGTGATGAGCAGCCTTTCCCAAAACTGTGCCTTTTTGGCGCGTTTACAGTTAGATACAAAGCCGACACTAACGAGATGACAGCCGGCGCTATCGGGCGTTCCTGGGGAACAGGGAGTCATGATGGGGCATCATCCACAATTGGGATTGGCCGGATATGAGCCGCTTCGGTCAAAGCGTCAGGCCCAAGCTCCCGCTTCATCTCCGGTCCGACGGGTTATGCCGCAACAGGCGGAACGGTCCGTCATCGGGCTTGGCGGCCGCCTCTCCTATCTGTTCGGCCGCGTCTGCAGCCGCATCCCCGGCATCGCCTATGTCCGTCACCGGATTGTGGCGGTGGATATTCACACCATGCCGCCCATGCCGCGCGGCTATTACGCGCGCCTGATCGGGCCGGGTGAGCTGGCCGGGCATCGCATCGATGCCTGCGCTGCGGTGCAGGCGGAGCGGTTCGCCGCCGGGATGCTGTGCCTGGGCGCGTTCAACAGCCGGGATGCGCTGGTCGGCGTGACCTGGCTCGATATGGAGACGCATGACGAGAGGGTGCTGGGCGTCCGCTTTCGCCTGCCCGCCCATGCGGCATGGGATGGCGGGCTGTGGATCGATGAGGAACGCAGGCTGAGCCGCGCCTTCGTCGCGCTATGGGCGGGCATCCGATGCTGGCTGGACGAACAGGGCCTGCGCCAGTCGATCAGCAGCATCGCAGATTATAACGCCGCATCACTGGCAGCGCATCGCAGCCTTGGCGCCCGCGTGATCGGCCATGTCGCCGTGCTGCGGGTTGGTGGCTACCAGTTGACCTTTGGCGGAAAAGGCGGCCGCGCGCGCCTGACCCGCGCCGGAGTTCGGCCCGAGATCAGGCTGTAATCACCCCCGCCCGCGATAGGTGGGCACGTCCTGCGGCGGCAGCCACAGTCCGGCGGGCGGCTCCCCCGATTGCCAGAACACGTCGATGGGTATGCCGCCGCGCGGATACCAATAGCCGCCGATGCGCAGCCATAGCGGCTTCATCTCCGAAAACAGCCGCTCTCCGATGCCGACGGTGCAATCCTCATGGAACGCCGCATGGTTGCGGAATGCGCCCAGGAATAGTTTGAACGACTTGGATTCGACGATCGTGTCGCCCGGCGCATAGTCGAGCACGAGGTGCGCAAAGTCCGGCTGGCCGGTCACCGGACAGAGAGAGGTGAACTCCGGCGAGGTGAGGCGCACCAGATAAGGCTTGCCGGGACGGGGGTTGGGAACATAATCGAGCACCGCTTCCGCCGGGCTGGCGGGCAGCGTGCTTGTCTGGCCAAGATGGATAGGAGTCATGGGCGCTCATCTAGTGTATCGCACGGCGAATGTCATCGCCCGCCGCCATTCATCGGCGGTTAAGCGCATGACGCGCCTTCGCCATGCCATCATGGGGAGCAGACATCTATTATTGGCGGCGGGGGTCGCGATCGCTTTCGGTCCGGCGATGGCGCAGGACGCCGCCCCCACCCAGCCGCCGCCTCCCGGCAGCCTGCAGGGTTTCCAGCTCGATCCTTCCCGCGACACGAGCAAGCCGCGCCCGCCGGAGCGCGAAGGGCCGGAGATAGAGAGCCGCCCCGCTGCACCACTCCCGGCTCCCGCGCCAGCCGTCACCCAGCCGCCGCCGGTCAGCCGCACGGTTCAGCCCACGCCCACGCCTTCCCCTGCGGCGCAACAGCCCGCGCGCCAGCGGGAGCCGCAGCAATCCGCGCCGCAAACGCGCGGGGCGGCGGCTGCGCCCATGGCCCAGCAACCCGCACCGGCCGAAACTGCGCCAGCCCAGCCTGCGCCAGTCACGTCTGCACCCTTGGAAACGCCTCCGCCGACGGCCGCTGAGCCGGCCGCGCCGGAAATCCAGCTCCCGGCCGGCAATGTGGCGGAAACCGCCGCCGTCCCTGCCGAAACGCCGTCCAGTTCCACCCTGCCGTGGATCATCGCCGCACTGGCGGTGGCCGGGATCGCGGCGCTGACCTTGGTCCTGCGCCGCCGGAAAAGGCCCGCCGAAGATTTTGCGGAGCCGGACATCGCCCCGGAAACCGCCGCGCGCTCCGGTGATATACCCCCATCCTCCGCCGACACGCCGGAGGCCGCCGCGCCTGTTCAACCCGCCCGTCCCAGCGCCGCCCTGGCCATCGAGTTCCACCCGCTTGGCGCGCGCCACACCCTGATCGGGGCGGCGGTCGGCTATCGCATCATCCTGCATAATGAGGGCGAGGTCGCGGCGGAGAATGTCGCCATCGCAACCATGATCGCCAATGCCGACGCGCGGCAGGAACAGGAACTGGCCGGTTTCTTCGCCCGGCCGGTGCATGCGCCCAGCCATTCGGCGGATCGGATCGAGCCTGGCTTTTCCGTGGAATTTACCGGCGAGCTGCGTCTGGCCAGCGATGCGATCGTGCCGATCAAGGTGCGCGACCGGGCGCTGCTGATCCCCTTGGTCGCCTTCAGCGCCCATTATGGCTGGGACGGCGGCAATGGCTACAGCGCCGCCGCCTTCATCGTGGGCGAGGAAAGCGATCCTCCCCGCGAACGCATGGCCCCCTTCCGCATCGATCAGGGGCCGAGGCAATATCGCTCCGTCGGCAGCCGGGCCGCCCGCACCGCGCTTGTCGGCTGACATGGCTGGTTGAATCGCGCGCACCCGCTTCCCTCCCGGCTTTTCGCGCATTAAGGGGGGTGCCAAAGGGAGTTGGGCATGGAATTGCTGGTATCGACGGAATGGCTTGCGGGGGAATTGGGCGCGAGCGACCTGCGCGTGGTCGACGCGACATTGTTCTTGCCCGGAAGCGACCGCGATCCGGCGAAGGAATATGAGGCCGGACATATCCCCGGCGCCTTCTTCCTAAACCTGCCCGAACTGATCGACAGCAACGATCCGCGGCCCGGCATGCTGCCCCCGCCGGAAAAATTCGCCAGCCGCATGCAGGCGCTCGGCCTGGGCGATGGCAGCCGCGTCGTCGTCTACGACAACAGCCCGCTGCGCACCTCCGCCCGCGCCTGGTGGATGTTCCATGTGTTCGGCGCGCATAATGTCGCGATCCTCGACGGCGGCCTGCCGAAATGGGTGGCGGAGAAGCGCGAGCTGGAAACCGGCCGCCCAAAGACCCGTCATCGCCACTTCACCGTGTGGAAGGACGAATCGATGGTCCGCACGAAGGCGGACATGATCGCCAACCTGAAGTCGAAGGCGGCACAAGTCGTCGACGCGCGCAGCATGAGCCGCTTTACCGGCGAGGACCCGGAACCGCGCGCGGGCATGGCGTCGGGTCATATCCCCGGTTCCGTCTGCCTGCCCTACAGCCGCCTGTTCAACGCCGACAATAGCTGGAAGCGCGGCCATGAGCTTCGCGGCCTGTTCCATGAGGCGGGGATCGACCTCAACCGTCCGCTGATCGCGACCTGCGGCAGCGGCGTGACGGCGGCCGACATCCTGTTCGCCGCCCGCCTGCTCGGTAAGGAGGACGTGACCCTCTATGACGGAAGCTGGGGCGAGTGGGGCGCGGATGCGGACACGCCAAAGGCCACAGGCGGCGCATGAATGAGGGCGGCGAAGGCGAAGGGGAAAGCGAGGGTATCGGACGCCCCGCTCCACGCCCTCTGACCCATCTGGCGCAGGCCGGACGCCGCGCCGAATGGACCAGCATGCCGGGCCAGCCGGGCGGCATCGTCAACCCGCCGGTCTGGCGCGCCTCGACCATCCTCTATGATGATGTCGCGCATCTGAAGGCGGCATCCGGCCGCGATCCGCATGAGCGGCTATTCTATGGGCGCAAGGGCACGCCGACCGCCTGGTCGCTGGCCGATGCGCTGACGTCGATGGAGCCGGGCGCCAAGGGCACGATGCTGTTCCCGTCCGGCGTCGCGGCCATCGCCTGCTCCCTGATGGCAGTGCTGAAGCCCGGCGACCAGTTGCTAATGGTCGACGCCGCCTATGACCCGACGCGCGGCTTCTGCGAACGGATGCTGAAGCCGCTGGGGATCGAGACGATCTATTATGATCCCACGATCGGCGCGGACATCGCCACCCTGTTCACGGACAGGACGAAGGCGATCTTCCTGGAAAGCCCCGGCAGCCTGACGTTCGAGGTGCAGGATATCCCCGCCATCACGGCGCTGGCGAGGGCGCGGGGCATCGTCACGCTGATGGACAATACCTGGGCGACGCCGCTCTATTTCCAGGCGCTGGCCAAGGGCGTCGATATCTCCATCGTCGCCTGCACCAAATATATTGTCGGCCATAGCGATGTGATGATCGGGTCCGCGACCGCCACGCCGGAGCTGTGGCCCGCCCTGCGCAGCAGCGCCTATCTGTTCGGACAGATGACCAGCCCCGACGACGCCTGGCTCGCCGCGCGCGGGCTGCGCACCCTTGGCGTGCGGCTGGCGCAGCATCAGGCGGGTGCCTTGCAGGTCGCGCAATGGCTGGCCGACCGGCCGGAAGTGGCGCGCGTGCTGCACCCCGCTTTGCCCGGCTGTCCCGGCCATGACATCTGGCTGCGCGACTTTTCCGGCTCCACCGGCCTGTTCACCTTCATCCTGAATGGCGGCGACGACAAGGCGCGCGCCGCCCTGATCGACGGGCTTGCGCATTTCGGCATCGGCTATAGCTGGGGCGGGTTTGAAAGCCTGGCTCTGCCGGTCGACCCGGCGCGCTATCGCAGCGCAACGCGCTGGGAAGCGGAAGGCCCCGCCATCCGCCTGCACATCGGCCTGGAGGACCCCGCCGACCTGATCGCAGACCTTGACGCTGGCCTCGCCAGATTTCGTGCATCCGCCTGAAAATCAGGCGTTCCCAATATGATGGTTAACGGACGCGCAATTATGCTGCGCGCCTGCGCCGTATAAATATCAGCGGACGGAAATTATCGTTTTTCCGGCCTGCGGGAGAGCTGCAAATTGTTGCATAGCAGCAACATATAGAAATCAAACAGACAATGAGAGCCATAAATTTCTTGTGCGCTGCCACATGGCAGAGCATTGGGATGCCGTTGCCGATCACGCAGTCCCGCCCGGAAAGGGTCGAGAGACGAGGATCGTAACGCAGGTGGGACGACCGCACGAACCATAAGGGGAATATCATGCGTAAGTCCGTACTCGGCCTCTCGGCCGTCCTTCTTTCCACGCTCGCCGCAGCGCCGGCATTCGCACAGGATGAGCCGACACCGGCCGTCACTGTCACTGCAAACGCCGCCGTCGTCAGCGACTATCGCTTCCGCGGCATCTCTCAGACCAATAAGCGCTTCGCGCTACAGGGCGGCATCACCGTCACCCATGAATCGGGCTTTTACGTCTCGACCTGGGGCTCTTCCATTGACGATTATGTCGCCGTCGGCAGCGACCAGGAACTCGACCTGATCGCCGGTTTCTCCAAGACGGTCGGCGCTGCGACGTTCGACGTCGGCGTGCTCTATTACTACTATCCCGGTTCGGGCGGCGCCAACACCGACTTCTTCGAACCCTATGCTTCGATCAAGGGCACTTTCGGCCCGGCGACAGCCAAGCTGACCGCCAACTATGCGCCCAAGTCCAGCGCTTTGACGCTCGACGGCGTGACCAAAGAAGACAATCTCTATGTCGCTGGCGACTTGGCAGCCACGCTGCCTGATACGCCCGTCGGGTTCACCGCGCATCTCGGCCGCAACTTCGGCCGGAGCTTCCTGACCGGTGGCTATGATGGATATACCGACTGGAACGTCGGCGCGACCTATACATGGAATCACCTGACCTTCGGCGTCAGCTATGTGGACACCGACAAAACCTTCGTGTCGAGCAACCGTAACATCGGCAAGGCCGGTGTGGTCGCATCGATCACCGCCGCCTTCTGATCCGCTTTCATGGCAGGAACAGGGTCGCGATCCTCCGGGTTCGCGGCCCTTTTCTTTTGGGCGGCCGGACTGGCGAAGCCGGGAATATCGGCGGGGCGGGCAGGATATGTCTGCGGCCTGCGCCCTACAGGAGTCGCGCGCCCATGCGTCGCGCGATTCGGCGCTGTGACGGGACCCCGGCGCTCACCCCCCTTCTTAACCATGCCCCGTTCCGCGCACTGAATGGCGGGCGGAGGGGAAAATCCGCCTATTTTCCAGTAAAGACGGGGGATCGCTGCACTATTGCTGTAGACAGGGCGCGCATTATGATATTACGTTAGCGAAAATTAGTATTACCGGAGAGGGCGACCAGATATTGCAGGGGCAGGCGATATGGATGGAGTTCGCGTAGGTAAAAGGGTGATCGGCGCGCAGGCGCCCGTAACCATCGGCTGGGAAAACATCCCCAGGGTGCAAGGCGGCCCGGTGAGGCAGTTCATCTTCACCTGGTTCCAGCCCACCATGCTGTTCGCGCTGATCGCCTTCTGGTATTACGCGCCCAACTCCATCGCCAAGGCATCGACAGCCATCGGCATCGGCATCGGCTTCCGTGTGCTGCTGCTCGCGCTCGAATGGGTGAACCCGCGTTTCGATAGCTGGCGCCTGACCTGGAAGGAGCTGGTCACCGACCTGTTCTATGTCGGGCTTGGCTATACAGTGCTCCGCCTGGTCGACGGCTTTATCGGCGACGGCGCGATGATCGAGGCCATTCAGCATTCCCTTAACTGGGAAAAATTCATGTGGTTCATGGCCCTGCCGCTGCTGGTGCAGGCGTTCCTGATCTCGTTCATCTTCGATTTCGGCCAATATTGGATGCATCGCGGCATGCATAATTGGTATCCGCTGTGGCTGACCCACGCGCCGCATCACTTCATCACACAGCTCAACATCAACAAGGGCGCGGTCGGCAACCCGGTCGAACTGTTTCTGATCGGCCTGGGCATTGGCGGCTTCTTCGACTTCCTGCCGCGCGCTGCATTGCTGGCGGGCACCTTCGGCCTGGCGGTCGCGAGCTATCAGCATATCAATGTCCGCTTCAACTCGCCCCGCTGGTGGCGTTTCCTCTTCAACACCACCGAGCATCACAGCCTGCACCATTCGCAGGATTATGAGGCCACGCGCAGCAATTATGCCGGTACCTGGGTCATCATCGACCGCATGTTCGGCACCTGCGTCGATGGCGAGGCGGAGCTGCTGGGCATGGAGGGCGGACGCAGGATGTCGATCCGCGAGACGATGCACTATCCCTTCACCGAGGGGTGGAAGACGATCAGGGAAAAATTCGGCAGGCCAGTGGCGGCGGTGCCGGCCGAGTGATCGCCCGGCTTCGCCCGCACATCTCCTTTCGTCCATTCGCACTATTCAGGTTGGGACCGCCATGGGCGGCCCCGATTGAGCCTTAGCGCCCGGAACGGCCGCGAAAGGCGCTCTCAAAGGGAAATCATGTGAGCCTGCGCTTCATCGACTGGATCTGGCATATCCGGGGCAGCCTGGCGCTTGCCCCCGGGCAATCGAGCGATGACGCCTTTAACCGGCTCGATCCCCTGTTCCGCCAACCCAATACCAGCCACGAACGGACGGGCGATGCGCTGACCTTCAACAAGAAGGATCAGGCCGCGCAGGACAAGATGTCCATTTTCGACGATGGCGTGCTGCGGATCGAAAAGGGCGCGGCCGGGTCTGTGCTGCGCTATGACCTGACGAGCCGGGCGTTGCTATACTGCTTTCTCGCGCCGCTGCTGTTTCTGGGCTTTGCGCAACTGACCATCGCCGTGGGCAATTTCCAGAAGCCGTCCGCCGAAGCGGCGGAAAAGGCGAAGAAGGAAGAAAAGAAGAAAGCGGAACTGCCGCAGCATTGGATCGACAAGGCCCTGGGCGCGCCCGCGCCCGAAAAACCCAAGAAGGATGACGAGGACAAGAAGAAGGGCGAGAAGGGAAAAGGCAAAGACAAGGATAAAGAGAAGGAGAAGGATGAGAAGCCTTCCCCGACGCCCGCCTATGTCTTTGCGGCGATATTCGCCACGCTCTATGTCGCCGGGCGCATCCTGGAGGACAGGCTGATCAAGGCGCTGTTCAAGAGGCGCTTGTTGAAGCCATAGGCCATTTGCCGGTCGCACGGGGAGGGTCGGCGCGGGGGATTGGGTGAAAAGCGGAACCTCTGCTTTTTGCCGCCATCCCGAATAGCTGCCGTCATCCCGGACGTGATCCGGGATCCATGAGCGCAAGCTTCTGTGCAGTCATGTTTAGGGGGAGCCAATGGATCCCGCATCAGGTGCGGGATGACGGAGCGGGGGTGATTAGGGGACGGTCAGCTATTAAATCCTCCGCTTTAAGGG
Source organism: Sphingobium phenoxybenzoativorans (assembly GCF_001757355.1). Lineage (GTDB taxonomy): Bacteria > Pseudomonadota > Alphaproteobacteria > Sphingomonadales > Sphingomonadaceae > Sphingobium > Sphingobium phenoxybenzoativorans. The sequence goes on from NZ_MINO01000035.1 coordinate 18,577, forward strand.
GAGGTGGCATTCCGGAGGAATGACGGAGGGGTGCCGCCCTCACGATAGCGCGACACCCCTCCACCAGCTTCGCTGGTCCCCCTCCCCTCAAAGGGGAGGATTTTTCAGGTCCCGAACTGGCCGGAGAGCACCTCCCCCTTCGTCATTCCCGCGCAGGTCGCAGGGAGGCGCGTGACTCGCTGCGAAACCCATCTCTCCCATTAGCCCGACGCGCCCGAGGCGCATTGGGTCCCCGCTTCCGCGGGGATGACGGGAGGGGTGGATTTTGGACGACAGCTTCTAGCCCTCTCCCGTTTACGGGAGAGGGTTGGGTGAGGGTCTTGCCTCTTTGCGAGAAAGAGGCACGGACCTTCGGTTCGCTTGCCCTCATCCAACTGCGCCCAGTTCGCTGCGCTCTCAAGGCTGCAATCCCTTCTCCCGCCTGCGGAAGAAGGGTTCAACGGCCATTATTGCCCGCCAACCGCCATCAAAACCATCCGGTTCCCTCCCCTCTCCATCATCGCTATACCACCCCCATGTCCTTTCCCCTGCTCACCCTGATCTTCCTTGCCACCGTCATGGCGATGGAGGGGTTTGCCTATGTCATGCATCGCTGGGTGATGCATGGGCCGGGCTGGGTGCTGCACGCCAGCCACCACCGGCCGCGCACTGGCTTCTGGGAATTGAACGACCTGTATTTTGTGATCTTCGCCACGCCATCCATCCTGCTCCTGCTGGGCGGGGTGCAGCTTGGCTGGGGCGGCTGGGCGACGGCGGTGGGCGCGGGCATCGCCGCCTATGGCGCGATCTATCTCGGTTTCCACGACATCATCGTGCATCAGCGGGTGCCGCATCGCTATGTCGCGCGGTCCCGATATATGAAGCGCATCGTCCAGGCCCATCGCCTGCACCACGCCGTCGAAACCAAGGAGGGCACGGTCAGCTTCGGCTTTCTGGTCGCGCCCCGGCCGGAAGCGTTGAAGGCGGAACTGGCGCGGCGCGGCCGTGCGGGCGTCCGCATGCCCTCCGCCGCTGCGGCGAGCCTGCGCGAAACGGGCGTCTGAAAGCCGCTTGGTATCGCCCGGCACTTCCTTTATGCAGGCGCAAAATAGCGAGGAAACGCCTTGATCCTGACCATTGCGGCCGCCGCCGCTTCGCACATCCGCTTCGAGGATCTGGGCCTCAGCCCGGTCGCGCTCGACCTCGGCTTCTTCACGCTGAAATGGTACAGCCTCGCCTATCTGGCGGGCATATTGATCGGCTATTGGTATCTGCTGAAGCTGATCCGCCAGCCGGGCGCGCCGATGGCGCGCCGCCATGCCGACGACATGATCTTCTACGCGACGCTCGGCATCATCATCGGCGGGCGGCTGGCCTATGTGCTGTTCTACCAGCCGGAGATTCTCCAGCATCCGCTCGACATATTCAAGCTGTGGAATGGCGGCATGTCGTTCCACGGCGGCGTGATCGGCGTGTCGCTCGGCATCCTCTATCTCGCCCGCAAGGAAGGGCTGAGTTGGCTGCGCGTGCATGATTATGTCGCCTGCTGCGTGCCCTTCGGCCTGTTCTTCGGCCGCCTCGCCAATTTCGTGAACGGCGAATTGTGGGGCAAGGAAACCGATGTGCCCTGGGCGATGGTCTTTCCGACCGGCGGCCCCTTCGCCCGCCATCCCAGCCAGCTTTACGAAGCCGTGCTGGAGGGGTTAGTCCTTTTCCTTATCCTCTGGTTCGCCTTCTGGAAAACCAAGGCGCGCTACCAGCCCGGCAAGCTGGTCGGCATCTTCCTGCTCGGTTACGGCCTTGCCCGGTTCAGCGTGGAATTTTTCCGCGAGGCGGATGTGCAGTTGCTGGAATTCGCGCACCGCACCGGCCTGCACATGGGCCAGTGGCTGACCCTGCCGATGATCGCCGGCGGCCTCTACCTGATCGCCACGGCGAAGGGCCGGCGGGTCCGCGTGGAGCCCACCGCCGGAAGCGCGAGTGTCTCCTGACCAGATGACGCTGGGCCAGCGGCTGGCCCGGCAGATTGAGGCGGGCGGGCCAATCTCCATCGCGCATTTCATGGGCGAGGCGAACGCCCATTATTATGCGGGCCGCGATCCGCTGGGCGCGGCGGGCGATTTCATCACTGCGCCGGAAATCAGCCAGATGTTCGGGGAGCTGGTGGGCCTTTGCCTTGCCGATGTCTGGATGCGGGCCGGGCGGAAGGGCGATCCCCTCTATCTGGAGCTGGGGCCGGGGCGCGGCACCCTGGCCGTCGATGCGTTGCGGGCGATGGCGTCGGCCGCGCTCGCGCCCAAGGTCCATTTCGTCGAGACCAGCCCCACCCTGCGCGACCGGCAGAAGGCCGCCCTGCCCCATGTGATATTCCACGACGATCTGGCCGATGTGCCCACGACCGGCCCGCTGCTGGTCGTCGCCAACGAATTTTTCGACGCGCTTCCGGTCCGTCAGGTCGAGCGGACTGAACAGGGCTGGCGCGAGCGGGTGGTGATCGGTGGCCTAGGCGAACCGGGGAAAAGCTTCATCCCCATGCCCGGATACCGCCCGATGGAATCCGCCGTGCCGGAGGCTCTGCGCAACGCCCCGGCCGGGTCTATCGTCGAGACATCCCCCGCCTCCGCCACGGTCGCGCTGGAGTTGGCGCAGCGTATCGCGCGGCAGGGCGGATGCGCGATCATCATCGATTATGGCTATGAGGGGCCAGCGGTCGGCGACACGCTGCAGGCGGTGCGCGGGCACCAGATGACCGACCCCTTCACCCATGTCGGGGACAGCGACCTGACCGCCCATGTCGATTTCACCATGATCGGCAATGTCGCACGGCAGGCGGGGCTGCGCGTGCATGGCCCGGTGGGTCAGGGCGCGTTCCTGACGGCGCTCGGCATCGATGCGCGGGCCGCTTCCCTGTCGCGCGGATCGCCGGAACGGGCGGCGGAACTGGAGCAGGCGCGGGACCGGCTGACGTCGGCCGCACAGATGGGCGAGCTGTTCAAGGTGATCGCGATTTGCCACCCCGACTGGGCCACGCCGGAGGGGTTTGGGGGGTAATTATTGGCTCTCAGCAGTCCGTTCGGGCTGAGCCTGTCGAAGCCGTGCCATTCTTCAGGGCGTACTCCTGCGAAAGCAGGAGTCCAGTTCGGAGCGTGGGACTGGGCTCCTGCCTTCGCAGGAGCACATCATCTTAGCAGGCAGGTCCGGCACACAGCCCGAACTACCCTGCTCTAAAACAGCCCCGCCAAGGCATAAAACCCGGCCCCGATCGCCGCCGCCGCGGGCAGCGTCACCACCCAGGCGACGATGATGTTGGATGCGACGTTCCACCGCACCGCCGACAGACGCCGCGACGCGCCCACGCCCACAATGGCCCCGGTGATCGTATGCGTGGTCGACACCGGCACGCCCAGATGCGTCGCCAGGAACAGGGTGATCGCACCGCCGGTTTCCGCGCAGAAACCCTGCGCCGGGGTCAGCCGGGTGATCTTCGATCCCATCGTATGCACGATCTTCCATCCGCCCATCATCGTGCCCAGCGCCATCGCCGCCTGACAGGACAGCACCACCCAGAGCGGCACATGAAAGCCGCCCTGCAATATCCCCTGCGAATAGAGCAGCACGGCGATGATCCCCATCGTCTTTTGCGCGTCATTGCCGCCATGGCCGAGCGAATAGAGCGAGGCGGACACAAGCTGCAGCTTGCGGAACCACTGGTCGGCCCGCTGCGGCGTGAATCGCACGAACAGCCAGGAGATGAGCAGCACCAGCATCAGCGCCAGGAACAGGCCGATAGCCGGCGACATCACGATCGCCGCGCTGGTCTTGAACACGCCGCTCCACACCACCGCCGACAGCCCGGCCTTGGCAGTACCCGCCCCCAGTAGGCCGCCGATCAGCGCATGGCTGCTGCTCGACGGGATGCCCAATACCCAGGTGATGACGTTCCAGCTTATCGCCCCCATCAGCGCGCCGAAAATCACCTGCGCGTCGATGACATTCGCCTCGACAATGCCCTTGCCCACCGTCTCCGCGACATGCAGGCCGAAGAACAGGAAGGCGATGAAGTTGAAGAAAGCGGCCCAGGCGACGGCGAACTGCGGTTTCAGCACACGGGTCGACACGATGGTCGCAATCGAATTGGCCGCGTCGTGCAGGCCGTTCAGGAAATCGAACAGCAACGCCACGCCGATCAGCGCGACGAGCAGGGGAAAGGCGATGTGCGCGTCCATCGGCCGGGCGCGATCAGGCGTGGTCGATCACGAGACCCTGGATCTCGTTGGCGACATCCTCAAACCGGTCGGTCACTTTTTCCAGATGGCTGTAGATTTCATTGCCGACAATGAAGTCCATCGGATTGCCCTTGCGCGCCGACTGGAACAGCGCCTTCAGCCCGGCCTCGTGAATCTCGTCCGCATGGCCCTCCAGCTTGACCAGCCGCTCCGTCAGATCGTGCAGGCGGGGACCGTTGATGCTGATCGAGCGCAGCAGCGGCATCGCCTCCGCCGTGATCCGCGCCGCTTCGACGATGATGGCGCTCATATCCTGCATCTGCGGCGTGAAGCTGGTCAGCTCGTACAGTTCCACGGCCTTGGCGGTCTGGTTCATCTGGTCGATGGCGTCGTCCATGACGCCGATCAGGCCAGTAATCGCGCTGCGGTCGAACGGCGTCACGAAGATGCGGCGCACATCCTGCAGCACCGCGCGGATGATGTCGTCCGCCTCATGCTCCCGGTCGCTGATCTCGCGAATCCGGTCGGCCATGTCCGGCCCGCCCTTCAGCAGTCGGCTGAGCGCATCCGCACCGGCGACCAGCGTCCCGGCATGCTCCTCAAACTGTTCGAAGAAATTTCCCTGCTTGGGCATCAGGGCCTGAAACCAGCGCAGCATGGGTATCCTCTCTCCAGACCTCTCGCGCAGCCACAGCACCGCGCGCAGGAATATACCGGGTTCTTTAGGGGGTTCGCGAAAAGCCGCAATGATCGATTTCAGGTCCGGTTCGGCCACTGCCTGGGCCGCATCGGGAACGGAGAACCAGCGCAATTCCCGTTCGCCACGCTCCGGCCAGTCCGCCACTTGCCCGGTGACGGCCAGCGGAAAGACGTCCACCGTCGCCCGGCGCGTTTCCCCGTCCCGCCGCGTCTTGGCATAAGCGTAGCGGCCGAGCGGCGCGGGGCAGGCGACGCCCTTGATCCCCGCCTCCTCAAACGCCTCGACCTCGGCGGCGCGATGCGCGGCCAGTCCCTTGATCCGGTTGCCCTTGGGAATCACCCAGCGCCCGGTGCCGCGCGAGGTGATGAGCATGACCTGCATCACGCCATCGGCATCGGTTGTATAGGGAAGGGCGGCGACCTGGCGGATGACGGGATTCCTGTGGGGATTGGGGACGCGGCCATCAAATCCCGGAATGTTTGCGAAAAGTCTGGAGCGGGTAGCGGGGATCGAACCCGCATCACAAGCTTGGAAGGCTAGTGCTCTACCATTGAGCTATACCCGCAAACCATTCTGAACATTGAAGAAATCGGAAAATTGCAGATCATCTGCCGCCGCTTTGCTCCAATGCGTTCGCGCCAGTGCCACAATCACCGGCATATCGTCAACTTATGGGTGGCGAATTTGCCTTCGCCAGCACGCCAGGCACACGATGCGCGGGCAGTCCGGCAATTCCTCTCGACCTGTTTTCTGGATACACTTATGCACATGGTGTGACCACATGCGGATAGAGGAAAAGCCATCATTATGACCAGCGCATTATTGGCCGGAGAAAGGATTTCCGGGTTCGGGTCGGTGCATGACGCGCCGGAACTACCCGCGGGCTTCACCGACATGTTCGAAAGCTATCGCATCAGGGCGGGGGACCTCCGCCTGCATGTGGTGATAGGCGGGGACGGCCCGCCGCTGCTGCTGCTCGCCGGCTGGCCGGAATGCTGGTATGCGTGGCACGCACTGATGCCGGCGCTGGCCCGCAACTTCACGCTGATCGTCCCCGACCCGCGCGGGTCCGGCCTATCCGACAATCCGGATCATGGCTATGACGGCGATACGATGGCCGGGGACATGTTCGCGCTGATGGATGTTCTGGGGCACGCGCGTTTCGCCATGGTCGGCCATGATATTGGCGAATGGACCGCCTTCGCCATGGCCTCGCTGAAGCCGGAGCGGATTGTCCGGCTGGCGATCGGCGAGGCGATGGTCCCAGGCGTATCCCCGTCCCCGCCGCTGGTCAGCGACGACAGGCAGATCAGCGATTTTCTGTGGCACAAGAATTTCAACCGCGCGCGGGAGGTGAATGAGAAGCTGGTGTCGGGCCGGGAGGAGATTTATTTCGGCCATCAATTCGCGTCGAAGGCGGCCTCGCCGGACGCCGTTCCCGCCCATGCCCGGCAATTCTACATCCAGTTGATGCGCGATCCGGCCAATCTGCGCAGCAGTTTCGAATATTATCGCGACCTTGACCTCACCATTCCCCAGAACAAGGCGCATGTCGCGCGGGGGAAATGGCCGATGCCGGTGCTGACTTTCGCGGGGGCCTGGGCGTGCGGCGACCTGATCGCGCAGGAAATCGCGACGATGGCGGACGACCTGACATCGGTGGTGGTTCCCGAATGCGGGCATTTCGTGCCGGAGGAGAAACCCGCCGCGCTTCTGGCCGCGCTGGAGCCGTTTCTGGAGCCATATGCCCGCGGCCAGGACTGATCACAGGACTGGCCCCAGCACTGACCATTGCCGGATGGCGTAACGGAACGATAAGGCCGTTGCGGACTTCTCAGACTGCGGGACATCATGCCATCCGGGGAGACATTATGAAGGGTCTGCTGAAATTAGGGGCGATCGGGCTGTTCTCGGCCTTCCTGTTCCGCCTGCTCAACAAGGTCAGCGAGATGGCGGAGGAGCCGAAGCCTTATCCGTCGATCCGCGACGCCGGGCCGGAATATCAGGAAGGGATAGACGCCAAGGACTGGGATCTGGTCGACGAGCAATCGGACGAATCCTTTCCGGCCAGCGATCCGCCCGGAAATTACTGAACCGGCTATTGAACGTCGCGTGAGGACGCCATGGCCTGGCGCAGCGTGCGCAGGTCAAGCACGCCCTGTCCCTGGCCCGGTTCGCGGCGGCGGCGCATCGCCTCCACCCGGTCGATCAGCGCGCTGATCGGCTGCGCGGGCGCGGACGCCCGCCCCGGATTGAGCAGGAGTTGCCGGTGGATATTCTGGCTCACATGAAACAGCGCGTCCTGCAGATAATCCATGATCGCTCGTCCTTTGGATGATGGACGATCTTTAGCGAAACCATGGTTAAGCAACGGTTAGCGCGCTGTCCCCGGCAGAGAGGAATCAGTCGCGCGGACGGCGCTTTTTCTTGCCGTCATTGTCGCCGATGATCGCGCCGGCGGTGCCGCCGATGATCGCGCCTTCGGTGGTGCCAAGGCCGGTCGCGCTCCCGACGACCGCGCCGCCCGCGCCGCCGATCAGGCCGCCGCGCGTCGCCCCGCGCGAACAGGCGCTAAGGGCCAGGGCAGAGCCTGCGATCACGGTTATCAGGACAAGCTTGGATGAAATGGGGCGCATAGAGTGTCTCCTTCGATCCTGACCGAACGGCTTCCCGCTACGCGCGTTCCCGTCCCGCCTGTTACATTTGATTGCTCGACCTCCTGCCCCCTCATTCCTGCCCCTTCCGGCAACGATGGAGAGCCGGGATGCAAAGCCAACGGCATCGCGCGGGTGCCCCGCGCCGCCTATCATCGGCAAAACTGAGTCTGGAGCTGGAATGCCTGAAGCCCTTGCGCAAACGACCGCTGGTCCGGTGCGCGGCACGACCGGAGGAGGCGTCACCCGTTTCCTCGGCATCCCCTATGCCGCGCCGCCCGCCGGTCCGCTGCGATTTGCAAAGCCGCAGCCGCCCGCCGCATGGGCGGAGGTGCGCGACACCACCACTCCCGGCCCCAACGCGCCGCAGAAGATCAGGGGCGTGCCCGGCCTCGACGTCATCCCGCTGGTCGGCGGCGGCTGGCAAGCCGGCGACGACTATCTGACGCTCAACATCTGGCGTCCGGCGGCGGAGACCATCGGCGCGCCGGTGATGGTGTTCATTCATGGCGGCGGCTTCGTGCTGGGCAGCAAGGATGCGGCGGTTCAGGACGGATCGGCCTTCGCCCTCGACGGCATACTATTCGTCGCGATTAATTACCGGCTGGGGACGGAGGGGTTTCTGCCCATTCCGGGCATCCCCACCAATCTGGGTCTGCGCGACCAGATCGCCGCGCTGGAATGGGTGCAGCAAAATGCCGCCGCCTTTGGCGGAGACCCGGCCAACGTCACCGTCTTTGGCGAATCCGCCGGGGCCATGTCGGTCGCCAATCTGGTGGCGTCGCCGCTGGCCAGGGGCCTGTTCCGCCGGGCCATCGTGCAGAGCGGCCACGGCGGCATGACACGCGACATCGATGTGGCGCAGCGGCTGGTCCGCAAGCTGGCGAAGCTGCTGAAAATCACGCCCGACCTTGCCGGGTTCGCCAGCGTCGCACCCGGTGACATGCTGGACGCGCTGGAGAAGGTATCCGCTCCAACGACGCGCATCGACCTGCGCGACGCGGACGGGCGTGAACCGGTGTTCGGCATCAGCCGCTTCGTGCCGGTGCATGGCGACGATGTGCTGCCGGTCAAACCCCTTGCCGCACTGGCGGACGGCGCGGGCGCGGATGTCGACCTGCTGATCGGCACCAATGCGGAAGAAATGAATCTCTATTTCGTGCCGACCGGCGTGCGGGACAGGATCGGCCGCCTGCTCTCCACCTATGTCCTGCACCGGTCTCAGCCGCAGGCGCGCAAGGTGCTGAAAGCCTATGGCATGGGCGCAAAGGGCGTGAAGCCCGGCCATGCCTTCACCCGCGCGCTGCACGATCTGGTGTTCCGCTGGCCCGCCCGCCGCTTTGCGGAGGAGCATCGCGGCCGCACGCATATGTATGAGCTGGAATGGGGTTCGCCGCGCTACGGCGGACAGCTTGGCGCATGCCATGCGATGGAATTGCCCTTCATATTCGACACGCTGGCCAGCGTGACCGGGCCGGAAGGATTAGTCGGCGAAAACCCGCCGCAGGGCCTGGCCGACCGGGTTCACCGCATATGGGTCGACTATGCCCGGACCGGCGCGCTCCCCTGGGCGGAGTTCACGCGGGACCAGCGCACTGTCTACCAGCTCGAACGCGGCGAGGCGGTGCAGGAGCCGGTCATGCCGGCGGCGCCGTTTCTACCATAATCCAGCCCGTTCGGGCTGAGCCTGTCGAAGCCTCTTTGGGAGTTCGCCTTGATCAACCGAACACGAAACGTGCTCCTGCGAAAGCAGGAGCCCAGTCCCGCCGTCTAAACTGGGCTCCTGCCTTCGCAGGAGCACGCGTTGATCTGAATGGCGCAGACGAATGCAAGTCATAGGGACCGTTTTATGTACCTGAACCGCCTGAAACTCACCGGCCGCACCGCACTGGTCACTGGCGGCGCGAGCGGCATCGGGCTTGCCTGTGTCGAGGCGCTGGCGGAGCTTGGCGCGCATGTGACCATCGCGGACCTGAACCCGGCGTCGATCGACGCCGCGAAGCAGGAGATGGCGGCGAAAGGCTATGCCGTGGGCGGTGCCGTCATGGATGTGACCGACTCCGCACGGGTAACGCAAGTCGCAGACCAGCTTGGCCTCATCGACATCCTCGTGAACAATGCCGGCATCGCCCGCAGCGAAACCCCGGCCGAGACGGTCGCCGACGAACATTGGCTCAACGTCATCGACGTCAACCTCAACGGCACCTTCTGGTGCGCGCGCGCCTTTGGTCGTCACATGCTGGCGGCGGGCAAGGGCAGCATCGTCAATGTCGGATCGATGAGCGGCTTCATCGTCAACCGGCCGCAGGAGCAGAGCTATTATAACGCATCGAAAGCGGCGGTGCATCAGCTCACCCGGTCGCTGGCGGCAGAGTGGGCCAGCAGGGGTGTGCGGGTGAATGCGGTCGCGCCGACCTATATCCGAACCCCGCTGAACGAATTTGCCGACAAGGAAGGGGCGATGTATCGCCGCTGGATCGATTCCACGCCGATGGCGCGGCTGGGCGAGGTGGAGGAAGTGGCGTCGGTCGTCGCCTTCCTCGCCTCCGATGCCGCCAGCCTGATGACAGGGAGCATAGTGCTTGCAGACGGCGGCTACACCTGCTGGTGACATGAACGATGGTCAGACCCCGCTGCTGGCGGGCGTGGAGCTTGGCGGCACAAAGATCATCTGCATTCTGGGCACGGGGCCGGAAGATGTGCGCGAGCGCGTCGAGCTGCCGACGGGAGCGCCAGACGCGACGCTGGCCGCCATCGCCGATGTGCTGGCGCGCTGGGACTATGCAGCGCTGGGCATCGGCACCTTCGGCCCGGTCGATCTTGATCCCGCCTCGCCCACCTATGGCTTTATCACCAACACGCCCAAGCCCGGCTGGCAGGGCACGCCCCTGCTTGGCCTCGCCTCCGGCCGCCCGGTCGCCATCGACACGGACGTTAATGGCGCGGCGCTGGCCGAGGGCCTTTGGGGTGGCGCGCAGGGGCTGACGAGCTGGGCCTATATCACCGTCGGCACCGGCATCGGCGTGGGCAGCATCGTCGCGGGCCAGCCGCTCCGGGGCCTTGGCCATTCGGAGGCGGGGCATGTCCGCGTTTCCCGCGTGCCCGGCGACAGCTTCCCCGGCACTTGCCCGTTCCACGGCGATTGCGTGGAGGGTCTGGCGAACGGCCCGTCGATAGAGGCGCGCGCCGGGATGCGCGGCCGGGATATTCCGCTGGATCATGAGGCATGGGCCTTCGCCGCCGACGCCCTGGCGATCCTGTGCCATGGCCTCGTTTTCACCAGCCTGCCGCAACGAATCCTGATGGGCGGCGGCGTGGCGATGGGCCAGCCGCAGATGCTGCCGATGATCCGCGCGCGCCTGATCGAGAGCCTGAACGGTTACTCCGCAGCCGCGCAGATTGCGGACAGGATGGACGATTATCTGGTGCATCCCGCCCTTGGCGCGGACGCCGGACCGCTGGGCGCACTGGCCCTCGCACAACAGGCTCTCGCCCGATCGGCCAACTGATCGCGCCGAACTGCACACCGGTTCGGACCCTTTTCACCTTTCGGATAGGTTTGACCTGTCATATAGGTTCCTCCCTGACCAGTCCGGCATGGTCCGCGCTGGCGGGTACGAGAGTTGAGCAGCGATCCGATGCAAGCGGACGCGATATGCTCCTGGGAGGATGTATGAATTTCAAGACTTTGCTCGTCGCCAGCGCTGCGTTCGTGAGTGCGATGCCCTTCGCCGCCGCGGCCCAGAGCGCCCCGGCCGGAGAAGAAGCATCCACCGACGAGATCGTCGTCACCGCCCGCAAGCGGCAGGAAAGTCTGCTCGACGTACCGATCGCGGTCTCGGCCGTGTCCGGCGACACGCTGGCGAAGCGCAACATCAATTCGGTGCGTGAGGCCGCCGTGCTGACGCCAGGCCTCAACATCTCCAGCGACGGCGCGGGCCGCGCCTTCGTCTCCATTCGCGGCGTCGGCGTGACGCTGGTGCAGACGGTGCAGCCGGGCGTCGGCCTGTTCATCGACGGCATCTACCGGCCCAACACCGCCTATCTCAACAACCCGCTGCTCGACGTCGAGCGGATCGAGGTGCTGCGCGGACCGCAGGGCACGCTCTACGGCAAGAATACGCTGGGCGGCGCGATCAACGTCATCACCCGCCAGCCCGGCAATGAATTCGAGGCGCGTGGCCAGGCAAGCTATGCGGGGCCGGACGATAGCTGGCTGGTCTCCGGCTCCGTGTCCGCGCCCATCGTGCAGGACAGACTGGCAATCCGCATCGGGGCATCGCATCGCCAGCAGCAGGGGTTCATCAACAACATCGTCGCTGGCGGCAAATCGAACAGCTTCAACACGGATTCGGTCAGCGGCACGCTGCGCTTCACGCCGGGCAATGATGTCGTCGTCGCGGTGAACGGCTATTATGACTGGGTGAAGGGCCACAACACGCCCTATGCCCGCGTCACTGGCCCGACCGACTACCAGCGCACCAACCAGTTCAACACGACCGGCACGACCACGTACAAATATCGCGGCATCAACGGCCGGATCGAGGCGCCGATCGATGCCATCAATACCAAGGTGACTTTGCTCGCCGCCTATGACGCGCGGGACACCAATTCGCCCAATTCGGACGGCGACTTCGGCCCGCTGGACGCGGTGCGGCTGAGCGGTACGGACCGGCTGCGCACCAAGACGGTCGAGCTGCGCTTCGACACGACGATCAGCGACACGCTCTCCACCCTGTTCGGCCTGTTCTACAGCCGCGAGACGTTCGACGCCGATGCGCTCACCAACATCCTGCTGCTCAATCGTTCGGTGCGCCAGATCGACCGGCGCGTCGGCGACACCTATGCCGCCTTCGGCACCATATTCTGGAAACCGAACCCGGACTGGGAAGTCGCGCTCGGCCTGCGGTACGATCATGAGGATCGCAAGGCGACCGGAACGATCGCGGGCTTCGCCATTCCGCCCGCCGCCATCAAGTCCAACGAGGTCGAGCCGCGCCTGTCCATCACCCGCCACTGGAATTCGCGGCTGATGAGCTACGCCTCGGCCGCGCGGGGCTATCGCGGCGGCGGCTTCAACGCCCCCAACGCGCCACTGCGCACCTATCAGGGCGACTCCGCATGGACCTATGAGATCGGCACCAAATATGCCTCGCCTACCTTCAACCTGTCGGGCGACATCTTCTACAGCGATTACAAACATTATATCGGGCTGAACTCGATCGCGCCTGCGGTGCCTGCGGGCCTCGTCACGGTCGACCTCAACGCCGGCAGCGTCGAAAGCTATGGCGCGGAGCTGGAGGCGCTGGTCCGCCCGACAACACAGTGGTCGATCTCTGCTGGCCTAACCTATATGCACGCCCGCTTGACCGACGCCTCGGAATATACGGCGGTCACCGGCCGCACCCTGTCGAGCGATCATCTGACCTTCCAGCCCGACTGGATGTATAATGTCAGCACCGATTATGTGGTGCCGCTGGGCGACAACAAGGTCACCTTCAACGCCAGCCTGAACGGCAAGGGCAAGCGCCTCGCCGCAACGCTCAACCAGACGACCCCAACCTTCCTGAAGGGTTATACGGTGGTCAACGGGTCTATCACCTTCGCCACGGCGGGCGGGATGGAGTTCGCGGTGTTCGGCAACAACCTGTTCAACAAGAAATATTATGAAAGCTATATCGAGCGGACGACGCTGGCCCTCGCCGGCCTGCCCGCGTCCGACCTGGGCATCATAGGCGATCTGCGCCGCTACGGCGTCCGCGCCAGCTTCCGGTTCTAGGGCCGATGTCCGCCCATTATCAGCCGCAACCGCGAAAGCCTCTGCCGGACGGGTTCCTTGAGGATGTGCGCGCACTCCTGGGCGACCGGCTCCAGCTTGGCGAGGCGATCCGGGCGCAGCACGGGGCGAGCGAGACGCATTTCGAACCGGCCCTGCCCGACGCCGTCGCCTATCCGCACTCGACCGAGGAGGTCGTCGCGCTGGTGAAGCTCTGCGTCGCGGCGGAGGTGCCGCTGATCCCGTTTGGCGCGGGCACGTCGATTGAGGGGAACACCATCCCCGTGCGCGGGGGCATCACGATCGACCTCAGCCAGATGGACGCGATCCTGTCGGTCAATGCGGAGGATTTCGACTGCACGGTGCAGGCGGGCGTCCGCCGCGAGCAGTTAAACGAGCATCTGCGCGATGTCGGCCTGTTCTTCCCGATCGATCCGGGCGCGAACGCCACGATCGGCGGCATGGCCTCCACCCGCGCATCCGGCACCAACGCCGTGCGCTACGGCACGATGCGCGACGCGATCCTGTCGCTGCGCATCGTGACGCCGGACGGTCGCGACATCCGCACCAGCCGCCGCGCACGTAAGTCAGCCGCCGGATATGACCTCACCCGCCTGATGATCGGCAGTGAGGGGACGCTCGGCATCATCACCGAAATCACTTTGCGCCTGCACGGCATACCGGAGGCGATCTCCGCCGCCGTATGCAGCTTCGACACGCTGGAGGGCGCGGTCGACACGGTGGTGCAATCCATCCAGATCGGCATTCCGCTCGCCCGCGTCGAAATACTCGACGACCTGCAGATGCGCGCCTGCAACCGCTGGTCGAAGCTCGATTATCCCGAACTCACCACCTTGTTTTTCGAATTCCACGGGTCGCAATCCTACGTGGACGAGCAGGTTCGAACGGTGAAGGACATTGCCGGCATGAATGGCGGCGGTGAATTTCGCTGGTCGAACCTGCCCGAAGAACGCTCGAAATTGTGGAAGGCCCGGCATGAGGCCTATTATGCCGCGGTCAATCTGCGCTCCGGCGCGATCGGCTGGGCGACGGACGTATGCGTGCCGATCAGCCGCCTCGCCCAATGCATTACGGAGACGAAGGCGGACCTCGACAAGTCCACCATCCCCGCAACGATCCTGGGCCATGTCGGCGACGGCAATTTCCATGTCGTCTTTTCCATCGATCCCAACGCGCCGGAGGAAATGGTCGAGGTGGAGACGATCAACGCCCGCCTCGTCGAGCGCGCGCTGGCGATGGACGGCACCTGCACCGGCGAACATGGCATTGGCATCGGCAAGCAGGAATGGCTGGTCGCGGAACTGGGCGACGCCGTCGACATGATGCGCATGATCAAGCGGGCGCTGGACCCCAAGGACCTGTTCAACCCGGGCAAGATCTTCGCGCTCTAGCGTGTCGTTTGTGAAACAAAATCCGTTCGCCCTGAGCTTGTCGAAGGGCTGCCCTTCTTCAGCGTTGAGAAGAAGGACAGGGCTTCGACAGGCTCAGCCCGAACGGTGGAGATGGTCCTGATTTAACACCGGACTCTACCTACGAACCAACTTGCTTCGCCCCCTGAACCACTCAGCAAGGCAGTAAGGAATTGCAATGAACAGCCCCTGCTCCGTCGCCATGCCCTTGGGTGACGAGGTTGAACCCTCTTTCCTGCGGTCGATTGTCCCGCTCCTCATCCTCGCGCTGGCGATGGCCTCCGGCTTCACGATGATGACATCGTTCAGTCTGGTGCAGGAGGCCGCCAAGGCGGAAATGCGCCTGAGTGACCAGATATTGGGGATCGTGCAGGGCGTGTCCGCCGCCGTGCCGCTGGTGCTGTTCTCGATACCCATCGGCATTCTCGTCGACCGCACCAATCGCGTCCGCCTGCTGATCGGCCTGGGGATCATCTGGACCTTGGGAACATTTCTGACGGCGGTGGCGCAGAGCGTGCCCATGCTGTTCATCGCGCGAATGCTGGCGGGGATCGGCACGACCGGCGGACTGACGGCGGCCCTGTCGCTTATCGCCGACCTGTGCATGCCAGCCCAGCGGGGCCGGGCGCTGCTGATCGTCACGCTCGGCAAGAGCCTGGGGCAAGCGGCCGCCTTCGCACTCACCGGCTGGCTTCTCGGCCTGTTCCTGACCCATAGCGCGCCCGCATGGTTCGGCGGCATGCCCCCGTGGCGCAGCACCCATATGGCGCTCGCCCTGATCAGCATGGCGGCGATCCTGCCCCTCCTCCTCATGCGCGAACCCGCCCGGCGGGAGGTCGCCGCCAGCACCCATGCGCCGTTCAAGGTGGTCGCGCATGAACTCTGGGCGCGCCGCGCCTTCCTGATCCCGTTGTTTCTGGGGCAGGTCAGCGTCGTCATGGCCGATGCCGCCGCCGCCATCTGGGCGTCGCCTGTCCTTTCGCGCAGCTACGGCCTCGCGCCGCAGGATTTTGCCGGATGGATGGGCGTGCTGATTTTCCTGACCGGCGTGCTCGGCGCGATCCTGGGCGGCTTCGTCGCCGATCTGGGGCAGAAAAGCGGGCGGCGCGGCGGCCTGCTGATCGGCGCGGTCGTGGCTGCGGGCATCGGCATTCCCGCGGCGCTCTATCCGGTCGCGCCATCGGTGCCGCTGTTCGGCGTCGCCCTTGGCCTGATGATCCTGTGCGGCACGATCACCGGTCTCTGCACCTCGGTCGCGCTGACGGTGTTCATGCCCAATGAAGTGCGCGGCCTGTGCATCGGCGCGTTCATCGCCATCGCCGGGCTGATCGGCTTCGGCATTGCGCCGACGCTGGTGACATGGGTGTCCGCCCTGCTCGGCGGGGAAAGCCATCTGGGTCAGGGCCTCGCCATTGTCGGCGTGATCGTCAGCGCGATTTCCCTCGCCGCCTTCTTTGTCGCCATGCGCCGCGCGCCCGCAGATGCCGTTCACGAACCTATCTGATAGCTATTGCAAAAGCTATCAGATAGGTTATGCTCGCCCAAAAGGAGAGAGCAATGGACGCAATCACTGTCATGGACAGGATAGACGTATCCCCGGAAATGATCAGCCTGGTCGGAACAGGCTCGGTTGGTTCCGATATTCCTTGCGCTAACACCGTCGCGTTCCTCATCGCTTTTGGCGTCGCCGAAGCGCCTCCAACCCTCTGCTTCCATGCCCGCCCGGCCCGCGAAATTCTGGACGCGGATCTCGGTAATCGCTTGATCCTGATCGTAAAAAGCGATGCTTGCCTGCGCATATTGGGCCACCCGCTTTCGTTGCGCGACGGCGGCGCCTATCATCTTCCCGCACCTCTCAGGGCCATCGCATTCACCATTCGCGATTGCGGCTTGCCGGAGGGTGCGCGCACCCCCTACCGCCTGGCCAAAAGCATCGAACTGCTCTGCGACATATTGCGCGCCCATGCCGATGGCGCAGTGATCCCGGTGGGCGCGGATGGCGTCCTCACCCATGCCGACAGCCAGCGCGTGCTGGCCGCCCGCCGCCTGATCGACGAGCGCTGGTCCGAAAAGCTGACGCTCGACATGATCGCGCGGTCCTGCGGCCTGAACCGGGCGAAGCTGACGCGCGGCTTTCGCGACATGTTCGACTGCAGCGTCGCCGACGCGATTTCCGACCAGCGGCTTGGCGAGGCCGGACAGATGCTGATCGCAACCGACCTGCCGGTTTCGTCGATCGGCTACCGGTGCGGCTATCTCAACAATGCCAGCTTCACCCGCGCCTTCGCCCGGCGCTTCGGGCTTGCCCCGACGCAATATCGCGCCCACAGGCTGGCGGCATGAGCACCAGGCCAACCGATGCGGGCGGATCGCTCGTGCATCAGGCGGTGCAGGCGGTGCGCAGCCACATCCGCCTTCATGACATGAAGGTTGGCGATACCCTGCCCGGCGAGGGGCAGTTCGCCACTGAACTGGGCGTCAGCCGCGCGGTGATGCGGGAGGCGTTCGGCGCTCTGGCCGCGCTCAAGCTGATCGATGTCGGTAACGGCCGCCGCGCGCGGGTCGGTGCCATGGACGGGTCGGTCATCGGCGCGTCGCTCGACCATGCCGTCTCCACTGCGCAGATCAGCGTTGCGGAGGTGTGGGACGTGCGCCGCACGGTCGAGGTGCGCATCGCCGCCCTCGCGGCCGAGAAAAGGACCGATGCGCAGGCGGAGCGCATCCTGGGTCTGGCCGAGGCGATGGCTGGCGCAATGGATGACCAGCAGCACATGATCCAATATGACATCGCCTTCCATGAGGCCATCGCACAGGCCGCAGGCAACGCGCTGTTCGCGCAGATCGTCCAGTCCTTCGCGCCGCTGATGGAGGTCGCCGTGCCGCAGGCGTGGCGCACCCGCACCAGTCAGGAGCAGAAGGATAATACGATAGAGCTGCACCGCGCGCTCGCCCGCGCGATCTTCGACGCTGATCCCGCCAAAGCCGCCGCCGCGATGGAGGCGCATTTCGTCACCTCCATCGGCGACATGCTGCGGGGCCAGGGGTAAGCCGGAGGCGATGTCGCCCCTATGATCGGGCCAAACGCCAAAATCATATGAAAACACTATGCAGATGGCCGCCTGCCAATCTCGCATTCAAATGACCGTCCCGCCTACATGACCCTCCGCGGCCGACCCCCGGCCGATGGAGCATGACATGCAGGATCTGGTCTGGATCAGCGCCCTTCTGGGGCTGTTTATGGCGAGCTTCGCCTATCTTCGCCTCTGCGGCGACGCTTGAGGGAGGCGCGGCGATGACCCTCGACCTCTGGCTCGGCGCCATCACGGCCTCCGGGCTTCTCATCTACCTTACCCTGGCCCTGTTCCGGCCGGAACGCTTTTAGGAGGCCGGGATGACATTCCAGGGATTCCTGCTGATCGCCGCTTTCGTCGCGATCCTGCTGCTCATCGCCAAGCCTGTCGGCCTTTGGCTTTTCGCCCTTTACGAAGGGCGGCGCACGCCATTGCACACCGTGCTCGGCCCGGTCGAGAACGGCTTCTACCGGCTTGCCGGGATCGACCCGGCGGCGGAACAGGGCTGGCGGCGCTATGCGATCCATATGATCGCCTTCAACGCGGTCCTGTTGCTGCTGACCTATGCCATATTGCGGCTGCAGAGCGTGCTGCCATTCAACCCGCTGCACTATCCGGGCGTATCGCCGGACCTGGCGTTCAACACCGCGATCAGCTTCACCACCAACACCAATTGGCAGAGCTATGCCGGGGAATCGACCCTGTCGAACCTCAGCCAGATGCTGGGCCTGACCATCCACAATTTCATTTCTGCAGCGACCGGCATTGCGCTCGCCTTTGCGCTGTTCCGCGGCTTCGCCCGGCGCAGCGCAAAGACCATCGGCAATTTCTGGGCCGATGTGACCCGCATCACGCTCTATCTGCTACTGCCCGCCTGCATCGTCTATGCGCTGTTCCTGATCGCCAACGGCGTGCCGCAGACGCTGGCCGGGTCGGTCGATGTCACCACGCTGGAGGGCGCGAAGCAGACGCTCGCCCTTGGCCCCGTCGCCTCTCAGGAGGCGATCAAGATGCTCGGCACCAATGGTGGCGGCTTCTTCAACGCCAACAGCGCGCACCCGTTCGAAAACCCCAATGCGCTCACCAATTTCGTGCAGATGCTGTCGATCTTCGCCATCGGCTTCGGCCTCACCTGGACCTTCGGCAAGGCGGTCGGCAATGTGCGGCAGGGCTGGGCGATCCTCGCCGCCATGCTCGTCATCTTCCTCGCCGGCGTCACCGTCACCTACTGGCAGGAGGCGGCGGGCAATCCCGTGCTCCACGGCCTGGGCGTCGCCGGCGGCAATATGGAGGGGAAGGAGGTCCGGTTCGGCATCGCCGCCTCCGCCTTGTTCTCGGTCGTGACGACGGCGGCGTCCTGCGGCGCGGTCAACGCCATGCATGACAGCTTCACCGCGTTGGGCGGCATGATCCCGCTGTTCAACATCCAGCTTGGCGAGGTCGTGGTCGGCGGCGTCGGGGCGGGCATATACGGCTTCCTGCTGTTCGCCATCCTCGCCGTGTTCGTCGCGGGCCTGATGGTCGGCCGCACCCCGGAATATGTCGGCAAGAAGATCGAGGCGCGGGAGGTGAAGCTCGCCATCCTGGCCATCGCCGTCCTGCCGCTGGTGATCCTGGGCCTCACGGCTGTCGCATCGGTCACGCAGGCGGGCCTTGCCGGGCCGCTCAACAAGGGGCCGCACGGCTTTTCGGAAATACTCTACGCCTTCACCTCCGCCGTGGGCAATAACGGCTCGGCCTTTGCGGGCCTGACCGCCAACACGCCCTTCTACAACGGCCTGCTGGGCGTCGCGATGTGGGTCGGCCGCTTCTTCATCATCATTCCAATGCTGGCGATCGCCGGAAGCCTCGCCGCCAAAAGCTATACGCCGGAAACCGCCGGTTCCTTCCCGACAACGGGCGCGCTGTGGACCGGGCTGCTGGTCGGCATCGTGCTGATCGTCGGCGGCCTCACTTTCCTGCCCAGCCTCGCGCTCGGTCCTGTCGCCGATCATCTCGCGATGATCCGTGGCCAACTCTTTTGACGAGGGCATTCCATGTCTCGCTCTAACCAGCCATCCCTGTTCACGGCCGACCTGATCACCGCCGCGCTTGGCGATGCAGTCCGCAAGCTCAATCCGCGGCAGCTCATCCGCAATCCGGTGATGTTCACCACGGCGGTCGTCGCGCTGCTGCTGACCCTGCTGCTGTTCGCCGGGCAGGACAGCCTGGGCATCGCCTTCAAGCTGCAGCTTGTCATCTGGCTCTGGCTGACCGTGCTGTTCGGCACCTTTGCCGAGGCGCTCGCCGAAGGACGCGGCAAGGCGCAGGCGGCGTCCCTGCGCGCCACCAAGGCGGAGCTGACCGCCAAGCGGCTGAAGGGCGATGGCGACGCCTATGAGGAGGTTCCGGCGACCGCATTGAAGGTCGGCGACCTGCTGCTGGTCGAGACCGGCGACCTGATCCCGTCCGATGGCGAAGTGGTCTGGGGCGTCGCCTCCGTCAACGAAGCGGCGATCACCGGCGAGAGCGCGCCCGTCATCCGCGAGGCGGGCGGAGACCGGTCCGCCGTGACCGCAGGCACCCGCATCCTGTCCGACCGGATCAAGGTGCGCGTCACCGTCAATCCGGGCGAGGGCTTCCTCGACCGCATGATCGCGCTGGTCGAGGGCGCGGCGCGGCAAAAGACCCCGAACGAGATTGCGCTGACGATCCTGCTCGTCGGCCTCACCATCATCTTCCTGATCGCGGTCGCGACGATCCCCGCCTTCGCCAGCTATGCGGGCGGCGGCGTCCCCGTCGCGATCCTCGCCGCGCTGCTGATCACGCTGATCCCCACGACCATCGCCGCGCTGCTTTCCGCCATCGGCATTGCGGGCATGGACCGGCTGGTGCGGTTCAACGTGCTCGCCAAGTCGGGCAAGGCGGTCGAGGCGGCAGGCGACATTGACACGCTGCTGCTGGACAAGACCGGCACCATCACTGTCGGCGACCGTCAGGCCAGCATCTTCAGGCCGGTATCGGGCGCGACGCCGGAACATCTGGCCGAGGCCGCCCTGCTCGCCAGCCTTGCCGACGAAACGCCGGAGGGCCGGTCCATCGTCATCCTCGCCCGCGAAAAATATGGCGTCCGCGCGCAGGCGCTACCCGACAATGCGGAGGTGATCCCCTTCACCGCGCAGACCCGCATTTCCGGCGTCACCGTCAACGGATCGACGATCCAGAAAGGCGCGGTGGATTCGATCCTGAACGCCAATCCGGATCTTGCCGGAACGGCTGCGGCCACGGAGCTGCGCCGCGTTACCGACGAAATCGCGCGGGCGGGCGGCACGCCGCTGGCCGTCGCGAAGGATGGCCGCCTGCTGGGCGCGATCTTCCTGAAGGATGTCGTGAAGGCGGGCATACGCGAACGCTTTGGCGAGTTGCGGGCGATGGGCATCCGCACGGTGATGATCACCGGCGACAATCCGCTGACCGCCGCATCGATCGCCGCCGAGGCCGGGGTCGACGATTTTCTGGCCCAGGCGACGCCGGAGGACAAGCTGGAGCTGATCCGCAAGGAACAGACCGGCGGGCGGCTTGTCGCCATGTGCGGCGACGGCACCAATGACGCGCCCGCGCTGGCGCAGGCGGATGTTGGCGTCGCCATGAACACGGGCACGCAGGCGGCGCGCGAAGCCGGCAATATGGTCGATCTTGACAGCGACCCCACAAAGCTGATCGAGATTGTCGGCCTGGGCAAGCAATTGCTGATGACGCGCGGCGCGCTCACCACCTTCTCCGTATCGAACGACGTCGCCAAATATTTCGCGATTATCCCGGCGATGTTCGTCTCCATCTATCCGGGCCTTGGCGTCCTCAACGTCATGGGTCTCGCCACCCCGCAGTCGGCGATCCTTTCGGCGATCATCTTCAACGCGCTTATCATACCGCTGCTCGTGCCGCTGGCGCTGCGGGGCGTCACCTACCGGCCGATCGGCGCGGGTCCGCTGCTCGCCCGCAACCTCGCCATCTACGGCCTGGGCGGCCTGCTCGCCCCGTTCGCCGGGATCAAGCTGATCGACCTTGTGGTCGGCGGCCTCGGCCTCGCCTGAAGGATATTGCCATGACCAAGGATTTCATCACCGCTCTCCGCCCGGCGCTTGTCATGACCGCGCTGTTCGCGCTGCTGCTGGGTCTCGCCTACCCGCTGGCGCTGACCGGCATCGGACAGGCCATCTTTCCGACGCAGGCGAACGGCAGCCTGATCGAACAGGACGGCCGGATCATCGGCTCCGCCATCGCCGGGCAGAATTTCACGAGCGACCTTTATTTCCATCCCCGCCCATCCGCCGCGGGCAAGGGCTATGACGGCCTCGCCTCCTCCGGCTCCAACCTCGGCCCCACCAGTCAGGCCCTTGCCGACCGGGTGAAGGGCGATGTCGCCGCTCTGCGCGAACCAGGCCGTCCCGTTCCGTCCGACCTGGTGACTGCCTCCGCATCGGGGCTTGACCCCCATATCAGTCCCGATGCGGCTTTTTATCAGGTCGGCCGGGTTGCGCAGGCGCGCGGCCTGCCGCCGGAAACGGTCCGCGCGCTTGTCGAACAGAGCGTGGAGCGGCCCCTGTTCGGCTTTATTGGCGAGCCGCGCGTCAATGTTCTGAATCTCAATCGACGGCTCGACCGGATAGGCGCTAATAGGGGCCAGTGAACAGCGTCCCGGACCGCCCCGAACCCGACGCCCTGCTGCGCCAGGCAAAGCAGGAGGGGCGCGGCCGCCTGAAGGTGTTCCTGGGCGCCGCGCCGGGCGTCGGCAAGACCTATGAGATGCTGCTCGACGGCAAGCAGCGGATCAAGGCCGGGGTCGATGTGGTGGTCGGCGTGGTGGAGGCGCATGGACGGCATGAAACCGAAATGCTGCTCCACGGCTATGAAGTCATCCCCCGCCTCAGCATCGCGCATCAGGCCCATACCCTGCTGGAAATGGACATCGACGCCATATTGGCGCGCCGCCCCGCGCTGGTACTGGTGGACGAGCTGGCCCACAGCAACGCACCGGGCAGCCGCCACCCCAAACGCTATCAGGATGTCGAGGAGCTGCGCGACGCGGGCATCGACGTCTATTCGACAATCAACATTCAGCATATCGAGAGCCTGAACGATGTGGTGGCGTCCATCACCCGCGTGCGGGTGCGCGAGACCGTGCCGGACTCCATCCTGGAATCGGCGGAGATCGAGGTGGTGGATATCCCGCCCGACGAGCTGATCGAGCGGCTGAAGGACGGGAAAGTCTATATTCCGGCGGAAGCCAGCCGGGCGCTCAACCATTTCTTCTCCAAGTCCAACCTCACCGCCCTGCGCGAACTGGCGCTGCGCCGCGCGGCGCAGGCGGTGGATGCGCAGATGCTGGACTATGCGCGGGCGCACGCGCTGGCCGGGAATTTCGCGGCGGGCGAGCGCGTCATCGTCGCCGTCAGCGAACAGCCCAGCGCGCCCGGCCTCGTC
>NZ_MINO01000036.1 GCF_001757355.1 Sphingobium phenoxybenzoativorans
CCAATATGGGCGATCACGGCGCTGACCCTTAGCCCGATCGCCCTCATTCGCCATCTGCTGCGCGTCGCGGCCCTGTTCCTGATCGTCGCCCTGGTGCTGGGGCTGGGGATGCCGCTCATCGCGGAAAAGCTGCTCGGCCTGCCCCGCGATTCCCTGATCTACCAGGCATTGATGATGCTGACGGGCCTAGTCGTCATCCTCATCGTCCTGCGCGCCCTCTTTCAACCGCTAATCCTGCGCTATGGTGGCCTTGACGGCGACGACACGCACGGCTCGGCCCGCTTCGCCACGGCGAACGAGACGCGCGCCCTCGCCCGCGCCGATACCGGCCTGCTGATCGGCCGCGACATGAAAACCCGCAAGCTGCTGCGCTATCCCGGCCCCGCCCATCTGCTGACGATCGCGCCGACGCGCACCGGCAAGGGGGTGGGCACGATCATTCCCAACCTGATCGACTATCCCGGCCCGGTCGTGTGCATCGACCCCAAGGGCGAGAACGCCATCGTCACCGCGCGCGAGCGCGCCAGGTTCGGTCCGGTCCATATCCTCGATCCGTTCGGCATCACCGGCCTGCCCTCGGCCGCCTTCAATCCGCTGGATCGGATCGACCCCGCCGGTCTCGATCTCGCCGACGACGCCATGACGCTCGCCGACGCGCTGGTCTATGACGCTCCCGGCGAAGCGGGCGAGGCGCATTGGAACGACGAAGCCAAGGCGCTGATCGCCGGCCTGATCCTCCATATCGTCGCCAGCGAGCCGCCCGCGACCCGCACCCTCGCCACGCTGCGCGATCATCTGACGCTCGCCCCGCAAGCCTTCGCCGCCCTGCTCTCCGACATGCAAGGCTGCGGCGGCCTGGTCGCGCGCGCCGCCAATCGCCATCTCGGCAAGTCCGACAAGGAAGCCTCCGGCGTGCTGTCGGCCGCGCAGCGCCATACCCATTTCCTCGATTCCCCACGCATGGGCCGGGTTCTCGGCCGCTCGGATTTCGCGTTCGCCGACATGAAGGCGTCGCCGGCGACAATCTTCCTCGTCCTGCCGCCCGATCGCATCGCCGCCTATGCCCGCTGGCTGCGCCTGATGATCGCGCAAGCCCTCACCGATCTGTCGCGCGGCGCGGTCCCTGCCCGCCCCGTCCTGTTCCTGCTCGATGAATTTGCCGCGCTCGGCCGCCTCGATCCGGTCGAACGCGCTATGGGCCTGATGGCCGGCTACGGCGTCCAGCTCTGGCCGATTTGCCAAGATATTCACCAGCTCCGCACGCTCTACCGCGAGCGCGCCGGCACCTTCTTCTCCAATGCCGGGGCGTTACAGATATTCGGCGTCAACGACCATGACAGCGCCAAGCTCGTCTCCGATCTGCTCGGCCAGGAAACGGTGATGTTCGAGACGATGAGCCGCGCTCTCGATGCCGACGAAACCGGAATCTCGTTCGGCGTGCAACATGTCGGCCGCCCGCTGCTGACCCCCGATGAAGTCCGCACCCTGCGGCCCGATTTGCAGCTCCTGTTCCTCGCCGGCCAGCGCCCGATCGTCGCCACCAAGCTCGCCTATTATGTCGATCGCGAGTTCGCGGGACGGTTCGATCCGGTGCAGCCCGTTTAAACGGCTTCAAGCGCAAGCATCATAATATCATTTGTATATCTAACCGATGGCGTTCCGCCATATATCGGCATCCGTGAAATCGTCCGAAAGCGTTGAAAATCTACCGCTGCCGCGCGAAAGGTGAGTTTTGGGGTATCGGCTCACTTTTCGCGGGTCGGCGCGGCGAGGCGACAAGGATCTACTTTCAGAAAAATCCTGCCCTGGGACGCCCATAGAGCGGCTTAGCACGTTCGACTCTCCCCGACCTATCGAACGCCCGAAATGCCGTCCAGCGGCCCGGAAATCGCACCAGTAGCGACGTTTCCGCCTGCCCTGCCCTCTCGAATAGATCGCTGCCCTATCCGCCTGGCTTTTCTGGAAAGCCAATTGCGACAGTGGAGCTGGGCGCGGTGCTGGAAGGTTGGGCGCTACGGTGCGACTAATCTCCCTTTATAATTAAAAGCGTGCCGGCGAAGCCGGCTCATCATGGGGGATGCCGGGTGGGAGGATGGCTTTAGCCATCCGGGGCGGCCGAAGGCCGCGAGCCGGCGGGGGCGAAGCCCCCAAGAGGCGGCGCTTTTCTTCTTCTTCAGCAGCGGCGCGGGATAGCGTGGCGAGTTATCCACAGACGAACCTACCCCAAAGCTCACCGTTCGCGTTCTGATTCAAAGATTCTTCTTAGATTCAAGATTCAGGGTGCCTCAAACCCGCAGAAAACCTAGAGAAATGGCCTCGAAAAGTGAGTGTTGGGGTCGAGTCGCGTGAGTTTTCGGGTAGCCTTCGGTGAGCTTTGGGGTCGGTAAAGGTGAGTGTTGGGGTCGAGTCCGGTGAGTGTTGGGGTATGGGCATTTTCATCGGTGAGTTTTGGGGTATCCCCTCCCTATGGTCGAACGGCGAGCTTTAAGAATTGCCTAGCTCACTTTAATTGCTAAGGTGAGCGCATGAATCATGCAACCTCACCTGTAAATGGCGGAAAGGCAAAGGTTGCCCTGGACGGCGACACCGCTCTGACCCTCGCGCAAAAGGGACGCGGCAATCCCTTTGATCCCGCCAATTATGGAGAAATTGTCAAACCCGGCGAGCTGGTCGATATTGTCGAGCTGTCCCCCCTCACCCTCGCCGATCGGCGAATCTATAACCTGCTGATCGCCAACGCCTGGGAGCGGATCGGCGAGCCGGTCATCCACCGCATCCCGAAAAGCGCGCTCAAAGGCACGCACCAGGGCAATGAGCGCATAGAAAGCTCGCTGCTGCGCCTGATGGGCACCATCGCGATCGTCACGATCCGCAAGGGCGGCAAGAGCTTTAAGCGCCGCGTCCAGCTTCTCGGCCCCAGCGATGAAAGCCTCGAAAAAGACGGGTTCCTGCATTACCGCATCCCCGAAGAACTGATTGAGATTTTGCGTAACAGCGAGGTCTATGCCCGCCTCAAGACGCAAGTGATGTATTGTTTCGAGTCGAAATACGCGCTCTGCCTCTATGAAATGATCGAGCGCCGTATCGGCCTCGAATACAAGCAAAGCGAGGAGTTCACTATCGCGGAGCTGCGCGGCCTGCTCAACGTGCCGGAAGGCAAGTTGGAACGCTTCGCCGATTTCAACAAATACTGCCTCAAGGTCGCTCAAGAGGAAATCAACAAGCTCTGCCCCTTCTGGGTCGAGTTCACCCCGATCAAGAAGGGCCGCAAGGTCGAGCGGGTTTCGATGATGTGGCTTCCCAAGACCATGAGCGGCCGTCGCGACGCGCAAAACCTGATCGACCAGCATAGCATTGTGCGGCGGGCGAAGCTGCGCGGAGACATACCCGAAATGCCGGTGCTGGTGGATTTCAGCGCGCCAGCGGCCCAAAGGTGAGGCCCTACCCCAAAACTCACTTTTCGCGCGCTGCGCCTGCCTAGCCTGCGACGCCCATCTCCTCGCCGGCCCTATCCCTCGCCAGCATCGAGCGCGCGGCTCACCGTGAACTGAATCCATGCGCTGCGGCTGATCCCGCGCCGCTTCGCCGCCGCATCGACCTTCGCCAGCAAAGCGCGATCGAACCGCAACATGACCGGCGACTTGCGCGGCCCGTCCTCGGCCGCCTCCGTGATCGCCGGCGCTGTCGGTTTCGCGGCACCGGCTATGAAGGCGTCGGCCGCGTCGTCGGTAACGGGCGGCTTGGGCTTGCTATTCGGTTTACGAGCGATAGCCATTTTCATTCACTCCGCTATCATTATGCTATACAAATACCGCACTGACCAATGCGGCCAGCTCGTCTATCGCCTTGGCGTCGCGCGGGGATTGCTCGACCACCGCCCTGCCCTCGGCCGCCGCGTTCGGGAACGCTTTGCGGCGCACGATCGACGTGGGCAGCACCTCGATCCCCTCAATATCGCCGATCATCTGCAAGGCCGCCTCATTGTCGCCGCCCTGCGGGTCCGCGCCGTTGAGGACCGCGACGGCGCGCAGCCCCTCGTTGATCTCGCGCGCCTCGGCCACCAGCGCCGCCACCTGGTCGAGCGCCCACACGTCAAAGCTGCGCGGCTGCACCGGCACCAGCAGCGTGTCGGCCACGGTGAGCGCGGCGCGCAGCGAGCCGGTATCGCGTCCGCCTACGTCGATGATGATGTCATCATATTTGGGGGCGAGCTGGCGGACCTGGCTGCGAAGAGCCGCGCCAGTGAGCGCGACGGCGGTATAGCCAGCCTCGCCAAGCCGCTCGGCGCGCAGCTCCGTGAAGGTAAGGGCGGTTCCCTGCTCGTCGCCGTCCACTAGCAGAAGGTCGCGGCCCGCAAGCGCGCGCGCGACCGCGAGGTTCACGGCGAGCGTGGTCTTGCCGACGCCGCCCTTGGTGTTTCCGACCGCCAATATCATTCCGCTCTCGCTCCGCTGGCAATGTGCGCGCTATATAGCAGCGTTTGTAATGCTAGGCGATATACATTTGATGGCGGCGATTATTCGCCGCCCTCCCCCTCGTCCTCGTCGTCCAGCGGTTCGTGCTCCATCTGGCCATGATCCTCGATCGGGCAAAGCGGCGCTCCGGCCAGCTCAAGCCACTTGCGCGCGGTCCTCACCGTATAGCCGCACGTCGCGCACTCACATTTGAGCATCCGGGTTTTCTGCTTCTTGGGAGCGGTGGATTCGCCGTCCGTATCGAGACGGGCATGGGGGAGGGGGCCAACGGCTTTTAGGATCGGCGCGATAGCGACAAGAAACGCCTCGCCCGGTGTCGTCGCCCGCATCGGCCCGACCAGGCCAAGGCCAAGGGCGACCCGTTTAAACGCCTTCCCATGCCCTGCCGGGATGCCCACGGCCGCGTGGACCAGTTCATGCGCGAGGATCGCCGCGATCTGCGCCGGCATGGCGTCGGCCGCGTGGGCGAGGTCGGGACGGATAAAGATTTCAAAATGCCCATCTGCACTAAGCCGGTTGTCCCAGCACTCGCCGATCGCCTTGCCCTTGCGGCCCGTGCTGGTGAAGCCGATCGCCACGCGGATATGCGCGGGCAGGGGGGCGTCCAGCGCCTCGAACAGCGGGGCCATGCCCGCCGCCACCGCATTGAGCCAGCTTTCCCGGTTGTCCTGCGTCATCGTTTTTACTCCCTTCAAATCGCCTGTCCGGCGATGGCCGTGCCATCGGCCGGAACACGGACGCCCAAGAACGACGACAGGAGAGGGGGGCAGCGGGAATCTGCGGGAGTGGTGCGGGCGGGCGCTTCGCGCCAACCCGGTCCCGCTGATTCCCGTTGCTGGGGAGAGGGGGACGGAACGCCCTCTCCCCACGCAAATAAACGACACGCCGGCGCACGCCGGCACGACAGGGCAGGGGCAAGGCCCCTGCCTCACGCGAGGATCGTCACGCTTATGCGCCAAGACCGCTTGCGGGCTTGGTCGGAGCGGTCACGCGGAGATAGAGCCGTGCCCGAAGGGTCGCGCCCGATATTGCCTTTTAATGTCCATATGACAGCGTAACGATAGCGTTATGATATACAGATGATTGATTTCTACTCGCCTTGTCGCCGGCTCATCGCTTCGCCAGTGGCGGACTAGAGCCATCTAGAAAAACATCCCATAGGATGTTATATTAAGCGCGATGCAAAGAGTCGTATTAGATACCTCGGTTATCGCCACGGCGCTGCGGAGCCAAACGGGAGCGAGCTTCGCCCTACTGCGCGCCGTCGAGTATGGCCGCTTGAAGATACTCGCCACGCCGTCGCTGTTCCTCGAATATGAGGACGTGCTGAAACGACCGGAGCAGCGGCAAGTGTCGGGGCTGACGTTGGAGGCCGTGGACGAACTGCTTGGCGAGCTGGCGGCGCTGATCGAGCCGGTGGAGGTGCATTTGCTGTGGCGGCCGCAACTACGCGACCCCGACGACGAAATGGTGTTGGAAGCGGCGATTAACGGGCGGGCCGATGCGCTTGTGACTTATAATATCCGCGATTTCCGGGGCGCAGCCCCGCGCTTCGGAATCCGGTTGATGCAGCCCGCCGATCTGTTGAAGGAGTTATGACAATGAGCAAGGCGACCTACCCGCTCAAGCTGCCAACCTCGATCAAGGCGGCAGCGGCGCGACTGGCAAAGGAAGATGGCGTTAGCCTCAATCAATGGATCGCAACGGCGGTCGCGCAGAAAATTGGCGCGGTCGAGACGGCGGCCGAGTTCTTCACGCGCCGCGCGAAGGGCCACACCGGCAGCGGCCTGGGCCGTATTCTCGACAAGGTGCCTAATCGGCCGCCCGAAGCCGGCGACGAATTGCCGGAAGGCTGGACGCTCGATCGCCTGCGCCAGTAATCCGGCATGAGGGCCATCTTCATCCGGCACGGCGAAAGCACCGGCAACGCCGGCGTGCCGTGTCACGATCTGGCGACGATCGAGCTGACGGAGCGCGGCCAGGAACAGGCCCGCGCGGTCGCGGCGAGCTGGACGGAAGCGCCCGCGCTTATCGTCACGTCGCCTTATACCCGCACCCGGCAGACGGCCGCGCCGACGATCGCGCGCTTTCCCGGCGTGCCGGTGGAGACGTGGCCGATCGAAGAATTTACCTATCTCCAACCCTCCCGATGGAACGGCACGCGCAGCGCCGAAAGGATGCCGCACCTCGAACGCTATTGGAGCGCGGCCGATCCTGATTATTGCGACGGGGAAGGGGCGGAGAGCTTCGGCACGCTGCTACGGCGCTGCGAGGCCGCGCTGGCGCGTCTCGCCGCCATGCCTGCTGACTCGCTGGCCTATGTGTTCGGGCATGGGCAATTCATCCAGGCCGCACGCGCAATCGTCGCCGACGCTCATATGGATGACCGGGCCAAGATGCGCGCGTTCTGGCGCAAGGGGGAGCCGCCCGCGATCGGCAACGCGCAGCGGGTGGGGTTTCATTGGCAGGGCGACCGCTGGGCCTGTGGGCCAGCGGTCGCCGCCTAGATCAACACCCGCTCCACCTCGTCCAGCGTCACGTCATCAGGCCGTCGATCGTAGAGCTGGGTGGTGCGCGTCGAGCTGTGGTTCGCCATCGTCGCGGCCGTCTCCAACGTGCCGCCATTCTTCAAATAGGTGGTGATCCCGGTCGCGCGGAAACTGTGATTGCCGATCGCCGTGCCGATCTCGGCCGCCGCCGCGCGCCGCCGCACCATCGCGAAGGCATTGGCTTGGGGCAGGGGGGTATCGCTTAGTCGCTTAGTGCCGCGCGCGATGGTGCGGAACAGCGGCCCTTTGCGGTCCTCGCGCAAACCGCACCCGTCGATATATTCGACCAGGTAATGCTCAAGATTGTGATGGCAGGGCATTTCATGGCGCTTGCCACCCTTTTCGTGCAGCCGCACCCATAGGCGGCGGTTCTGCACGAACACGTCCTCGACGCGCATGGAGAGCGCGGCACCAATCCGGGCGAAGCTATAGACCATGAGGCCGATCAGGGCGCGGTCGCGCAGGCCGGCATGGGTGGTCACGTCAATGCTGTCGAGCAACCGCCGCGCCTCGTCGGGGGCCAGCACCGGCGTCTTGCCGCGCCGCTGGCTATGCGCCGGTCCGCGCACCGATCCGGCGGGATTCACCGGCACGATATGGCCCGTCACCAGCCAGTCGAACAGGTGACGCACGCCGGCGAGCTGCTGTTTGACGCTGGGCGCGGCCAGCTCGCGCCCCAGCGCCTCGACCCAGGCCGCGACATGAAGCGGCTGCACGCCGGCGAGCGAGGCGACGCCGCGCGCCTCACACCAGGCGAGGAAGTCGCCCGCTGCGCGCGCATAAGCGCGCCGCGTGTGGGGGTTGCGGATGGTGACGGCGAAGAACTCAAGGAAGCGCCGCCGCGTGTCATCGTCGGCCGCCGCGATCAACGCCGGCAGCGCCGGCGACGATGCGGGCGAGGGCAGGGGGGCGAGCTGGTTCATCGCGCGATCTTCTCCCATCGTGCCGGATCGGGGCGAGGCTCGGCAAGCAAGCGATCGATTCTGGCGCAAGCCTCATCATGCGGAATCCCCGGCCTCGGATCGTCAATGCGGGCCTGCAATATCCGGCGCAGCAGCTCGTCCTGTAGGTCGCGGTGCGGCTCCATTTCGATGAAGTTCTGGACGATCAGGAACACCGCCTCGGAAGGGTCGGCGAACCTACCCCGCTCGATCTGCGCCAGCAGCCAATCGGCCATGCTGCCGGGTAGATACGCCTCGAAGCGCAAGCCGCCCGCGCGGGCCTGCTCGCGCAGCGCCTTGGCCTGGGCGCGCTCGGCGGGGTTGTCGTCGGGCAACTCGTCGTCGGTCATAGGACTCCCTTTTGGTCGTGGATCTCCGGCACGTTTAAACGCTCTCGGTAGGATCGCCGCGATACCGCACCCAAAGGTCGTGCATCGCGTCGCGATAGCCCCATGCGTCGGCGTAGGTGGTCGGCTCCTGCGCCAGATAGGCCATGATGGTCAGCATATCCTCGGCAATGACGGCATCGACGTTGCAAAGGTGCAGGATCGGGAAATGCCCGCACTCGTCGCCGTTCCACCAGGCCAACAAGAAATCGGCGACCTTCGCCGATGCGCCCGTCTCGGCCGCGCGCGTGGGCGGCATGGCGATCGGGAGCAAGCGGCCGATCGCCTCGCCGACTTCATCGAAGCTCACGGCCCGGATGATCGGGCGGCGCTGCGGGGGTGTCGTGGCGGCCTTCTCGGTCATGCAATCCCGGTCCTTTTGAATGTATGATAAAGGACATTATCATACATAAACTGGCAGGGGAATCGGGCCACCAAAATTTGACGGAAGCGCGGCTGCGTGCCTGCTTACACGCAGCCGCGCGGCAACCTATCGCATCGACGGGGGGGGTCGATGGTGGTCGCCTATCTGTTTGCAGGTTCGGCGTGTTCGTTCAGCACAACGGTAAATTTAGAGCCGGCGAATGTTGTGCTGGGCCGGTGCCAAGCATCGACCACGATCAGGGATTTCGCATCAATGTCCACTCTCTCGCCGATCGCGGGATGCTTCGTGAAATGATAATCACCAAGCGCCGTAGCCGAGCTGCGCTCCGTCCCGATCATGACTTCCACAAGGTTTGACATCAAAGTTTCCCTTTCTCTGGTTTTGGGGATTGGGGGGAATCAGCCACATCCGATCGGTCATCGCCGCCCACGCTGGACCGTTGCTGCCTGCGGGCGCGGCGGCGGGCATTTGCATTGGATACCGCGAAGGAAAATCTCGACGGCTTGGTCGACGACATGCCGTATTTCATCTGGTGGCGGGGCGGGGCGGAGTCCTAGAGCCACCTCCAATTGGATATTGGCGCGCACCATTCCCACGAACTGCTGCGCGGCGATCGCGCAGTCATTGACAAAGATTTCCTCCCTCGTCGCGGCGCTCCGAAGCATATGGGCGAGGCCATCGGTCACGGCGCGGGGACCATCATCGAAAAATTGTTTGATAGAATCCGGCGAAATTCCGGGGTCGCCAACCGCTGCCTTGTAGATCGGAAGAAGCGTTGGCGAAGTGATCGCCGTGAGAAGCCGCTGGCCAAATTCGGTGAGGATAGCGCGAAGATCATGGTCATCGCCGCCGCTCCTAAGAGAAACGACCCAACGACCGCTGAAATCGGTGTTCGGACCCGCACCTAGGCGCGCTGTCGCTCCTTCATCGCCGTTCGATTGTTCATCTGGATTTACTGGCTTGCCCATATCCGGGTTTGCAGACGCCACATCATCTTCGTCGGGAGCCTGCTTCGTAGAAAGCAGACGCACCAATACGCGGAAACGCCAAGCCGCTATGGTCGAGAAGATGCCATGTGGCCGGTTGCGAAAGGCCGCGACCCGGCCCGCGATCAGCTCGATCTGCTCCATGTTGAACCCCGCCCTTGCAATTCTCATACGTTCGCCAGGGTCATCAGCGAGGCCGTAGCGAGCCAGAATCGCGAAACGCCGCAGCGCCTCAAGTCGCGGATTCGCGAGCCGGTTGGGCAACCGCGTGGCAACAAGAACGCGATACCATCTGTGCAGGCGGGAAGGCTCGAAAAGGCTCGCCGGACTGTCGGCCTCGGCAAGCGCGATGATAGTCAATTCGAGACGCGACAGACTTTCCGACAGCGACGCCTCATGCGTCTCGACGCGCCCTTCCCGGCACTCCGTGTGCGGTATCGGCTCGTTGTCGTTGGCCACCATCGCGCGAGGCCCCGTCAGGTCTTTAGGGGACAACGTGACGCGACAATCGCGATCATCGTATCCACCAGAATAATGTGCTGAAAACCGCACAAAGCGCTGCGACTACCAAGACAAGCTGTATAGTCGCTCCCATGCTGTTGCTAATGGATAGCATCTCTATGAGACTTTGAATTTCATGCTTCTTAGGGGAACTCATAACATAACGTCCCGATGCTATTTCATTTCCAATATTGTCCAGAATCCCAAGGTCATGGTCGATGAAAATACAAAGGTGCCGATCGCTCCCAAGCGCGCCGTCTTGAGGCGATACCCAGCTCCAATATCCATGACGAAGTGGCGGATGCCCGATGCTAGATGCTGGAACACGCACCAGGACAACCCGAACAGGATGTATGTGCCGAACCAGCTCGTCGCGAAGGCGGTAAAGCGCTCATATGCGTCGGCGCCTTCGGAAATCGACCACAACCACCAAAGCAGCAAGGGCATCCCGACCAGCGATATCGCAATGGCGGAGAAACGATGCATGATCGACGTCATCATTGCGATCGGTGGTCGATAAATCGTCGCGTGCGGCGATAGCGGTCGCTGTTTCGTATTAGCCATTGCTCATCTGCCCCTTCGCTCTCCCTTCCCGGTCCACGCCGTAGATTCCGTGGAGGAAAATCCCGACGGCGGAGGTCACGGCTGCTTCGGCCTCGGGGGGCGATGGCGGCGGTCGGAGGCCAAGAACAACTTGCAGATGGAGATTGTCGCGAAACATGCCGACGAAGTGGTCTGCCGCACCCCGACAATCTTCGAGTTCGATTTCGCCGCGATCGCGGGCTTCTTCCAGAACCTCGGCGAGCCGATCGGAAGCGCGACCCGGCCCCTTCTCGAAAAATTCGCGCGCCAGCTCTGGAAAGCGGCCAGCTTCGGGCATGATCGAACGATAGACGCCGATCAAACCGGGAGACATGTAGATAGCGAGTAAGCGCCGGCCAAATTCAAGTAGAACCTCGCTAAGACTCCGGCCCTCCAGACCATCAACCGCAAGGGCGGAAAGTGCCGTGCCCGCGTTTTCAGAAACCAGGGCGGTGAACAGCCCCTCCTTGCTGCCAAACTCGTTGTAGATCGTTCGCTTCGAGCCGCCGAGACGCTCGATGATCGCGTCGATGCTGGTGGCGGCATAGCCCTGCTCGAAAAAGACCTGCGCTGCCGCTTCGAGGATGGCGGCCCGCCTGGCGTTCTTCGACGGACGGCGCGCGTGGGTGGCTGTGGCCATTTGCAACTCCATTCGCCTTACCTCTTGACTGGTAATGTCCGTTACCTTGCCGGTCAAGCGGTAATCTGAATTACCAACGGTGGACGATGCGGCGAATAGCGACACTTATGCTGGTGGCCGGACTGAGCGGATGTGCGAGCATCCCTAATCTTGGTCCCCGCCCCGACCCGGCCCTGCCCGGCTCATTCTCATCGACGCGCTCGCTCGCGGGTTCGTCGCAGGATTGGCCGAACGATGATTGGTGGCGGTCCTTCGACGACGCGCAACTCGATGCGCTGGTCAGTGAGGCGCTGCGGGATTCACCGACCATCGAGCAAGCGGCCGCACGAATCCGTATGGCGGGCGCGCAGGTCGAGCTGGCGCGGGCGGCCCTCCTGCCTAGCGTCGGCGCTACCGTTACCGGGCGCGAATCGCGCATTACACAAAGCATCGGTCTGCCTACCGATGGCGACTGGCACATGCTGGTGGCGGGCCTCGGAAGCCTCAACTACGACCTTGATCTTTGGGGCAAGAACAGGAAGGCGCTGCGCGCCACTGTCTCGGAGAAAAAGGCGGCCGAAGCCGATGACGCGACGGCCCGCCTCGCCCTCGCGGCGGCCGTGTCCACCACCTATGTCGATTTCGCGCAATTGCTGGTCCGTCAGGACGTCGCCACCGATGCGGTGCGGATACGGCGGGCAACGCTCGATCTGGTGTCACGGCGTTTCGATGCCGGCCTTGAGCCGCGCACGTCGCTGGAACAGGCACAAGGCGGCGTCGAGAGCGCCGAAGCCCAACTCGCGGCGATAAACGAGGCGATCGGGCTTAGCCGCAATGCGCTCGCGGCGCTGGTGGGCGCGGGGCCGGATCGCGGCCTGTCGATCGAAGCCCCTACACTTCGCACCCGACGCCCCGACGCCCTGCCGGCAAACATTCCGGCCGAACTCGTCGGACGTAATCCGCAAGTCGTTTCCGCAAGATGGCGGGTGGAATCCGCCGCCGAGCGCATAGGCGTCGCCCGCGCCGGCTTCTATCCGAACGTCAATATCAGCGGCCTCATCGGTCTTGCCTCGTTCGGCCTCGACAATCTTTTCAAGTCGGAATCGGTGATCGGTTCCTTCGGGCCTGCGATCAGCCTGCCGATCTTCCAGGGCGGGCGATTAAGCGCACGCTATCGCGGTGCGCGGGGCGACTATGACGCGGCGGTCGCGACCTACAACGAAACACTACTCCAGGCACTCCATCAAGCCGCTGACGCGGCAACGTCGCTGCGGGCGCTCCATGAGCGCGTGGATCGGACAGATGCGGCGGTCGCGCGCCAGGACGCGGCTTATGGCCTCGCCAAGATGCGCTATGAAGGGGGCCTCTCCGACTACCAATCGGTCCTCATCAGCGAGGACGCCCTTCTGGCCGCGCGCGAGCAAGCGGCCGCCCTGCGCCTGCGGGGCTTCATCCTCGACATTGCCTTGGCGAAAGCCCTGGGCGGCGGCTTCAAGGCGGCTGTCCCGGCCAGCGATACCAACTCTTGACTGGGAATAACCGATGACCGACGCCACCCTTGAGCAAGACCACGATATGCAGGACACCCCGCCCCCGTCCAAGAGCGGGAAGCGAAAGCGGCTGTTCCTCATCTTCGGCGGCGCAATCGTCCTGATCGCCCTGTGCTGGTGGATATGGGCGACCTTCATCGCCGGCGACACGGAATCGACCGAGAACGCCTACACGAATGTCGAGGTGTCGCAGGTCACGCCGCTTGTCGGCGGCCCGGTCAAGCGGGTGGCTGTCGTCAACACCCAGGCGGTGCGCGCCGGCGACGTGCTGGTGGAGCTGGACGACACCGATCTGCGCCTTGCGGTCGCGCAGGCCGAAGCGGCGCTCGGCCGCGCGCGTCGGCAGGTCCGGCAGGTTCAGGAAAATGACGTGAATCTCGCAGGCCAGGAGGGCGTGGGCGCGGCCGATCTGCTTCGCGCGCAGGCCGATCTCGACAAGGCGTTGCTCGATGAGCGGCGTCGCCAGCGTCTCGCCGCGCCCGGCGCGATCTCGCAGCAGGAATTGTCGGACTCGCAAACGGCGGTTCGGGTGGCGCAAGCCGCCGTCAACCAGGCCAAGGCGCGTGTCGCGGCCGCCGCTGGCGCGCGGCGCGCCAATCAGGTGCTTGTCGAGGACACGACCGTCGAAACCAACCCGGAAGTTCTTGCCGCGAAGGCGCGTCTGGATCAGGCAAAGGTCGACCTCTCACGCGCCGTCATCCGCGCGCCGGTCGATGGCGTCGTGGATCAGCGCCATGTCGCGGTCGGCCAGCGGGTGCAGCCAGGCGTGCCGGTGATGGTCGTTGTTCCCGTGCAGGATATGTATGTCGATGCCAACTTCAAGGAAGGCCAGCTTCGCGGCGTCAAGCCCGGTCAGCCGGTGCATCTCACCTCGGACCTCTACGGCTCGGACGTGGTGTATCATGGCCGCGTGGAAGGGTTCGCAGGCGGTTCCGGCTCGGCCTTTGCCGCGATCCCCGCGCAGAACGCGACCGGCAACTGGATCAAGGTCGTCCAGCGCCTTCCCGTTCGCATCCGGCTCGATCCGAAGGAACTGAAAGAGCATCCGCTGCGCGTCGGCTTGTCGATGCACGCAACGGTCGATCTTTCCGGGGCACGCTGAAATGTCCGCACATAGTGCTGAGGGTTATCCGCCGCTGACAGGCGCGAAACTCGCCATGGCGGCGGCCGCGCTGTCGTTCGGCAATTTCGTGGTGGTGCTCGATACGACGATCGCCAATGTGGCGATGCCGACGATTTCGGGCGATCTTGGTGTCTCAACGACAGAGGGGACGTGGATCATCACGGCCTATGCGGTCGCCGAAGCCATCACCGTTCCCCTGACGGGCTGGCTCTCGCGCCGGTTCGGGGAAGTGCGGCTGTTCACGGCCTGCGTCATCGCCTTCGTGATTTGCTCGATCCTTTGCGGGCTGTCCGGCTCGCTCGGCTTCCTGGTGCTGTTCCGCATCCTGCAAGGTTTCGCGGGTGGCCCGATCATCCCGCTAACGGCCACCCTGCTGATTTCGGTCTTTCCCAAGGACAAGAGCAACATCGCTTTGGCGATATGGGGCATGACGACCGTGGTGGCCCCGATCTTCGGCCCTATCCTCGGAGGCTACATCTCCGACAATTATCATTGGGGCTGGATTTTCTACATCAACATCTTCTTCGGGCTTGCCGTTAGCGGCGTCGCCTGGTGGCTGCTGCACAACCGCGAAACGCCGATCTCGCGCAGCCGGATCGACATAGTGGGCCTCCTTCTCCTCGTCGTGTTCGTGAGCGCGTTCCAGACCATGATCGACAAGGGGCGCGAACTGGACTGGTTCTCATCCTCCTTCATCGTCTGGATGGCGATCGTCGCGGCGATCGCGCTCGGCGCGCTGATCCTGTGGGAGCTGACCGACGATGATCCGGTGATCGACCTTTCGGTGTTCAAAAACCGGACCTGGCTCATCTCCACGCTATCGCTGGGGCTAATGTTCGGGCTGTTCTTCGGAAATATCGTGCTGACCCCGCTCTGGCTGCAACAGATGATGGGCTACACCGCGACCTGGGCGGGCTTTGCGACCGCGCCCATGGGGATTTTGGCGGTCGTGACGGCCCCGATCGTCGGGCGGCTCATGGGCAAGATCGACCCGCGCCTGATCGTCACCTATGTGTAGCGGCTCGCAATGATGATCGCCCGGAACTGCAATAGAGGGGGCTTTCGCGCTTGAATTATGTGAGACGCTGGCGATCAGCCGGCGCACGTTCGGTGAGACGCAAATCACATTCGATGCGACGGACGCGAGATGTTCACCGAGCGGCGCGGGATCGCGGACACGGCGGTCAAAGCGGTAATCCTGCCGCGCGCATATCGTCGGTCAGCTCGCGCGCACGAGCCGGATCAAGCCCGCCCCGGAGCAGTTGCCGTATCTCCGCCGGCTTGGCGTCGAACTGGTCCGCCAGGCTCTTCGTATCGTAGCCGTGGCGGGTAAGCTGGGGTTCGAGGTCGTCAATCTGGCGTGACAGCACACCCTCTACGGTAGCGGCATCGATCGGTTTCACGCTGGCCTCGAACCCGGCTTCGAACGCGCGCACGAGATGGCGGCCGATCTGGAGCGGTGTCTTAAGCTTGGCGGCGAGCAGGATCGCGGCGTCTTCGGTCAGCACGGCATCGGGTTCTATCCCCGGCGACAGTGCGGTGCGCAGCGCCCAGTCGATATAGTCGCGCTGCCGATCGCGCAGGCCGCCAAACTCGAACACGGTCGTCCGGTCGCCGATTTCCTCCATCAGCGGGCGTTTCAGGTCGTTGCGCAGCTTCGGATGGCCGACGAGGATCACGGCCAGTTGACCGCCGCCCTCGGTGACAAGCTCAACGAGGCGCTTGAGCGCGGTCAGCGTCTTTGGGTGGAGGTCGTGGGCGTCGTCGACGAACAGCGCGACCGGTCGCTTGGCCTTGCGAAACAGCTCCTGCAAATCGCGTTCGCGCCGTTCCGATTGGCTTGGGATCGAGACGGTCTTCTCAGACGAAAGATCATAGAACAGCGCTGCAACCAGCAGCGGCACCGATATCTTGGCCTTTTCCAGGCTGAGCGCGCGCGAGACGATCACACGGCCCTCGCGCTCTAGTTCTTCGCGCAGTCGCCGCGTCAGCACGGTCTTGCCCGAGCCGATGGTGGCCGTAAGCGCGATCAGGCGACCACCTGTGATCGCGGTCTTCAGATCATGGGTAAGCTGGGCATGATGCTCGGTCTCGAAGAAGCCGAGATCGACCGGGGGCCGGGCCAGCCCGTAATAGCGCATCACCTCGGTCTGCATCAGCCGCTCCGTCTGTGGCCGGGCGGGAATCGCCTGCGGATTTCATCCATCACTTCGGGCCGGGACAGCGTGCGCGCGAGCAACGCGTCGATGAAGGCGCGGTCCTCTTCGCAAAGGCCGCCAAGCGGCAGGCGCAGTTCCTCGGATATGGCGAAGCGTGCCTTGAGCGGCGTGGCGAAGGTGAGTTCGGCGAACGGATCTGGATCGGCGAATGGCCGGGCCGGCACAGGTGCGATCCCATCGGTGGGCTTGCGACCGATCACCACGATGTCGTCCTCGCCCGTCAAGACCGAGCGAGGGATTCCGATCTTCGTCGCCAGCGCATCGACGCGATCCGCGCGGACCTCGCGCCGGCTCTTGCGATGCTTGCGATAGCGATGCAGCGGCACCGGCCCTCCGACCGGATCGAACGGGCCGTATCGGTCATCGCCATGCTCGACCCATAGCTCCTGGTCGAACAGCCCCCACCAGACGACAACCGTTTCGCCGGCCACTTCGGACGTGACCTCATAGGTAACGCCGGCGACGGTCAGCCGGCAGTCGAGGCCGACCTTGCGGCGCTCTGGCTCGCGCGCGAATGCGCAATAGCGCTCCCAACTGCACATGGCGCAAATGCCGCCATCGGGCAGGTGGCCGAGCCAGTCGTCGATCCGAGAATGCGGCTCGCGACGATGGTCGCCGCTGTTGTAGGTGGCGATGTAGCGCGCCAGCCAGCGATTGGCCTCCTCCTCGCTGGCGGGTTCGTGAAAGTGGTACAGCGTCTCGTGCGCTTCCTTGACAGTGCGGAACGGGCGCTCGACTTTCCCCTTGGCGCGCGCGGTCGTGCGGCGTCCGTCCGACCCTGCTGGCATGTGCGGAGTGACGGTAATCCCGAGACATTCCATGACCCCCTTGAACACGCTCGATTTGCCGACCGGGCCGCCATCGAGCTGGATGTTCTCCGGAATACCTCCAAACGGATTGTCCTCCTTTGGTGCCATCGCACGGAACAGGAAGCGCAGCGCCGCCTCGGCATCCTCCCCATAGACGAGCGCATATTCCTGGTAGACGACGCCCGACCGGTCATCGACCACCGAGAACAGCATCAACGTAGGCGCGCCATTACGATCGGGATCGATCCAGGTCGGGGCCTTCAACTGCTTGAGATCCGACGGGCTCATGTCGAAATGCCAGAGCATGTTGGCGCGTTCGGCCTGATAGCGCACCGCAGCCGGCTCGCGCGTCATCCGCTCGGTGTCGTATCCCCGTTGCCGCATGTGCCGGTTGAGTGTCGAGGCAGCCAACCGACCTGCCGGCAGCTTCACCAGACCGCGATCGGGGGTCTCGACACCGTGTTCGGTGACGATTTCGAGGATACGCTTCGTCGAGAGACGACGGCCTTGACGGTTGGTCGTGCGGCTCTTCATCGCCGCAACGACCTCACACCACCATTCGATCTCGCCGGCAGGCATGGTGCGCGACAGGCCACGATCGGCACGGTGTGCGTCCTTCGGCCTTCGCTCGCCGCGCAACAGCCGGTAGAGCGTAGCGCGGCTGATGTCGTAGAGTTCGGCGGTCGATGTCATCAGCGGCTGCCGCTCGGGATGCCTTGCCGGCAATGCCGCCAAACGACGTCGGAGCGTCACGATCGCCTCGATGGGGACCGTGACGCCCGCGCTCATTATGCAGCCTGGCTTTGCGGTTGCCGAGTGGGACCCGCATCGAGCAACGCCTGCCCCGGCGCCTTGGGGGTGCCGTCGCCGTTGACATAGACATACAGGGTCGTGGTCGTGATCCCGAGCCGCTTAGCGACATCAGCCGCGACGACACCTCGATCGGACATCGCCGCCATCGCCATCGTCAGCGTCGCCCGGTTCATCTTGCGCGGCCGACCGCCCATGCGACCGCGCGCGCGCGCCGCAGCAAGGCCGGCATGGGTACGCTCGGCGATCAACTCGCGCTCGAACTCGGCGAACGCCGCGAAGATGCCGAAAGCGAGACGGCCATTGGCAGACGTCGTGTCGATCTGCGCGCCGGCACCTGCCAGCACCTTCAACCCGATCCCGCGCGACCGGAGATCCTCCGCCGTCGTCACCAGATGGCGCAGATCGCGGCCGAGGCGGTCCAGCTTCCAGATGACGAGCGTGTTGCCCGGCTGAAGCGCCTTCAGGCAGGCGGTCAGGCCAGGCCGCGCATCGTGGCGACCCGATGCCATATCCTCATAGATGCGCGACGGATCAATGCCGGCCGCGAACAGCGCGTCGCGCTGCGGCTCCAGCGTTTGCGTGCCGTCCGACTTGGACACTCGGATATAGCCAATGAGCAATGCGTACCCCGCCAGAAAAGACTACCGGCATGGTGCAAGATGGCGCTGGTTTTCACAACGGGTTTTCTTGCTCTTTTCGGATTGCCGGGACCGGCATTGTCAGACCGCGAGAAAACCGCTCGTTTTCCTTGCGGAGCCAACGTCGGCACGGTCGGCAGAATTCGCCAACTATCGGCTTAGCCGATGCATTCAGAGCTTCTGGAAGCGGACGCTTTCTGATGCGGGATTGTGGCACCGTAAACTTGCCGAAAGCTATGGTAGTCTGCTGGTGTCACAACCGACCGGTTATGACACCAGCAGCGTTACGGACTGGAATGATGAAACAGGAAAGGTGTCGGCGATCAGTCTGGGATCAGCACCCAACCACGCAGCTGCAACGTCGCCATTGTTGTCAGCGCAGACACGTCGGTTTCGACACTTTTCCCTACCGTAGCGGGGTCAATCCCGTTTCCAATAAGAGCCTGGCTGCATACCCGAACGGATACACCCGCCTTTTTCAACGCCTCAATTAAGGCAAGGTTGGGGTTCGCAGCTACTCCCGTCTTTGTCGCATAGGCGCGATCTTCGGTAACGATGGGCGTCGCCGGACCGTGGACGATCACGACGACATCGCCTTGTTCTGGACGAACGCCATCGTTGCCCAGCAGGTTCAAAAAGCGGGCGACCTTCTCCAGCGATGGATTGATTTTATCCGGCGTTGCCGCGGCCTTGGTCACATTGAACAGCACGCGATAGCGCAACTTGCGATCGGGCCGTTCCGCAGCACCTTCGACGGGTGTGATCGCGCCATATCCCGGTATCACCGCCTGCCTAGGCACGCCGGCTGAAGCACTGACGCTGCTCATGAGTGACAAGCATCCTGCAAGAGCAATGATTGGCATACGCATCCGCTTTTTCCTTCTTCAGCCGAAATGATCAGCCAACTCTCGCAAAAACGGCCGCACCGATGTTTTGCGGTCGAACCACGGACGGCGTCTCGCGCGGTCGCACTGGGCGGGGGGCCGGGGCCGTTTGGGGAGCCGACAGATCGTCGGCTCCGAACATCGCCTCCAGGGTTCGCACACACAGTGCGGCTGCATCGTCGGCAAGACGGTAGTGAACCTGCTTCGCCTCACGCCTGGTCTTCACCAGATCGGCGCGCCGCAGCTCGGCAAGCTGCTGACTGAGCGCTGGTTGGGTCACGCCCGTGGCCGCCTCGATGTCCGCCACCTGCCGTTCGCCACCCAGCAGATAGGACAGGATCATAAGGCGCTGCGGCTGCGCGAACACGCGCAGCTTCTCGACTGCAACGTCGGCAAGCGCGCGGGACTGGTAGATCGCCATCACCGGTCAGCCTTCGTCTGGTGAAACCAGTCGGCGCCTGCGTTCCCCGGCAAAGCGGGAGGCAGGAGCACGTCGTCGCCCGGCTGCCAGTCAGCGGGCGTATAGGCCTCGCCATCGGCCGAACGCTGCAACGCCCTGACCGTGCGAAGCATCTCGTCGACCGAGCGCCCGACATTCATCGGATACCAGCTGAGTGCGCGGATAATGCCTTTGGGATCGATGAAGTAGGTTGCACGTACCGTTGAGGCATCGCCAGCCTGCTCGTCGAGCATGCCGTAGGCATACCCAACCGCCATCGACGGATCCTCGATCACCGGAAACGGCACCTCGACATCAAAAACGTCGTGGATCGCGCGAAGCCAGGCGACATGAGAGTAGAGGCTGTCGACCGACAGCCCCAACAATACGCAATCCAGCT
This sequence comes from Sphingobium phenoxybenzoativorans, assembly GCF_001757355.1. Classification (GTDB taxonomy): domain Bacteria; phylum Pseudomonadota; class Alphaproteobacteria; order Sphingomonadales; family Sphingomonadaceae; genus Sphingobium; species Sphingobium phenoxybenzoativorans. The sequence goes on from NZ_MINO01000036.1 coordinate 20,300, forward strand.
CCTCGAATTGAGGGGCCGCTTTAGCCAAGGCCACAAACTCGCTCGTGCAAACCGGCGTGAAGTCAGCAGGGTGCGAGAAAAACACAATCCAGCGCCCACGATACTGATCGAGCGCAATCTCGCCCTGAGTGGTGCGGGCGGTGAAGTTCGGGGCTGCATCCCCGATGCGCAGCGAGCGCGGCATGTTCGCTTCCATCATTTCCATTCCTCCCAAATGGCACGAACACCCCGTTGACGCAATACGCTTACACAGCTACATAAACCATGAGTTTGTTTAAATGGAGATGGTCATGGACCCGGTTTTGAGCGAAGCCAACGCCCAGATCAGACGCGCAAAAGCGGCCGGATCGCCGGTCGTTCAGTCCTTCTTTGATGAGCCTACCAACACAGCGACCTACGTCGTTTGGGACGTGGCGACGAAAAAGGCTGCGATCGTCGACAGCGTCCTCGATTTTGACGCCGCGGCTGGCCGGACCAAAACCGCGTCGGCGGACGCAGTGATCGCTTACGTGCGGGATCAGGGACTGACGGTCGATTGGCTGCTGGAAACCCATGCTCATGCCGATCACCTGTCTGCGGCACCTTATCTTCAGCAGGCGCTTGGCGGGCAGCTCGCGATCGGTCGTGAGATCATCCGGGTTCAGAACGTGTTCGGCAAAATCTTCAACGCCGGCACCGATTTTGAGCGCAACGGTTCCGAGTTCGACCGGCTGTTCGAGGACGGCGACCGCTTTGCCATCGGCAACATCGACGCCATTGCGCTGCACGTGCCCGGCCATACGCCGGCGGACATGGCCTATGCGATTGGGGACGCGGTCTTCACCGGCGATACGCTCTTCATGCCCGATTACGGCACCGCGCGGGCAGACTTCCCTGGTGGCGACGCACGCCAGCTATTCCGCTCGATCCGCCGGCTCATGCAGCTGCCGGACGAGACGCGCCTGTTCCTCTGCCACGACTACAAGGCGGTGGGTCGCGACCAATATGTCTGGGAGACGACTGTAGGCGCACAGCGTGTCGGCAACGTGCATGTCCACGAAGGGGTCAGCGAAGACGACTTCGTCGCGATGCGGACCAGTCGCGACGCCACCTTGTCGATGCCGAAGCTCATCCTGCCCTCGATCCAGGTGAACATGCGCGGTGGTCATCTGCCGGAGCCGGAAGCCAACGGCACCCGCTACCTCAAAATTCCGCTGGATGCGCTGTGATGCCAGGCTTTCCCCATGCCATGCCGCTCGAAGGCTTCATCGGCGGGCTGATGATCGGTGTCGCCGCGGCGATCATGCTGCTGGGCAACGGGCGCATCGCCGGTGTCAGCGGCATGTTCGCAAGAGTTTTGGGTCTTACCGATGGAGGTCCACCATGGGCCCTCGCGCTGCTCTTTACCGCGGGTCTGCCCTTGGGCGCGGGTATTGCTGCGGCCAGTTTGGGCGTGAAAGCCAGCTTTCCGGCATCGCTTTCGCTGATTGCCGTCGCCGGTCTGGTCGTCGGTATCGGAACGCGGCTTGGGTCCGGGTGCACCAGTGGTCACGGCGTATGCGGCCTGTCCCGCCTGTCGCCCCGGTCCATCGCCGCGACCGTCACGTTCATGGCGACCGGCGTCGTCACGGTCACGATCATGCGTCTGTCCGGGGTGATACTGTGATGCGCCAGAACCTCATTTCACTCGCTAGCGGGACGCTGTTCGGCGCCGGCCTTGCCATCTCCGGAATGATCGATCCGGCGCGGGTGCGCGCGTTCCTCGATGTCACCGGCGCGTGGGACCCGACCTTGGCGTTCGTCATGGCAGGCGCGATCCTGCCGATGGCGATAGCCTGGTTCGTCGTGCGGCGTCGCTCGACCCCGATCGCGGCCGAACAATTCCACACGCCCGCCACCTCGCCGATCGACCGGCGCCTCATCGGCGGTGCGGCCTTGTTCGGCATAGGCTGGGGCATCGTCGGATTGTGCCCAGGTCCCGCCATTGCCGCACTGGCGATCCAGCCTCTGCCGGCACTGGTCTTCATCGCTGCAATGGCCCTCGGCGTTGCCGTCCACCGCTTTGCATTCACTTCCCGCCGTTCGGCCTGATCAGACAGGAGACATCACATGGCTTTCAAGCAAATCACCTCGTCCTTCTCTGCCGCCCCCCAGCTGACGCAAGACGACCTCGCCGCTGCCGCGAAGGCAGGATATCGCTCGATCATCTCAAGCCGCCCGGACGGCGAGGAGGCGGGCCAGCCAAGCGCGGAAGAAATGGCCCGAATGGCAGGCGACCACGGTCTCGCGTTTGCCCATGTCCCTATCGTACCGGGCAAGGCGACTGACGCCGATGCGGATCGCATGAAGGAGGCGCTAGCCACGCTGCCACAGCCGACGCTCGGCTTCTGCCGTAGCGGGACGCGCGCGGCGACCTTGTGGGCGTTGGCCGAGGCCGATCGCGCCGACCCGGCGACGATCGTCGACCAAGCAAAGGCAGCCGGGTACGACCTTGCCGATCTCACGCCTGCGCTGAAGCGCCGTTCCGAAAGGGCTGATCAATGACCTACGACATCGTCATCATCGGGGGCGGTGCCGCCGGCATCGCGACCGCTTCCAGCATTCTGAAGCGCAACGCCAAAGTGACGATCGCGGTCGTCGATCCGGCGACCGACCATTATTACCAGCCCGGCTGGACGATGGTGGGGGCCGGCGTCTTCACTCCCGAACAGACGCGCAAGGCCGAATCCGACATAATGCCAAAGGGCGTTAAGTGGGTACGGTTGCCCGCCGTTGCCATCGACCCCGACCGTAACACGGTCGAGCTCGAATACGGTGACACATTGACCTATCGCGTTCTGGTCGTCGCGCCCGGGCTGCGCCTGGCGTGGGAGAAGATCGAAGGGCTGCCTGAGGCTCTCGGCCGCAACGGCGTCACCTCCAACTATCGCTACGATCTGGCACCCTACACCTACCAGCTCGTCAAGGAATTGCGGCAGGGGCGGGCGCTGTTCTCGCAGCCACCCATGCCGATCAAGTGCGCCGGCGCACCGCAGAAAGCAATGTATCTCTCCTGCGACATCTGGCGCGATAGCGGCGTTCTCCCGGCTATCGACGTCGAGTTCCATAATGCCGGCGCAGCCCTGTTCGGGGTCCCGACCTACGTCCCGGCGCTGATGGAATATGTCGAGAAGTACGGCATCGATCTCAGGCTTGAGTCCAACCTGGTCGCAGTCGACGCCGATCGTCGTGTCGCCACGTTCGAGCGCAAGCAGGACGGCGTCTCCGAGCGGATCGAACGCCCGTTTGACATGCTCCACGTCGTTCCGCCCCAAGTGTCGCATGCCGTCGTTGCCAATAGCCCGCTCGCGGCTGCGAGCGGCTTCGTCGAGGTCGACGAGACTACGCTGCGGCACAAGCGATTTGAAAACATCTTTGGCCTTGGCGATGCCGCTGGCACCAGCAATGCCAAGACCGCCGCTGCTGCTCGCGTCCAGGCGCCCGTGGTCGCGGTCAACGCGCTGGCCGCGCTCGACGGCAGACCCCCCGTTGCCGACTATAATGGTTACGGCTCATGCCCGCTCACGGTCGAACGCGGTAAGATCGTCCTCGCCGAGTTCGGCTATGGCGGAAAGCTGCTGCCCAGCTTCCCATCCTGGCTGCTGGACGGAACGCGTCCGACGCGCGCCGCCTGGTTCCTGAAGGAGCGCATGCTGCCCCCGATCTACTGGCAGGGCATGCTGAAAGGCCGCGAGTGGATGGCCGCTCCACACGAGATCGGCAAGGCGGCATGATCCTCGAACCAATCCAGTATCTGCTTGGCGCCTTGTCCGGCAGCCTGATCGGTTTCACCCTCGGGCTCGTTGGTGGCGGTGGCTCGATCCTCGCCGTGCCGCTCATGGTGTATCTGGTGCGCGTTCCCGACGCGCACCTCGCCATCGGTACGAGCGCGTTTGCCGTGGCGGCCAATGCCGCGACCGGTCTGATCGGTCATGCCAAGGCACATACCGTCAAATGGCGGTGCGGCGGCATGTATGCGACTGCCGGCGTCATCGGTGCGCTGCTCGGATCCACCGCGGGCAAGGCCGTCGATGGCGGCAAGCTCCTCTTTCTGTTCGCGCTCGTCATGATCGTCGTCGGCGTTGTAATGCTGCGCGGGCGGGGTGACGTTGGTAATCCCGGTGCAGAATGCAACCGGGAGAAGGCGCCCAAGGTGCTGGGTTATGGCCTCGGCACCGGACTGTTTTCGGGCTTCTTCGGCATCGGTGGTGGCTTCCTGATCGTTCCCGGACTGATCGGATCGACGGGCATGCCGATCCTCAACGCCGTCGGCACGTCGCTGATCGCCGTCACCGCGTTCGGGCTGACGACCGCTGCCAACTACGCGTTCTCCGGGCTTGTGGATTGGCCGCTCGCCTTCGCCTTCATCGGCGGTGGGGTTATCGGCGGGTTGATCGGCACGCGGATCGCTAAGCGTCTGGGCACGGGCAGTACACTCACCACGGTCTTCGCAACGCTGATCTTCGTGGTCGCAGCCTATATGCTCTGGAAGAGCGCAGGCGCGTTTCTGTGATGGGCAGCGCAATTGCCATCGGGCCGCTGATGATGGCGGTCGATCGCGGATTGGCGGTTCTGTGCGTCGCCGTGTTCCTCGGTTTGACGGCGCTGGCGGGACGGTTCCGCTTCCCGCGAGTGTCGATGGTCGCGACCAGTGCTATTGTCGTCGGGCTGGTGACGGCCCGGATCGGCTATGTCGCGACGCATTGGGCGAGCTACGCCGATGCTCCACTCTCCATCCTAGCTATATGGCAGGGAGGCTTCTCGGCCGTCGCCGGCCTCGCCGGCGCTGCGGTAACGCTGGCGTTCCGGCTCGGCCGAACGCGCGCTCTGGCGATAGGCTGGGCAGCGCTTGCCGTAGCTGGCGGCCTCTGGTTCACGCTTCAGGCGCTGATCCCGCCCGTGACCTACGGCCCCTTTCCCTATCATCTCGCCTTAACGACGCCATCCGGCGCTCCGCTCCCGCTTGATCGATTCCGGGGTCGTCCCTTCGTGGTCAATCTGTGGGCGACATGGTGCGGCCCATGCCGGCGCGAGCTGCCAATGCTCGATGCTGCTGCGTCGCGCCGTGGAGAGGTGCCGATTCTGCTCGCCGATCAGGGTGAGGCGCCGGCGACCGTTACCCGGTTCCTTACCCGCGAAGGCATCGGTGCTGGCAACGTCGCGCTTGATCCCGACCGTAGGCTTTCCCGAGCCTTCGAGGTCGCCGGCTATCCCGCAACCGCCTTCGTCGCCGCGGATGGCACGATCGTGCAGCTCCAGCTCGGAGAGTTGTCGCGCGCCGCGCTCGCCGATGGAATTGATAAGGCAAGGAAACATCGATGAACCGCCGCAACCTTCTCTTTCCCGGCATTCTAGCCGCGCTTGCTTTTGCCGTGCCGATGACACCTGCGGTCGGGCAGCAGCAGCCTGATTTGTCGCGCAAGGCAGTCATCGACGATCCCGTAGCCCCCAAGCGGGCCGGCACAGCCTATGACGTCACCGTTGTCGAGTTCTTCGACTACAACTGCCCCTATTGCCGTCGCATGGAGCCGGTGCTGAACGCGCTGCTTCGCTCCGACCCGAAGGTGCGGATCGTGTATCGGGACTGGCCGATATTCGGACCCGCCTCCCGCGAGGCGTCCCGGGCGGCCGTCGCGAGCCAGTGGCAAGGCAGGCATGCCGCCTTCCATGGAGCGCTGCTTGCCTCACCGGCGCGGCTCGACAGCGCCGCTATCAGGGCAGCTGCTGTGAAAGCCAAGGTGGATTGGCCGCGTCTGCAACGTGACCTGAAGACGCGTGGCGCGGAGATCGATGCGCTGCTGACGCGCACCAATGGCATTGCCGAGGCGATCGGATTTAACGGGACCCCGGCGCTGATCGTCGGCTCGCAGGTCGTGGCCGGCGCGGTCGATCTACCAACACTGCGCCGCCTCGTCGCAACGGCGCGCAGCAAGCCCGCAGGGCGTTGAGCGTGCCGGGGCCACTCAATCGGAGGCAGGCAGTCGGGCTCGGCGCTGTAGTCGTGGGGGGCTGGGCGGTCGGACAGGTACTGCGACGCACCGCCCCGATTGGGCGTGACGTTGGTCCAACCGCCGACCTGATCCTGGCAGGCGGCAGTTCGCCTGAACACGGTCCTGCCGATGCGACGCTGCGGCTTGCCGTCTTCACCGATTATCGTTGCCCGGCCTGCCGTCACGCCTTCCCCGCGTTGGAAGAGGCCGTGCGACGCGATGGCAAAGTTAGGGTCATCTACAAGGATTGGCCGATCTTCGGTCCACCGTCTGAACGTGCCGCGAGCGTTGCGCTCAGCTGTGCCGAACAGGGCATCTACCCGGTCGTCCATCGCCAGCTGATGGCCGACAACCGTACGATTGACGACGACATGCTGCGGGACGTCGTAATCGGCGCTGGCGGTGACTGGCTGAGCGCAACGACGTGGCTTGCTTCGCATGCACAGGCTGTCGCGGCGCGCCTGCGTGCGAACGGCCAAGAGGCCTATTCGATCGGCTTGGCCGGCACCCCGGGCTTTCTTGCCGGACGCATGCTGGTGATGGGCGCGATCGATCCGGGTGATTTCGAGCGGTTGTTCGCGCGGGCGCGGGCAGAAAGCTAACAGAGCGAAAGGATGAAAACATGATTGAGTATAAGCACGATGGTATGACCGTTGCGTCGCTCCATGACGAACGCACTGGTAGCTTCCAATATGTTGTCGTCGACGACACTACGAAGACGGCCGCGATCATCGATCCAGTCCTGGATTTTGACCCGCGCGCTGGCGCGACCGCGACCCGCAACGCCGATCTTATCCTCGACTATGTGCGCGAGAAGGGGCTGACCGTCGAATGGGTGCTCGACACCCACCCACACGCCGATCATTTTTCGGCCGTTCCGTACCTCGCCGGCAAGACCAGTGGCAAAACCGCGATCGGCAACAAGGTCGTGGAAGTGCAAAAGCTGTGGCGGGACATCTACTGCCTGCCCGATCTCGCCGTCGACGGCAGCCAGTGGGACCGGTTGTTTGCGGATGGCGAGCGTTTCCGGATCGGCACGCTCGATGCTCATGTCATGCTGTCGCCGGGCCATACGCTTGCCTCGATCACTTATGTCGTCGGTGACGCCGCGTTCGTTCACGATACGCTGATGGTTCCCGATAGTGGCACAAGCCGAGCGGACTTCCCGGGTGGTGATGCTCATTCGCTGTGGTGCTCGATCCGCGCCATCCTCGATCTGCCACCCGAAACCGCAACCTATGTTGGGCATGACTATGGCAAGGATGGCAGGGACGTACTTGGTCGCTCGACCGTCGCCGATCAGCGTCGCGACAACATCCATGTTCACGATGGCATCGACGAAGCCGAGTTCGTCGCGACCCGCGAGAAACGCGACGCATCGCTCCCACTACCCGACCTGATGCTCGCCGCGCTTCAGGTGAACATACGTGGCGGCCGGCTGCCGGATGCGGACAAGTGTGGGACGGCGTTTCTCAAGGTGCCTCTGAACCGGTTTGGACCTGGTGCTTCATAGCTCAGTCCGCGCTAGGGCAGCTGCTGTTTCAAGTGTCAGAACCGAACGGTTATGACCCTCGGAGGGCGGCGGTATTCGACCATGCCGGCTCGGAAAGCTGCCCGGGCGCTAACCACCGCTTTTTGCCGTCCGTAAGCCAACGGATCAGCATTGCGCGTCGGTCGCACCGAATGTGGTTTCTGTCTCACGGAGCGTGCGTTCCCCGCATCGATCCGTCTCACGCAATGCGAGCCGAAAACCGCCCTATATTGCAGTTCCGGGCGATCATCATTGCGAGCCGCTACAGCTACGCAATCGGGAGCTGGCGCAGGCCGCCAAGGACATTGCCGCCGAAACGGGCCTGGAGCATCGCCCCATCACGGACGGGCAGCGCGTGGCCGGCATCTACCGGCGTTCCGTCATGCTCGCCAGCGGGCGCTACGCGATGCTCGATGACGGCATGGGCTTCTCACTGGTGCCGTGGCGGCCGGTGATCGAGCAACGGCTTGGTCAGCAACTCGCAGCTACGGTGCGCGGCGGCGGGGCGTCATGGGAAGTCGGACGGACGCGCGGCCCCGGAATCGACTGAAGTTCAGGCAGCAACATAGGGCGCTGGTCAATGGACACCTTCGTCCATCGTGGCCAGAATCCGGTGCAGATACTCCCTGAATTGACCAGCTTCTTCGGGCTGAAACTCCGTCAGCATCTGCGTGTTGATCTCGCGCACGATTGTCGGAATCGCGCTGGCGATCAACCGTCCTTTTTCGGTGAGTTCCAAGTTGATGATGCGGCGATCGTCGTGCGAACGTGTGCGCGACACGATGCGCTTGGCTTCCAAGCGATCAAGCGCGCGCGTCATGCCGCTGGAGTTGCGCATACAGATGCGCGAGAGATCGGACGCCGTGCTTGATCCATTCTTGGCCAGTTGCAGCACCAAGCCCCACTGCGCGTCAGTGAGCGAGATGGCTTTCATTCGCTGATTGATCTTGGCGCGCATTTGTCCGTGAATGGACTGAATCAGCCAGATGATGCTATCGCCTTGGCCCGGCAATGACCCATTGCAATCTGAGGGAGGGGAACTTACGGACATGGACTGATCCTGGCAGAGTCCCCCCGAGGGGACTTCGGCTATTTCCTATCGCCAAATGCGTCTAGGAAGGTTGTTACCGCGATCTGCACCCAGTGATCCTTTTGAGCAGCAGATGGCCGGGTTTCGGGGTGTGTCAGGCACTCCATTTGCGCCTGAGCACGAACCATGCTGAGGAACAGCGTCGCGGCAGCGTCGATGCCTACCGACTGGACGTTGATCTCTCCGGCTTGTGCTGCCACGTTCAGTCGTTCGGCCAACATTGAAGTAACGACTTTCAACCCAGCCAAGAAGAACCGTCGGCCCAAGTCCGGGAACCTGGGCGCTTCCGCCATGACCACTCGATACAACGCCAGCGCAGTCGGCGAAAGCACGATGTCGAGGTAGGACATGCCAAGGTCGGTCAGGGTCTTGGCGATGTTGCCAGGGGACGTGCGCATCGCCCTGAACGTCGCGGTCATCGACGCACATTCGTGTTCCATCACCGCAGCGAACAAAGCCTCTTTATTGGGAAAGCAGGCATACATGGTCGCCTTCGAGACACCCGCCTCACGCTGAATCATGTCCGTGGTCGCAGCGCTGAAGCCATGCGTCAGGAACACCGACGTGGCTGCCTTCAATACGGCAACTTCCTTGTCGTTTCGCTCTAGAGCGGCGGTGGCGGGCATCTGGTTACTCAACAGGTTGAAAAAAGGCGAGACCATAACTATACCGAACGGTTTTGGTTGAGGCAAAGCGGCAACGTCACGCCCACAGAAGCCCCGTGTATTTCAAGTGTAAAGTTGACGAATTCTCTGAATGTGACTAGAGTACCGCTCGGTATAGTACCGTTCGGTACAGCGGTCAGGAAAACTTGCATTCGCAACCTTTACCGGGCCGCATCGCTAGAGGACTTCTATGAAACGCGCTTTTCGAGGCTGGGGACTTCGCCGAATCGCATACGGAGCGCCAGCGCTGGCCTTGGTGCTGGCTGGTTGCGTGACGGCTCCCGATGTCCGCGAGCCGTCGCTTGCCTCGCCCGACGCAGCCTTGCGCGCACGCGCGGCGGCGGTGGCGACCCAGCCCGCGCTGGTCGAGGCGTCGGCGCCGTCCGAATGGTGGCAACTGTTCGGCGATGCGACGCTGAGCGCGTTGCAAGCCGAAGCCGCCGCATCCAACCTGGATCTGCTGGCCGCCACCGCGCGCGTCGAGGAAAGCCGTGCGCAGCTTGGCTTGGCCAACGCGGCACGCAGACCCCAACTGTCCGCAGACGCCAGCTACGCACGCTCGGCCCTCAGCGAGCACTCGCCAATGGTGTTGCTCGGCGCGCCGACCGAGCCCACCAGCACTTGGTCGCTGGGCCTGCAAGCGGGCTGGGAACTGGATCTGTGGGGGTATCTGCGCCACCTCAGCGATTCGGCCGAGGCCAGACTGCAAGCCAGTGGCTTCGGCATGGAGGCGGTCAGGGTCTCCGTCTCCGGCGACGTGGCGCGCACCTACCTGTTACTGCGTGGCGTGCAGGCGCAGGAGGCCATCGTCGAGGAAAACCGAGGTATCGCCGAAGACCTGTTGCGCATGGCCGAAAGCCGCGAGCGCAACGGCGTTGCCACACGCTTCGATGCGGCGGCGGCGCGCGCCGAGGTGGCCGGCATCGAGGCCCGCCTGTCGCAACTGCGGCACCAGCGCGATGCGCTGATGAACGCGCTGGCCCTGCTGCTGGGCCTGCCGCCGCGGGAACTGGACGACCGCCTTGCCGCGGCCGGCCTGCCGCCGATGCCGCAGCGCCTGCCCGTGGGCATCCCGTCGGAACTGGCGCGGCAGCGGCCGGACATCCTGCAAGCGGAAGCGCGGCTGCGCGCCGCCGTGGCCGACATCGGCGCGGCGACCGCCGACTTCTACCCGCGCATCAGCCTGACCGGAAGCCTGGGCGTGCAAGCGTTCGACCTGTCCGACCTGGGCAGTTGGGATTCCCGGCGCTTCTCGATCGGGCCGACGCTGCACCTGCCGATCTTCCAGGGCGGCCGGCTCAAGAGCAATCTGGCGCTGAGCGAGACCCGTCACCGTTTGGCGGGCATTGCCTACCAGCAGACCGTGCTGCGCGCCTGGCACGAAGTCGATGATGCGCTGAACGCCTACGGCACCGAGTTGAAGCGGCACGAGCAGTTGCAGCTCGCCCTGGCGCAGAACCAGACCGCGTTGAATGTGGCGCAACGCGCCTACCAACAGGGCACGGCCGATTTCACCGCGGTTCTGGTCGCCCGGCGTTCGCTGCTGGCAAGCCAGACCGAGTTGAGCGACTGCGCGACGGCCTCCGCGCTTTCCGTCGTTGCGCTCTACCGTGCGCTCGGCGGCGGCTGGTCGTCCGCGCTGCGCCCCGAAACCGCATCGGTGGGCGACAGGTCATGAGCACGCCGGGCTCCGCCCCGCCATCCAGCCCACCGTCGCCGCCGGTCTTCAATGCACGCCTGGCCGTGGGCCTGCTGGGCGCGCTGCTGGCGGCCATGGTCGCTGGTTTGAACGGTCGTATTCCCGGCCTGGTGCTGGCCGACCTGCGCGGCGCGCTCGGCTTCGGCCTGGACGATGCTTCCTGGCTGAGCACGGCCTATTCGGCCGGCGAGCTGGCCGCGATGCCGTTCGCGACCTGGCTGGCCATCACGTTCTCGTTGCGTCGCTTCCATCTGGCGATGTTGTCGGCCGCGCTGCTGTTGTCGGCCGTCCTGCCGTTCGTGCGAGACCTGCACCTGTTGCTGGCCTTGCGCGTGCTGCACGGGTTCTTCGGCGGAGCGCTGATTCCCTTGCTGATGATGTCCTGCCTGCGCTTCCTGCCGCCGCCCATCCGCCTGCATGGCCTGGCGGTGTTCGCGCTGGTCGCCACCTTCTCGCCCAATGTCGCGCTCTGGCTGGCCGCCCTGTGGGTGGATCGTCTGGAGGACTGGCGCCTGGTCTACTGGCACGTGATTCCCTTGGGCCTGATCGCCGCCGCGCTGGTGGCATGGGGCATCCCGAAGCTGCCGCTGGCACTGCCGCGGCTAAAACAGGCCAACTGGTTCGGCATGGTCTTGGGCGTGCCCGGCCTAATGCTGCTGGTGGTCGGCGTGGACCAGGGCGTGCGGCTGGACTGGTTCCATTCACCCTTGATCGTCGCCGCGCTGCTGGTCGGCACCGTGTTCACCGCGCTGTTCCTGGCGAGCGAATGGAGCCATCCAGCGCCCTTCAACCGGCTGCAACTGTTGGAGCGCCGCAACGTCTGGCTCGGATTCGCCAGCCTCGTAGTCCTGCTGATGGTGATGGCGACGGCCGTCACCTTACCGGCCAGTGTGCTGGGGCAGCTCCAGGGATTCCGCATGCAGCAGAGCGCGACCCTCGGCCTGATGGTCGGGCTGCCGCAACTGGTGCTCGGACCTTGCGTGGCGCTGCTGCTGTACCAGCGCTGGGTCGATGCGCGCCATGTCTTTGCGGCGGGACTGGCCTGTATGGCGGCGGCTTGCTGGCTGGCGTCCGGCATCACCAGCGAATGGATGGTGCAGCAGTTCCTGTGGGCCGAGATCCTGCATGCCGTCGGCCAGCCCATGGCTTTCGTCGCGATTCTGTTCCTGGTGACGGCTGTGGTCCAGCCCATGGAAGGTCCTTTTCTCTCCGGCATGGTCAACATCGTGCGCGTGTTCAGCGCGACCGTCGGCGGCGCCGTCATCGGTCAGCTCACGGCGGTGCGTACCCGCTTCCATACCGACATGCTGCTCGACAGCGCGGCCCAGGCATTGCTGCGACTGCCGCCATCCGACCCTTCCCTGGTCACGCTGTCGTCCACGGTCGCGCAGCAGGCCGGCGTGCTGGCCACGGCGGATGTCTACCGGGTGTTCGCGGTGCTGGCGCTGCTGCTGATTCCGGCGGTGCTCAAGCTGCAATACATCCCCGCACCGGTCGTGAATCGAATGCCCCAGGCGGTGCCGTCCAGCGCACCGGCCGGTGCAGCCACTTGATCTTCTCTTGGTGAAAACAGTTTCCTATGGCCACGAATCTTCGCTTTCGCATCACGGTCGGCACGATTGCCGCCGTCGCCCTCGTGGGCGCGTTCCTCATCCTGAACCGCTCGGAATCCAGCGCATCCCGGCAAAGCACCGACGACGCCTATGTACAAGCCGACTTCACGGTGATCGTCCCCCAGGTGGGGGGCGTCATCACCGAGGTCGCAGTCGCCGACCATCAGGAAGTCCAGGCCGGCGCCCCGCTGGTCAGTATTGACGAACGCGACCTGCGCATCGCGGTGGACAACGCGAACGCGCACGTCGCCAGCGCGCAGGCCGCCATCGGCAGCCTGCAGGCGCAGATCGCGCGCCAGCAAAGCATCATCGAGCAGGCCCGCGCCGCGGTGGCCGCCGCCGGCGCCAATCTCAAGCTCGCGGAGGCCAATCGCAGCCGCTTCACCAATCTGGCCCGCGATGGTTCCGGCACGGTGCAGGCCCAGCAGCAGGCCGAGGCGCAGTGGGAAATCCAGCGCGCCGCGCATGAGCGGGATCGCGCCGGACTGCATTCGGCCGAGCAGCAGACCGCCATCCTGCGCGCCGATCTGGAGAAGGCGCAGGCCGCCTTGCTGGCAGCGCAGGCGGAAAAGGCGGCCGCCGACTTGAACCTGTCCTATGCCCGCGTGACCGCGCCCGTCAGCGGCATCGTCGCCCAGCGTAAAGCACGGGTTGGCGGCTATTCCCGAGTGGGAGAACCATTGCTGACGTTGGTGCCGCTGGATGCGGTCTATGTGGAAGCCAACTTCCGTGAGACACAACTGGCCCGCGTGCGGGTCGGTCAGCCGGTAGAGATCGCCGTGGATGCGCTGCCGGGCGTCCAGATCAAGGGGCGAGTCCAAAGCCTGGGACCGGCCAGCGGCGTGAGCTTCTCGGCGGTGCCGCCGCACAACGCCACCGGCAACTTCACCAAGATCGTGCAGCGCCTGCCGGTACGCATCCAGTTGGAGCCGGGCCAGGAGGATGTGCGCCGCCTGCGCGTCGGTATGTCGGTACGCCCGGTCATCGACGTCGATGCAAAGGTTGTCGAGGCACCTGGATCTGAACAAGGTGCATCACGACCGACGGCTTCGCGGTAAAGAGATTCTTCCCATGTCCATCTTCCTCCCTTCCTCATTCGTGCCCGCTTTCGTCCGGGCTCTGCTGATTGGACTGCTCCTGTGTGGCACGGCGCAGGCCGGGAAGCCGGCGCGAGCCGATATCGTCATTGAGCGTCCTCACATTGCGTTGGCGGCCGCCCGTCGCGTCATCGCGGCGGCGAACGCCGAGGCAGAGCGCAACAATTGGGCGATCAGTGTGGCCGTCGTCGATGTCGCGGGCGAACTTGTCGCTTTTGAAAAGAACGACACGGCGATCGGCATAAGCCCCTCGGTAGCCGTCGGCAAGGCGCGCACGGCAGCCTTGTTGCGCGCGCCATCCAAGCAATTCGAGGATTTCGTCAACGAAGGGCGGCCCAGCTTTTTGTCCACGCCCGGCGTCACTGCGCTGGAAGGCGGGGTGCCCATCGTCGTTGATGGCCGAGTGATCGGGGCTGTCGGCATCAGCGGCGCACACGGCGCCAACGACTCGCACGTCGCAACAGTCGCCGCAGCCGCCATCGAACATTCAAAAGAATGAGAGTGCAGCCATGAATACCTTGAAAGACAAGGCATTGGTCATCATCGGTGGCAGTTCCGGCATCGGCTTTCGCGTTGCCCAACTCGCAGCCGACGAGGGCGCCCGGCTACTGATCGTCGGTCGAGATGTCGGGCGCCTGCAAATTGCGCAAGCCGACCTCGAAGCGCGTGGCGTGACTGTCGAAACCCGTCAGGTGGATGCCCACGACCCCGCGGCGCTGGAATCGTTGTTCAACGAACTGCCCGTGTTCGACCATCTTGTCTCGATGATCGGCGACGTAATGGGTGGCGGCTTCGTCGGTGCCGACATCGCGGTGATCCGCCACGTGATCGAATCCAAGTTCTTCACCAACGTGCGTATCGGGCAACTGGCCGCAACCAAAGTGCGCGAGGGCGGCAGCCTGGTTTTCACTTCCGGCACCGGCGGTCGCGCCCAGGATGCCTGCGCCAGCTACGTCGGCAACCTCGGCATCAATGCACTGGTCGAGGGGCTGGCGGTGGAGCTGGCACCGAGGGCGCGGGTCAACGCGGTTTCACCGACTTGGACTGTCACGCCGTTCTGGCGTGATGTGCCGCCAGCGCAGATCGAGGCCACGCGCGATCACTTCGAGCAAGTCATTCCCCTCAAGCGCACCGCCAACATCGACGAACTGGCTTCGGCCTACCTGTTCCTGATGAACAACGGCTTCGTCACCGGACAGCACATCGCCGTGGACGGCGGAATCATGCTCGGCGCCTGATGCCAGTACGTCCCTATTCTTTCGGAGATCATCATGCACGGGTTCCAAGTCACCTTTTTCACCCAGCAGGATCGTATGCACGGTCACATGCCCCTCGCGCAATGGTTGCTCGATGAGGCGAAGAAGCTGAGTATTCGCGGAGCGACGCTGGATGGTGCCATCCAGGGTCTGGGACACGATGGAACGATCCACGCGATCAATATGTTCGACTTCTCCGACCAGCCGGTTCAGGTCACGATGGTGGTCACTGCCGAGGAAGTAGAACGTCTGTTCACGCAACTTGCCCAGGAACAGGTGCATGTGTTCTACATGAAGGTTCCGGTGGAGTTCGGAACCTTGGGAAAGCAGGATTGAACACATGAAAAAGCACCTCTACCGCATCACCGTCGAGCATCTGGCTGATGCCAACGGCCACCCCTCCGTCTACGACAAGCCGATGCAGTTCGAGGTAGGCAACCACGATGACGTGTTTGCGGTGGTGGAGCGCATAAAGTGGCGCGGTGAGTTCGACGACACCACGACGGCCGCTTTCGCAGTTGGACTCAAGCTGTTCAGCGAAGTCATGATTGAGAACCGGAGCAACTTACTTTTCCAGGAATTCTCGCCTCATTTCTTTGAGTTCATGAAGAAACTGAAGAAGGGAATACCGTCAGACGTGATTCCACGTTATCGTTGCCCTAGACGCTCGCGCAGAAACTCAATGAAGCGTTGCGTTTTTGCGGGAAGCAGGCGGGTTTCGGTCATGGCATAAACAGGCATCGGAGTTCCGTGCCATCCCGGCATGATTTGACGCAGTTTCCCGCTGGACAGTTCATCAGCAACGAGTTCCTTCGACATCAGAATGATGCCCATGTCGAGTGTGGCCAGGCGGCGGATCATGCCGACACTATTGAGCTTGAATCGCCCGCCTACCGACACCGTGGCGGTTCGCTTCCCGTCATGCAACGCCCACGAACCCGACTTCAAGATGGTCAGGCACTCGTGCTTTTCCAACTCAGCGGGCTTGCTTGGTTCGCCCGATCGTTCAAGGTAGCCGGGCGAGGCATAGAGGTAAGGTTTGAGCGATGTCAGCGTGCGCGCGATCAGTTGCGAGTTCTCGGACTCGCCCATGCGGATCGCCACGTCGAAGGGTTCACTGACCAGATCGACCCGGCGTGGCGTCACATCGAAATCGAAGGTGATGCCGGGATAGAGGCTGGCGAACTCGGTAATCAAATGCGCCAGGTAGGTGGTTGCAAAATCCACCGGCAGTGAAGCATGAAGCACGCCGCTGGGCTGGGTGAGCATTTCGCCGAGTTGCTCATGCGCCAAACGGGCTTCATCGACGATGCGTTTGCATCGCTCGAAGTAGATCTGGCCGGCTTCGGTCAGTTCGATCTTTCGCGTCGTTCGATGCAGCAAACGCAGCCCGATCGCCTTCTCCAATGCGCTGATCCGCCGCGACAGGGTCGAGTTCGGCATTCCCATCACGTCCGCGGCGCTACGAAAGCCTTTGGCTTTGACGACCTCCACGAACAAGGCCATATCATTCAACAGTTCCACAGAAATTGCTCCATTAGGGGATCAATGTTCTCCAAAATACCATATTTATCCCGCATGAGAAGCAGACGATGATAGTGCTTTCACAAGAAATCAGAGGCCATCGTCATGAACATCTCCAAAGGAACGGCAGTCGTAACCGGAGCGGCTCTGTTGCAAAAATCGTGAAGCTTGAGCATGCTTGGCGGAGATTGGACGGACGGAACGATGACGGATTTCAAGTGGCGCCATTTCCAGGGTGATGTGATCCTGTGGGCGGTGCGCTGGTATTGTCGCTATCCGATCAGCTATCGCGACCTTGAGGAAATGCTGGCGGAACGCGGCATTTCGGTCGACCATACGACGATCTATCGCTGGGTCCAGTGCTACGCCCCGGAGATGGAGAAGCGGCTGCGCTGGTTCTGGCGGCGTGGCTTTGATCCGAGCTGGCGCCTGGATGAAACCTACGTCAAGGTGCGGGGCAAGTGGACCTACCTGTACCGGGCAGTCGACAAGCGGGGCGACACGATCGATTTCTACCTGTCGCCGACCCGCAGCGCCAAGGCAGCGAAGCGGTTCCTGGGCAAGGCCCTGCGAGGCCTGAAGCACTGGGAAAAGCCTGCCACGCTCAATACCGACAAAGCGCCGAGCTATGGTGCAGCGATCACCGAATTGAAGCGCGAAGGAAAGCTGGACCGGGAGACGGCCCACCGGCAGGTGAAGTATCTCAATAACGTGATCGAGGCCGATCACGGAAAGCTCAAGATACTGATCAAGCCGGTGCGCGGTTTCAAATCGATCCCCACGGCCTATGCCACGATCAAGGGATTCGAAGTCATGCGAGCCCTGCGCAAAGGACAGGCTCGCCCCTGGTGCCTGCAGCCCGGCATCAGGGGCGAGGTGCGCCTTGTGGAGAGAGCTTTTGGCATTGGGCCCTCGGCGCTGACGGAGGCCATGGGCATGCTCAACCACCATTTCGCAGCAGCCGCCTGATCGGCGCAGAGCGACAGCCTACCTCTGACTGCCGCCAATCTTTGCAACAGAGCCCGGACAAGTGTGGGACGGCGTTTCTCAAGGTGCCTCTGAACCGGTTTGGACCTGGTGCTTCATAGCTCAGTCCGCGCTAGGGCAGCTGCTGTTTCAAGTGTCAGAACCGAACGGTTATGACCCTCGGAGGGCGGCGGTATTCGACCATGCCGGCTCGGAAAGCTGCCCGGGCGCTAACCACCGCTTTTTGCCGTCCGTAAGCCAACGGATCAGCATTGCGCGTCGGTCGCACCGAATGTGGTTTCTGTCTCACGGAGCGTGCGTTCCCCGCATCGATCCGTCTCACGCAATGCGAGCCGAAAACCGCCCTATATTGCAGTTCCGGGCGATCATCATTGCGAGCCGCTACACCTATGGTATGGTGGTTCTCGCCATCTCCTTCTTCATGCGCGCGCTGCTGAACGCGCAGGCTGATTTCATGTCGGTCGCGATCCCCATGTTCGTGCTTGGCGCTGGTGTGCCGGCCTGTCTGGTCACGCTCACGTCGCTGGGCGTGTCGGAGCTTCCCCCCGAAAAGATCGCCAACGGTTCGGGGTTGCAAAACTTCATCCGCATCATGGCGATGGCGGTGGGCGCGTCGCTGACTTCGACCTATTGGGAGAATGCGACGAAAGGAAATCGCGCCGAGCTGGTCGCGATCATTGACCCGACAATGGCTCCTGCGTCTCTGCCCGGATTGCAGCCCGGTTCCGGCCTCGCCGCCTTCTCCCGAATGGTGGACATGCAGGCCGTGATGCTCGCCACCAACGATTTCTATGCGATGGCGACGATCCTTATTCTGGTGTTCGCAGGGGTAATCTGGCTCGCGAAACGACCCAAAGGACCGCTCCAACAAGTCAGCCATTGAGGCGGTTCCGTGCCGCGCAATCTTGATGGCGAGGCACCCCGGCGCGGGATCAAACGCGAAGAGCGCCGCTGCGCGATCGTGACGATCGCGCAGCGGCACTTTGCTGAACATGGGTTCGGCGGTGCTTCCATGTCCGCCATCGCGGCCGAGATTGGCGGGTCCAAAGCCACGCTTTGGGCCTATTTCCAATCAAAGGAGGATTTGTTCGCGGCCGCCCTCTCCGCCTGGCTGGACGAAATCGAGCCGCGCAGCGTCGCCCCTTCGCAGGGCGACGCGCGGCAACGGCTGATCGACTATTGCACGGCGTTCATGTCGGCCATGCTGACGCCGGTGGCCGAGACGATTTTCCGCCTCATCGTCGCGGAGGGCCAACGCTTTCCAGAGTTGGGCCGCGCTTATTATCGGCGGGTGCTACTGGCGCATCATCTGATGCTGTCCGAGCTTCTGGAAGGACAGCTCCGCGCAGGCCGACTCTTGCCCCGCTCGCGCGCGCCGTCCAGTTTGCGGGCGGCGGAACAGCTTCTGGAGATATGCATGTGCCGGTTGCTGGTGCGGCGGGTGTGCGGGCTGGAACTGGACAGCTCGGCCGACGCGATCGCCAGAGAAGCGGCCGAGGCCGTGGACATGTTCTTGCATGGCTATGGCTCCCGCCCCCGGAGAGCAAGGTGAGCCATTGCGGAACGGGGCGTGAATCCCGCATGACGGGGGCAGGTGCGGCGGCGACAGGCTTGAAAACTCCACCTATTGCGCGGTCGCGGGCCTCACTTCGATCGTGCAGCGCACCGGCTTCTTCGCCTTCTCGGCCTGCTCGCGGCACGCCTGCACCGCTTCGCGGTTGCCATCGGCGAGCGGGGCGGCCGCGACGATCAAGCCCCAGCTCTCCGGCGCGGCCGTCTGCATCAACCGTTGCCCCGCATCCCATGCCGACTTTTCGCCAAGCGCCCGCGTCGCCATGCTCTCGGGCCAAAGCCAGCTCGCCGGCATCATCCGGGCGATCGGGCCGGCGAGCAGCGCATAGAGCAACAGCCCCAGCACCAGGCCACCGCCCCCGGCGATAGCGAGCCAGCGATTTTGCACATCGCCGCGCCGCGCAGACGCGACCATTTTTTGCAAGTCGAAGGTCGCGGACGACAAGGCCGATTTCGTGGATTGGACCTGATGCTGCAATTCGCGGGTCGCCTCGGCAACGGAAGCGTTTAAACGGCCCCCCATATTCTCCGGGGTGAGCGTCATGGCGGGGCTTTTCCGCACGCCGTCGATCTGCTGCACCAGGATACCCAGCACCTTTTCGGTGCGCTCTAGCGTCGGCTCGTAATCGGGAATGTCGATGGACTCGCGCGCCGTGGTCAGCGCCTCGACCGCATGGCGCAACAACGACACCTCGCCGCGCAACCGCTCGAACGCCAGCGCCGGGTCGTCGCGCTCCTGGCTATCCTCATCCATCGTTCTTTTCTCCTTACCGGCTCAATCCACGATCACGGCCTATCCCCAAATCCTGCGTCAACTGGCGGCCCAAATCGCCCCGCCCCATGTCGCGGCTGCGGTTCATGCCGATCTCAAGCCCCAGCTCGCGGACACGGCCGCGCAGGATCGATTCCACCTGGGGATCGCGCTCAAGGCTTTTCGCCATGCCCGCCATTTCCTTGCCCGCCTTCTCGCGCCCCGTCATGTCGCCGGCGCGATAAAGCCGGTCGCGGTCCTGGCGAAGCGCCTGCCAGCGTTCCACGAAGCGATCGGCGCGCAGGGCAGGATCGGCGCGCACGCGGGCCTCATGCCGCATCGCCTCGACCATCGGGCCGCTGCGCCCCGCCGCCGCCTCGCGCAGCAAGGCGGGGTCGCGCTGGAACGCCGACGCCATAT
>NZ_MINO01000037.1 GCF_001757355.1 Sphingobium phenoxybenzoativorans
TTGCTGTCGGCTGCCTACGACACAGGCCTGCGCGCTTCCGAGCTGGTGGCGGTAGCGGTCGAGCATATCGAGGAGGCGATCGATTCGGAGGCGCGGCTGTTGCAGATCCTGCGCAGCAAGGGCGATCAGGACGGGGAGGGGGCGACCGCCTATCTCAGTCCTCGCTCTGTTGCCGCGATCGCTGCCTGGACCGAAGCAGCCGAGATCACGGCAGGGCCGCTGTTCCGTCGGGTGCAAGTGCGGCGGTACAAGGCGCGCGCTGCCGTGCGCGGTCGGCCGATCGACAGTATCTCGGGCCGCGAAACCTGGGATCTACGCAAGACGCTTTCGAAGCCTGCGGTGAAGGCACGGGTCGAATATGACATCGGCACCGCCGCGCTGCACCCGGGGTCGATCGGGCCGATCTTCCGATCGATCATCCAGCGAGCGTTCGATGTCGGCGCACTGCCCGATCTCACGGCGGAGGATCTGGCGCGGCTGCTCAAGGGGATCAGCGCCCATTCGACGCGGATCGGGCTGAACCAGGACCTGTTCGCCAGCGGGGAGGATCTGGCGGGTATCATGGACGCGTTGCGCTGGAAGAGTCCGCGAATGCCGCTCGCTTATAACCGCAACTTCGCGGCTGAGCAGGGGGCTGCTGGTAGGCTGATGGCGAAGATGGGATAGTACACGTACGTGTCCGATGCACCTAAGATGCGAACACCTTGCTACGTGCACCTGTGGATGTCGAAATGGATGGTGGAATAAGTGGTGGGCTTCACACGATTAGGCAGGATGTAAGCCGCTCCGCAGAAGCAAGCGTTGTTTCGCGCAACTGAACCGCCCCGGGTTTGTCGGAGGCTCCGGGTTTTAAGTTATGCTGCCATGGGCGTGTCGTCGAGCATGGCGTAGTATCGCTCTTCGGCTTCAGCGGGTGGGATATTGCCGATCGGCTCAAGCAGCCGACGGTTGTTGAACCAGTCGACCCAATCGAGCGTGGCATATTCGACAGCTTCGAACGATCGCCATGGCCCGCGCCGATGGATCACCTCGGCCTTGTAGAGGCCGTTGATCGTCTCGGCCAAGGCGTTGTCGTAGCTGTCGCCCACGCTGCCGACGGAGGGTTCGATTCCAGCTTCGGCGAGGCGCTCGGTGTACTTGATCGACACGTATTGCGACCCTCGATCGCTATGATGGATGAGACCGGCCCGGTGGGCCGGTCGACGATCGTGAAGCGCTTGTTCCAGGGCATCGAGGACGAAGCTGGCATGCGCCGTTCTGCTAGCCCGCCAACCGACGATACGGCGCGCATAGGTATCGATTACGAACGCGACGTAGACGAACCCCGCCCAGGTCGCGACGTAGGTGAAGTCCGATACCCACAGCATGTTCGGCGCGGGCGCATAGAACCGCCGGTTCACGCGATCGAGCGGACACGGCGCCGCCTTGTTGCTGACGGTCGTGCGCACGGGCTTGCCGCGGATCACTCCGTGCAGGCCCATCTCGCGCATCAGTCGTTCGACGGTGCAGCGGGCGACGGCGAAGCCCTCCCGCATCATCTGCCGCCACACCTTGCGCACGCCGTACACCGCGAAGTTCTCGGCGAACACGCGCGCGATCTCGGGCTTGAGGTCCCGATCCCGCTGGGCCCGCGCCGATAGGCGCCTCTCATCCCGTCGCTGTGCAACGTGCTCATGGTAGGTGGATGGGGCGATCGGCAGCACCCTGCAGATCGGCTCGACCCCATAGGCTTCGCGGTGATCGTCGATGAACGCGATCATCGCCGGAACGGGCGGTCGAGCTCCGCCTGCGCAAAATATGCCGACGCCTTGCGGAGGATCTCGTTGGCCTGGCGCAGCTCGCGGACCTCACGTTCCAGCGCCTTCACCTTGTCCGCAACATCGGTCGGGACGCCGGCGCGCTTGCCGCTATCGACCTCGGCCTTCTTCACCCAGTCGTTCAGCGTCTGCGGCACGCAGCCGATCTTCTCCGAGATCGAAACCACCGCAGCCCAGCGTGACGGGTAATCACGCTCGTGGTCGAATACCATCCGCACCGCCCGATCGCGGACCTCAGGTGAAAACTTGTTCGTCGTCTTGCTCATACAGGCTCCACTCTCTCAGGAGTTGGAGCCTCCGGCAAACCCGGGGCGGTTCACAACGTTGGGGCCACCATTCTGACCACGAGAGTTTGATTGTACTGGCAAGCGCCGCACGCCCGCATTGGCGACCGCGCTCGGTTCTAGCGTTGCCGAACGCGCCAAACCTTTTAGCGGGGGATTTCGCCGAGATGACCCAATGTCGCGCGACATCAAATTCGACACTTGCACGGTTATCAGCGTCGCGCCAGTAGATCGTGCCGCACTATAGCGCACTCGGATCATTTGGCTCGGATGAGCCAGTTAGATCGGGCTGACGCTGGGTGGGAAACCACGTCGTTACGCCTGTGCATCCTGAACTTCTCGCAGCTAGAATTTTCGCTCTCGACGATCAAGTCTGATGTAATGGGACGGACGGCTCCCCCACCGAGGTAGGTGTGCTGTGATGCAGCTGTCGGAAGAAACCTCCAGAGGAGTGTCTCAAGCGACCACTAGGACACGGGTTGGTGCTGACCCAAGGGCGGAGCGTTGAAGCGCAGTTCCCGAAGAACTGGAACGCTTTAAGCAAGGCTGGCAGAAATCACGCGAGGCCATTACCTATGGATGACAACTTTGGGAAAGAGACATGGCATTTACCCTCTATGCGGCTACCATCCCATCCTGTCTGCAGATTCTCGGCTCCATGTCGCGTCTCCTGGGCAAAGCTGAGGTCTATTGCACTGAAAAAGGATGGGCGCCCGATGCCCTCATCGAGGCCCGTCTTGCCGATGACATGCTGCCCTTTGGCTATCAGGTGAAGTCGACGGCTGTGCATTCGATCGGGGCAATAGAGGGGGTGCGCCGAGGAAACTTCTCGCCGGACACCTCGCCGCCGCCCTCCACATTCGACGGGCTTCGCGCGCGGGTGGCGGAGGCGATCGCCAGTCTGGAAGCCATTGATCCCGATGAGGTCGAGAGCTTTATCGGGGCCGACTTGCGATTCACATTTGGCGACAATCATATGTATTTTCTGGCGGAGGATTTTCTTCTCTCTTTCTCCCAGCCTAATTTCTATTTTCACGCGACGACAGCCTATGACATCTTGCGGATGAAGGGGATGGAAATCGGCAAGCGGGACTTCAATGGTAGGGTGCGCAGAAAGCCATCCTGACTGGCGGGCGCTAGATCCCATCATACCCATTGATTGCCAGCCGAAACTCTTAATGGCCGCCTTTGCCGGTTCCGATCTCCAAGGTCTTCGGCATCTTCACCCGCATCACATATTTCGCCTGCATGTAGCCGAACTGACGTTTGACCCGCAGCCGGAGCGCCACGACAGACGATGCGCAGTTCGTCGTTCACCCCCTAACCGGATATAGGAGTAAGCGAATAAACGAGGTGGCCCCAGTCCCGATTTCGATTTGTTCATTTCCGCACTCGGTGACATCCGCTTCGCGATCGACGCGAGGTCATGGAGCGGCCTTTTTTGCTCCAAGTGCGTGAGCGTCTTAAGCCGATCAAATATCAGAAGCTGGATGGTGAAGCATGGGTGCGCGTGGAGGCGATTTCCGATTACCGCATGGCAACAATCTGGGATGTCGATGTCAACCGATGGGCGTCATCGACGCTCAATCGCATGAAGCAGCAGGGGCGAACGATATTCCTTGTAGATCGCTAAATACCTTTCGGAACGCTCGCCAGCGTGGCAACATCTGCACTACGACGCCGGAACGCGAGCGTTAACAGGCGCGATCGACGGGAGTGGGCAATGGATGAACACGTGGTCGCTAACCCGCTGGCGCTGGCCCGCCTGACCCTCGAGCAGATGCACTACTGGTCCGGCGTGATGAGCCGCGCCCAACAGCTGATCCTCGAGGATGTCTCCGCCCAGGCTGGCAAGAACTTTGCCTCGCCGGACCTCTCCCGGCTGACCGATCCCGCCAGGGTGTCGTTCGGCTTCAATATCGATGCGCTTGCGGAGACACAGGCCGATTTCTGGAGCAGCAGCCTGATGTTTTGGCAGCGCATCCTCGATCCCGTACGCACAGACCCTCGGCAGGCCGCTGCGATCCCATGGCGCTATCATCCCATCTTCGATCTGATCCGCGAGATCTACGGAATCATCTCGCTCCACCTGATGCGAACGATCGACACGATTGAGGGGGTGGACGACAAGCAACGCGAGAAGATGCGTTTCGCGGTGCGCTCGTTCACCGAGGCGATGTCGCCGTCCAACTTCGCGCTAACCAATCCGGCGGCGCTTGAACGGATGCTGGAGACGCGCGGCGAGAGCCTGCTCAAGGGGCTGCAGCATCTGCTGCGCGATCTGTCGCGCGGCCAGCTCACTCAGTCGCCCGCCGGTGCCTTCACGGTCGGCGAGGATATTGCTGCGACGCCGGGCAAAGTCATCCACGAGACGCCGCTCTTTCAGCTCATCCAGTATGCGCCGACGACAGAAGCGGTATTGGCCGTCCCGCTCGTGATCTTCCCGCCGTGGATAAACCGCTACTACATCCTCGATCTGGGTGCCGAGAAAAGCTTCGTGCGTTGGGCGGTCGAGCAGGGTCTGACCGTTTTCATGGTAAGCTGGAGATCGGCCGATCAGAGCTTCGCCGGAATCACACTCGACGATTATGTCGCCGCCCAAATCGAGGCTATTGACGTGGCTCGAGACGTTTGCAGCATCGAAGCCGTTCACACCATCGGCTATTGCGTGGCGGGCACGACCCTCGCCGCCACCCTCGCACTGCTTGTCGCGCGCAGCCAAGGCGGCAAGGTCAAGTCCGCAACCTTTTTCACCGCGCAAGTGGATTTCAGCGAAGCGGGTGACCTCTCGCTGTTCGTCGACGACGTGCAGCTCGATCTCGTCGCCGCGCTCTCGAGTGATCAAGGCTATCTCGACGGCCGCTATATGGCCGCAGCCTTCAACCTGCTGCGTGGGCGCGACCTGATCTGGAACTATGTCGTCAACAATTACCTGATGGGCGAGGACCACCGCCCGTTCGATCTGCTGCATTGGAACGCCGACACCACTAACCTGCCCGCCGCCTGGCTCCGGGCCTATCTGCGCGATTTCTACCACGACAATCTGCTGGTTTGTCCCGGCGCACTTTGCGTGCTGGGAACCCCGATAGATATCAACCGCGTGACAACGCCGAGCTACGTGCAGGCCGGCCAAGAGGACCATATCGCGCCGCCGCAAAGCGTGTGGAAAATCACCGAGCATTTCCGCGGGCCTGTCCGCTTTGTTCTAGCGGGATCGGGACATATCGCCGGGGTCGTAAACCCGCCGGCCGTCAACAAATATCGCTACTGGAGCAGCGAGGAGCCGGCGGGCACGTTCGACGAGTTCGTTGCCGCCGCTGTGGAAACGCCCGGTAGTTGGTGGCCGGACTGGTTTCGCTGGATCGAGGCGCAGGACAGCGCGAAGCTCTTGGCCAAGGGCGCGCGCCTTCCCGGAAAGGGAAAGCGTAAAGCGCTCGAGGATGCCCCCGGGCGTTATGTGAAAATCCCCTAAACCAACTCCGCTGACCTCCGATCCGGCGCGCCCGGACGGCAGCGCAATAGCTTTGCTGCACCGCACAATGCCACATGATGTCGCGGGAGGTAGGCGAATATTGCCCGTCGCATCATCCGACGCCGCGACTTTTTACCCACTTCTTTTGATACGCCTTATGCCAATTGACCTGCTCCCCGGAAATCATGCCATTGGTAGGTTAGCTCGTCAGATGGAGACGAGCGATGCGGCGAGGCCGTTTTACCGAGGACCAGATCATTGGCGTGCTGCGTGAGCACGAGGCTGGCGTGAAGACCGCCGAGCTGTGCCGGAAGCATGGCATCAGCGATGCGACGTTCTATAACTGGAAGGCGAAGTACGGCGGCATGACCGTGTCAGAAGCGGCGCGGTTGCGGACGCTGGAGGACGAGAACCGGCGGCTGAAGAAGCTGCTGGCGGAGTCGATGCTGGACGTGTCGGCGCTGAAGGATCTGCTGGGAAAAAACTGACCCGGTCTGTGGATCGCTACGCTGCGGTGGAGAAGCTGATTGCCGACCACGGCTTCTCCGAGCGTCGCGCCTGCAGGCTGGTCGGGGTCAACCGGTCGGCGTGGCAATATGAGCCGCTTCGCGGGAAGGACGATGCTGTCCGCGAGCGGATGCGCGAGATCGCCAACGAGCGTCGTCGGTTCGGCTATCGCCGGCTGGCGATCCTGCTTCGGCGTGAGGGCAAGGGCATGAACCTGAAGAAGGTGTACCGGCTGTATCGCGAGGAGCGGCTGACGGTGCGCAAGCGCGGCGGCCGAAAACGAGCGTTGGGCACGCGGGCGCCGATAGCGATTCCGCAGGAGCCCAACCAGCGCTGGTCGCTCGACTTCGTGTCGGATGCATTGGCCTGCGGCCGGCGGTTCCGCCTGCTCAACGTCATCGACGACTACAGCCGGGAGTGCCTGGCCTGCATCGTCGATACCTCGCTGTCAGGCCGGCGTGTCGTGCGAGAGCTGACAGCCATCGCCGAGTGTCGCGGGCTGCCGTGCATGGTGGTCAGCGACAACGGCACCGAGTTGACCAGTCATGCTGTCCTCGCGTGGTGCCAGGACACCGGGGTCGAGTGGCATTACATCGCGCCGGGCAAGCCGCAGCAGAACGGCTTCGTGGAATCGTTCAATGGTCGCTTGCGCGACGAGTGCCTGAACGAGCACCTGTTCCCATCGCTTGCTGCGGCGAGAAGGATCATCGAGGCATGGCGGACGGACTACAACACCGTGCGTCCGCACAGCAGCCTCGGCGGCATGGCACCCGCCGAGTTCACCACCCGCCCTCGCCAAGGGCATGAGGATACCGAAGCTAACTTATCAGCGGCCTGAAAACGGGGAGCAGGTCACAATGCTCCAGATCAGCTGCCAATTCTTGTCCATCGCCAACCTCCATCAAAGCTGGCGATGCAGGAATCAGATTGTTCCCAGGCGGAACTCTAAGAATCAGGCATCTGTCAAGGTAGTGCCAAAACCTGTTCCGACGAGATCTTCGTAGTAGCCTGAAACTATCGGCCGAGCGCCTTCGCGGAAACACCCGCTATTCCCCAGTTCTCCTTAGGTACATCGTGGATCCAAACCCGAACATTCTCCTTTGGCGCACCAACAGCCTCAACGAGGGCTTCGGTGACTTTCTCAATCACTGCGCGTTTTTGCTCTTCGGTTCGTCCTTCAAGGATGAATATTTGGGCAAAAGGCATAATCTATTTCCTTCTATGAGGGCATGAAACTCTTGGTAGCCATGTAATTCGATTATCAATACAACTTCCACCAATGTGCGCCGATCAGTCAGATTTGATCTCGGATTTACGCTTGAGCCGATAAGCATATTGCGGCCGCGTCAAACCCAAAATTCGAGCTCCTTCAGAAACGTTGCCATCCGCTCTGGAGATTGCCTTGTCGAGCAACAAACCCTCAAGAGCATCGAGACCAACGCCGGTATCTATAAGGTTGTTGACCAAGCCATCCAGATCGACCGCTCCGTGATATCCGTCAGACGATCCAGAGCTCCGACATTTCTCGAGGCGCCCATTGGCCGCCATAGAGAGAAGCTGAGCATCAATGCTCTCACCCGAGGTGAAGAGATGACATAGATCAATTGCTTCGCCCGGCGGTGCCAAGATGACCCCTCGTTCAATCATATTCTCCAATTCCCGAACATTTCCTGGCCAAGAGTAGGAAAAGAGCGCTCCGATTGCCCTTTGAGTGAATCCCGCATTAGACTTGCCATGCCGCTTATTGAAAAGCTGGAGAAAGTGTTCCATTAAGAGAGAAATATCGGCTCTTCGCTCTCGAAGAGGTGGAATGACGACCGGAAAGACGTTCAGCCTGTAAAAAAGATCCTGCCGAAACTCCTTAGCCTCAACGCGCTTTCTCAAGTTCTCATTGGTCGCGGCCACGACCCGAACATCTACGCGTCTCGTTTTCGTGTCTCCGACCCTTTCAACTTCCCGTTCCTGCAAAACTCGAAGCAACTTGCCTTGCGCAGGAAGCGAGAGCGTTCCTATCTCATCGAGGAAAATCGTTCCACCGTCCGCGCGTTCAAATCGGCCGGGCCGATCTTCTGTCGCCCCGGTATAGGCTCCCTTGACCACGCCGAATAGCTCCGCCTCGATAAGTTGTTCAGGAACCGCAGCGCAGTTCACGGCGATAAACGGACCGTTCGGCCTCGAAGAGATCCGCTGAAGTGTGCGAGCGAACACTTCCTTACCGACTCCGCTTTCTCCTAGTAACAACACTGAGGCATTGGTCGGCGCAACCTTTTCGAGCATATGGCATACAAGGTTAAAGCCGGCAGACGCTCCCACCAAGCTCTTCGAGGATGCGATCACTGGCGGGCGCCCCTCAGCAGTCATGACCTCCTCTCGAGCACCGGCCGAATTAATAGGGGCGCTCCTTGCGTTCACGAAATCCTGTGGCTTCAAATAGAGCAAGTCATGATCGGCTTCCGTGCCCCATTCACTCAAGGGCCTTCCGATGATGCGACAGGCGGTATGACCGGTAGCTCGACACTCCACCTCCTTATAAGCAATTGGGCGGCCGACAAATGTGGATGTATAGCCTGAAGCATATCCCAGCTGGGTCCAGCAAGCCGCCTCTGCAGTAATTCCATAGCTGTCGATGTGAACCTCATCCTCCCAGCTATCATGCCAGACAAATTCGCCATAAAACTGGCCTGATTTGGGATCGAACTGAACCGATATCGGCTCCACTCTTCCCACTCCCTCGAGCGCGTGCAACTGAGGTCCAACCAGAAAGAATTCATTGAAGGTTCGCTCACCTCGTACTTTGACGGCTAGCTCAGCGTCTTTAACACCAGAAGCATATCCGATCCGCATAAGAAGCGATTTAGTCGCGCTCATCCCAATTGTGGTAATGAGCTCCTCCCGAAGTGCTCGCATTGCTTGCGTGTGCATTAGAACCATCCGCTCGTCCCCGAGCCAAATATGACCCGTGCCCGGCGAAAAGCGGAGTTGTTCCGTCAAATCATCTATTCCCGGAAGCTCGTTTTCCAAAAACGTCGTGCCGCCCTTGCCATCGGTGCCATCGTCGCGTCTGCATGCATCTGATCGAAGCAAATCCATCTCGACTCTCCAAACCTTTTTCGAAATGATAAAGCGCGCGACAGCAGTGTCAATGCATTTATAACCATTTCGTGAACCCTCCTAGAGCGTGAGTGCGCAGAGATGTGCTGTGGTCGTTGAGCTAAATCTATAGGTCGATTTGTGCTCCAAGAGATGGTGACGGTCGGTGTCGATCTAGCGAAGGGTCCGCGAATTTCCGCGTTTTTGAAGCCATATTCAGTCGGACAAAACTTCCGCAACGTCGCAGCACTAGAGCCAAGAGGCTCTCGCCTCGGTCACGACATGCGTTTGATGACGTGGGCATATGGGAAGCCGTATTTGACGCGGTGAAAGACCAACGCTGCCAATGCCCTCTGCGATCGTCACTCGGCCGACCAAGCTCATTTGTAGTTGGGAAGCCCATCGAGCAGCAAGCGATGATGATTCTCCGCGAGGCGGGCGATCTGTTGATCCGGTAGCAAACCGCGTTGATGAAGCTTCTCAACAAAGGGCGTTGGAGGATAGCTTCATATCCGTGATCTGTGGTCAGCTCCGGTCGCTGGCGAGTAAAGTCGATCGTCTCGAAGTCCAGATCATCGCATCGCGCTGCGCAAATCACACAAGTCGTCATCAACCAAAATTTTCCGCTTCCGCTCGGTGATGGCATCGAAGATCACCGTTGCTGTGCGCGACGCATCGCAAAAACCGATGCGGCCGCCAATCGCGGCCTGGCTCGGCTCAACGCCGCGCCCTCACAGCTCGAGGGGTAGGCAGCGGCTCGGTGGCATCACTAAGCGAGGCGAGGGAAGCCTCCGAAAGCTTCTGGACGTCTGTGGAGCGCACGTCGCTTGGGCAGCGGTAACGCGTGCCGAAGTCTACGCGGCGGCCTTCTTGTGACTGTCGTCCACGCCGCATGCTGAGTCAGACAATATTGTGGAGGCAACAGCGTGGTGATTGCAAACCAACTAGGTTGCGATCGAACAATCTCAGGGAAACGGAGCGTTTTAAGCGCGATGACGTGATTAGGGATCCGATCCGCGGATTTCAGCGGCACCCGCGGCCATGCGATGCTTCGTGAACGGACAGATTGCATAGATGCACCCGACCGGTGCACCTAATTAAGACCGCAGTGGCTGTCCGCCTCAGCACGTCAGCGGCAAGACCCAAAGGCCGCTCGACATATTTCTCTTTGAGCTTCCGAGGTTGCGCTTTTCCAAATGATCACATCGAAGCCCGACTCCTTCACTCATATCGATATGCTGCGTACCCAAACCTGCGGTCGCATACAAAGCTCCGCCGCAGTCTGTTGAGATAATTGTCCGCAAGAACACAGACTTAGCTGCTTCAACCCCCTGAGACCGATCGCTTGGCATGAATTTTGCTTCCATTCAACGAGAGAGCATAAGTGCTGTTGTAGGCATGCTTGTGGAGAGAGCAATGAGCGATCAGCCTGTCAAATTTGACCGAGAGTTCGACGTCGAGCGACGCTGGGCGCACGTGACTGGAACCACGGGACGGTTTGTTCAGTTCAATTTCACTGTCGCTGATCCCGACTTATCCGTCGAACTCGTCCTACCGTATGAGGCGTTTAAGGAATTCTGCGCCTCAAACGAAGCGTCATTATCGATTGAACCGCTAGCAATGGCACCATTTGAGCGGCTCAAATGGCTGCACAAAGATGCAAGCGGTGAAATTTCAAAAACAGCCACCCAAGCTAAATAAATAGGAGGGGTATTTCGATGACAGTTGATATCAAAACTACCAGCGTTCAACCCCGTCGCAACACTTTCGCGCACATCGCGCGGCGGTCAGGTAGCGACAAGGCGGCATCGCGCTACGACGAAGCCACGTTTGACATGCAGCCGAGTGCGAACTTCCATTATCGGCCGACTTGGGCTCCGGAGTTCGAACTGTTTGATAAACGTCGCACTGCGTTAGAAATGGAAGACTGGGACGCCTTTAAAGACCCACGTCAATACTATTACGGTGCGTATACCATTGCGCGCGCCCGGATGATGGAGTCGACGGAAAAGAACTTCGCCTTTGTCGAAAAGCGGCGCAGCTTCGACAGTATCGAACCGAATTGGCGGGATCTGTTGCAACTGTATCTTATCCCGCTCAGGCACTTCGAATGGGGTGCTAACATGAACAATTGCAACATTACCGATCTCGGGTACGGCGCTGCAATTACCCAAGCAACGATGTACGCCACGATGGATAGACTCGGGAATGCGCAGATTCTCAGCCGAATAGGGTTGCTTCTCGACAATCAGACGGGAGAGAGCCTCGCAACGGCAAAGATGGCATGGATGGAGCTCCCGGTCTGGCAACCGATCCGGCGGATGGTTGAAGATAGCCTCGTCCTCAATGACTGGTTTGAACAGTTCGTTGCACAGAATTTTGTATTCGACACGCTGGTCTATTCGCTGGTGCTCGGCGCATTTGACGATGAAGGGCAGAAAAGGGGCGCGCATGGCGTTTCCCTTCTCACAGAATTTTTGTCGGATTGGCATGATGAGACGGCGCGCTGGGTGGATGCGGTACTAACACGAGCCGCGAAGGAATCGCCGCAGAACGCGAATTTGATCTCGAGCTGGGTTGCGAAGTGGAGTGGTATCGCGCTGCCGGCGCTTGAACCTTTGGCGCGCGAAGTCCTCCGCAATGACGCTGAGACAGCGCTTGGTAGTGCTGAAGAACGACTGGAAGCGCGTTTCGCCAAGTTCCGCACAGACGATAGGGTCCACATATAATGGCAGGCAACGTATCAATAACTCTTCAAAATACGGATGAAGGCAGAGCGATCATTAACGCAATCTCGGCAGACAATGCTGAAGCTGTAGTGAACGTGTACCCATCGATGACTAAGATAGACTGCCCGGGCCGCTTGATTGTAAATCGGGAGTCGATAGAGTCCGAAATGGGGCGTCCATTTGACTTGCAGGAACTGCAACTCAGTCTTGTCAGCTTGGCAGGTAACGTCGACGAGGATGATGATAAGTTCGTTCTCGAATGGAATCGCTAAGCGACTGACTATTCATGGAGAGATGTTATGAATGCTGAGACAAAAATTGAGCGTAAGGCTAAGAAGCTTGGACTTAAGGAGCGCTATGGGCATTTAACCAGGGGTCTGGGATGGGAGACCTCATATCAGCCCATGGATAAGGTCTTTCCCTTCGCGTCCTATGAGGGAATTAAAATCCACGATTGGGATGCGTTCGAAGACCCTTTTCGGCTCACGATGGACGCTTATTGGAAGTATCAAGCCGAGAAGGAGCGCAAACTTTACGCGGTGATTGATAGCTTCGCCCAGAACAATGGCCAGATGAAAATCACCGACGCACGATACGTCAATGCGTTGAAGATTTTCCTCACGGGTGTATCGCCCCTGGAATATATGGCCCACCGCGGCTACGCGCATGTTGGTCGTCATTTCGTTGGCGCTGGGCCGCGTGTAGCCTGCCAGATGCAAGCTATCGACGAGCTTCGTCATGCGCAGACGCAAATGCATACTATCAGCCACTACAATAAGTACTTCGACGGCCTTCATGATCCGCGACACATGTTTGATCGTGTTTGGTATTTGTCTGTGCCAAAGAGCTTCTTCGAAGATGCGATGACGGCCGGGCCGTTTGAGTTCTTAACGGCAATCAGCTTTAGTTTTGAGTATGTGCTGACCAACCTCTTGTTCGTGCCATTTATGAGCGGTGCCGCATATAACGGTGATATGGCTACTGTGACGTTTGGATTCAGTGCGCAATCCGACGAGAGCCGGCACATGACTCTCGGACTTGAAATCATCAAGTTCATGCTGGAGCAGGATGCAGATAACGTTCCGATCGTTCAGCGATGGATCGACAAGTGGTTCTGGCGTGGATATCGGCTGCTTTCTATCGTTGCTATGATGATGGACTACATGCTTCCGAAGCGCGTGATGTCATGGGCAGAGGCGTGGGGCATTTACTTCGAGGAAGCCGGTGGTGCTTTGTTCGAAGATCTCTCTCGATATGGTATCACGACACCAAAATACGCTGACGTCGCGTCAAAGGAAAAAGATCGCCTGACCCATGAGGTCTGGTCAACCTTTTATAACTACACGCGCGCCGCCGCGTTCCACACTTGGATTCCCAATGACGATGAACTCGCATGGCTGTCTGAGAAGTATCCGGAAACGTTCGATCAGCTCTATCGCCCCCGTTATGAGCACTGGCGGTCATTGCAGCAGAAGGGCGAGCGCTTCTATAATAACTCTCTGCCTCAGCTCTGCAATGTTTGTCAGATCCCTATGGTATTTACAGAACCAGATGACCCGACCAAGCTTTGCCTACGTAGTACAGAGTTCGAGGGCGAGAAGTATCACTTCTGTTCAGATGGATGTAAGGACATCTTCGAATTCGAGCCGCAGAAATATGTACAGTCCTGGCTGCCCGTGCATCAGATTTTCCAAGGCAATTGCGGCGGAGCGACGATGCCGGAGGTTCTCGATTGGTATGGCATAAAGAACGGCTCGGATAATCTGGACTACGAAGGATCTCCCGATCAGACGATCTGGAACGACTGGACAAAGTCTGCGCAGAGAGCGGCCGGATAGGTCAAGTCAAAGCAGAGATAGACTATAGAAAGGTTGCGCAATGGCAGTCGTCTCAATCAGCCCGTATAAGCTTCCTGCAAAGGACGCATTAGAAAACTTTCATGGGAACCAACTCGTTTATTTGCATTGGGAAGACCATCTGATGTTTTGCGCGCCAGTTGCGTTCCCGCTTCCGTCGGGGATGGTGTTTGATGATCTAGTGCAGAACGTTCTGGGTCCAGCTTATCAGCAACATCCGGATTTCTCTAACATCACGTGGTCTGATGTAAAGTGGACGCTGGATGGAAAGCCATTCGATCCGGATCCTCAGGCAAGCCTCGCGGATAATGGCGTTGGTCACAAATCCCTCCTGAGCTTTGTAACGCCTGGGCTCCAGGGGATCGGTAACAAGCACTTTTAAAGATCGGTTTGGGGCGAAGTATGACTTATGAGCTGACCATCGAACCGCTTGGTGAGACGATCGCGATCGAGGATGGCCAAACCATCCTCGACGCGTGCCTCAGAAACGGAATATACTTGCCTTACCAGTGCAATCACGGGCTGTGCAGCACATGCAAGCTTTCGGTCATCGACGGCGAAGTTGAGCACGGTGATGCATCGCCTTTTGCATTGATGGACTATGAGCGCGAAGAGGGGAGAGCGCTGGCCTGCTGCGCGACGGCTCAGAGCGACCTTACCATAGAAGCAGACGTCGAGGTTGATCCGGACGCGCTTCATCTTCAGGTTCAAGACGTTGTAGGCACTATCGTTCGCTTTGAAAAGTTGACCCCTGACATTCTTGGGGTCTGGCTCGAGATCCCGGGCGACGGCCTTCCCTTTCAGGCCGGACAGTATGTAAATGTAGACATTCCTGGATGCTCCGAGCCCCGCTCATTCTCGATCGCAAGCTCGCCCGCAAACCCGAAGGTGATAGAGCTCCACGTGCGCAAAGTTCCTGGTGGAGTGGGGACCGAGTGGATTCATAAAAATGCCGCTCTGGGCCTAGAACTGAGAGTGACCGGTCCTTTGGGTCGGTTCTTTGTGCGTGCCTCTTCCAAAGACCCCATAATATTCTTGGCCGGCGGCTCAGGACTTTCAAGTCCCAAGAGCATGACCTTGGATCTTCTCGACAGGGAATGGAGTGGGCCAATCACTCTCATTCACGGCGTTCGGACGGCTGAGGATTTGTATTTTGCTGATGACTTTAGGCAGTTGGCAATAAAGCACAACAACTTCAGATACATCCCTGTCTTGTCCCAAGCAGCCGCTGACGGATTGTGGGACGGTACAACTGGCTTCGTCCATGAGGCTGCTGAAGCGATATTTGAAGGGAGTTTTAAGGGGCATAAAGCTTACTTATGCGGCCCTCCTCCTATGATCGACGCTTGCATTCGGTCTTTGATGAAGGGGCGCTTGTTCGAGAAGGACATATTTACCGAGACATTCTCGACTAAATCCGATGGCGAGAATTTGGCCAAAAGCCCTCTTTTCAAAAAGATCTGAGATGACTTCGCCGCATCAAACATTTGGCATCGAGGTCGGTACGGAGCACCGGTTCCTCTGCACAAGCGAGCAGAGCGTGCTCGGCGCCATGGAACGTGGCGGCATCCATGCGATACCTATTGGCTGCCGTCGTGGCGGGTGTGGCGCATGTCGCGTACGGATAGTGGAAGGCGAATTTAGAGTTGGCAAAATGAGCTCTCGCTATGTTTCCACGGATGACCTGTCTGACGGCATTGTGCTTGCCTGCTGTGTTCGGCCGTCTTCGAACCTCGTTCTGGAGCTCGCGCCGAGCCCGAAATGCGCGTTTCAACCAAGCGGGACAACCTGAGCCCGCTGATAGAAAATGGAGATGTTTGATGGCTCTCACCGGTGTCTTACGGCCTGGATATGTCCAGGTTCGCGTGCTTGATATGGAAGCGTCGCTGGTTCATTATCGCGACCGGATCGGCCTCGACCTTGTTGAAATGGGCGCCGATGGCCGCGCCTATCTTAAGGCTCCCGACGAATTCGATCATCATAGCATAATCCTTAGGGAGGCTGACGAGCCGGGGATGGATTTCATGGGATTCAAAGTCTCGTCGGATGAGGTCCTCACCGCCCTTGGGCGATCACTCTCTGATTCTGGCCTCTCTGTCGAAGAGGTTGCGGCCGGCGAGCAGCCTGGTCTCGGCCGTAGATTGAGCTTCTTTGCGCCTACAGGTCATCGATTTGAGCTGTTTTCGTCCATGGAATTATCTTCCAAAGGCCCAATGATTGAAAATCCAGACCTTTGGCATGATGAACCGCGTGGCATGAAAGCTCAACGCTTTGATCACTGTTTGGTCTATGGAATTGACATCGACGCAACAGCCAGGATTTTTGTCGATCTGCTTGGATTTCAGGTCGCCGAGAAAGCTGTCACGCCTGACGGCGATACGATAGCAATTTTCCTGTCTTGCGGAATGAAGGCACATGATTTGGCTCTTGTGCGATTTGGGGAAGATGCCAAGCTTCATCATGTGAGTTTCCGGTTGGAAAGTTGGCACGACATTGGCCATGCGGCTGATCTGATGACCCGTTATGACATGTCTGTTGATATTGGGCCGACGCGGCATGGGATTACGCGGGGGCAGACGATCTACTTCTTCGACCCTTCGGGCAATCGCAACGAGGTCTTTTCGGGTGGGTATGACTTTTATCCGGACAACCCAGTGAGGCAATGGACTGCGGATCAGGCGGGGAAGGCGATCTTCTATTATGAGCGTGCGCTCAACGACCGGTTCATGACGGTTGTTACGTGACGCCAGATGGGCTGCATCCACCGGCGCCGAGATTTATTATTCATGGCTACAGGCTGAGAAAAACACATGTCCGAGAAAATTATAAGTAACTTTGTTGATGGATCCTTTCAGGAGGGGCAGGGGCGCAATCTGTTCGAGAATCGTAACCCCGTTGACAATAGCCTGATCAGCAAGGTGGTTGAAGCTAGCGCGGCTGACGTGGATGCTGCTGTTGCGGCAGCGCGCAGGGCGCTCAGCGGACCGTGGGGCGACATGTCGGTAGACGAGCGCGCCACTTTGCTCCACCGTGTTGCAGATGGGGTAATGGCTCGCTTCGACGAGTTCCTGGCTGCTGAGTGTGCTGACACGGGAAAGCCCTTCAGCCTTGCTCGCCACATCGACATCCCGCGCGGCGCCTCAAATTTCAAAGTCTTTGCCGATCTGGTCAAGAACGTCGCGACGGAAGCGTTCCAGATGGGAACGCCCGATGGTACCGGAGCCATAAACTACGCGATCCGCAAACCGCGAGGCGTTATCGGGGTGATCTCGCCCTGGAATTTACCTCTCTTGCTAATGACGTGGAAGGTCGGACCTGCGCTTGCCTGCGGGAATACCGTCATTGTCAAACCATCCGAGGAAACCCCTACAACCGCCAGTTTGCTTGCTGAAGTGATGCGTGACGCTGGAATTCCCGATGGGGTCTATAACGTTGTAAACGGATTTGGTCCGGACAGCGCTGGCGCGTTCTTGACCAGTCATCGAGGGGTCGACGCTATAACCTTCACGGGCGAAACTCGCACAGGTGCTGCCATTATGAAGGCTGGAGCTGACCGAGTAAGGCCTGTTAGCTTCGAATTGGGTGGCAAGAATCCCGCGATCGTCTTCGCAGACTGTGATATGGACAAAGCTATCGAAGGCACCATGAGGTCCGCCTTCGCGAACTGCGGGCAGGTGTGCCTGGGAACCGAGCGCGTGTTCGTCGAGCGGTCCATTTTTGATCAGTTTGTAGAGCGGCTTCGCGACGGCGCAAAGGGACTGAAGTTGGGCGTTCCTGACGACGCAAGTGCAAATATGGGGCCTCTCATTAGCCTTGAGCATCGTGACAAAGTCCTCTCCTACTATGATAAGGCAAGAGATCTGGGAGCTAACGTAATCACTGGGGGTGGCGTGCCTGATATGGTCCCATCGCTTCAAGGTGGCGCCTGGATCGAGCCTACGATCTGGACAGGTCTGGACGATGATAGTGCCATTATGCGCGAGGAAATTTTCGGCCCTTGCTGCCATGTTAGCCCCTTCGATGATGAAGCTGAGGTAGTGCGACGCGCGAACGATACCGATTACGGCTTGGCTTGTTCAATCTGGACAGAGAATACGAGCCGGGCTCACCGTGTTGCCGCACAGATGGACGTCGGGCTCGTCTGGGTCAATTCGTGGTTCCTGCGTGATCTGCGGACGCCTTTCGGGGGCTCGAAAATGTCGGGCATCGGGCGGGAAGGCGGGGTTCATAGCCTCGAATTCTATACCGAACTTACAAACATATGCGTCAAGCTCTGAGGAATGCCATGACCGACGATAACGCCATTGCCGACGCCGCAACAGCCCTTCGTGACGCTTATGGAGGTTCGTTCATTACGCCGCTCAGAGAGCGGCTGGGTACAAATGATCCTGTAACGGCCTATGCCATTCAGGAGCACAACACGAAGCATTGGATAGCTGAGGGCCGGCGCCTGATCGGTCGCAAGATTGGGGCAACATCAGCAGCAGTGCAAAATATGTTGGGCTTAGATCAGCCTGACTACGGCATGCTCTTTGCTGACATGTCATACTCGGATGGAGAGATCATCCCCGTTGACAAGGTGCAGCAACCAAAAGTGGAAGGTGAAGTTGCGTTTGCAATCGGGCAAGACCTTGACTCGGATCAGCTCACGATAGCCGACATTCTTGCCAGCATCGATTATGCGGTAGCGGCGATTGAGATCGTCGGCAGCAGGATCGAGAACTGGAACATAAAGATCCTTGACACAATTGCAGACAATGCCAGTGCTGGACTGTTTGTTCTTGGTTCGCAGCCACGCAGACTTGCGGACTTCGATCCTGTGCTATGTGGGATGGTCATCGAGAAGGGTGGCGAACCAATATCCACCGGCGCGGGCATGGCCTGTCTGGGCAACCCGCTAACGGCGACGTTGTGGCTTGCCAAAAAGATGGTGGAGGTAGGGCGGCCGCTCAAGAAGGGCGACCTCGTTATGTCAGGCGCACTTGGTCCTCTCGCTGCAATCAGCGCTGGGGACAGTATCGAGCTGCGTATATCGGGTCTGGGAAGCGTGCGAGCCCATTTCTGAATGGTCGATCTTGACGCCCTATCCCTGACAACGTTTTTCGGAGGCCAAGTAAATGGCAATTGATGATCTTGCGCGCACCGTGGACGAGGCTGCGCGGACCGCGACGGAAATTACACAGCTGGCAGAAAGCCATTCTCTAACGGTGGACGAGGCCTACGCCATTCAGGCACTTTCGATGCGACAGCGTTTCGAAAGAGGAGAGAAGCTCATTGGAATGAAGATGGGCCTCACAAGTCGGGCAAAGATGCAACAGATGGGAGTATCTGATGTCATCTGGGGTCGGCTGACTGATGCCATGCGCGTAGAGGATGGCGACGCTATCGAATTCGAGAAGTTCGTGCATCCGCGTGTCGAGCCAGAGATAGCATTTATCTTAAAGAGGCCGCTCGAGGGTCGCGTTACGCTTCTGGAAGCTATGAATGCTATTGAAGCTGTCGCTCCGGCCATGGAGATCATCGATAGTCGGTATCGCAATTTCAAATTTAGCCTTCCTGACGTTATTGCCGATAATTCGAGCAGCTCAGCATTTGTTCTCGGTCCCTGGAACAGCCCATCAACCGATATCAGCAATCTTGGAATGGCTATGCAGATAAACGGGCGAGCCGTGCAAATAGGCTCGTCGGCGGCGATACTGGGGCATCCTGGGCGAAGTCTGGCAGCTGCGTCTCGCCTCGTGGCGGCTTCAGGACTGCGGTTGGAAGCAGGTTGGATCATCATGGCAGGTGGCGCGACGGCAGCGGAGAAATTGTTACCGGGAATGGCAGTCCGCCTTGACGTCGAGCGAATTGGTCGCACCGCGTTCAGCGTTTCGTCTCGAGCTGCCTGAAGCTTCACTCAGGCTACAAACCTGCACATCTCTTTTGGGAAGCACTCATGTCGAGCTTTTATCGGCGCTATCGTCGAGGATCGATCGATTGGTTTTTGGCTTAGGGCTCGACCAAATGGTCTTTTAGGGTTGCTTCGATGACCATGGATCTCGGCGTTGAAACGTTGTTAAGTCCGTCAGCTGCTCTCGCCAACCAGCTTGTGGAACGTGCGGTTTCTTACGGCTGCTCGCTCGGAATCTATGTCGCTGCCAGTGTCTGCGACACGACTGGACGCGCGATAGCCACGCTCATGCACCCCAATGCAGCCTCGCAGTGCGCAGCGATCGCACAGGACAAGGCGTCCATCTCAGCTGGCTTCCGATTGAATTCCGACGAACTTTATCAATCCATCAAGGGCACCGAGGCCTTAAAGCTAGGTCTAACGACACGTCGGGGCTTTGCTTTGTTCGGTGGCGGAATGCCCGTAATCGTAAATGGGCAAGCCGTAGGCGGAATAGGTGTTTCGGGCGGCTCGGAGGCGCAAGATGTTGATTGTGTCAGGCATGCTCTCGCTGGTTGTTGAGCCGTCTAATACGTCGAGAGTGAACTGTCGCGCAGCTATCCGGTCCTTACCACAAGTTGCCGCTGCTGCACCTTTATTTGAGAGATGCGCCTGTAGAGCACGAACGTTTCTCTTAGCGGCCGAATGTAGGCACGGCGTCAAACCGCCAAAGCAGACCGCTGGCCGCTCTCTGATGTGATCAATTCGTCGATCCGGTGTCGTCGTATGTGATTGGTTTGCTCAGATGACGAACATGCCCGGTCGAAATAATCCCAACCACCACGCAATCGCACCACAGAAACGCGTGCTAAACCAGTGCCTTACCTGCCGTAGACGACGCTTTCAAACGTTTGGCACGAGAATTGCTTACCTAAAGAGAATTGCTGCATCTCGGCGACAAGACCGAGGCAATCGAGAAAGGAGAAGAGATGGCCGGAAGTCTGCAAACCTATCGGCGACTGTTCGAAGCATTGCCTTTGCGAGCTACGGCTGTCGCTAGCGGCGCTGACCGCCTCCTCTTTTGCGCTCACGCCCTTTTTCCTATCCCACAGGGGTAAGACTCTACGCGTGCGGAACCTGATTACCTTCAAACTTGGAGTAAGATGAATGAGTAGGCTGGCACAAAAGGATTATTATGATCTGACGAGAGCGACGAGTTGGACGCCCAAATACGTCAGTGAAGAAGCCTTATTTCCGGAATCTATGACGGGCGCTCGGGGCATCCCTCTGGAAAAATGGGAGAGCTACGATGAACCTTATAAGGTTACCTATCAGGACTATGTGAATACTCAGCGAGAGAAGGACGCCGGCGCTTACTCTGTTAAGGCAGCGCTCGAGCGCGCGAACTTCGTCGCTACCGCCGATCCGGGCTGGATCAGCACGCTGCAAGCGCATTACGGAGCTATTGCGGTCCCCGAATACGCAGCAGCTACGGCTGAAGCGCGTATGGCACGTTTTTCGAAGGCGCCAGGCAATCGTAACATGGCAACCTTTGGAATGATGGACGAAACACGGCACGGTCAGATCCAACTCTTTTTCCCGCATGAGCACACTAAGCGCGGTCGGCAGTGGGATTGGGCGCACCGTGCAATGCATACGAATGAGTGGGCGGCGATCGCTGCGCGGCACTTTTTCGATGACATCATGATGACGCGCGACGCGCTAAGCGTGTCTATCATGCTGACGTTTGCATTCGAGACCGGTTTTACTAACATGCAGTTCCTTGGTCTTGCCGCCGACGCTGCAGAGGCTGGCGATCATACTTTCGCAAGTCTGATTTCAAGCATTCAGACAGATGAAGCCAGACATGCTCAACAGGGTGGGCCGGCGCTCAAGATTTTGCTGGAGAATGGCAAAAAAGCCGACGCACAGAAAATGATCGATGTCGCGTTCTGGCGCTCGTGGAAACTGTTCAGTGTGCTGACCGGTCCAATGATGGACTATTATACGCCGCTTGAACATCGCAAGCAGTCGTTCAAGGAGTTCATGCAAGAATGGATCATTGGGCAATTTGAGCGGCAGATCACGGATCTCGGCCTCGATACCCCTTGGTACTGGGACGAGTTCTTGCGCTCGCTCGATGAAACGCACCACGCGATGCATATGGGCGTCTGGTACTGGCGCCCGACCGTCTGGTGGAACCCAGCCGCAGGCGTTGCACCCGACCAGCGTGATTGGCTTGAAGACAAATATCCGGGTTGGAATGATTCCTTCGGCAAGTGCTGGGATGTGATCACCGACAATATTCGCAAGGGGCGGATGGACCGAACCGGGCCCGCTACGCTGCCAATGATTTGTAACATGTGCAACTTGCCAATCGTCGGTGCGCCCGGAAACGCTTGGAATGTCAAAGATTATCCTCTGGTGCACGAGGGTCGACTTTATCATTTCGGGTCCGAAGGGGATCGGTGGTGCTTCCAGCAGGATCCGGACCGGTACAAAGGTCATATGAGCTTTATCGATCGCTTTCTGGCCGGAAAGGTGCAGCCTGCAGATCTGGGGGGGGGGCTGGCCTATATGGGCTTGCGTCCCGGCGAGATGGGCGATGACGCTCATGGATATGCGTGGGCTTACCAAGAGATGAGCATCGCAGCCGAATAAGTTGAGCGCCGGCGATGCCGTAGCGTCGCCGGCGGCCATCGGAGAAGGGTAAGTTCAATGGCTATATTTCCACTCGGTTCGAACTTTGAAGGCGATTTTGTTATCCAGCTTGTCGCTGTGGATGACGAAAGCACTATGGACGAGGTTGCCGCCGCTTGCGCCGAGCACTCGGTGGATCGACGCGTCTCGCCGCAGTCCGGCAGGATCATGCGTGTCCGTCAGCACACAACCGGCACGGTTTTTCCGCGCGACATGCGGCTTAAGGATGCGGGCTTGCTGCCGACTGAAACTATCGACGTAATTTTCTCGGACGTTTGAGAGGGCTTGCTCATGGCATTTGAACGCGTCTGTTCTCTCGACGACGTCTGGGAAGGGGAGATGGAATCTTTCGAAACGTCAGACGGGAGTGAGATCCTGATCGTGTCTCTTCCAGGCGGTACCATAAAGGCCTTTCAAGGTATTTGTCCGCATCAGGAGATTGCGTTGGTCGAAGGTACTTTTGCCAACGGCGTACTGACATGCCGCGCGCATCTTTGGCAATTCGATGCGATGACTGGGCAAGGCCTTAATCCGACTGATTGCCGGATCGCTGAGTATCCGGTGAGGGTAGACGGTGATGAGGTGTTCGTCGATGCCGTGGGAATCGAACCCTGCAAGGCACACACCTGAATGCAGGAATAACCTGGCATTTTACGCGACTTGAATGGGGAGGAGAGGCAAATATGACATCAGTTTCAGAGACAACCAAAAGCAACCGTGTCGGGCCAGTTGTCCGAGCTGGCGATGTTGCGAAGGCCGCTCAGGAGGCGATTGAGATCGATAATCCGGGCAAGGAGGTCTTCGTTGATGACAGAGGGGTCTATATCCGCATTGAATGCGATCAGGAATGTCTGCTGACTCGTGCAACGATGGAAGAGGTTCTGGGCCGGAAGTTTGAGGTCCGGGAGTTGGAAATCAATTTGACCTCCTTCTCGGGGCAAATCGATGTGACGCAGGATCGCGTTCGGTTCTATCTTACCAAAACATATTGATCTGAGGAGAGAAACATCATGGCTAGCGCCCCGCCGGAGGCCCTCAAGCCTCTTAAGACGTGGTCTCACTTGGCGGAGCGCCGCAAGCGTCCGTCGGAGTATGAGATCGTCTCCACCAATCTCCATTACAGGCAGAATAACCCAGAAAGCCCATGGGAACTTGATCCCGATATCCACATGAACGAGTGGTATCGAACCTATTGTAACTCAAGCCCTCTAAAGCATTCAAATTGGGACGAGTTTCGTGATCCCGATAGCCTGATCTATCGCACCTATAACATTTTGCAGGACGGCCAGGAGCAATATGTCGGCGGTTTGCTCGACCAGTTCAGCGATCGTGAGCATGACAAGGGTCTTGACGACGAGTGGGTAGAGACCCTTGCGCGTCTCTACACCCCGGCGCGCTATCTCTTTCATACGCTGCAAATGTCATCTGCCTATCTTATGCAGATAGCGCCTGCGAGTACCATTTCGAATTGCGCGGTGTTTCAGGCAGCCGATTCCCTTCGATGGCTCACCCACACTGCATATCGGACGCGTGAGCTGGCGAACGAATATCCTCAGAAGGGCTTTGGAACTGCGGAACGGGCAATTTGGGAGGAAGATCCTGCGTGGCAGGGACTGCGCGAGATGATGGAACGGCTGCTTGTCACCTGGGATTGGGGCGAATCCTTTGTCGCTCTTAACCTCGTCGCAAAGCCCGCGATCGACGAACTCATGTTCGGCGCGTTGGCCGCGGCCGCTGGCGAAGCGGGTGACACACTCTATAGTCTCTTGGCTCAAGCCCAGTTGCGCGATGCCGAGCGTCACCGTCGCTGGGCAGCAGCCTTGGTGTCTTTTGCGTCGACCGAGGCCGGCAACGCGGCACTTATTGGAAGCTGGGTAGATAAGTGGGCGCCGGTGGCGTCGGGCGCAATTGATGCGTTCGCAGCAGCGCTACCTGACGGCGATCGATCTGGAGCCGCCGCAA
Source organism: Sphingobium phenoxybenzoativorans (assembly GCF_001757355.1). Lineage (GTDB taxonomy): Bacteria > Pseudomonadota > Alphaproteobacteria > Sphingomonadales > Sphingomonadaceae > Sphingobium > Sphingobium phenoxybenzoativorans. Next base: position 24,290 of record NZ_MINO01000037.1, read on the forward strand.
AGGTCCGGATGCAACAGTTCCACGCGAGCTTCGATTGGCACGCCTGAATCTCTGCTCTCGCGGCTTCTAGTCGCGAGAGTTCTACAAGAACAGGCAAGAGGCAGGAGTGTGTGGTGACTGGTGGCGAGATCATAATTGAGGAGACTGGTGAACGGTTCATTCAGCTGCCAACTGACGGTTCCATCCTCAGGGCGGCACTGCGAGCAGGCATCGGATTTCCTTATGAATGCAGCTCTGGTGGATGCGGAAGCTGCCGATTTAGACCCATCTCCGGAGAATTCGTCGATCTTGCTGAGAATCCGGGCGGGTTGAGCGAACGGGACAAGCGGAAGGGAGTGCGTCTGGCATGTCAAAGCAGTGCGATTGGCGACGTTTCAATCAGCGTGTCGACCCGCCGGGAGTTCGTCCCGAAGCATAGCTTCGCGCGGTTTGAAGCCAACCTGACCCAAGTCCGGGATCTCACATCCGACATGCGAGAGTTTACCTTCCAAGGCCCGACGGCGGCGATGTTCATCCCGGGCCAGTATGCGCTTATCGAAGGGCCGGAGGGCATGACACGTTGCTACTCCATGAGCAATCTCCCCAATAATGGGGGAGAATGGCACTTCATCATCAAGCGAGTGGCGGGCGGGCATTTTTCCAACTGGTTGTTCGGTCTTGAGGTAGGGGAGTCTGTGACGATCGATGGCCCAATCGGTTTAGCTCACGTATCCGAAACCTCTCAACGGGATGTGATTTGTATTGCGGGTGGTTCAGGTCTCGCACCAATCATATCTATCGCACGGGCTCTGGCTTCAGAGCAGGATACAGAACGGCTGATTCACGTCTTCTATGGCGGTCGCACCCCAGCAGATATCTGCGGCGAGGACTATCTAAGCGGCTTTGCATGCTGGGGGGAAAGATTGCGGTTTCATTCCGTCGTCTCGGATGAAGAGGCTGCTAAGGCAGCTGGCTGGTCAGGTGAAATCGGCTTTGTTCACAATAGCGTAATCTCTCGGTTTGGCGACCGTGTCAGAGATCACGAAATCTACTTCGCTGGTCCGCCGCCGATGGCAACAGCTTTGCAGACAGCGTTGATGATTGAGATGAAAGTCCCGTTCGAGCAAATCCATTTCGATCGGTTCTTCTAGGGAGGCGGCTACATGAGGTCAGCAGTTTATCACGGCCCGCTAGACATTCGGTGCGAGGACATTCCTGAGCCGGCTATAAGCGCCGAACACCAGATGCTCGTGGAAGTGTCGGCAACATCGATCTGTGGCTCGGATCTCCATATATTTAGGGGAACGCTCGATGCGATCATGGAAAAGGGGAAGTCTACAACTGGCCATGAACTTATTGGGATCGTCGCGGAAACAGCATCTGGCGTTACCAAGTTCAAGCGCGGCGACCGTATCACCATCGCCTACTCGGCATCGTGCGGTGATTGCTATATGTGCCATGTCGGACAAACCGCCCATTGCGAGACGACCAAGAAGGCAGTTTACGGCTTTGGCGTTCCATTTGGAGATTTGAACGGTACGCATGCAGAAGCTCTGATCGTCCCTTACGCCGACGCACACGCAATGAGCGTGCCTGAGGCAATTTCCGACGCCGCTGCTCTGACGCTTTCTTGCAACTTGCCGTCCGCTATGATCGCCCTGCGCCTTGCGGCGATCGAACCGGGTGAAAATGTGGCCATCGTCGGGTGCGGCCCGACCGGGCTTATGACACTTGATCTCGTCCTAGGCCAGAGACCTGGCAAAGTGGTGGCCCTCGATAACGTCCTGCATCGCCTTGCCGTGGCGGAAAAGAAGGGAGCGGCGGTACTAAACGTTGCTCAGGACGACTGGCTCGAAAATGCATTGGCTGAGACAGGTGGCCGTGGGTTCGACAAAGTGATCGAAGTCGTGGGGACAAAGGAATCGCTCAATGCGTCGCTGGCTCTGGTGCGGCCCGGCGGGACAGTAGCGGCGATTGGTGTTTTCTGCGAGCCAGAGTTCACGCTTAATACAGCTGATGTATTCTTGCGCGACATAAGCCTCCATATGAATGGGTTCGCCAATGTGCAGCCCTTAATGTGGGACGGTTTGCGACTACTCGAGCGGGCCGGCTTGCAGCCTGAAGCGTATTTCAGCCATGAATTCTCGCTCAATGAAATCGATGCGGCTTTTGTCACCTTCAACGACAAGGCTGACAATGCCCTCAAAATGCTAATCCGGCCATGAGACTGGGCAAACTAGGAAACAAAGGGAGAGAGAATGTGAAAAGGAAATTCCTCGTGTCCGCAGCCTTCCTCGGCGCGAGCACCGCGTCGCCTGCTTTGGCTACCGATGTGTTTACGCTAGAAGGCTATGGGGCTATTTCCCGTGGTCTTGGCGGCGCGGCAGTCTCGCTTGATGTAGGTCCCGCCGGCATTATGAGCAACCCAGCCACTTTATCTATTTCCACAGATAATCAGGATCCCGACAAGGCATCGCAGCTTCTAATCGGCCTTGATATGGTGGCCACCAACATCGATGCCTATAATGACAGTACTGGCGCGAAAGCCCCCTCGCGTACGCACTCGCGCAACCGAGGACCTTATTTCGCTCCAGAACTGGCTTATATCAGGCGCGCGGGAAACTTCACGTTCGGCATTGGGGCCTTTGCGATAGGCGGTCTCGGGACCGAGTACGGCACGACCAGTTTCTTATCGAACGGCCTTTCGGGAAGACCCACTGGGCTGGATAACTCGAGCAGGATGCTCGCCCTGGATATCCCTGCGGCCGTCAGCATGAAAGTCGGTGACCGGTTGACGATCGGCGGCTCTATCGATGCTGTGTGGATTGGCCTGAACTTGGGATTGCAGCTTCAGGCAGATCAGGTGGGATCCCTCATTGGCAGCGGTCGTATCAATGGAAGCCTGGTGCCTGTACTTGGCGGCATCCCAGGGCTGGACGCGGCGCATTTCGGCCTGACCCGGAATAATTACCTGATTAACGGAGTCGATGGTTGGGGCATCGGCGGTCGAGTAGGGTTTACCTATAAGCTCACGCCTGCAACCACGATTGGCGGTGCCTATAATTTCGAGACAAATGTTGCCGACCTTAAGGGACCTGCGACCCTCACGGCTGTCTCCACCGTCGCCGGACAGATCCCCCTCACTGGCAGGATCCGCGTTAGAGACTTTCAATTGCCGGCGCGTCTTTCGATTGGCATCACGCAGCGATTTGGACCGCAGATATTATTGACCGCCGAGTATCAGCGAGCGTTCTGGAAGCACGCCATGAAAAACATCAACGTTGGATTTGAGGCGGACGCAGGCGGGAATGTTGATGTATTGCTTCCACAGAACTACCGCAATCAGGACATCCTTGCGGTGGGAGGCGCATATGAGATGGGGCCGATGACCCTCCGAGCCGGGGCGAGATTTGCTTCTCAGGCTACGCCCGGTGAAACCCTTCTCGCGGTTGTACCGGGTATCCCGAAATACCACGCTTCAGCCGGGCTAACGTATAAGCTCGGGAAGCGGCAGGCTATAGACATTGCCTATTCTCATGCGTTTAAGGAGAAAGTGACAAATTCGGGTCTGCCCAACACGTCGCAGCCCCTGACTGTCACGCACTCGCAAAACAATCTCTCGATTGGCTATCGCCTTACCTTTTGAATTGAGCCCGACGCGTGGCCGGCATTGGCCAGCTACGCGTCGGCCGGCCAAATCCACAAAATAACGCAGATAGGAGGTCCACTGGCCTTCCGCGCTGAAACAGATGGAACCGAACGTGAGCGAAACTAATCCTGAGATTGCCCACCGAATAGATGCGAATGGGATCACGACAAATGTCCACGACGTCGGTAGCGGAGATCCGGTTGTGCTCATCCACGGATCTGGACCAGGGGTAACGGCTTGGGCTAACTGGCGGCTGGTAGTGCCCGAGCTAGCAAAATCGCGGCGAGTGGTTGCTCCCGACATGGTCGGCTTTGGCTATACCGATCGGCCCGACGGCGTACAGTACGGGATGGAGACATGGATCGGTCACATACTGGCTGTGTTGGATAGCCTCGAGATTAGGTGCGCGGACGTTATTGGAAATTCTTTCGGCGGAGCGTTGGCACTTGCTCTAGCGATCCGTTATCCGGAACGCGTACGAAAGCTTGTGTTAATGGGTTCGGTTGGAGTGCCGTTCGAGTTAACCGAGGGTCTGGACGCGGTCTGGGGTTATGAACCCTCTGTCAAAAACATGCGGAGGATCCTGGACTATTTTGCTTACAACTCGCAGCTCGTCAACGACGACTTGGCCGAGATGCGTTACAGGGCAAGCATTCAACCCGGTGTTCAGGAAGCGTTTGCATCTATGTTTCCGGCACCTCGCCAGCGTTGGGTAGATGCCCTGGTTAGTCCCGATGAAAAAATTGAACAGATCAGGCATTCCACATTGATCGTTCATGGACGCGACGACAAAGTCATACCAGTCGAGACATCAATCCATCTTCATCATCTGATAGCAGACTCGCAACTGCATGTGTTTGGAAATTGTGGCCATTGGACACAAATTGAGCACTCCAATCGATTTACGACGCTCGTGGATTCATTCCTGGCAGAGTAAGTCAGTATCAACGAGTCTGGGGTGTCTGTCCGCCGTAATCCTATCCCACGTCGTCTAAATTGGCAGCGGTTTTAATTCGCCAACCAAACCGGCCTCAATCACCATCCAGGCTCAGACATATTTTCCCGACGAAACCTAAAGTCGATCTGCAATCTCCTTAGCACAACTTTTCAGTGCGTCGAGGCTTTGCATATCGCAGCCCGCTGACAGCACTTTATCATGTGAGAGCGATATGGCAGCGATAGGTGGCCGGCCCTTTCTTGACACAGGCACGGCCAGACATTGCAGACCTTGAGCCGCCTCTCGATCGTCTGCTGCCCAGCCTTGAAGTCGCACCTCTGCAAGACACTTCGCCAGGATCCTTGGCGAAATTATGGTTCGATCAGTGAAGGGAATGAAAGGGCCACTCGCAAGATAGTCCTCAAGGTATTTCTCTGAGCGGCTAGCCAGGAGAACCTTACCGATGCCTGAGCAATAAGCCTCGAGTTGTCCGCCTTCCTGAGTAAAGTCCAAGCTCTCTGTCTCGTCACCGACCTTGACTAGATATGTGACCATTGCGTCTTCGAGAACGCCAAGATGGGCAGTACACTTGTTGTTATCCGCAAGCGTCTGCAAAAGAGGCCGGGCAATAGAGGCCAATTGCTCATTAAAATGTGTCGCGGGCTCGATCTCTGCGAGCACCACGCCGGGTGCATAGCGCCCATGGCCAACACGCAGAATCATCCGATGACGAAGGAGTTCTCCGAGCAATCGGTGTAAGGTAGTTCTCGGATAACCAAGATCGATTGCCAATTGCGAGATCCGGGTATGACCGCCGTCATCGGCTATCAAACGAAAGAGGTCCAAACCCTTTGAGAGCGAGTCTGTGCCTCCCTTGATCTCATCCGATCTGTTATGTCCCGCCATATGGGTCATTTCTAGCGCCGAAATTTGTGAGATGAAAGCGCAAACGGTAGCATCCGGTCAGAATATTACGGCTTCGAGGAGAATGAGGCGGAGGGGGCGGCTAATCATTTCCCCTGGTCAACAGATCGACAATGCTTGGGTATGGGCTTGTAGCCGCTTAACCCATTTAATCGCCAAACACCGATCGTCCGCAGCGATGCGATCGCGACCTACATGGAGAGCTGAAATGAAAACCAAAGTAGCGATTATAGGCTCGGGAAATATTGGTACAGACCTCATGATCAAGATTATGAGGATGTCTGAAGTCCTCGAAATGGGCTGTTTTGTGGGCGTTGATCCCGAATCCGATGGCTTAAAGCGAGCTGCGCGTTTGGGTGTACCGATCACATCGGAGGGGATCGAGGGCTTGCTCGCGATGCCAGATTTCGAGGCTATCAAGATCGTTTTCGACGCCACTTCGGCGGGGGCTCATGAGAAGCATGACCGCATACTTCGCGAGAAGGGTAAAACAATTATCGATCTTACCCCGGCTGCGATTGGGCCCTTCACCATCCCGGCCGTCAATGGCATGGATAATCTGGACGAGGTCAATGTAAATATGGTCACCTGCGGGGGCCAGGCCACGATCCCCATGGTGGCAGCGGTGAACCGGATTTCACCTGTTATCTATGGCGAGATTGTTGCGTCAATCGCTTCAAAATCCGCCGGGCCAGGCACGCGCGCCAATATCGATGAGTTCACCGAGACGACCAGCCAAGCGATCGAGAAGGTCGGTGGTGCCAAGCGCGGTAAGGCAATCATCGTTCTCAATCCGGCGGAGCCGCCGTTGATTATGCGCGACACGGTCTATTGTCTGGTCGGTCCTGGCGCCGATACTCAAGCAATCGAAGAGTCGGTTCAGCAGATGGTAACCGAGGTGCAGTCCTACGTCCCTGGCTACCGGCTGAAGCAAAGCGTTCAGTTCGAAAGCATAGGGAATAATGCGCCGCTTAAGATCCCGGAAATGGGCGATGAGTTTACCGGTACGAAGGTCTCGATCTTTTTGGAGGTTGAAGGCGCAGCGCACTATCTTCCTGCCTATGCAGGTAACCTCGACATCATGACATCCGCAGCGTTCAGAACTGCCGAGCGCATCGCGAACCGCCATCATCAGAAGGAAGCGGCATGACTGATATAGATGCACCTGCCGGAATGCCGAATGGCAAACTTTACATCCAGGACGTCACGTTACGTGATGGAATGCACGCAATACGCCATCAATATAGCCTCGAGCATGTACGCGACATCGCAAGGCTGCTCGATGCCGCCAAGGTTGACGCGATAGAAGTGGCACATGGTGATGGGCTCTCAGGCTCTTCATTCAACTATGGCTTTGGCGCACATACAGACTGGGATTGGATCGAAGCGGTTGCGGACGTCCTTGAACACAGTGTGTTAACCACTTTACTTCTGCCCGGCATCGGGACAGTGCACGATTTGAAACGGGCATATTCCCTCGGCGTCCGCTCCGTGCGCGTAGCGACGCACTGCACAGAAGCGGATGTGTCACGGCAACATATCGAATTTGCGCGCGGTCTTGGCATGGACGTGTCGGGCTTCCTGATGATGAGCCACATGAGCGACCCAGACTCCCTTGCGCAGCAGGCATTGCTTATGGAGACGTATGGTGCTCACTGCGTATATGTCACCGACAGTGGGGGCGCGATGTCGATGGGCGATGTGGCCGCTCGACTGCAGTCTTACGATCGCGTGCTCAAGCCCGAAACCCAACGGGGCATTCACGCGCATCACAATCTAAGCCTGGGAGTAGCAAATTCGATCGCGGCCGTCGAAAACGGCGCAGTTCGGGTTGACGCCTCGCTGGCGGGAATGGGCGCAGGCGCCGGGAATGCGCCGCTCGAGGTGTTCATTGCTGCGGCGGATCGCCTGGGCTGGGATCACGGAACGGACCTTTTTGCATTGATGGATGGTGCCGAGAATTTGGTTCGCCCGCTGCAGGATCGACCCGTTCGCGTCGATCGGGAAACATTAACTCTCGGTTACGCAGGGGTATATTCAAGCTTTCTGCGCCATGCCGAGAAGGCCGCGGAAGAGCATGGTCTGGATACGCGGCAAATACTTGTCGAGCTTGGCCGGCGAAAGATGGTTGGCGGGCAGGAAGATATGATTGTCGATGTTGCGCTCGACCTCGTCAAAGGCGTCGCAACGGCAGAATGAGTTCAATCCATTCGCTTGGCTGGGATCATTTTGCCAGAGAGCAGGGCCTATGCCCGGTTGGATATGGAGGAGCGAAACCTTGCTGTACGACGCCTATGAGGCACAAAATGCGGTACTGTCGGGTGCAAATCTTCTGGCGGATCTTGGCTCTAAATGGGCCAAGAATCCATTTAACCCCGTGGCGTACTCGCAAATCGGGCATATGGTGGCATCCGGGCTGGACGTTTTTGCTCACGCATCCCAGCCGCGCGGTAAACCAGAATTCGGCTTCACGACAACCGCGATTGCGGATGGACGCGAGGTTTCCGTGACTGAAGAGGTCGTGCTTCGAAAGCCTTTTGGGCAACTTAAGCGCTTTTACCGAGATGGCGCCGAAGACAGCCCTCGACTCTTAATTGTCGCACCGATGTCCGGGCATTATGCCACACTTCTGCGCGGAACTGTTGCAAGAATGCTACCCTTTGCTGATGTCTACATCACAGACTGGCGCGATGCGAAGAAAGTGCCGGTAGAGGACGGTCGGTTCGCTATAGATGAGTATATCGACTACCTCATCGAATTTCTGGAATGCATCGGCCCTAGATCGCATATGTTGGCTGTTTGCCAGCCAGCTGTTCCAGCTTTTGCAGCTGCCTGTGTCATGGGTGCAAGTGGACACCCGTGTAGACCACGCACGTTGACGATGATGGGCGGGCCTATCGATACTCGCGAAACGCCTACCGCGGTCAACCGTGCGGCTACGCAACGATCTCTTGGTTGGTTCAAATCAAACGTCATCGCGACAGTCCCCATGTCTTATGCTGGTCGCGGCCGCAGAGTCTATCCCGGTTTCTTGCAACTCGCAGGCTTTATGGCGATGAACATCGGTAGTCATTTAAATAGCCACTACGAAATGTTTCGTCACTTGGTGGACGGGGACGGCGAAAGTGCAAGAGCGACGATGGCGTTCTACGAGGAATATCGGTCCGTCTGCGATATGACCGAGGAGTTTTACTTACAAACCATCCAGGACGTTTTTCAGATGCATAAGCTCCCAAAAGGCGAGCTCATCTACAGGGGCTCGAAGGTCGACCCTTCGGCAATCAAAGATACCGCCTTGCTCGCGATCGAAGGCGAGAAAGATGATATTTCGGGCATTGGTCAGACACGCGCTGCGTTATCGATCGCCACAGGGTTGCCTCCCTCGGACAAACGCTACCTCTTGGCGGAAGGGGTTGGGCATTACGGTATATTCAATGGTCGTCGCTGGCGCGAGAGGATCGCGCCTGTCATGGAGGACTGGATCCGCACTCATTATATCTGATTATGAAGGCGGCATCGTGAGGCGGTCTATCAACTTGGCGTGTCGCCATAATATCGCATTGCGGCGGTCGAGAAGGAATGACCCAACATGTGGGCCTCTCTAGCTAGCCGAATTTGCACCGTCTGCTCCGTAATATATGTACGGTCAGGAGAAATTGAAAGATGAACCTTGTTGCAGACTAGCGCTCGTAGCAAACTCTTGAGACAAGAATAGAGCAACGGGAGTGAGGAATCATTCCGCTCTATGAGTTAGGTCACAGTAGAGCCGATCGAATGTTGAATAGGTGATCCCAAGTCGTGACGACTTAAAAGTAAAAAGACGCCTATCGAATAACAACCCGCTTCCGCATGTCTGCAGCGACTACGGGGCGGCTTGAACAAATGGCGTAACCCCGAAGGGAGACGGACATGGCCAAAGGTAAGACGGATGCCAGCGGGAAATATATCGTTCCTAGCGGACGGGTGTACCTTTCGGGTAATCAGGCGCTCGTGCGACTGCCGATCGAGCAAGCTCGCCGAGATGCAGCCGCAGGACGCAACACCGCTGGGTTTATTTCCGGTTATCGTGGGTCGCCGCTTGGTCACCTTGATCAGGACTTTATGGCGGTCGACGCGCTCTTAAAGGACCGAAATATCCGATTTCAGGCGGGCGTGAACGAGGATCTCGCTGCGACAGCGGTTTGGGGAACACAGCAGATCGGCTTCTTCGACGCAAAGTTCGACGGCGTTTTTGGGATGTGGTACAGTAAAGGACCGGGCGTTGATCGCTCCGGCGACGCACTTCGCCATGCCAACTTGTGGGGAACCGCGCCTCTGGGAGGCGTCATCATGGCGGTTGGAGACGACCCCATGAGCCGTTCAAGCTCGATCCAGCAACAAAGCGAGCATACCCTGGCGTCAATGTGCATTCCCACATTCAATGTCGCCAATGTCCAGGACATTTATGATTTTGGCTTGATTGGATGGGAGCTTTCGCGCCACGCGGGCGTGTGGGTGGCGATCAAGGGCGTTTCGGACACGTATGAATCATGGCTGGCCATCGATGTTGACCCCGCGCGAACGCAAGTGATAGTACCGGCACCGCCGCTCGGATCAGTGCATACTCGGTGGCCCGATCGGTCGGTCGATCAGGACGAGCGAATGCTCAAGCTGCGCCTTCCGGCGGTGCACGCCTTCGTCCGTGCAAATGCGTTGAATAAGACAACCCATCGCTCGACCAAGCGCAGGGTCGGAATCGTAACTTGCGGAAAAGCATGGGCGGATACAGTCGAGGCATTGTCAGACTTGGGTTTGACGCCAGACCTACTCGACAATTTGGGCATCGAAGTCTTCAAAATTGCTTTGGTCTGGCCGTTGGAGCCCGAGACCTTGATCGCTTTTTGCGCGGGCTTGAATCAGGTCCTTGTGATTGAGGAGTCTCGCCCTATCCTCGAGCCTCAGATTAAAGATATTCTCTTTAATCTTCCCGCAGGAAACCGACCCGAAGTTCTAGGCAAACTTTCCCTTGATGGATCGCGCTGGCTTCCATCGCACGGAGAGGTCTCTCCGGCGATCATCGCGCGCGTTTTGTATCAGTGGCTCGCACCGGTTTATCGCTCGCGCGAGATGGCGAGCTGGATCGGGTATCTCGACAAGGTTCAGACTGAACTAGCTAAGCCACGTGACAATATCATAAGATCGCCCTATTTCTGTTCTGGCTGCCCTCACAACAGCTCAACCAAGGTGCCGTCTGGGTCTCAGCAACTTGCCGGTATTGGGTGTCACTGGCTCGTTAATCTTATGGATCGCGAGACAGTCACATATCCACAGATGGGCGGGGAGGGCGGTAACTGGGCAGGGGCGGCACACTTCCTAAAAGACGATCATATTTTTGCTAATGTTGGCGACGGGACCTGGTATCACTCGGGTTCTATGGCTATTCGGCAGGCCGTCGCTGCTGGCGTAAACATCACCTACAAGATTCTCTATAATGATGCGGTCGCCATGACGGGAGGGCAACCGGTTGATGGGCCTATCAGTGTAGCGCAAATCACGCATGAGCTTCTCGGTGAGTCGATACGCCATATCGCGGTGGTCAGCAGTGCGCCTGAAAAGTTTGTGACCTCTGATTTCGCGCCGGGCACGACGCTTCATCATCGGGACGAGCTTGAGGCGGTTCAGTTGCGCTTTCGCGAAGTGGCAGGTGTGTCGGTCATCATTTACGAGCAGACCTGCGCTACAGAATTGCGGCGACGGCGTGGGAAGAAGATCGCGGTTGATCCTGCGCGACGGGTCGTCATTAACGAGCGCGTGTGTGAAGGCTGCGGCGATTGCTCAGTGCAATCAAACTGTCTTTCTGTCCAGCCTATCGAGACCGAATATGGCCGCAAGCGGACGATTGATCAGTCGGCGTGCAATAAGGACTTTTCCTGCCTCAAGGGATTTTGTCCGAGTTTTGTCACCGTCGAAGGCGGCGAACTGGCCAAACCCAAAAAGCTTGATCTCGGCAGTTCGGTATTGGCGGCTTTGCCGGTTCCCGCCGTGCGATCGAGCAAGAAGGTTTTTGGTCTCATGGTTGCGGGCATCGGAGGCACCGGTGTCGTGACAATTTCAAACCTTATTGGCCAGGCTGCTCAGGCTGAAGGGAAGGTCGTTCAAGCCCTTGACCTAACTGGGCTCGCTCAGAAGTTTGGTGCGGTCTATTGCCACTTGAAAATCGGCGAGCGCACAGAAGACCTAAATTCAACGCGTCTCTCCGTCGGGCAATGCGATGTCTTGATCGGCGCAGATATCGTGACGTCCGCGTCTGACGATGCACTTTCCCGCATGAAACTCGGCGCCTGCGCTGCTGTCGTCAATGACCACGAGACGGTGACAGGTGTATTTACGCGAGATCGCGATTTTGCTGTTCCAGTAAGCGCGCAACGAAAAGCGATCCAGCGCTTCTGCGGAGAAAAGAACGCGACGTTTCTTGACGCCACGCATCTGGCCGAGCGATTGACCGGCAATACCATCGGCGCAAATATGCTCTTACTGGGATATGCTTGCCAACGCGGATGGTTGCCCGTGAGTTTGCAATCCTTAGAGGCTGCCATCGAGGCGAACGGAGTCGCCGTTCGGGCAAATCAGGAAATTTTCGCATTGGGCAGGCTACTGGCTCATGACGCGGATGCGGTCATGAAGCTCGTCAACCAATCAACTCCGGACCAGGTTTCCCAAGACGCAGCCGGCACATTGGCGGCGTTCATCGATCGCAGGCGGCAAGATCTTGTCGCATATCAAAATGAACCATATGCGCAGCGCTACGTAGAGATCGTCGCGAAAGTCGGTTTGCTAGAGACTGCTATAAAGCCTGGAAGCCAGGAGTTGACGGACGCGGTCGCTAGAAACCTTTACAAACTACTCGCCTACAAAGACGAGTATGAGGTAGCGAGGCTATATACCGACGGCGATTTCGCCGCGAAGATCCGCGCACAATTCTCGTCAGATGTCAAATTGAAGGTTCATTTGGCGCCGCCGCTCCTATCGAAAGCGGATCCAGTTACCGGGCGGCCAATAAAGCGAGAATATGGTCAACTTATGTTCTCTTCCTTCCGTTTCTTGGCCAAACTGAAAGGTCTCCGTGGGACACCGTTTGATATATTTGGATATACAAAGGAGCGTCGCCTAGAACGAGAACTCATCGTCGAATATGAAACGACAGTTTCTACAATCCTGGAGCATCTAACCATAGATAATCTAGCGGATGCAGTAGCCCTTGCGCGATGGCCCGATCACGTCCGTGGTTTCGGACCTGTCAAATTGGCCGCTATCGAGAAGGCCGGCGCTGCGCGAGAACTACTAGGCCGATCTTTTCTCAAAGCTCGGGCGGTTTCTTCGGTCGCAAATGATATCAAGGTCGGAGTGCCCCATGTCGCAGCTTAGACGGGTTGAGTGAAACATTGCCGGGCAGTTTCGATCCGGGTTCTGCATGGTTAGCAGGCCGCGTACGGCGATCGTTGCGGTGGTCTCTACAGCGGACAGGATTTCTTCACGCGCTGTCAAGGCGTTGGGGCTTCTGTCTAGAAGAACGAAACTCATCGACGCCCAAGGTCGTCACCATACCAAAGATGGGTTTTATACGAAATGATCGCGCGCAACGAGACTGATCGACAAGTTGCAAGCTCGTTGATGGAGGATAAATTGGCTAGAGTTGCAATCGTGACTGGCGGCACTCGCGGTATCGGGCGGGCGATTAGCCTCGCATTATCGAACATGGGTATGACCGTTGTCGCTAATTTTGGCGGTGACGAGGAAACTGCCCGTTTGTTCACGAAAGACACGGGCATCAGGGCGTTCCGTTGGGACATTGGCGATTTCGAAGCAGTTCAGGCTGGCGTTGAGTTGGTCGAGCGTGAGGTTGGTGCTGTCGACGTGATCGTCAACAACGCCGGCATCACAAGAGACAGCACTCTGCTCAAACAAAGCTACGAGCAGTGGCGGGCGGTAATCGACACTAATCTGGGTGGTTGTTTCAACATGGCGAAAGCGGTTTTTCCGGGAATGCGCGCACGCCGGTGGGGTCGGATCGTGAACATCGGATCGGTCAACGGCCAGGCGGGCCAGTATGGGCAGGTCAATTACGCAGCTGCAAAATCTGGCATTCACGGCTTCACCAAGGCGCTTGCGCAGGAAGGCGCCGCTTTCGGAATAACGGTGAATGCTGTGGCACCAGGATATGTCGACACTGAGATGGTCGCAGCTGTGCCAGCCGATGTGCTGGACAAAATTGTGGCAAAGATACCGATCGGGCGACTTGGTCAGGCGCAGGAAATCGCTCGAGGGGTGGCATTCCTATGCGCCGAGGACGCTGGCTTCATCACGGGATCGACACTTTCGATCAACGGCGGGCAACATATGTATTGAGCTTCTCAGCGCTGCATTTCGCAAGAGAGCCTGCTCAGATTCTCGTCATTACTCGTTTCCAAAGCTAGCTGCGGTAATATCAAGAACTAAGCTGAGCTTAGTAATATCCCTCAGCAGTAATTTGACGCCTCGTTTGTTATTTTGAACAAAACGCGATCACGGCATTCAATGTAGAGCGGACGTGCTCTGCGATCAGCGCTGCCGCCAGTTCTTCGTTTCGCGTGATGGCAGCTTCGAATATCCGGGCATGTTCATGATGCACATCGCGACCTGGTGTCTTCATGAAGACCAACCGACGATAGCGTTCCGACTGACGATAAAGAACCGATATGAAACTCTGTGTCCACTTCGATTCGGATCCGGCCGTCAAGGCTTCGTGAAACTTTCGATTGCAATCCTCCCAATAGAATACGTCGACATCCCCCGCGGCAAGTCGGCCCTCAGCACGCGCCAAGCGATGGAACGCTGCTGCAAGGTTCGCTTCCCATTCGTCATCGCCACGACGGACCGCTAACCTTATCGATTGCATTTCCAATGCCGCCCGAGTTTCAGTGATGTCACGGAAGTCGGCGAGCGACATTGGCGCCACGCTAAAGCCTCGTTGTTGCTGAGCAACAACGAGGCCATCGGCTGTCAACAGCGCTAACGCCTCACGAAGGGTCGCAGCACCGACATTGTAATGGTTCTTGAGATGTTCCGTCTTGAGCTTTTCGCCTGGTTTAAGGCTGCCCGATACGATGTCTGAACGCAGTTGATGATATGCTGCAACCGCGAGCGTTCGAGCGGGATCAGACGAGACTTTAGGATCGACTGAGTGGGGGGCGGTTGAGCTTGGCATGCGACAGACGTGTCGCGTTTCGTTGACGGATTCAAGCCCCAGTTGCTTGATGTCACAATCTCGAGATTCTGCTTTAGTCTCGATAGACGGCGTGATACGGAATTGACGGTGGAAGCCTCTCGCGCGTGCGATTCGACAAAGATGCTAGCGCGCGCAAGCAAGGCCCCACGAAATGACGGATGTCGTGACAGACTGGACAGAATAGTCCTGCGTCGCGTGTACGTAGAAAAAGTCTATAAAAGGGGGGAAGAGATATGAAATTCATCGCATCAGTTGGCGTTTCGTCCGTGTGGCTTCTTGCATCCACGACTCTAAGTCCAGCATTTGCGCAAGTCGTCGCCTCGCGGCAGAGCGATTCGAACGGAATTGAGGAGATCGTTGTTACGGCGCAGAAGCGCGTGGAGAACGTTCAGGATGTTCCCATCGCAGTTTCTGCCTTCGGGTCGAAGGCCTTGGAGGAGAGGGCCGTCAGCAGTGTTGTGCAGCTTTCCTCTCTGGCGCCTAACGTCACCCTCGATAATTCGGTCGCGTTCTCTGCTTCTACAGCTGTTCTGGCCGCCTCAATTCGCGGCATTGGTTCGAGCGATTTCGCATTTAATATCGATCCAGGTGTCGGGGTTTATGTCGACGGTGTCTACCTCGCTCGTTCGGTGGGTGCCAACCAAGACCTTCTCGATATA
>NZ_MINO01000038.1 GCF_001757355.1 Sphingobium phenoxybenzoativorans
ATCATTGCCGCCACGGCCACGATCGCCACCACCACGGCCGCGACGGGGGCCACGGCCCTCGGTCGCTTCGGGCGCGTCGGTGACGGCGCCGGCTTCGATGTTGTTTTCGTCTGCCATACTCAGAACTCCAGTCCGCCCTCACGGGCGGCATCGGCCAGCGCCTTCACGCGGCCATGAAACAGGAAGCCTCCACGGTCGAACACGACCTTGGTGACGCCAGCCTTGGTTGCGGCGGCGGCAACGCGCTTGCCGACATCGGCAGCGGCTTCCGACGTCGCGCCGGTCTTGCCCGAAGCCTTGGCCCCGACATCCTTGTCCAGGGTCGACGCGGAGGCGAGGGTCTTGCCCTGCGCATCGTCGATGATCTGGGCATAGATGTGCCGGCCGGAGCGGTGGACGCTGAGACGCGGACGCGGGTTCTGACCCGAACGCGCCTTGAGTGCGGTGCGGACGCGCTGACGGCGCCGTTCGAAGAGAGAGAGTTTCGCCATGGCTTACTTCTTCTTTCCTTCCTTGCGGAAGATAAACTCGCCGTCATATTTGATGCCCTTGCCCTTATAGGGTTCAGGCTTACGCCAGCGGCGGATCTCGGCGGCGACCTGGCCGACCTTCTGCTTGTCGATGCCGCTGATCTCGACCGTGGTGTTATCCGGGGTCTTGATCTCGATCCCTTCCGGGATCGCGAAATCGACGTCGTGGCTGTAGCCGAGCTGCAGCTTCAGATTCTTGCCCTGGGCGGCGGCGCGGTAGCCGACACCGGTGATCAGCAGCTTCTTGGAGAAGCCTTCCGTCACGCCGGTGATCAGGTTCTGCACCAGCGTCCGCTGCATGCCCCAGAAAGCGCGCGCCTGCTTGGTGGCGTTGGCGGGCTTCACGGAGATGCCGTCGGCCTCCAGCGTGTAGCTGATCTCATCGCGCAGCGGCATCGCCAGGGTGCCCTTGGGACCCTTGACCGAAAGCTGGCCCGCTTCGATGGTCGCCGTCACCCCGCTGGGGATCGCGACCGGCTTTTTACCGATGCGGCTCATCAGAATACCTCCGCCAGGACTTCGCCGCCGACATTCTGCTCACGCGCTTCGGCGTCAGAGAGAACGCCACGCGGCGTCGAAACGATGGTGATGCCAAGGCCGTTGCGCACGACCGGCAGTTCCTTCGAACCGGAATAGACGCGGCGGCCGGGCTTCGAGACGCGGGCGACATGCTTGATCGCCGGCTGGCCCTCGAAATATTTCAGCTCGATGCGCAGGCCGGGGTGCTTGCCCAGGTCTTCCTCGGAATAGCCACGGATGTAGCCTTCGCGCTGAAGCACGTCGAGAACGCGGGCGCGCAGCTTCGACGCCGGGGACAGAACGCTGTCCTTGCGCGCCTGCTGGCCGTTGCGGATGCGGGTGAGCATATCACCCAAAGGATCGGTCAATGCCATCTTCTAATCCTTACCAGCTCGACTTGGTGACGCCGGGGATCAGGCCCTTGTTGGCCAGATCGCGCAGCTGAATACGGCAGAGCCGGAACTTGCGGTAATAAGCGCGGGGACGGCCGGTGACTTCGCACCGGTTGCGGACGCGGGTCGGGTTCCCGTTGCGGGGAATCTCGGCCATCTTCAGACGCGCCATCAGGCGGTCCGTGTCGTCAGCGTTGTTGTCCGCTGCAATCGCCTTCAGCTTCGCATAACGGCCGGCATATTTCTTCACCAGCTTCTTGCGACGCTCATTCTTGTTGATGGAACTCAGTTTCGCCATGACTTAAGTTCTCTTCCTCTTGAGATTGGAAAGAGAAGCGGGTTCGCTGTTACGCGGCCTGCTTCTGCTCTTCGACCGGGAACGGGAAACCGAACAGGCGCAGCAGCTCGCGCGCCTCGTCGTCCGTCTTGGCGGTCGTGGTGACGATGATGTCCATGCCGCGCACCTTGTCGATGCGGTCATAGTTGATTTCCGGGAAAATGATCTGTTCCTTGATCCCGAAGGCGTAGTTGCCGCGGCCATCGAAGGATTTGGGGTTCAGACCACGGAAGTCGCGAACGCGCGGCAGGGCGATGTTCACCAGACGGTCCAGAAATTCATACATGCGCTCGCGGCGAAGGGTGACCTTCGCGCCGATCGGCATGCCTTCGCGCAGCTTGAACTGGGCGATCGACTTCTTGGCCTTGGTGATCACCGGCTTCTGGCCCGCGATCAGCTCCATTTCCTCAGCGGCGGAGGTGACCTTCTTCTTGTCCTGGGTCGCTTCGCCGACGCCCATGTTGAGCGTGATCTTCTCGATCTTCGGCACTTCCATGACGTTCTTGTAACCGAACTTCTCGGTCATCGCCTTGGCGATGGTCTCGTCATAGAGGTTCTTCGACCGCGGCGTGTATTTTTCATCAGCCATCGATGGTCTCCCCGGACTTCACGGCCACGCGGACCTTCTTGCCGTCCTTGACTTCAAAGCGAACGCGGGTGGGCTTGCCGTCCTTGCCGGCAATCGCGACGTTCGAAATGTGCAGCGGCGCCGGCTTGCGGTCGATGCCGCCCTGCGGGTTCGCCTGATCGGGCTTGCGGTGACGCGCGTGGACGTTGACGCCCTCGACCAGCACCTTGTCGTCCTTCGGGAACATCTGGATCACGGTGCCGGTGCGGCCCTTGTCCTTGCCCGCGAGCACGACGACCTTGTCGCCCTTCTTGATCTTTGCAGCGCTCATTACAGCACCTCCGGAGCCAGCGAGATGATCTTCATGTGCTTGCGCGCACGCAGCTCGCGAACCACCGGGCCAAAGATACGGGTGCCGATCGGCTCCTCATTCTTGTTGACCAGGACAGCGGCGTTGCTGTCGAAGCGGATCACCGAACCGTCCGGACGGCGAACGTCCTTGGCGGTACGGACGATGACGGCGCGGTGCACGTCACCCTTCTTCACGCGGCCGCGCGGGGTGGCTTC
Source organism: Sphingobium phenoxybenzoativorans (assembly GCF_001757355.1). Taxonomy (GTDB): domain Bacteria; phylum Pseudomonadota; class Alphaproteobacteria; order Sphingomonadales; family Sphingomonadaceae; genus Sphingobium; species Sphingobium phenoxybenzoativorans. The sequence goes on from NZ_MINO01000038.1 coordinate 2,914, forward strand.
CTTGACGGAGACGACGATGATGTCGCCCACGCCGGCGAAGCGCCGCTTCGAGCCGCCAAGCACCTTGATGCACTGGACGCGCTTGGCGCCGCTGTTATCGGCAACCTCAAGATTTGACTGCATCTGGATCATTGATCCGGTTCCTTCTCAATTGGCTTGCCGGGATTTCCCGGTAGTTCCGAAACTGTGTCTGACTGGCCTCAGGCCGCCGTTGCTGCACTCAGGCAGCGGTTTCCGGCGACTTGTGCGTGTCCACCTTCTCAATGACCTTCCAGGTCTTGAGCTTGGAAATCGGGGCCGTCTCCTCGATGCGGACGGTCTCGCCTTCCTTGTAGGCGTTGCCTTCGTCATGGGCATGATACTTCTTCGAACGGCGGATGATCTTGCCGTAGAGCGGGTGCTTCACCTTACGCTCAACCCGGACCACCACCGTCTTGTCGGTCTTGTCGGAAACCACAGTTCCCGTCAGCACGCGCTTGGGCATCGTGAGTTCCTTCTTACTTCGCGGCAGCGGCGCGGGTGCGCGCGCTCTGCAGGGTCTTGATCTGAGCGATCGCCCGGCGGACTTCCTTCACCCGGCTCGGCTTTTCGAGCTGGTTGGTCGCCGCCTGGAAGCGCAGGTTGAACTGCTCCCGCTTCAGGTTGTTGAGGTCGGTCGACAGCTCGTCATCCGACTTCACGGTGAGATCAGCGAACTTGGCCATCTCTTATGCTCCCAGGTGCGAGGTGTCGCCCAGGCGGGCAACGACCTTGGTCTTGATCGGCAGCTTCATCGCAGCGCGGCTGAACGCCTCCGCAGCGAGCGGGCCGGGAACGCCGTCCAGTTCGAACAGGATGCGGCCCGGCTTGACGCGGGCGGCCCAATATTCGACCGAACCCTTGCCCTTGCCCTGACGGACTTCGGCAGGCTTCTTCGAAACCGGCACGTCCGGGAACACGCGGATCCACAAGCGGCCCTGACGGCGGATGTGGCGGGTGATCGCACGGCGGGCAGCCTCGATCTGGCGCGCGGTGAGACGTTCCGGCTCCATCGCCTTGAGACCATAGGAACCGAAGTTCAGGTCGCTGCCACCCTTGGCATCGCCCTTGATCCGGCCCTTGAAGGTCTTACGGAACTTCATCTTCTTGGGTTGCAGCATGACGCTATACCTACCTTATTCTCAACGCGCCGGGCGTACGCCGGAGGTCTGAGCCTCCAGCATCAGCCGGTCGGTGGCCATCGGATCGTGGCCCAGGATTTCACCCTTGAAGATCCAGACCTTGATGCCGCAAACGCCATAGGCGGTGTGCGCCTCGGCCTCGGCATAATCGACGTTGCCGCGCAGCGTGTGCAGCGGAACGCGACCCTCGCGATACCATTCCACGCGGGCGATTTCAGCGCCGCCCAGACGGCCGGAGCAGGTGATCTTGATGCCTTCGGCGCCAAGACGCAGGGCCGACTGCACCGCGCGCTTCATGGCGCGGCGGAAAGCGATGCGGCGCTCGAGCTGATCGGCGACGCCCTGTGCGACGAGCTTGGAGTCGATCTCCGGCTTGCGGATTTCAACGATGTTCAGGCTGACGTCCGACGAGGTGAACTCGCCCAGCTTGCGGCGCAGCTTCTCAATGTCCGCGCCCTTCTTGCCGATGATGACACCGGGACGGGCAGCGTAGATGGAGACGCGGCACAGCTTGGCCGGACGCTCGATCACCACCTTCGAGACGGCGGCCTGCGGCAGCGTCTTGAAGATGAACTGGCGGATCTTGATGTCCTCCAGCAGCAGACGGCCATAGTCGGCGCCTTCGGCGTACCAGCGGCTGTCCCAGGTGCGGTTGATCTGAAGACGCAGACCGATCGGATTGCTCTTGTGACCCATGACTTACGCCTCCGCCTCTTCTGCCTGTTCACGCACAACGATGCGCAGCCGGCTGAACGGCTTCAGGATGCGCGTCGACTTGCCGCGGCCGCGGGTGTGGAAACGCTTCATGGTCAGCGCCTTGCCGACCGAAGCCTCCGCAACGACCAGCGCGTCGACGTCGAGATTGTGGTTGTTTTCCGCATTGGCGACAGCCGAAGCCAGCACCTTGCGCGCGTCGACAGCCATGCCCTTCTTGGAGAAGGTCAGGATGTTCATCGCTTCTTCGACCTTGCGGCCGCGGATCAGCGCGGCAACCAGGTTCAGCTTCTGCGCGGAACCACGGATGGTGGTGCCTACAGCCAGCGCCTCGTTGTCGGCGACGCGGCGGGGGGACTTTTCCTTGCCCATTAGCGCTTGCCCTTCTTGTCGGCAGCGTGGCCGGGGAAGTAGCGCGTGGGCGCGAATTCACCGAGCTTGTGACCGACCATATCCTCGTTCACCGAAACGGGAACGTGCTTGCGGCCGTTATAGACGTTGAACGTCAGGCCAACGAACTGCGGCAGGATGGTGGAGCGGCGCGACCAGGTCTTGATCGGCGCGCGGCCTCCGGCGTCCTGCGCGGATTCCGCCTTCTTGAGAAGGCTGAGGTCCACGAAGGGACCTTTCCAGACGGAACGAGCCATCGCTTACCTCTTCTTCTTCGCGTGACGCGACCGGATGATCATGTTGTCGGTCGACTTGTTGTTGCGGGTGCGGGCGCCCTTGGTCGGCTTGCCCCAAGGCGTAACCGGATGACGGCCGCCCGAAGTCCGGCCTTCACCACCACCATGCGGGTGATCGACCGGGTTCTTGGCGACGCCGCGGGTCAGCGGGCGCTTGCCCAGCCAGCGGTTGCGTCCGGCCTTCGCCAGATTGGTGTTGGCGTTGTCCGGGTTGGACACGGCGCCGACGGTGCCCATGCAGTCCGCACGGATGTAGCGCTGTTCGCCAGAGTTCAGGCGCACCATCACCATGCCGCGGTCGCGGCCGACGAGCTGCGCATAGGTGCCAGCGGAGCGTGCGAGCTGACCGCCCTTGCCCGGCTTCATCTCCACATTGTGGATGATGGTACCGACCGGCATCTGGCCCAGTTCCATGGCATTGCCCGGCTTCACGTCGGTCTTCTTGCCCGCGATCACCTTGTCGCCCGGCGCAAGACGCTGGGGTGCGAGGATGTAGGCCTGCTCGCCATCGGGATAGCTGATCAGCGCGATGAAGGCGGTGCGGTTGGGGTCATATTCCAGACGCTCCACCGTGCCTTCGACGTCCCACTTGCGACGCTTGAAGTCGATGATGCGATACTTCTGCTTGTGACCGCCAGCGATGCCGCGCGAGGTCACATGACCCTTGTTGTTGCGGCCGCCGGTCTTGCGCTTGCCTTCGGTCAGCGCCTTGACGGGCTTGCCCTTGTGCAGCGCGGACTTGTCGACGAGGATCAGACCACGCTGGGCCGGGCTCGTCGGATTATAATGCTTGAGTGCCATTATCCTGTCTCGCCTCAGATACCGGTGGTGATGTCAATCGACTGACCATCGGCCAGCGTGACAATCGCCTTCTTGACGTCCGAACGCTTGTAGGGCTTGCCCTTCCAGCGCTTCACCTTGCCCTTCTGGACGATGGTGTTCACGGCCTTCACGGTGACGCCGAACAGCGCCTCCACGGCAGCCTTGATCTCCGGCTTGGACGCATCGTTCGCGACCTTGAAGACCACGGCGTTGTTTTCGGAAAGCAGCGTCGCCTTCTCGGTGATGTGCGGTGCGACAACCACGTCATAATGACGGTTGTCGACGGCCTTGGCCTGCTTCTTAGCCATTGAACCGTGCCTCCAGCTTCTCGACCGCAGCGCGGGTCAGGACCAGCGAGTCAGCCTTCAGTATGTCGTAAACATTGGCGCCCACCGCCGGCAGCACGTTGACGCCGACCAGGTTGGACGAGGCGTGCGCGAAGCTGACGTTGATCGCGTCGCCGTCGATGAACAGCACCTTGCCGAGGTTCAGCTTGGCGAGCTGATCAGCAAGGACCTTGGTCTTGCCGTCCTTGACGTCCAGATTGTCGAGCACCGTCAGGGTGCCGGCCTTCGCCTTGGCGGACAGGGCCATCTTCAGGCCGAGCGCGCGAACCTTCTTGTTCAGCGAGGGGTTGAAGTCACGGACGCGGGGACCGTGCGCCTTGCCGCCGCCGATGAACACGGGCGCCGCACGATCGCCGTGACGGGCAGTGCCGCCACCCTTCTGGCGGCCGAACTTCTTGCCGGAACGGGCGACATCCGAGCGCTCACGGGCGGCGCGGGCGGTGCCGCGGCGCTTTTCGAGCTGCCAGGTGACGACGCGGTGCAGGATGTCCGCGCGGGGCTCGACGCCGAACACGGCATCGTTCAGCTCCACATCGCCGGACGCCTTGGCGTCGAGGGTCTGTACCTTGAGCTTCATGGTTTAGCCCTCCTGGCCTTCGGTGGCTTCGCTCGCCACGACTTCTTCAGCCGGGGCGTCTGCGGCAGCCGTATCGTCATTGACGACATCGTTGCTGTTGGCGGCCTTCTTCAGGCTCGCGGGATAAGGAACGTCGGCCGGACGCGGCACCTTCACGGCATCGCTGACCATCAGCCAGGTGCCCTTGGAGCCGGGCACCGAGCCCTTCACGAACAGCAGGCCGCGCTCGACGTCGGTGCCGACGATTTCGAGGTTCTGCTGCGTGCGCTGACGGTCGCCCATATGGCCGGCCATCTTCTTGTTCTTGAACACCTTGCCCGGATCCTGGCGGTTGCCGGTCGAACCATGGGCACGGTGAGAGATGGACACGCCGTGGGTGGCGCGCATGCCCCCGAAGCCCCAGCGCTTCATGGCGCCGGCGAAGCCCTTGCCCTGCGTGTGGCCGGTGACGTCGACCAACTGGCCGGCGATGAAGTGGTCAGCGGCGATTTCAGCGCCGACGTCGAGGAGCGCATCCTCGGCGACGCGGAATTCGGCGACCAGCGCCTTCGGCTCTACTTCCGCCTTGGCGAAGTGGCCGCGCTGCGGCTTGGCGACATTCTTTGCCTTGGCGACGCCAGCGCCAAGCTGAACGGCCACATAGCCGTCACGATCGGTTTCGCGGCGGGCGATAACCTGATTGCCTTCGAGCGCAAGGACGGTGACAGGCACGTGGCGGCCATCATCCTTGAACAGGCGGGTCATCCCCATTTTCTTCGCGATCACGCCAGTACGCATGATCCATACTCCCAACAGAGGCCCATCCGGAATGGAGGGGCGTATCCAACGAAAAAACCGCACGGGATCACTCCCTTGCGGCCAACCCTTATTTTAGCGATCACCCCGTCCGGGTTGGATGCCCCCGACAGAGCGGGAGCGACGGGGGACCAGGACCACAGCCAGGCTGTGCGGTATCCCTTATGTCGTCATGCCAGCGAAGGCTGGCATCTCAGGCCATCCACCAGGAGGCCCGAGATCCCCGCCTTCGCGGGGACTGCGTTGGCTTATGCCAACTTGATCTCGACGTTCACGCCGGCAGCCAGGTCCAGCTTCATCAGCGCGTCGACCGTCTGCGGCGTCGGCTGCACGATGTCAAGCATACGCTTGTAGGTGCGGACCTCGAACTGCTCACGCGACTTCTTGTCGACGTGCGGGCCACGGTTGACCGTGAACTTCTCAATGCGCGTCGGAAGAGGAATGGGGCCGCGGATCAATGCGCCCGTACGGCGGGCGGTTTCGGCGATGTCGCCGGTCGCCTGATCGAGCACGCGATGATCGAACGCCTTAAGGCGAATGCGGATGTTGCTGTCCATGTCCTATACCGATGCGAAAGAGCCAAAAACAAAACCGCCCCAGCCTTGCCCTTCTAACCCATGCGGGCCGGAGAAAGGCGATCCGAGGCGGCGAAAAACCGAGCGGCGCGAATCAGGCGATTCGCGCCGCTGCAGCCCTATATTACTTGGAGATCGTTCCCACAACCCCTGCGCCGACGGTCCGGCCGCCTTCGCGAATGGCGAAGCGGAGACCCGCGTCCATGGCGATCGGAGCGATGAGCTTCACGCCCAGCTTCACGTTGTCGCCCGGCATCACCATCTCGGTGCCCTCAGGGAGGATAACCTCACCGGTGACGTCCGTGGTGCGGAAGTAGAACTGCGGACGATAGTTCGCGAAGAACGGGGTGTGACGGCCGCCTTCTTCCTTCGACAGCACATAGACTTCGGCGTCGAATTCGGTGTGCGGCTTGATCGTGCCGGGCTTGCAGAGCACCTGGCCACGCTCAACTTCCTCGCGGCCAACGCCACGGATCAGCGCACCGATATTGTCGCCCGCACGGCCCTCGTCGAGCAGCTTGCGGAACATTTCAACGCCGGTGACGGTCGTCTTCTTGGTGTCCTTGATGCCGACGATCTCGACTTCCTCGCCAACCTTGACGATGCCGGTCTCGACGCGGCCGGTGACAACCGTACCACGGCCGGAGATCGAGAACACGTCTTCGATCGGCATCAGGAAGGGCTTGTCGACCGGACGCTCCGGCTGCGGGATCCAGCTATCGACAGCCTGCATCAGCTTGAGAACGGCGTCATGGCCAATCTCAGGCGTCTTGTCCTGCAGGGCGGCGACGGCCGAACCCGGAATGATCGGAATATTGTCGCCGTCGAAGTCGTAGGACGACAGCAGCTCGCGCACTTCCAGCTCGACCAGTTCGAGGATTTCAGCGTCGTCGACCAGATCGACCTTGTTCATGAACACGACGAGCTGGGGAACGCCAACCTGACGGGCGAGCAGGATGTGCTCGCGAGTCTGCGGCATCGGGCCGTCGGTCGCGGACACGACCAGGATCGCGCCGTCCATCTGCGCAGCGCCGGTGATCATGTTCTTCACATAGTCAGCGTGGCCGGGGCAGTCGACGTGCGCATAGTGGCGCGCTTCGGTCTCATACTCGACGTGCGCGGTCGAAATGGTGATGCCGCGCTCGCGCTCCTCAGGAGCCTTGTCGATGTTGTCGTAGCTGGTGAAGGTCGCGCCGCCGGTTTCGGCCAGCACCTTCGTGATCGCAGCGGTCAGCGAGGTCTTGCCGTGGTCGACGTGACCGATGGTGCCGATGTTGCAGTGCGGCTTCGTCCGCTCAAACTTAGCTTTCGCCATTTCTCTCTACCTTCTAGTCCAAATAGCTTGGGTTTGACCGCCAGGCCGCGCCTTGCGAAGGCGCGTCCATAGCAGCAAATTTCGATAATGCCAGCCCTAACAGAGCCAGTTTCCCGGCTCCGTTAAGGAAAAATCAGGCGAGCTTCGCCTTGACCTCGTCCGCGACGTTCTGCGGCACTTCGTCATAATGCGAGAACGACATGGAATAGCTGGCGCGTCCCTGCGTGAACGAACGCAGCGAATTCACATAGCCGAACATGTTGGCCAGCGGGACCATGGCATCGACGGTCTGCGCATTGCCGCGCGTGTCGGTGCCCTGGATCTGGCCGCGACGGCTGTTCATGTCGCCGATGACGTCGCCCAGATATTCCTCCGGGGTGACGACCTCGACCTTCATGACCGGCTCAAGCAGCGTGATGCCCGCCTTCTGCGCGACTTCGCGCATCGCGGCGCGGCCCGTGATTTCGAACGCCAGCGCCGACGAGTCGACGTCGTGATAGGCGCCGTCATACAGCAGGATTTCGAAGTCGATGATCGGGAAGCCGATCAGCGAACCGGTCGCCGCCGTCTCACGCATGCCCTTCTCAATGGCGGGGATATATTCCTTCGGAATGTTGCCGCCCTTGATCTCGTCCTTGAAGATGATGCCCGCGCCGCGCTCACCCGGCGTGACCTTCACCTTGATGCGGCCGAACTGGCCGGTGCCGCCCGACTGCTTCTTGTGGGTGTAGTCGACGTCCACCTCTTTCTTGAGGTATTCGCGATAGGCGACCTGCGGCGCGCCGACATTCGCCTCGACCTTGAACTCGCGCTTCATGCGGTCGACCAGGATTTCGAGGTGAAGCTCGCCCATGCCCTTGATGATCGTCTGACCCGATTCGTGATCGGTCGAAACGCGGAAGGACGGATCCTCGGCGGCCAGGCGGTTGAGGGCGACGCCCATCTTTTCCTGGTCGGCCTTGGTCTTGGGTTCCACCGACAGTTCGATAACCGGCTCTGGAAATTCCATCCGCTCCAGAATGATCGGCTGGCGCTCGGCGCACAGCGTGTCACCGGTGGTGGTTTCCTTCATGCCAGCCAGCGCAACGATGTCGCCCGCATAGGCGGTATCGATGTCCTCACGCGAGTTGGCGTGCATGAGGAGCATGCGGCCGATCTTTTCCTTCTTGTCCTTGACCGAGTTCAGATAGGTGCCCTTGGTCAGCGTGCCGGAATAGACGCGCAGGAAGGTGAGCGAACCGACGAACGGGTCGTTCATGATCTTGAACGCCAGGCCAGCGAACGGCGCATCGTCAGCGGTCTTGCGGCTGTCGGGCTGCTCATTGTCCGGGTTGATGCCCTGCACGTCGGGAATGTCGAGCGGTGAAGGCAGATAGTCGACAACGGCGTCGAGCAGCGGCTGCACGCCCTTGTTCTTGAACGCGGAGCCGCACAACACCGGCACGAACGCCTGCGCCAGCGTACCCTTGCGGATCAGCTTCTTCAGCGTCGCGGTGTCGGGCAGGTTGCCCTCCAGATAGGCTTCCATCGCGTCATCGTCCTGCTCGACGGCAAGCTCGATCAGCTTTTCGCGATAATCGGCGGCCTTGTCGGCGAGGTCGGCCGGAATTTCCTCATAGGAGAATTCAGCGCCCAGATTTTCATCCTTCCAGATGATCGCGCGATTCTCGACGAGATCGACGAGGCCCTTGAAATCGCTCTCCGCGCCGATGGGGAGATAGAGAACGGCGGGCTTCGCGCCCAGGCGATCAATGATCGTCTGCACGCAATAATAGAAATCGGCGCCGGTGCGGTCGAGCTTGTTGATGAAGCACATCCGCGGAACCTTATATTTGTCCGCCTGACGCCACACGGTTTCCGACTGAGGCTCAACGCCGGCAACGCCGTCGAACGCGGCGACCGCGCCGTCGAGCACGCGCAGCGAACGCTCGACTTCAATCGTGAAGTCGACGTGACCGGGGGTGTCGATGATGTTCAGGCGGTGATCGTTCCAGAAGCAGGTCGTCGCTGCCGAGGTGATCGTGATCCCGCGCTCTTGCTCCTGCTCCATCCAGTCCATCGTGGCGGCGCCGTCATGGACTTCGCCGATCTTGTAGGACTTGCCGGTGTAGTAAAGGATGCGCTCGGTCGTCGTCGTCTTGCCGGCGTCGATATGCGCCATGATGCCAAAATTGCGATAGCGTTCGAGCGGATGGCTGCGGGCCATGATCGTTACTCCGTTGCCTGTGCGGCGGTTTGAGCGTCAGAAAATTCCATGTCCGTTCGCCCTGCTGGCACGAGGCGCGTGACTCGCGCCAGTGTTGAAGGGCTTTTCCGAGCGGAGCGAAATACGTCACTTCGTTCAGCGTAGGGCTTCGACTTCACTCAGCCCGAACGGTAATGGGGATCAGGGCACAAGCCCTGATCCCCTATATAATGCTTACCAGCGGTAGTGCGAGAAGGCGCGGTTGGCTTCGGCCATCCGGTGCGTATCCTCGCGCTTCTTGACCGCATTGCCGCGATTGTTCGCAGCGTCCAGAAGCTCACCCGACAGGCGGGCGGCCATCGTGGTTTCGCTGCGGTTGCGCGCGGCGGTGATCAGCCAGCGGATCGCCAGCGCCTGGGCGCGCTCAGGGCGCACCTCGACGGGAACCTGGTATGTCGCACCGCCGACGCGGCGGCTGCGGACTTCGATGCCGGGCTTCACATTGTTCAGCGCGTCATGGAACATCTGGATCGGATCCTTCTTGGCTTTCACCTCGACGGTCTCCAGTGCGCCATAAACGATCGATTCGGCGACGGCCTTCTTGCCGTCCTCCATCACGCTGTTCATGAACTTGGAAAGAACCTGATCGCCATATTTGGGATCGGGCAGGATGATGCGCTTTTCAGGGCGACGACGACGTGACATGGTATCTGTCTCCCCTTACTTCGGACGCTTGGCGCCGTATTTGGAACGGCTCTGCTTGCGGTCCTTGACGCCCTGGGTATCCAGAACGCCGCGAAGAACGTGGTAGCGAACGCCCGGAAGGTCGCGAACGCGGCCGCCACGGATCAGCACCACGCTGTGCTCCTGCAGGTTGTGGCCTTCACCCGGAATATAGGTGATGACCTCGCGCTGGTTGACCAGGCGGACCTTGGCAACCTTACGGAGCGCCGAGTTCGGCTTTTTCGGGGTCGTCGTATAGACGCGGGTGCAAACGCCGCGCTTTTGCGGGTTCGCATCCATTGCAGGGACCTTTGACTTGGCCTTCTGCGGTTCGCGGCCCTTGCGGACCAACTGATTGATCGTTGGCATGAAGCCCTTCACCTTTGCAAAGTTACTCTGCCGGATCACCCCGCTGTCATGCTGCCAAAAACCACATATGGCTTCCAACAGCAAAGGCCCCGGCGGTCATCTGACCCCTGGAGCCGCAAGAGCACCCGGCAATGTTCAGCTCTGTGTTTCCTGCCCGGCGATGACGGAGAGAAGAAGCGATTCTCCATACCGAAGGCCGTCGGACAGGCGCGCCCTATAGCGACGGGGCCATTTGGGGTCAAGCGGCGCGGGCAAGCGCCGATGCGGCTTCCGGCCGGCCGCAACCTGGCGGAGGTTACAGGTCCGATGCGGCGTTAAATTAACATGGCGTAAAGGATAAAATGAGAATTGGGGGGCAATATGGATCGATCCCTTCTCTCGCGGCAGACTATCCCCCTGTTCCTGCAATTCCTGCTGATCAGCGGCGGCATTGCGTTCAGCGCGCTCATTCCCCCGGCGCATGGCGCGATGGTGGCTATCCCCCTGGTGCCGCAGATGCGGAGCGAGGGCATGTCCCGGCTGATCGCGTCCGGCGCGCGCATAGAGCGCGCAGGCCCGACATCCGGCAGCCTGGTCCTGGTCGCGGACCGCAACGCCATAGCCGCCGACGCCATACGGCACGGCATATTGCTGTTGCCCACGGCCATCGCCGGATGCCGTAGCGGGAGCGCCGCCGCATGAACGAAGCCGCCATTCCCATGCTCGGCGACCTGCGCCGCAAATCCGTCCGCCTGCTTGCGATGCTTGGCTGGCTGAATGTGCCCGTCCTCGCCGGTCTCGGCCTATGGAACGGGGTGGAGGATTTCATCCTGCCCGCGCTGCTGGCGGCGCTGTTCAGCATCGCCCCTTTGTTCTGCGCCCTTCGCCGCCCGATCGACCCGCTGACGCCGCAGGTCATCGCGCTCGCCTATGCCGGTTATCCAGCGCTGTTCGTTTATATGATGCGCGGCCACACCTGGCAGATGGACATGCACATGTATTTCTTCGTGTGCCTGGCCGGGGTCGCCCTGATGTACGACAGGCGCGCCGTGCTGGTCAGCGCCAGCGTCATCGCACTGCATCACGCCGTTCTGGTGGTAGTCATGCCACAATGGGTGTTCACCGGCACTGGCGATTATGAGCGGGTCGCGCTTCACGCCGTCCTGGTCATCCTGGAATCCCTGGGACTGCTGCGGCTGATCAAGGACGGCCGCGGCCGCATGGTCGAGCAGGCGCGGCTGAACATCGTGGCGGAAGAGCAGGCAAGGATCGCCGTCGCCGCCCAGGCCGAGGCGGAAACCCGCGCGCGCGAACTCGCCGCCAGCCGCGAGGCCGAGCATGCCGCTCGCGTCGCGCAAGCCGCCGCCGAGGACGCGATGATGGAGGCGTCCGCCATCAGGCGCGGCGAGGCGGCCGACCGGATCGTGCAGAATCTGTCCGGCCTGATGAACGATATTCGCGACGCCGCAGGCCAGATTGAGGGGCATAACCAAAAAGCGCAGGCCCTGACTGGCAAGGCGGCGGATTCATCGGCGACGCTGCGCCGGAAGGGGACGGAGGCAGCAGCCAACATCTCCAATGTCGCGGGCATCGTGGAGCAGCTCGTCTCCTCCTTCGGCGAGGTTGCGCGCAACAGCCAGTCGGCGCGCGCCCATTCGCAGCGAACGCGCGAGAATGTCGAGGCGATGGGACCACGACTGGAATCGCTGAAGCAGGAGGTGTCGGCCGCGGGGGAAATACTCGACCTGATCTCCTCCATTTCGGCGCAGAGCCACATGCTGGCGCTGAACGCATCAATCGAAGCGGCGCGCAGCGGAGAAGCGGGCCGGGGTTTTGTGGTCGTCGCTGATGAAATGAAGCTGATGGCGCGCAGAACCGGCGACGCGGCGCTCGCCATCGTCGCCAAGCTGGAGAATATCGGCACGGCGTCGACCAGCGTGTCGGAAGCCGTGCTGGAAACCCAGGGCGCGGTGGCGGCGATCGCTGGATCGGCCGACGCCATCGCCGCGGCGCTGAGCCAGCAGGAGATCGCCGTCGGCGACATCGCGGCGTCCGCCCGGCAGGTTTCCCAGGAGATTGACGGCGCGGCGATCACCGCCGCAGAGGTCGACCGGCTGATCGGCAATGGCGGGCTGCTGACCGCGCAGATGGACGATGTGGCGACCGCGCTCAGCCGCCGTTCCAGCGAACTGGGCCAGGAGCTGGAACGGCTGGTTCATGAACTTCGCGCGGGGTGAATCCGGGGACGGGCAAAGGGCGAGTCGATGGCCCCTTTGCAGGCGCGCCAACGGGTTTGCTTACCAAATTATTGACGCCCGACGGAACAAACCGGGCATGAAAATCGTTTCACCCTGTTGAGACTTCGATTCGTCACGAGTCCGCGTTCGTGGATTCGCGACTCCGGTCTTCCTTTGCTACCGCGACTCAAATTCCAAGAAATCGGGTCAGCGGGTGATAAATATAAAGAGAGGCTTAGCCGGCCTCAAAACCGGCCTTCTGGCTGCGTTTCCGGCACGCGAAATTTATTTGCGGTCGGGTGGCGAAGTAAAATTCCTCAAGATCGGCACCAAGACGCAGTTGCTCGCCGCAGGCGCAGTGACCACGGCCTTCTGCGGCTGGCTGGGCGCGACATTGTTCCTGATGACGACGCAGGCGAGCGTCGCGATGGAGCGCGCGGCGCTGGACCGCGAGAGCAAGACCGTCGCCAGCAAATCGCGCGAGGTGAAGGCCTATCGCGCCTCCGTCGGCGAGGTTGCGGAGGATCTTGAAGCGCGTCAGGAGTATCTGGAGGACCTGTTCAAGACGCATTTCGGCGCGCAGCCCGATCCCGCCGCAGTGGTCGGCAAGGCGCAGGCGGCGGACAAGAATGCGGACGCAGCCAAGGCCGCGAAGATCAGCGCCGCCGTGCCCGAAGCCCGGCCGCTCATGGGCGTCGAGGCCCGCCAGATCGCCTTCGCCCGGATGCTGACCAGCGCCGTAGAGCAGCGCGCGAAACGGGCGGAAGCGGCGATCCGGTCCTTCGGCCTTGATCCGCGCACCCTGATGCGCCGGAACGCAGCCACCGGACAGGGCGGTCCCTTTGTGCCCTGGCGCGGCGGCGACGACGAGCTGTCGAGCGAGCTGAGCGGCCTGTCGGCGGCGCTGGCCCGCATGGACATGCTGGAGCGCGGTCTGGTGTCAATCCCGTCGGGCAAGCCGACCGCCGGGGTCATGCTGACCAGTTCCTACGGCGTGCGGCGCGATCCGTTCAACGGCCACCCCGCCTTTCACGCCGGCCTCGATTTCTCCGGCGCCTATGGCCAGCCGATCCTGGCCGCCGCGCGCGGCAAGGTCAGCTATGTCGGGCAGCGTCAGGGCTATGGCAATGTCGTCGAGGTCGACCATGGCAACGGGATCTTAACGCGCTACGCCCATCTTTCCGGCTTCAGCACACGCGCGGGCGAGACGGTCTTTCGCGGCACGCAGATCGCCCGGATGGGATCGACGGGCCGCTCGACCGGAACTCACCTGCATTTCGAGGTGCGCGTCAATGGCGCCGCCATCAACCCACGCCGCTTCCTGGAGGCCGACCGCGATGTTCTCCAAATCCAGCAAATCGCAAAGCAGCGCTTCGCCGATGTCGGCAACCGGGGGTAAGAACGTCCCCTTCTCCCTGATCGGCGGCGATGTCGCGATCACCGGCAATATCTCCGCTACGGTGGACCTGCATATCGACGGCAAGGTCGAGGGCGACATCACCTGCGCCGCGCTGGTGCAGGGCGCCGAGAGCCGGATCAAGGGCCATGTCACCGCCAAGACCGCGCGGCTGGCGGGCCTTGTCGACGGATCGATCGACGCCGAGGAATTGTTGATCGAAAGCACGGCGCGCATCACCGGCGATGTCGCCTATGAGCGCATCACCATCGCGGCGGGCGGTCAGGTCGATGGCCGTTTCGCGCACAAGAATGGCGCGCAGCATGGCGACCTGAAACTGATCACCAACGACAGCGCGGCCTGACCATTCCCCTAATGATGGCCCAATATCCGGGCCAGCGCCATCCGGGCATGGTCGAACGCCCGGTTGCGAATTTCGGCATGATCGACAAGCAGGTCCCACATATCGTCGCTATGGTCGTCCATATCGCTGGCGACCTGATAGCTGACCTGCTGCTCGTCGGCGATGATCTGCTCCAGCCGCTCGGACGGGCGGTCGCTCAATATGGCCAGTTCCGCCATCAACGCGGCGCACAGCTCCTGAAGCACGGAGGTTTCGACCGACAGCGTGTTCACGGTGGCGCCAAGATATTCCACCCTGGCCTGCAATTGCCGAAGCACGGCTTCGATATCCATAGCGAGTCCTCACATCCCGCCGCCCGCCGGGGCATTCGACACCCAATCCGTTAACAAAAAGTTCCGGCGGCCCGCCCGGACAGCCCGCAAGACGCCGGATTTTCGACGAACGACATGGCAATGATGCTGTCATTCTTGACGCTCGTACAAAAAGGTTAGAACGGTTGGGCATGCCGTGCGTTCTGCCGCACGCCCCAAAGCATCCGGAGTTCCTTGCATGATTTTCACCCGTTCGCTGGCGATGCTGTCGCTTGCCGCCGCCCCGCTTGCGCTCGCCACCGCGTCCATCGCCAACGCCCAGACCGGCGACGGCCCAGCGCCCAGCGTCACCACGCAATTGCCGCGCGGCGTCGTGCCGACCCATTATGCGATCACCGTCACGCCCAATGCGGAGAAGCTGAGCTTCACGGGAACGGTCGCCATCGATGTGACCATCGCGCAGGCGCAGGACATATTGACGCTGAACGCCGCCGACCTGACCATCGGCGCGGTGTCGATCACGCCGGCCAAGGGCAAGGCGATGACCGGAAAGGCGACGGTGAACGCGACGGACCAGATAGCCGCATTCGATTTCGGCAAACCGCTGGCACCGGGCAAATATGTGCTGGAAATCGCCTATTCCGGGATCATCAACACGCAGGCGAACGGGCTGTTCGCGCTCGACTATCAGGATAATGGCGGGGCGCAGAAGCGCGCGCTGTTCACGCAGTTCGAGGCGCCCGACGCCCGCCGCTTCGTGCCGAGCTGGGATGAGCCGAGCTACAAGGCGACGTTCGACCTGACCGCCATCGTGCCCAAGGGGCAGCTTGCGGTCGGCAACATGCCCGTGAAGGCGACGAAGGAGCTGGCCGACGGCACAACGCAGGTGACGTTCGGCACGACGCCGAAAATGTCGTCCTACCTGCTGTTCTTCGGCATGGGCGAACTGGACCGCGCAACGAAGATGGCGGGCGCGACCGAGGTCGGCGTCGTCACCGGCAGGGGCAATACCGGCAAGGCGCAACTGGCGCTGGATGCGTCGGCGGAAATCCTGCCCTGGTTCAACGATTATTTCGGCACCCCCTTCCCCCTGCCCAAGCTCGACAATGTGGCGGGTCCGGGACAGAGCCAGTTCTTCTCCGCGATGGAAAATTGGGGCGCGATCTTCACCTTCGAGCGCGCGCTGCTGGTCGATCCCAAATTCACGACCGAGGCGGAACGGCGGCGCATCTATGAGATTGTCGCGCATGAAATGGCGCATCAGTGGTTCGGCGATCTGGTCACGATGGCATGGTGGGACGATCTGTGGCTGAATGAAGGCTTTGCAAGCTGGATGGCGACGAAGGTCAGCGCGACGCTGCAGCCGCAGTGGGAAATGCTGCTGACCCGGATCGACGGGCGCGAACTGGCGATGAGCCTGGACGCGTTCAAGACCACGCATCCGGTCGTGCAGAAGATCAACACCGTCGAGCAGGTCAATCAGGCGTTCGACAGCATCACCTACCAGAAGGGCGAGGCGGTCATCACCATGCTGGAAGCCTTTGCCGGGGACGCGGTGTGGAAGGAAGGCATCCGCGCCTATATGAAGTCCCACGCCTATGGCAACACGCAGACCGACGACCTGTGGAAAGCGGTCGAGGGCGCGGGAGCCAAGGGCCTGGTCAGCATCGCCCATAATTATACGAGCCAGCCGGGCATTCCGCTGGTCAAGGTCGACAGCGCGTCCTGCAAGGGCGGTGTCACGACGCTGACGCTGAGCCAGGGCGAGTTCAGCCGCGACGACAAGGACAAGACGCCGCAATCCTGGCATGTGCCGGTGATGGCGCAGACCGTCGGCGGGGAGGTGAAGCGCCTGATCCTGAACGGCAAGGCGTCGCTGGAGCTGCCCGGATGCGGGGCCTATGTCATCAATGCCGGTCAGTCGGGCTATTATCGCTCGCTCTATCCCGCGGCGAACATCACCGCGCTGGCCAAGAATTTCGCGCAGGTGCCGTCGATCGACCAGCTTGGCCTGCTGGCGGATAACTGGCAGCTTGGGCAGGCGGGGTATCAGCCGATCGGCCTGTCGCTCGACCTGATCGACGCCGTGCCGGCCAATGCAAGCCCGGCGGTGCTGGCCGCCCTGCCCCAATATCTGAAGGCGAGCCGCGACATATTGGAGGGAGACGCCAAGGGTCAGGCGAAGGCGGCGGCCTATGCGTCGAAGAAGCTGACGCCGATGCTGAGCGCGATCGGCTATGACGCGAAGGCGGGCGAGGGACCGCAGGTGCCGCTGCTGCGTCAGGCGCTGGTCGAGACGCTGGGGGCGATTGGCGACGCCACCGTGCGCGCCGAGGCGGATCGCCGGTTCGCGGCGCTGGCCACTGACCCGGCGGCGCTGGACGGGCCGTTGAAGAATGTCTGGCTGACCATCATCGCGATCAATGCGACGCCGGAAACGTGGGACAGGCTGCGCGCCATGGCCAACAAAGCGCCGAGCCAGTTGGAAAAGAGCCAGCTCTTCGCCCTGCTGGGCAAGGCGAAGGATGATGCGCTGGCGCAGAAGGCGCTGGACCTGGCGCTGACCGACGAACCGGGCAAGACGACGAGCGCGGCGATCATCGCGGCGGTCGGCACCGGCCACAGCATGATGGCGGTGGATTTCGTGCTGGCGCACCGGACGCAATATGAAGCGCTGATCGACGTATCGGCGCGGTCGCAGGCGGTGGCGCGGCTGGGCAATAATTCCGCCGACCCGGCGATGGCGGACAAGCTGGACGGTTACGCCACGCAGTTTCTGACGCCGGAATCGCGCAAGGTGGTGGACCGCAGCATCGCGTCGATCAGGGCGCGCGCCGAAACCCGCGCACGGTTGAAGCCTGCCGTCGCGGCGTGGATCGCGAAGAAGCGTTGAAAAAAGCCCCCTGCCCCGCCTGACACAATTGGGCGGGGCAACGGCATCGGTTTAAATGCGCCTTATTGTATGCCGACGGCCGCCTTGATGTCGTCCCAGGCGAGCAGTTTGAAATTCTGCGCATGGGGGGCGTTGTCGCCATCCTGCGCGACGAAAAGCCCGCCCGGATAGTCCGGACCGAAATCGCCCTGCACCAGTTCGATGCCGTCCGTATCGCTGGTGCCGCCAAATTTGCCGTCGACGATGCGGAAGCGCCCGGCATAATCGCCAGCGGGCAAACGGTAGAGGGTGAAGGCGTTGTCGCCCTGGCTGGACGCGATCAGATAGCCGCCATTGGCGCCGTCCGAGGCGATGGCGAGGCCTTCGCTGTCGGCGACCAGTATCTTGCTGTCCACCGTCGCGAAACGAACCGGCGCGGGCTGGGCCTGCGTGAGGTCGAAACGCCAGATCGCGACATCCTCCTCCGAGACATAGAGCTGGCTGGTGCGGTCGTCGATCACGCAGCCTTCGGAGAGCGTTGCGTTCGTCATCTCCCGGCTGGCCGCGATGGCGGGCGTGGCCCCGGACAGGTCGAGCGTCATGTCGACGATCTTGCCGGGTTTGATGACGACCACGGCATGCATCGCGCCGCCGATGACGCCCATGCAGAAGCCATAGGCCTCCCCCGTCCCCACCGGCAGGGTGCCGAGACGGGTCAGCGCCGCGCTTGCCGGATCGAGCGTGAACAGCGCCAGCTTCGCCTGCATCCTGTCCGTCCGGTCGCTGGCTGCGACGAGGATAGAGGGCTTGCCGTTGACGCTCACACCTTCGCGCAGGTCGATATTGTTGATCGCCCCGGCGGGCAGGAAGGATTTCTTCGCGCCATCCAGACCATAGACATAGATGCCGGCCTTCTTGTCCGTGCCGATGACTAGGCTCGCCTTCGGATCGGCAGCGTTGCGCCAGATGGCCGGATCGTCGGCCGCATCGTCCATGACGGTGCCGACCGGCTCCGTCTCGCCCCGCGCCGTCACCGAAACGGCGGGGGCGGCATTGGCGATGCGCTGTTCGACCGGGATTTCCTTTTCACCCGTAGCCGCGCAAGCGGAAAGGGCGATCAGCGCGCCGGGGATCATGATCTTACGCATCAGAAGCTCGCCGTGATGCCGAATTTCGCCGTCCAGTTATACTGTTCATATTGCAGCAGACGGCGGGCGCCGGCGAAATTCTGATAGGCGAAATAGGGAGCGTCCGTCACATTGATCCATTCGGCGAACAGCCGCACGCCCGGAACGATCCGGTATTTGGCCGACAGGTCGAGCTGGAAGTGGTTCGACACATAGCGGTCCTGATCCGCCTCATCGCCCAGTTCGTCGAGATATTTGTCGCGATAGGTGCCCGCCGCGCGCAGCGAGAGCGGACCCTTCTCATAGCCCAGCACCACGTTGAACGTGTTCTTTGACGACGCCATCAGCGGAATGCGGCGCGGATCGGTCGCGTCGCCATCGATAAACACCGTGCCCTTGGCGTCCGTATAGGTGTAGTTGAGGTTCAGTAGCAGGCCATCGAACGGCGCAGGCAGGAAGCTGAACACCTGGCTGTAGGACAGTTCCAGACCCTTGATCTTCGCCGTGTCGCCATTGATGAAGCTGGTCAGCTCCTCATAGTCGATGCCGTAGATGGTGCCCGGCGTCGTCGTCCGCTGCGTGACGACAAAATCCTTGATCGATTTCCAGAACACGCCGCCGGTCAGCGCTGCATTTGTGCCGAAATACCATTCGGCCGAGGCGTCCAGGTTCCACGCGCTGTAGGGCTTCAGATCGGGGTTGCCGACCGACGCCTCCAGATCCTCGTTGATATCCAGGCGCGGCGCGAGGTTGGACAGCTTGGGCCGCACGATGCTCTTCGAACCGCCGAGACGGAACACCAGGTTGCGAACCGGCTCGTAGCGGACCGTCAGGCTGGGCAGCCAGTCGGTATAGTTGCGGCGCGTTCTGGTCGGCGTGACGAATACGCTATCCTCGTCCAGTTCCTCGCCCAGATATTCCTGCCCTTCCTCGACGAACTGGGTGAGCTTGGCGTTGATGACGTTGCGCGTCTTTTCCATGCGCACGCCGCCGATCACCCGCACCGTCTCACTGTCCCATCGGCCGAGCAGATAGGCCGCGACGATGTCCTCCTTCACCGAATAGTCGGAGGTGTTGGAATTGATCATCGTGTCGATGGCGTTGAGTTCGAAATTATCCTGGTTCCGGTAGAAGAAATCCGTAGGACCAGTGTGGCTTGGCAGCGGCAATATGTCGGCGATGCGGTAGGTCTGGCCGCCAAGAACGTCGTTCAGGCTATAGTCGCCGTCATAATCATCATAGACGTCCGCCTGCAGATCGTAGGATTTTTCGCGCCAGCGCGCCTTTGCGCCCGCCTGCATGGTGAAGGTGCCGCCGTTCATTGCGAAGGCGCGGGAGATGTCGCCCTTCACCGTATATTCGCGATCCCGGGAATCGGAGAGGGTCGTGCGCTCCAGCTCGTTGAAGCCGTAATTTTCCGGGTCGAGGAAATCGGCGGTGTTGCCGGAGACGGTGTAGGCGGGTTTGCGCGGGTTGGTGTAGTCGAAGTCGATATCGACGCCGTCCTCCTCAAACCGCGCGCGGAAACGGGTGGGGTCGATCGAGCCATTCTCGCGCTCGCTCGCCTCCGACCAGCTACCGGAATAGGTCATTTTCCACGGGCCGGTTTCGGTCGTGCCGCCAAGGGTCAGCGACTTGATGCGCTGCTTCTCATAGCGGTCCTTCATGCGGCGGCGGACCTCGATCCGGCCATCTTCGTCGGAGAAGGACGCGCCCGTGGAGGTGGTCGCCGCCGGATCAATCTCATCCTCGTCGAGGATGAAGATCACGTCGCCGCGATATTCCTGATCGGTGAACTGGCTGTAGAGGCCGCGGGCGTAGAGCTTGGTCGTGTCGCTGGGCTGCCAGTCGAGGCTGAGCGATCCGCCGATACGCTCACGGGCGACGTCATAATCGCGATATTGCAGCTCGCGGGCGAAGGCGTTGCCGTCATCCTCATCCCAGTCGGCCGCCTCGATATTGTCGGACTCGAACTTGCGCTTGTAGTAGCTGGCGCCACCGGCGATCCCGAAATTGTCGCTGAGCCGCGTCGAAAAGTCGAAGCTGCCCTTCGGCGTCAGCTTTTCGGAATAATCGTTATAGCTGCCCTCCAGCTTGACCGAATACAGGTCCTTCTTGCGGTCGAAGGCGCTGACGGTGTTGATCTCAATCGATGCGCCGATCGTGTCGCCATCCATGTCCGGCGTGAGCGACTTCTTGACCTCGATCGATTCGATCAGTTCGGCCGGGATCACGTCCAGCGCGACGGAGCGGACGTCGCTTTCCGGGGCCGGGACGCGGGTGCCGTTGATCGACGCGGCGTTGAGTTCCGGGTCCAGGCCGCGGACGGAGACAAAGCGTCCCTCGCCCTGATCGTTGAGGATGTTGAGGCCCGGCAGGCGACGGAGCGATTCCGCCACATTCTGATCCGGGAACTGGCCGATGGCGTCGCGGGTCAGGACGCTTTCCACGCCGTCGGCGGCGCGCTGACGCGAGAGGGTCGAGGCCTGGTTGGCGATCTGGCCAACGACGATGATCGAGGCGTCAATGTCCGAGCCGATCTGAATATTGGTCGTGACAGTGCCCGTCTGCGGCACGGTGACGGTGGTGGTCACGACATCAGCGCCGACATAGCGCGTTTCGATCGTGTAGGTGCCGGCGGGAACGTCAGGGAAGCGGTAGCTGCCATCGCGGCCAGCCTCGGCTATGCGGTTCAGCTCGACGATGCGCAGTTGGGCGCTCTGCAGCGCGCGCGTGCCGGTGCCGTCAGATACGGTTCCGGCGATGGTTCCGGCAAGCGCCGAGGCAGGCAGAAGCAAGGCAAGGGCGATTGCGGCGCGGCTGGCGCCGGAAATAAGGCTGATCATTATGAGGCTCCCCTGATGAGTTGGGGCAGCCCCTGTCAGCCTTAGCTTACGGCTTCATGGCCAAACGGTTACGCATCCGTTGCGGTTTCACGACAGGAATATGACTGCCGTCCCCATCAAAGAGGACGCGACGCCATTTTCCGCACCGCGCGGTACAGCAGGGCGATCACTGTCGCGAAGGCGAAGATCGCCAGCGGCACGCTCCAGGCATATTCCTCCACCAGCGCCAGCGGCGTATCGCTGTCCGTGGCGGCGACGATGCCGGCGAAGGTGACGCCGAACAGGCTTTCGCCGACAATGAAGCCGGTCGCCATCAGCACGCCCATGCGCTCGGCAAATTCCGGGTTCTCCGACCGCGCGGCCCAGCGATTATAGAAGGTGCCGATCACCGCGCCGATCGGGATCAGCAGGGTAAGAGCCATCGGCAGATAGATGCCCATGCCGACGGCCAGCGGCGGCAGGCGCATCTTGCCGGTCTTGCCCAGAAGCTCGTCGATGATGACCACGACAACGCCGATGGCCGCGCCGACGCCGATGAGGCCCCAGTCGAGATCGCCCTCCAGCACGCCCTTCGCCAGTGCGGAGATCAACGCTGCCTGCGGCGCGGGCAGCGCGTTGACGCCAGCGCCGGGTGCACCGGAGAAGCCGAAGGCGCTGTTGAGCAGGCCAAGCACTGGCGGGATCACCAGCGAGCCGAAGATAACGCCCAGCACCAGCGCCAATTGCTGTTTCCAGGGGGTCGCACCGACCAACTGGCCGGTCTTGAGATCCTGAAGATTGTCGTTGGAAATGGTGGCGACGCCAAAGACGATAGCCGTCACGAACAAGGCATAGGCGACCAGCGCCCTGCCCCGTTCGGGATCGCCGCCGGAGCCGTACAGCGCGGCGAGAAGCAGAGCAGCGCCGAGGACGGCAAGGATGCCGACGCCGGAGATCGGGCTGTTCGACGCGCCGATAAGGCCCGCCATATAGCCGCAGACCGAAGCGATCACGATGCCCGCGATCAGGATATAGACAAGGGTCGCCGCGATCACCGGCACCAGATGTTCAGCGATCGGTCCGCCGTCCACGAAGGACCAGAGCAGAATCGCAATCGGGATCAGCGAGGCGAGGATGGTGCCGCCGACAATGCTGATCGGAAGGTCCCGCTCGGTGAGTTCCAGGATGCCGACACCGCCCTTGCGCACCTGCGCCGCGGCGATGGCCGATCGGATGCCGGAAATGATCGGCCCCAATATCTTGAGCAGGGTCCAGATCGCCGCGACGCCAATGGTGCCCGCGCCGATGAAGCGCGCCTGCGAACGGAAAGCTGTGCCGACCAGTTCATTGAGCGCCGCGCCCGACGACAGCGGCGCGGTGAGATAGGGCACGATACCGACCCAGCTTATCAGCAGGCCGACGAACATCGCCGCGCCCACGGACAGGCCAACGAGATGGCCGACGCCGATCAGCGCCATGGAGAAGCTGGTCGAGACGCTGGACGCGCCGCTGCCGAAACGGAAGAAGGTCGCCGCCTCCTCCGCCAGAATGCGGGTCTTGGCGATGATGGCGAAGGCGGCCGAGGCGACCGAGCTCATCAGGATAGCGGCAAGGCCGCGGGCGTTTTCCGCCTGCCCCTCGCGCGATCCCGCGCCGACCTTCAGCACTTCGGCGGCGGCGACGCCCTCCGGATAGGGGAGGTCCGATCCGGTGATGAGCGCGCGGCGCAGCGGCACCGAATACATGACGCCCAATATGCCGCCGAGACCACAGACGAACACGCTGGTCCAGTAGGGGAAGCCCGTCCACCAGCCGACGATGATGAGGCCGGGCAGCACGAAGATGATCGCAGAGAGCGTCCCGGCAGCCGAGGCGATCGTCTGGACGATATTATTCTCCAGGATCGTCGAACCGGAAAAGAAGCGCAGGATCGCCATCGAAATGACGGCGGCGGGAATGGAAGTGGCGAAGGTGAGACCGATCTTCAGCCCCAGATAGACGTTCGCCGCCGTGAACAGCAGGGTGATGAGCGCGCCCAATATGATGCCGCGCAGGGTGAGTTCCGCCATTGGCGCGGCCGGACCGGTCGATGTCGTCATGAATGTTCCGCCTGACTGTCCACGGTCCGCTGACGGCCGCGAAATATTATTACCTACGCCTGTTCTAATCGAAAAGTCTGCCGCTGACTATGACTGAAATTCACCGGGGCGAACAGGGGGTGAAAGGGTCATCGTCCCGGAACAGAATCCCGATGCAGGAGGGCAGTGATCGCAATGCCCGCAAATATCAGCAGCATGCCCGCCAGATGATAGCCATGCAGCGGTTCGCCCAGCAGCAGCGCCGCCAGCCCCGCGCCGAACAGCGGCATCAGCCCGATCGTCTGCCCCGCGCGCGCCGCGCCAATCTGCTCCACCGCCGAATTGAACAGGAAATAGGCGATCACCGATGGCAGCAGCGCGACATAGACAAAGGCGCCGATGACGGCGGGCCGCCATTCCATCCGGGCGATTTCCTGCCATTCGCTAAGCATCAGGGGGAACATCGCCAGGGCGGCGATCAGGAAGGTGACGAGCAGGAAGCTGAGCTGAGTGACCGGCGGGCGGACGCTCAGCAGGCTGGTATAGACTGCCCAGCCGAACACGGCGCACAGGATCAGCACGTCGCCAAAGCCCAGATGCAGCGCCGCCAGCACGGCAAGGTCGGCGCGGATCACGACAATCGCAACGCCTATGGTCGACAGGAGAACCCCGGCGACCTGCCAGACGCCGGCGCGCCGGCGGAAGAACAGCGCGTCGCAAACCAGCACGAGCGCGGGGATCGCCGCCTGCAACAACAGGCCATTAGTCGCCGTCGTATAATGCAGCCCCCAATAGAGAAAGCCGTTGAACCCGGCCACGCCGACAAGGCCGAGCAGCAGCAGCATCCTCCAGCCCGCCACGATAGCGGCGCGATCCCGCGCAAGCGCGCGCCAGGCGAAAGGCAGCAGGAACAGAAATGCGCCGGTCCAGCGCACAAAGGCCAATGTGAAAGGCGGAATATCATCCCGCACCGCGCGCGCGACGATGGTGTTTCCCGCCCAGAAAAGCATGACCAGCGCCAGCATGGCGTAGGCCCGGACCATTTTTGAAGATGGGGTCATGCAAACGCCTTAAGCAAAAGCCGGGCCGGTGGCGACGGCGAAAGCGGCGCGGCAGGCAAAAGGAGGCAGGGCCTACCCCGGTAACGCGGGAAGAGAATATATCGGGAAAAATGGTGCTGCCGGTGAGGATTGAACTCACGACCTCAGCCTTACCAAGGATGCGCTCTACCACTGAGCTACGGCAGCATACCATTTTTCGGGTGCGGGGAGCCTGCCCCGGACGCCGGAAGCGGGCCTATGGCCCCGGTGCATCCCCATTGTCAAGGCGGCTTGCCGGGATGGCGCGGATTTCGCTAGGGTTTTGCAATGACGAACGGGAATGAGGAACGCAAACGCCGCCTGGCGCAGTCGCTGCGCGACAATCTGCGGCGGCGCAAGGGGCAGGCGCGGGAAAGCGCCGCCGGTGGAAGCATGGGCGGCGAAAGCAACGGCGAAGGCGATGAGGAACGCGAGGGTGTCGAGCCTTCGTAGACCGCGGCGGGAAACGCCCGAACCCCCTCTGAATCCACGCTAAAGCGGGGCGCAGGCCCGGTCCAGCCACGCCCTCGCCTCGCCATCCAGTTGCGGACCGACAATCGCCAGCACCTGCGCATGATAAGCGTCGAGCCAGGCGCGTTCGGCGGGGTCCATCACATCGAGATCGACGAGGTTCCGGTCGATGGGCGCGAAGCTGAGCGTTTCGAAGCCCAGCATCGGCTGTTCGGCGCCGGGAATATCCTTTTCCACCACCAGCACGAGATTTTCGATGCGGATGCCATATTCGCCCGCCTTGTAATAACCCGGCTCGTTGGAGAGGATCATGCCGGGCTGGAGCGGCTCGTCGCCGCCGCTGAAGGTCGCGATCCGCTGCGGCCCTTCATGCACCGACAGGAAACTGCCGACACCGTGGCCGGTGCCATGGGCGTAGTCGAGGCCGTTGGCCCAGAGATATTGCCGGGCCAGCGCATCAAGCTGCCCGCCCCGCGCGCCCTTCGGGAAGATGGCGCGGGCAAGCGCGATATGGCCCTTCAACACCAGGGTGAAGCGGCGGCGCATCTCCGCCGTGGGCGTGCCGATGGCGAGGGTGCGGGTGATGTCCGTGGTGCCGTCGACATATTGGCCGCCCGAATCGACGAGATAGAGGCTGTCCATCTCCAGCGGGCGGTTGGTCTTTTCCTCCACCCGGTAATGGACGACCGCGCCGTTCGGCCCCGCGCCGCTGATCGTGTCGAAGGACAGGTCCTTCAGCATGCCCGTATCCTCGCGGAAGGCGCGCAGGCGGTCGGCGGCGGAGAGCTCAGTGACGCCGCCCTTCGGCGCTTCGACCGAGACCCAGTGAAGATAACGGCTCAATGCCGCGCCGTCGCGCTTCTGCGCGGCCTTGTGTCCGGCGATCTCAACCTCATTCTTGATCGCCTTGGGCAGCACGGCGGGGTCGCGCAGCGGCAGCACGGTCGCGCCGCCCGATTCCAGCGCGTCGAAGATCGCGGCGACGGCGCGTTCCGGGTCGGCGACCACGGCCTTGCCGGACAGGGCGTGCAGCGCGTCGGCAAAGGCGGCGCGGTCATGCACGCGCACGGCGTTGCCCAGATGCTTGATCACCGCCTCGTCGATCTTTTCCGGCGCGACATAGAGGTCGGCGGTGGCGTCGGCATGGACGATGGCATAGGCGAGCGCGACCGGCGTGCGCTCCACATCCTGCCCGCGGATATTGAAGGTCCAGGCGATCGAATCGAGCGCGGACAGGATGGCGGCGTCGGCCTTCTTGGCGACCAGCCAGTCGGCCATATCCTGCCGCTTGGCCGCCGCGCCGCGCCCGGCATGCTGCTCCTGATGCACGACCAGCTTCGCCCGGCTGGGTTCGGGGCGGTCGGGCCAGACGGCATCGATGGGGTTGGTGTCGACGGCGACGAGGCTGGCGCCCTTTTCCGCCAGGGCGGCGCTGGCCTGCTTCACCCAGGCGCTGGTGTGCAACCATGGGTCGTAGCCGATGCGCGCGCCCTGCCCCGCATTGTCGCCCAGCCATGCAGCGACGCTGGTCTGCGGCACGCTCTGATATTGCCAGTGGCTGCCGTCCACCTGTTCGCGCACCTGCAGCGTATAGCGGCCATCGACGAAAATCGCGGCTTCCTCCGGCAGCACGACGGCGCTGCCCGCCGACCCCTGAAACCCGGTCAGCCAGGCGAGGCGCTGGGCATAGGCGCCGACATATTCGCTCATATGCTCGTCGGTCAGGGGCACGACAAAGCCGTCCAGACGGTCCCTCCTGAGCTGCTCCCGCAGCGCCTTCAGACGGTCTTCATAGGTGGACATTGCGGCTTCCTTGCTTCAACAGATTGCGACCCAACATAGGCATGGCTTTCGCCCCGCGCCAGCACCCCCTTGTCCAACAAATCCTGCCAATGGATGAACGCTTTCATGACAGCTCCTACATCTGCACCCGTCGCCCAGCAGCGCCCGCACAGCTTCACCGCGCATGGGCAGGAGGTGAGCGACCCCTATGCGTGGCTGCGCGACCCCGGCTATCCCAAAGTGACGGACAAGGATGTGCTGTCCCATCTGAAAGCGGAAAACGCCTGGTTCGAGGCGGCGATGAAGCCGCACAAGGCGCTGACCGACACGCTGTTCAAGGAGATGAAGGGGCGGATCAAGGAGGATGATTCCTCCGTGCCGCAAAAGGATGGCGACTGGGTCTATTGGCGCGCGTTCGAGGAAGGCGCGCAGTACCGCAAATGGTATCGCAAGCCCGTGAAGGGCGGCGACGATCAGTTGATCATGGACGAGCCGGCGCTGGCGGAGGGGCATGAATATTTCCGGCTAGGGACATTATCGGTCAGCCCGGACGGCCGCTACCTCGCCTTCGCCACCGATACGGACGGGTCGGAGCGGTTCGAGGCGCGGATCAAGGATCTGGAGACGGGCGAGCTGTTGCCGGACGTCATCCCCGGCACCTTGTCGGCGCTGGTGTGGACGAGCGATAACAAGGGTATCGTCTATTGCCTGGCCAACGAGAATTGGCGGACGGACAATGCGCGGCTGCACAGGATCGGCACGCCGGCCGAGCAGGATGTCGAGCTGTTCCACGAGGATGACGAGGGATTCCGCGTCAGCGTGGGCCTCACCTCATCGGAAAAGTGGATCGTCATTTCCACCGGCGACCATGTGACGACCGAGGCGTGGCTGGTTCCGGCGAACGACCCCACCGCCAAGCCGCTGCTGGTGTCCGCCCGCGAACCGGGGCGCGAATATGATGTGGACGAGCATGACGGGACGCTGTTCATCCGCAGCAACGACACCCACCCCAATTTCCGGCTGGTGAAGGCGAGTATCGGCGCGCCGGATGCTTGGGAGGAAGTGATCGCGGCGTCCCCGCGATTCTACCTGACCGATTTCACGCTATTCAAACATTTCTACGTCACCGAGGGGCGCGAGGACGGGCTGGATCAGGTGGAGATCCGCGATTACGCCACCCATGCGGCGAAGCGCATCGCCTTCCCGGAGGCGAGCTATTCGGCGGGGCTGGACGACAATCCCGAATATGACGTCTCCGTCCTGCGGCTCAGCTATGAATCGATGGTCACGCCGGCGACCGTCTATGATTATGACGTGAAGGATGAGAGCCTGACCGTGCTCAAGGTGCAGGTGATCCCTTCGGGCTATGATCCGGCGAAATATGGCACCGAGCGGTTGCTGATTCCGGCGCGGGACGGGACGCAGATTCCGGTCTCGATTGTATATCCCAAGGATTTCAAGCGCGACGGGAGCGGGCCGCTCTATCTCTACGGCTATGGCGCCTATGGCATTGCGATGGAGCCGGGCTTTTCGACGGCGCGCATGTCGCTGCTCGACCGGGGCTTCGCCTTTGCGCTGGCGCATATCCGCGGCGGCGATGATCTGGGCCAGCAATGGTATCTGGACGGGAAGCTGGAGAAGCGGACCAACACCTTCAACGATTTCGTCGATTGCGCGAAGGCGCTGATCGATGGCGGATGGACCAGCGCAGGCAGGATCGGCATTTCCGGCGGATCGGCGGGCGGCGAGCTGATGGGCGCGGTGATGAACAGCGACCCGGACCTGTGGGGCGCGGTGGTGGCGCATGTGCCCTTCGTCGACGTGCTGAACACGATGATGGACGCGTCCCTGCCGCTGACGCCGGGCGAATGGCCCGAATGGGGCAACCCGATCGAGGACAAGGCTGCGTTCGAGACGATCCGGGGATATTGCCCGTACAGCAATGTGACTGCGCAGCCCTATCCGCCGACGCTGGTGACGGCGGGGCTGAACGACCCGCGCGTGACCTATTGGGAACCGGCGAAATGGGTGGCGAAGCTGCGCGCGACGCGGACCAATGACGCCGCGCTGCTGCTGAAGGTCAATATGGGCGCGGGGCATGGCGGCAAGTCGGGGCGGTTCGAGAGCCTGCACGAAGTGGCCGAGGAGTTTGCGTTCATCCTGTGGCAGATGGGGGTTGCGGGGTAGGGTTTAGCTGAGATGAGTGGAATGCTGTCAGTCCGCTATGAAGGCCGCGGCGTTCTAAACTGCCAAGCAACACCCAACGCCATAGCGGCAGCGAATGCGCCCACCCCCCAAAAAGGTGCCTCTCTTTGAGCGGCAAGGGTTCTCTGCTCAGCGGATTTGACCGCGTGAAGATATTCGGGGCGATTTTTGTTCGGGCAATGTCCATCCTCACAAGGAGAGAATGGCTGGACCTTAATATGATAAGTTATGCCCCCTATCGCCAACGCGGCTACCAATAGCACGACATAGTATTTCGACATTTACACTCCCTAAGCAGCTATGGAGCTAAGTGGCAGGGGCTTGAACGGCGACAACTGGTCGAAACAAGCCTATTCGCTTATACTGTGGCAGATGGGGTTACGGGGCAATAGTTCACCTTGTCACCCCGGGCTTGACCCGGGGTCCCGCTGCCTTTGAGCTTAGCTTATTGCGGGAAGAGAGCGGGACCCCGGATCAAGTCCGGGGTGACGCAGAAACTAAGCTGGATGCTTAACTCCCTCCCCTCCCAAGGCTGCACCGGATCGCCTATATCCCTCCCATGCCCCCGCCCTTCATCACAACCATCACCGCAGCGGATGCCGACATCGACGAGATGGGGCATGTCAACAATGCCGTGTGGGTCCGGTGGATTCAGGATGTGGCGACGATGCATTGGGAGGCGGCGGCCGATCCCGCGCATGTCGCGACCTATGCCTGGGTCGTGACGCGGCATGAGATCGACTATCGCGGCAATGTGCAGTCCGGGGAGACAGTGACCGCGAAAACCTGGGTGGGGGAAGCGCCGCGCGGGGCGCGGTTCGACCGGCTGATGGAATTTACCGGCGCGGACGGCAAGGTGAAGGTTGCGGCGAAGACCACCTGGGCGATCGTGGAGCGCGCGACGGGGCGGATATTAAGGGTGCCGGCGGAGGTCGCCGCGCCGTTTGTGGATTAGCGCCCGTCGCCTCCGCACCCAAAATCCGTTCGTGCTGAGTAAGGGCTGAGCGGAGCCGAAGCCCTGTATCGAAGCATGTTCGCGCCAAGTCCGGTCCTTCGATACACCACTTCGACAAGCTTAGTGGTTACTCAGGACGAACGGATGATGGGAACAGCCTAGCATCGCGGCCGACGCCGAAAAAATCAGTCCAGAATCAGCTTCGCGACCGTGCGGATGGCGCGGGGGTGGGCGACGAACGCCATGTGGGTGCAGTCAAGCTCATGCGCGCGGTCGCGTTCGCCGGAGCGGCCGCGGGCCGATGCGGGGGAGACCACGCCGTCGCGGGCGGACCAGCAGGCGATGGTGTGGGCGACCGGCTTTTCCGGCAGGGTGACGGCGACCGGCGGACGATCGACCGGATGTCCGGCGATCCGCTCATAGACGCGCCAGGCGTTGTTGGCGCGCAGGCTGCCCGAAAAGGGGCTGCCCAGCGTGATGACCTTTTCCACCCGTTCCGGCGCATATTTGGCATATTCGCGGGCGATGAGGCCGCCAAGGCTCCAGCCGACCAGCGTCACCGGACCCTCCACGCCGAGCGCGGCCATGCGCGCATCCAGCCGTTCCAGGATATCCGCGGTCACGCCCCGGTTGCGGCCAAGGCCCCAGCCATGCACGGCGAAGCCCGCCTTTTCGAGCGATTTGCGCAGGCGCGCGGTGGTGCTGTCCGACGCCAGAAAGCCCGGAATCACGACGACCGTGCGGCCCTCTCCCGATTCGCTGAGCGGCACGGCGCGGCCGAAAGCCGACATGCAGCGCATATAGGCGAACGCCCGCACTTCGCGCGCCAACATCCTTGCCGAAGGGGCAAGGGCGGCCGGGACCGCAGCAGAATCAAGCGGGGCGAGAATGGTTGCCATCCGGCCCTTATACGGACGGTCCGCATTTATGAAAGATTTATGACCCGTCGATTGCGGTAATCTTACAGGCATTTCGTCGCAAAAAATCGGAGCGATGGCCTCTTGCCGTCATCCGGCGGGAACGGGATGATGGCCGCATGCTCCCGATTCCGGCCCTCCGGGCGTTGCCCGCCATCGCCTTTGCCCTGATCGCCGCCAGCGCCGCGCTCCTGTCATTGCGGCCGGGGCAGGCAATAGCGTGGGAGGGGGCGCAGGAAGCGGGGCAGGATGTTTTCGACGGCGGCTTCGCGCAGGCGGACCTCGCGCCGGGGCGGCATATCTGGAATGACGACCCCGCCGCGCAGGGGCCTTTGTCTATCGCGGTCAGCCTGCCGGAGCAGATGCTCTACGTCTTTCGCGGAGACAGGCTGATCGGCATGGCGGCGGTCTCAACCGGCTCGCCGGGGCGGGAGACGCCGGTCGGCGACTATCAGATATTGCAGAAGGCGCAGTGGCACCGGTCCAACCTCTACAGCAATGCGCCGATGCCGTTCATGCAGCGGCTGACCTGGGACGGGATCGCCATCCATGCTGGGGCAAATCCGGGCTATCCAGCGTCGCATGGCTGCATCCGGGTGCCCACGGCCTTTGCCCGGAAGCTGTTCGCGGCGACGGCGCTGGGCGTGCGGGTGGTGATCAGCGACATCGCCCCGCGCATGCCCGCCGGGCCAGCGGAACCGGCCGAACCCGTCTATCTGACCGTCGATCTGGATGCGCTGGACGCGGGCGCGCCGGAGATGGTTGGCGGCAGGCAGGCGCATTGGGCGGCATGGGACCGGATCGAGGCGATGCGGTCGCAGACCGTGCGGCTGGCCTATGCGCCGCAGGTGCTGGGGGATTAGATCTGCCTAAAGCGCGACGTGCTCCTGCGAAAGCAGGAGCCCAGATCGGACCGCGGGACTGGGCTCCTGCTTTCGCAGGAGCACGCTTCCCCCAATAGGACAGGGCCTAAGGGGCCAGCGGGGATTGCTGCGCCACGGCCGCGCCGTCGCCGGTGCGGATCTGGCGGGGTTCCAGGATCGCGGCGGTCTCGATCAGGTCGAGCGCGCGGCGCGCCTCGCGGTAGCGGCGGGCCATCTGCAGCCAGCGGTCGGCGACATCGTGCGCGGGCAGGCGCTCGACTTCGACCAGGGCGGCGTCGACACGGCCCGATTCCAGCAGGCGCTGGGCGCGGCGGTAGGCGCGGTCGGGCAAAGGCGAGGGGGTGGAGGATTTGCGGATGATGACCATCTGCCGCGCTTCATTCTTGAAGGTCGTCCACCAGCTCGCATCGGGCGGATTGCCGGTCAGATGCGGGCCGATGGCGTCCAGCTCCGCCTCCAGATCGGCGAGCGTCACCGGTTCGCGCGCGGCGTTGATGATGGTGGCGACGGCGCGGGGCTGCGCCTGGCCGAAGCGCAGGCGAAGCTGCCCCTCGACATAGCCGAGCGGCGCGCCGCTATCGAGCGAACGGCGGGCGGCGACGGCGACCAGCAGCCCCTCCGCGCGGGCGGCGTTGCC
>NZ_MINO01000039.1 GCF_001757355.1 Sphingobium phenoxybenzoativorans
CTATGCGGATGAGCCTGTGCGCCCGACTGCGGCGGCATCGACGGCGGCTCCGGCGTCGTCGCTGGAGGCCATGGTCGCCGAGCAGCCGACGCAGGCCAATCCGTTCCTGACGCGCAAGAACCGCCTGCGCCGCGCGAACTTCCTGATGCACAAGGGCGAGGCGGCCCTTCGCCAGAGCCAGCCGGTCAGCGCCGAGCAGCCCATCGCCGCGCAGCAGAGCCAGACGGTGACGAAGGAAGTCCGCACCCAGCCGATCTATGATTTCGGCAAGGCGTCCACGGGATGGAGGCGACTGACCCCCGCCACCACCTGATTACCGGCCCTTGCCGCCCCCTCCGGGGGATGGGTCCGCCATCCGAATGGGTGGCGGACCTTTTATGCGCCGCCCGTATGTCCGGCGGCTGCGGCCTAGCGTCAGAAAAACATGCCCGACCGGTACCAGGCCCGCGACGCGAGAGTGCGCACGAGCTGGCACCGGCAATCCAGACAATGGGTGCGGGTGACGCCGTCATCGTCGCATGTCCGGTGGATGTCCGGCCGGTGCCGCCCGCTGGCGCACAGCGCCGGTTTCGTCCTTGGTCTCGCCATATCGATACTTTCGCAGCGGCCCTTCCCCGGACAGGGGATCGGACGGCAACGTAACGGCGAGATGTCGCTTTGTAGCGCGATTGTGGTCCGCGCGAGGGGGAGGGTCTGGCAAAGCATTGGGCAAAGCGCTGGGCATTGGGCAAAGCGCTGGCCTGACGGACGGACGACGCCTACATGGGCTTGCCATGCCTGAACTTCCCGAAGTCGAAACCACCGTCGCCGGATTGCGCAGCGTGCTGGACGGCGCGCGGCTGTCGCTGGTCGAGCCGCGCCGCGCCGACCTGCGCTGGCCGATCCCCATCGACCTGCGCCAGCGCATGACCGGCGCGCAGATCACCGGCCTGTCCCGCCGCGCCAAATATGGCCTGATCGCCACCGACCGGGGCGATACGATGATATTCCACCTCGGCATGTCGGGCCGGTGGCGCGTGGACCCCGGAGAGATTGGCGCGCACGACCATCTGGTGCTGGAGACGGAGGCGGGGCGGCGACTCGCGCTGAACGATCCCCGGCGCTTCGGGTCGCTGGATCTGGTGCGGAGCGAGGCGCTTTCGCTTTACGATCCCTTCACCCGCATGGGTCCGGAGCCGCTCGGCCCGGATTTCACCGCCGCCTATCTGTTCCGCATATTGGCGGGGAAGGCCGCACCGATAAAGGCCGCCCTGCTGGACCAGCGAATCGTCGCGGGCCTGGGCAATATCTATGTGTGCGAGGCGCTGAACATGGCGGGCATCGCGCCGGGCAGCAAAAGCGGCGGCCTGTCCCGCCCGCGCCTCTCGCGGCTGGTGGATGCGATTCGCGAGGTGCTGGAAGCCGCGATCGCGGCGGGCGGGTCCACCCTGCGTGACTATGCCCGGCCCGACGGGGAATTGGGCTATTTTTCCAAGCAATGGCGGGTTTATGGGCGGGAAGGGCTTGCCTGCCCCTGCGGCGGCACGGTCAGCCGGCAGGTGGACAGCGGCCGCTCAACCTTCTTCTGCCCCAAATGCCAGCGATAGGGCGCAGGACGCATTAACCGGGCGGCAGGCGCGGAAAATCGCGCGAAACGGCTGCGCGCGGTTGACGGTCCCGCCGTTCCAAGCTAAGGGCCGCACCTTCATGAGCCGGGCGCATGGTTTGCGCGCTGCTCTATCCATGATTTTCGGTTTTTTTGAGGACAGGCATGGCAAATACGCCGCAAGCAAAGAAGCGCATCCGCCGCAACGCCCGGCGGGCAGAAATCAACGGCAGCCGCGTCAGCCGCATCCGTACTCTGGTGAAGAAGGTCGAACTGGCCCTCGACGCCGGCGACAAGGCCGCCGCCACCGCCGCGCTCGCTTCGGTGCAGCCGGAGCTGGCCCGTGGCGTCGCCCGCGGGGTGCTTCACAAGAACACCGCATCGCGCAAGTTCAGCCGCCTCACCAAGCGCGTCGTCGCGCTGGGCTGATCCGCCGCACACTGGTTTGAAAAGCCCGCCCGGCATTGTTTCGGGCGGGCTTTTTCTTTGTGCGCCTTCTGTTTCCCAATCTTTTCGCGACCAATTCGGGACCAAAACAGGGCCAAGGCAGGGCCAAGGCAGGGCTGTGCGATGCAAAGCGACGCTTTTCCCACGATTCGCACGCGGCCATGGTTAACCGGAATTTAAAGCCCTTTATTTTCAGATACTTATATTAAGTCCCTGCATTTGCTGCTCTTTGGCGAGTCAATATTTTTATTTCAGTTTTTTGACTGGCCGCGCCCTTGATCCCCCTCCTCCGGGCTGTCTAGTTTGTCTGAACAGGGCGGGAATCGAATCAGGTTTCCTGCCTGCTGCAAGGTTTGAGAGTGTCCGATCCAGGAGAAACGGCAAAGCCGGTTTCCCCTGTGAAGGATAGTGCGTCATGCACATGACGGGCGAATGAGGGGGCTGGGGTCGCAATGGCAATGGAGGAGGGTCAGGTGGCAAGCGAAGCGACGGGCGAGGACAATGCCCGGATCGACGCCGCCTGGTCATTGATACGCACCGGTTTGCGCCGCGACATCGGCGCGAAGATGTTCGACCAATGGCTCAAGCCCGCCCGGCTTGGCGAATATTGTTCTTTTTCCCAGACGCTGGACATTCTGGTCGCGTCCGATTTTTCGGCGACCTTCGTCGCTGGCCAGTTTGGCGACCGCCTGCGCCTTGCCTGGCGCGCGGCCAATGCCGGTGTCCGCGACGTGCGCATCATCAAGGCGCCGGACGCCATCGCGCCGCGCCTGATGTCCGTGCCGGTCGAGGAAGCCCGGACCGAGGAGCAGGCGCCCGCCGCTGCGGCGTCCGCGCCCGGCTTCCGGCCCAGGCACGCCTTTGCCTCCTTCATCACCGGGGAAAGCAACCAGCTCGCCCATTCCGCCGCGCGGGCGATGGCGGCGAAGGCGAACCCGCGCTTCAACCTGCTGTTCATCCATGGCGGCACCGGACAGGGCAAGACGCACCTGCTGCACGCCATTGCCGAGGATTTCCTGACGCATTCGCCCGCCGCGCCGATCATCTACATGTCGGCCGAAAAGTTCATGATGGAATTTGTGAACGCGATGCGGGCGAACGACACGATGGCGTTCAAGGCGCGGCTGCGCGCCGCCCGCTTGCTGCTGATCGACGATATCCAGTTCATCGCGGGCAAGGGATCGACGCAGGAGGAGTTCCTGCACACGATCAACGATCTGGTCGAGAGCGGCGCGCGCATCGTGATCAGCGCCGACCGCGCGCCGCAGAGCCTGGACGCGGTTGACCCGCGCATCCTGTCCCGGCTGGCGGGCGGCCTGGTCGCCGACATCCAGCCCGCCGACATCGACCTGCGCCTTGCCATCCTGGAGGCCAAGCGCAGCGTAGCGGGCGACCCGCCGGTCCCAGACGCCGTGATCGATTTCCTGGCGCGCGCCATCCGCAGCAATGTCCGCGAGCTGGAGGGGGCGTTCAACAAGCTGGTCGCCTATGGCCAGTTGACCGGCCGCAAGATCGACCTCGATTTCGCCCAGAGCATGCTGGCCGACGCGATCCGCGCCAATGCGCGCCGCATCACCGTCGATGAGATCCAGAAGGCCTGCGCCGCCCATTACCGCATCGATCCGGCGGAAATGCGGTCCAAGCGCCGCGCGCGCGCGGTGGCCCGGCCCCGTCAGGTCGCCATGTATCTGTCGAAGAAGATGACGCCGCGGTCGCTGCCGGAAATCGGCCGCATCTTTGGCGGACGCGACCATAGCACCGTCATCCACGCCATTCGCACAATCGAGACCCTGCGCCGCGATCATGCGGATATCGACGCCGATATTCGTGCACTGCAGCGTAAGTTGGAAGGGTGAGCGATACAGGCTGCCGGCCGGTCGTCAGACAGGGCCGCAGCCTGCTGCGCGGGTCATGCTATAATGGCGGTCAGCGGTGCTGCTGCCAGTCCCATTCAGCGGGAGACGAAGGCTCCGCAAGGCACAGAAGCGCCGCAGCGCCAAGAACGGTACCCACGGCTGTAGCTGCTAGGGCCGCAGCGCCTATTGCAAGCATGGTCATGGTGTCCTCCAATCATTTGACGGCGAACGCGGGTCTCCACGATTGCGTCAATATTCCAAAATGCGACCAGTTTATGTCTTTACGCACAGGAATTATGTGCGGTGCAGCATACAGGCTCCGGCGGCGGTCAAGAGTCCAGTAAAATCTGGTTAACCACACCGTAACCGCGACGGATTGAGGGATTTTGCCCGTTGCGCGGTTGCCGGAGACGTGAATCGCGCCCTGTCGCCGCGCCCACGACTCGCAAGACGGTCCTTAAGAGGGATCGATTCGATCTAACCGATTCGGATGATTCAAAAAAAACCGGCGGCCTCTTTAGGGAGGCCGCCGGGCAATTGTCAGACGTGCCTGGGAGCCACCGCCTGTCACATTATTCCGGTCAATGCGCCGGGCCTATGCCTTAGGCTCCGGCGGCAGGGTGATCTTCACATTCTCGCCGGACTGGCCGGGGAAGTTGGTGAACATCGCCTCGATCAGGTTCGGGACCAGATAGGTCAGCTTGTTGCTGAGCGACTGGGCCGAAGCCGTGCCTTCGAACACACGCTTGCCGTCTCCGGCGCGATCGATCTTCAGCTCAAGCTGGCTGGTGTAGACGGTATAGCTAGACACGTCGTTGTAGCCGCCGAAGCCGGGGCCAAAGAGGAACGGGTCGTAGAAGCCATAGGCGTAGCGGCGGCCGTAAAAGCCGGGATAGCCCCAGCCGCCGCCAAAGCGGCCATAGCCCCAGCCGCCCCACGGATCGCCAAAGCCGGTGCTGCGCACCTTCTCACGCCCATTGTCGACGATATAGCGCATACGCACGACCAGATCGGACTTGGCCGGGTCGGACGCGGCGGTATAGCCAAGCTGGCTCAGCCGCGAGGACACAAGGCCCGCATATTGGCTGAACTCAAGGCCACCAGCCAGTCGCGTATCATCCGCGACCACGGTAAAGGTCTGGCCCTGGCTGGGCGGAGGAAGCTGCTGAAAACGCGCCACATCGGCCTTGAATGACGTCGCACAGCCGGAAAGCGCGAACAGCGCCAAGGCCGGCGTCGCGAGCATGCCGATCCTGCGAAACATGGTCATTGTCTTTTGTCCTGGTCGTGGGCGGAACGCCCTGTGCCTCATATCTGCGTCATGCCGTAGCATAACGCAACTGAACACCGTTTGAACGCATTGCGCACCTTACGGTTTCCATGAAATGAGGACGTTGCCGGGCGCGGAAAACCGTCAGCGCGCGCCGAACGCATCAGGCTCAGCGCATCAGGCCCAGCGCATCATAGGCCCCGCGCAGGGTCGGCTCGGCGGCGGCCGCGGCCTTTTCCGCCCCCTTGATCAGGATCGCGTCCAGCGCGGCGTCATCGCCCTTCAATTCCTCGAACCGGGTGCGGATGGGGCGGAGCGCCTCGACCAGCACCTCGGCCAGCGCAGGCTTGAACGCGCCGAACCCCTGGCCCACGAACTGCGCGCAGACCAAATCGGGCGTGGCGCCGGTGAAGGTGGCGAAGATGCCGACCAGATTGGCCGCCTCCGGCCGTCCTTCGAGACCGGCGGCGGTTTCGGGCAGCGGCTCCGGGTCGGTCTTGGCCTTGCGGATCTTCTGCACGATGGCGTCGTCATCGTCGGTCAGGTTGATGCGGCTCATGTCCGATGGATCGGACTTGGACATTTTCGACGTCCCGTCGCGCAGGGACATGATCCGCGCCGTCTCCTTGGGGATGATCGGATCGGGAATGGTGAACAGGTCGACGCCGAAATCGGTGTTGAACTTGACCGCCACGTCGCGGGTCAGCTCCAGATGCTGCTTCTGATCCTCGCCCACCGGCACATGCGTCGCCTGATAGAGCAGCACGTCCGCCGCCTGCAGCACTGGATAGACGTAGAGGCCGACCGATGCGCCCTCGCGGTTCTTGCCCGCCTTGTCCTTGAACTGGGTCATGCGGTTCAGCCAGCCGATCCGCGCCGTGCCGTTCAGCAGCCATTGCAGCTCCGCATGGGCGGGCACGCGCGCCTGGTTGAACAGGACGCTGCGATCCGGGTCGATGCCCGCCGCGATCAGCGCCGCCGCCATTTCACGCACATTGCGCAGGCGCTGGGCGCGCTCCTCATGCACGGTGATCGAATGCATGTCGGCCAGGAAGAAGAAGCACTGGCTGTCCGAGTCCATTTCATCCTGCATGCGGACCCAGTTGCGGATCGCGCCCAGATAATTGCCAAGGTGCAGGTTGCCGGTCGGCTGGATGCCGGAAAGGACACGCATAGGGTTCAGCTCGTTCTGGAGGGCCGCCGGAACAGCGACCGGAGTTCGGAAATCGCGTAGGTCTTAAGCGCCAACGCCGCGACCGCATAGACCAGACCGCCCAGCCCGCACAACAGGGCGAGCGCGGCGACACGCTCCATCAGGCCCCTCGCCATATAGGGATCAAGCAGCGGGTTGAGGAACCAGAGCGCCGCGCCCATCACCGCGCTGGCGCCCAGGATGCGGATCGCCTTCGCCCGGAAGCGGTCGTCCATGCGGAGCTGATCGCGGCGGTGGAGCAGCCAGTAAAGCACGATCACATTCACCCAGGCGGCGATGGCGGTCGATACCGCGACGCCGACATGGCCGAGCGGCCAGATCAGCACCAGATTGCCGACAAGGTTGAACAGCATGGAGAATACCGCGACCCGGACCGGCGTCTTGGTATCCTGCCGCGCGTAGAAGCCGGGGGTCAGCACCTTGATCAGCACATAGGCGGGCACGCCGATCGCGAAGGCCGTCAGCGCGCCCGACGCGCCGATCGTGTCGGCGGCGGTGAACACGCCATGCTGGAGCAGGCCGCGGATCAGCGGCACGGCCGATACGCAGAGCGCAACGGCGGCGGGCAGGGAAAGGAACAGCGCCAGCTCCATCGCCCGGTTCTGGGTGTGGGACGCGGCGGCCTCATTGCCCGACCCGATCTGGCGCGACAGGGCGGGAAGGATCGCCGTGCCGACGCCGATGCCGATCAGGCCGAGCGGCAACTGGTTCAGCCGGTCGGCATAATAGAGATAGGAGACCGCGCCCTGCGGCAGAAAGCGGGCGGCGAGCGAGGTGGACACCAGCAGGTTGAACTGGATCGCCCCCGCACCGAGCGCCGCCGGGCCGATCAGCGCGAGCAGCCGCTTCACCGGCGGGGAAAGCCGCGGCCGGCCGAGGCGCAGGACGACCCCCGCGCGGCGGCACGACCAGATCAGCCAGAGCAGTTGCGCCGCGCCCGATACCGTGACCGCAATCGCCTGCGTATGCGCCGTCGCGACTTCCGTATCGCCCCGGAAGAACAGCACGGCGACGATCATGCAGATGTTGAGCAACACCGGCGCGGCCGCGTTCACCCAGAAGCGATCAAGCGAATTGAGGATGCCGCCGAGCAGCGACACCAGCGATATCAGCGCCAGATAGGGAAAGGTGATCTGCGTGAGCGTGACGGCGAGGTTGAATTTCTCAACGCCGCCATCGGGAAAGCCGCCGGTCATCGCCCACACGACGGGCGCGGCCAGAACCATCATCAATCCGGTGAAGATCAGCAGGAAGGGGAACAGCACCGACAATATCTGTCCGGCGAAGGCGATGGCGGCCGCCTTGCCGCTGCCGGGATTGTCCTTGTCCGCCTCCGCCATGGTGCGGTTGAACATCGGCACGAACACGGCCGCAAACGCCCCCTCCGCGAACAGGGCGCGGAACAGGTTGGGCAGCCGCCAGGCGATCAGAAAGGCGTCGGACGCCAGCCCCGCGCCCAGATAGCGCGCGACCAGCATGTCGCGGACCATGCCCAATATGCGGCTGACCAGGGTCAGCCCGCCAATGACGCCGGAGGCTCTAAGCAGGCTCATGCGCCGCCCCCGCGCCCAGC
Source organism: Sphingobium phenoxybenzoativorans (assembly GCF_001757355.1). Lineage (GTDB taxonomy): Bacteria > Pseudomonadota > Alphaproteobacteria > Sphingomonadales > Sphingomonadaceae > Sphingobium > Sphingobium phenoxybenzoativorans. The sequence goes on from NZ_MINO01000039.1 coordinate 7,945, forward strand.
GCCGGGATCAGGCGTTGCCGATGGGTGCGCCCGCCGACTGCGCCAGCGCGGCCTGCGCCTGCTGCTCATACAGACCGCCGAAATCGATGGGGTCGAGCAGCAGCGGCGGGAAGCCCCCGTCGCGCACGGCATCGGCCAGGATGCGGCGGGCGAACGGAAAGAGCAGGCGCGGCGCTTCGGCCAGCAGGAAGGGGTTGACCTGATCATCGGGCACGTTGCGCATGCCGAACAGCGCCGCATAGAGCAGCTCCACGGCAAAGGCGGTGCCGGCGTCGGTGGTCGCCTTCACCTCGATCTTGAGCTGCACTTCATGCAGGTCGTCGGCCACGCGGTCCGACCCGATGTTGAACTGCACGTCGATATTGGGCTGGGTCTGCCACTGATAGACGCCCGGCGCGTTGGGGTTTTCGAACGACAAGTCCTTCACATATTGGGTGATTAGCCCGATCTGCGGCAGATTGTCCGCTCCGTTGCCCACTGTTGCGTTGCTGTCGGCCTGATCCGCCATCATGCGTCCTTAATCTGTCCCTGTTGCCCCCGGCGCATGGCCAATATCGGTTCCATGTCGCCAGTACGAACGGCGCGCTTAGCAGGGGGCGAGGGACAGAGCAATGCCGCCGAACCCCGATGCGCCAGCCCGGCCAATCATCCGCGCGGGGCCGAATATCGCAAAACCGCGCTTGCTATTTGAAACAGGGCGCAATTGTGCCTATGTTGGCCCTGTCCCTCGTGCCGGAGGTTTTGGACTACAGTGTATCTCATCGTCATTCTCGCCTTCGTCGCCGGATTTCTCGCCCTGCGTCTCTACTCGGTTCTGGGCAAGCGCACCGGCCATGAGCAGCAGCCCGCGCCGATCCAGACGGATGAGCGCGCGAAAGTCACCGTCCTGCAGCCCCGGACAAGCGGAGACGCCATCGGCGACGCCGCGCGCGCCGCGCCCGGCCTGATCGCGCCGGAGGCCGAGGCGGGCATCCGCACGCTGATCGCCGCCGACCGCAATTTCGACGTGCCCCAGTTCGTCGAGGGCGCAAAGGCCGCCTATGGCCAGGTGCTTGAGGCGTTCTGGCGCGGCGACCGCAAGGAACTGGAATGGCTGTGCGACGCCGATGTGCTTGCCTCCTTCGAGGAAGCGATCGCCGCCCGTGAGGCGGAAGGGCATGTGCTGGCAAACCGGCTGGTCCGAATCGACCGCGCCCAGGTGATCGAAGCGTCGCTGAACGGGCGGATCGCCCAGGTCACGATGCGTTTCGACGCGGATATCGCCGCCGTCACGCGCGACAAAGACGGCAATGTCGTCGCCGGGTCGATGACCGACGCGGTGTCGACCTTCGACGCCTGGACGTTCAGCCGCGACATCCGCAGCGCCGACCCGAACTGGAAACTGATCGAAACCGACGAGGCGGCGTGATCGCCCCTCAGCGGTGGGCGCGCCGCAGCGCCGCGCTGCTCGGCGCGCTGCTCCTGTCCGCCTGCTCCGGGGGCCTGATCCCCAATGGCGGGCCAGCCCGTCCTTCCCGCCCCGCCCCCACGCACCGTCCGCCGCCAGCCGAAGCGCCCGCGCGTCCCGTGCCCGCGACGCCGCGCCCCGCTTTGCCGCCGCCGGGCGCGACGACGCCTGCGGTCGACACCGACACCAATAACGCCGTCAGGGCGGGGCTGGTGAAAGGCCCGCCGATCGGCGACCTGCTGCAGTCGGGCGAACGATCCCGCCTCGCGCTGCAGGCGTTCCGCATATCCTGCCCCTCCCTGTTGCGCCGCGCCGACCAGAGCGGGCTGACGCAGGGTTCGGACTGGCAACAGTCGTGCAGCGCCGCCGCAAGCTGGCCGGACGCAACCGCCACCGAATTTTTCCGCCGCTATTTCGAAAGCGTGCAGGTCGGCGACGGCAAGGGGCTGGTGACCGGCTATTTCGAACCGGAAATCCTTGGCTCCCGCGACCGGCGCAGCGGTTATGATGTCGCCATCTATGCCCGCCCGCGCGAGCTGATCGACGTCAATCTCGGACAGTTCAGCGACGCGCTGAAGGGCAAGACGATCCGGGGCAAGGTGCAGGGCACCAATTTCGTCCCCTTCGATGAACGGTCGGAGATCGTTGGGGGTTCGCTCACCGGGCGCGGGCTGGAAATCGCCTGGGCCAAGGACCCGGTGGAATTCTTCTTCCTGCAGGTGCAGGGCAGCGGCCGCCTGCGCCTGCCCGACGGCAGCGTGATGCGCATCGGCTATGACGGGCAGAATGGCCGCGATTATACCGGCATAGGCAAGCTGATGAAGGATCGCGGCTTGATCCAGGCGGGGTCGATGCATGACATCATGGCCTGGATACGCGCCAACCCCGTCGAGGGCGCGGCGATCATGAACGAGAATAAGAGCTTCGTTTTCTTCAAGGAGCTGACCGGCGCAGGGCCGCTCGGCGCGCTGGGCGTGCCGGTGACGGGCGAGGCGACGGTCGCCGCAGACCCCAAATATGTGCCGCTGGGCGCGCCCGTGCTGCTGTCGATGGACCGGGCGGAGCCGAACGGCATCTGGATCGCGCAGGACACCGGCGGCGCGATCAAGGGCGCGAACCGCTTCGATACTTTCTGGGGCGCAGGCTCCCGCGCGCGATCGATCGCGGGCGGCATGTCGGCGCGGGGCAGCGTGCTGCTGCTCCTGCCGATCGGCACCTATGCCCGTCTGGCGCAGGCCAATGGCTGGCCGTCGTCTGACCGCTGAGGAGCGGGCCGCCTGGGACAAGGTCGCCCGCACCGTCCGCCCCGGCGCGCCGATCCCGCTTCCCGAAACCGAGCCGCAGCCGGTCCGTGCGCCCGCCAGAAAGGCCGGCCCGGCGATAATGTCGTTAACGCCCGCGAAGCCAGCCCCCGCCGCGGCGGAGGTAATGAAACGCCCCGCAGACGTCCTGGACGGAAGCTGGGAAAAGCAGATTCGCAGCGGCCGCATCAGCCCCGAACAGTCCATCGACCTGCATGGCCACAGCCTTGCCGCCGCGCATCTGCGGCTCAACCGCTTCCTCGCTTTCGCCATTGCGCAGGATGTGCGGGTGGTGCTGGTGATCACCGGACGGCCGCGGAATCCTTCGGAAAATGCCGATTCCTCGCGGCGCGGCGCGATCCGCGCGGAGATCGGCCATTGGCTGGCGTCCGGCCCGCATGCAGGCGCAATCGCCAGCGTGCGCACCGCCCATCCCCGGCATGGCGGGGCAGGCGCGCTCTACATCATCCTGCGCCGAAAAAGATGAGCAAAAACCGGCCGGATCGGAAAGTTTCTTAACCAATGCCATTCATAACTGACCCCCTGAGCGGTGCCCCGTCGGGCATCATGGTTGTGACGCGGGCCAAAGGGGGCCAATGCAAGGCGTGTCTCTCAAGAGCCGCGCGCTCGCCTTTGCGGCGAGCGCCGGGGCGTTTGCCTTCATCCTTGCCCTGATTGCGGGGCAGGGAGCCTATGGCGACGTCGAGGACATCGGCCGGGCGCTGATCGTCGCGATCATCTGCGGCACGATGAGCTGGGCGTCGGCGCAGCGCACCATTTCCGGCATCGCCGCATCCGTGGACAGCGCCGCCGAGCGGCTGCTGAGCGCAGCGCATGGCGACCTGCAGGCGCCCGTCGCGCCAGAGGTGAAGCGCGACCTTCCCGACCTGGGCGTGGCGATGGAAAGCCTGTTCAGCCAGGTGCGCACCAATCTGGACAATGTGCACCTGCTCGCGATGTTCGATCCGGTCACGGGTCTCGCAAACCGCACCAGCTTCTGCCGTCAGGTCGAACGGCTGCTGGTGGAGGGCGAGGTCGAAGGGCCGGGCGCGCTGTTCTTCATCGATCTGGACGGGTTCAAGGCCGTCAACGACACGCTGGGCCATGCCGCCGGCGATCTCCTGCTCTCGCGCGTCGCCGGGCGGCTGCGCGAGGTGGTGATGAGCCAGGTCGGCGCGGGATCGGGCGATGCCGTGGTCGGCCGCCTTGCCGGTGACGAATTCACCCTGTTCTTCCCCGCTCTGCCGCGCCGTGAGGCCGCCGCGCGCATCGGCCGCGCGATCCAGTTCGCGCTGGGCGAACGCTTCGACCTGGGCGGGCAGCAGATCGATCTCGGCGCGTCGATCGGCGTTGCCTATTATCCCGACCATGGCGAGACGCTGAGCGCCCTTCTGCGGTCGGCGGATATCGCCATGTATCATGCCAAGGCCAATGGCCGGGGCCGCGTGGAATTATTCACCGCCAAGCTGGCCCGCGCCGCCGCAGGCCGGGCGGAGCTGGAGCGCGACCTGCGCATCGCCCTGGAGCGCGGCGAGTTCGTTTTGCAGTTTCAGCCGCAGATCGACATTGGCAGCGGCGCCGCAGTGGTGGCGGAGGCGCTGGTCCGCTGGGCGCACCCGGATCGCGACATGGTGCTGCCCGGCACCTTCGTCCCCTTTGCCGAGGAAACCGGCGTCATCGTCGAACTGGGCGACTGGGTGATGGACCGGGTGTGCCAGACCGCGGCGGAATGGGCGCAGGCGGGGCTGACCCAGCGCATCGCGATCAACATTTCGACGCGCGAACTGGCGCAGGTCGATTTCTTCATGCGCCTGCGCCACGCCATGGCGCGGCACGGAACCCCGGCGGAGGCACTGGAGCTGGAAATCACCGAAACGCTGGCCATGGAGATGGAGGCGCGGCTGCTCGACCAGTTGCACGCGCTGCGCAAGGATGGCGTCCGCATCGCCATCGACGATTTCGGCACCGGCTACTCCAACCTGTCGCGCCTGAAGGACCTGCCCGTCGACCGGGTGAAGATCGACCGCAGCCTTGTCGAGGATATCACCCTGTCGGCCGAGGCGCGGACCATATGCAGCGCCGTGATCGGGCTAATCCAGGGTCTCGGCCTGGAAACCGTGGTCGAGGGGGTCGAGAGCCAGGATCAGGTGGACATGCTGCGCATTATGGGATGCACGGTGTTTCAAGGCTATCATCTGTCCACTCCGCTTAACGAGGAGGACTATCTCGCCCGCTTCGCGCCCTCACGGCTGGGGCAGAAGGTGCTGGATGCGTAGGGAGGCGCAGAAGCCCCTAATTCCACAATGATCCGCCGTCATCCCGGACTTGATCCGGGATCCATGAGCCTCAATCGCAGCGCATTATCTCTACAGTCGAGCCAATGGATGCCAGGTCAGGCCCGGCATGACTGCGATGGATGATCGCTGACGGGCGGAAATAGCGCCAAATTTCGGAACGGTTAGTTCGTCAGCACCCGTACCAGAATATCCCCGTAAATCGCGGTCAACTGCTCCAGATCCTGCACCGCCACCGCCTCGTCCAGCTTGTGCATCGTCGCGTTGGTCAGGCCGAATTCCACAACCGGGCACAGTTTTGACAGGAAGCGCGCGTCGGACGTGCCGCCGGTCGTCGACAGTTCCGGCGCGATGCCGGTCACGGTCTGGATCGCGTTGGAGATGAGGGTGGAGAAGGTTCCGGGCGCGGTCAGGAACGCCTCCCCGCTGATCTTCGCCTCCAGCACGCCGCCTTCCGCCTCGACCAGCGCGCGGATGCGCTCGACAAGGCCGGCGCCGCTATGCTGGTCGTTGAAGCGGATCGACAGGCGCGCCGTCGCCTGCGCCGGGATGACGTTGGTCGCCGGATTGCCCACGGTGATGTCGGTAATCTCGATATTGCTTGGCTGGAACCAGTCGGTGCCTGCGTCCAATTCGATCGCCTCGATCGCGGTCAGGATGCGCAGCAGGCGCGGGATCGGATTGTCGGCCAGATGCGGATAGGCGACATGGCCCTGCATGCCGTTGACCGTGATCCACATATTGACCGATCCGCGCCGGCCGATCTTCACCATGTCGCCCAGCCGGTTGACCGAGGTCGGTTCGCCGACAAGGCACAGGTCCGGCTTCACGCCGCGCTCCGCCATGCGCTCCATCAGCGCGACGGTGCCGTGGACGGCGGGGCCTTCCTCGTCGCCGGTGATGATCAGGCTGACCGTACCGGGCAGGCCGGGCGCGGCCGCCAGCGCCGCGACGAAACAGGCGATCGACCCCTTCATATCCACCGCACCGCGCCCGTAGAGAAGGTCGCCGCGCAGTTCCGGCGTGAACGGATCGCTGGTCCAGTTATTGCCCGGCGGCACCACGTCCAGATGCCCGGCAAAGGCGAAATGCGGCCCCGGCGCGCCGCTGTCCCGCACCGCCAGCAGATTTTCCACCGGCCCGTCCGGAGCCTCCCCGCACACAAAGCGTTCCACCGTGAAGCCAAGCGGCGTCAGCATCTCCTCCATCGCCGTGAACACCGCCCCGGTCGCGGGGGTGACGGACGGACAGGCGATCAGGCGGCTGGCAAGGGCCAGTGCGGTGGGAACGGTACTGGTCGTGGACATCGCCGTGCGTTAGCGAATGCGCTGACGCTTGACCAGCAGGAGGAGCGCGCCATGCCCAAGATCGATCTGGACGCCATTCCGCAGAACAACAGGACAGGCTATCCGCCGGTCTACGCGAAGGAGGTCGAGGGCCGATGGGTGCGGCGCATGACGCCAGCGCTGGGCCTCACCGATTTCGGGGTCAGCCATGTGACGCTGAAACCCGGCGCATGGTCATCGCAACGGCACTGGCATGCGGGCGAGGACGAATTTGTCGTCATGCTGGCGGGGGAGGCGGTGCTGGTCGATGATCATGGCCGCACGCCAATGCATGCCGGCGACATGGCGGTATTCCCGAAGGGCGACGGCAACGGCCATCACCTGATCAACGAAAGCGGCGCGGACTGCCTGTTCGTCGCCTTCGGCCGCCCCGCGCGCAGCGAATGCCATTATCCCGACATCGACATGCACATATTTCCGGGCAACCCCGACTTTTTGCGGAAAGACGGCACGCGCTTTCCGGAGTGATTCCTCAATCGTCCGGGCTGAACGGACGGTTTTCGCGGCCGTGCCAGACCCTCAATATGTAGATGGCGGCATCGGCGATTTCATAGCGCATCTCATAAGGGCCAATGACGATGCGGCGCACTTCGCGGGGTTCGAACATATCGAGTTTCTCGCCGATCCGCGGAAATTGGACGAGGCGGTCGGGAGCGCGCGCAAGCTGCTGTACGATCCGCGCCGCAGCGTCCGGCGCTTCGGCCGCCAGAAAAGCGTGGAGCCGGACCAGGTCAGACGCGGCGGCGCTCGACCAGTGGATTTTCATCACGCTGGCGGCGGAAGCGGATCGCTGCCTGACAGGCTATCGGCCCATGCCTTGATGTCCCGATGGTCGATCACCCGGCCGGCATCCACATCGGCAAGGGCATCGACGGTCATGCGATGCCATTCTTCTTCCTGGTCCACCCACGCGGCAAGCGCCTGTTTGACCACCCAGCCGCGCGAACGATCCAGCCGGGCAGCGATGTCATCGACCCTGTCGGCCAGACTTTGCGGCACATGCGCCGTTAAAACGCGCGTTTCTGAAGCCATGCCATCATCCCAATCAGAATGATTGGAATATAATCAAAGCCAATCAATATGCAAATTAGGCCGGAATCTGCTCGAATTTCTCGATCACCCAGTCCTCCGCCTGCGCGCCGCCGATCCATTCCTGCATGAAGGGGTGGGCGATGATCGCCTGCATATAGCCCTCGGCGAAGCGGGCGATGGGAAGCTGATAGGTGATGAAGCGCGTGACCACCGGCGCGAACATGATGTCGGCCGCGCCGAATTCCCCGAACAGGAAATCGCCCGTGCCGCCGAAGCGCGCCCGCGCCTCCGCCCAGAGCTGCATGATCCGGTTGATGTCCTGCATCACTTCCGGCGAAGGCGGGACGGCCTCATAGATGCGGCGGATGTTCATGCTGTGCTCGCGGCGCAGCGCGGCGAAGCTGCTGTGCATTTCCGCCGCCATTGACCGGGCCATCGCCCGCGCGGCCTCATCCTGCGGCCAGAAGCGGTCGCCGCCGGACTTCTCGTTCAGATATTCGATGATCGCCAGGCTGTCCCACACGACCAGATCGTCGCCCGCCCACAGGATCGGCACCTTGCCGGACGAGGGCGCGAACTCGTCGCCCTCGCGGCGCTTCTCCCAGCTTTCGTCATAGAGGGGGACGACGACTTCCTCGAACGGCAGGCCGGACTGTTTCGCCGCCAGCCAGCCGCGCAAGGACCAGCTTGAATAGGCCTTGTTGCCGATGAAGAGCTTTAGCATCTGATTTCCCCAAATCCGTCATTCCGGCGAAAGCCGGAACCCATTTCGCCCCCGGCAATCGTCCGCATGCGGGAGAGATGGGTCCCGGCTTTCGCCGGGATGACGAGGTTTGGCAAGCCACGGGCGCTAAAATCTGATCAGCAACCCTGATCCCCGAACCCTGATCCCCAAAATCTAATCCAGCGCGTCGATCACCGCCGCGCGCAGTTCCGGAATGCCCATGCCCTTTTCGCTCGACGTCATCAGCAGGTCGGGGTGCGCGGCGGGGCGCTTGCGGATTTCCTGCATCGTGCGTTCGGCGACCGCCGCCAGTTCGCTGGCCTTCACCTTGTCCGCCTTGGTCAGCACGATGCGATAGCTGACGGCGGCATCGTCCAGCATCTTCATGATGTCGTGATCGACTTCCTTGATGCCGTGGCGGCTGTCGATCAGCAGCAGCGTGCGCTTCAGCACCGCGCGCCCGCGCAGATAGTCGTTGATCAGGAAGCGCCACTTGCGGACCATATCCTTGGGCGCCCGCGCATAGCCATAGCCCGGCATATCGACCAGGCGGAGCAGCGGCTGCGCCGGATCGCCGACGTCGAAGAAGTTCAGCTCCTGCGTGCGTCCCGGCGTGTTGGATGTACGCGCAAGGCCGTTGCGGTTGGTCAGCGCATTCAGCAGCGAGGATTTGCCCACGTTCGACCGCCCGGCGAACGCCACCTCCTTCGCCACCGGATCGGGCAGGAATTTAAGGTCCGGCGCGGATTTCAGGAACGCGATCGGCCCGGCGAAAATCCTCCGCGCGGTTTCGATTGCTTCCTCTGCCTCATCATCCGTCATAAATACTCCGTTCGCCCTGAGCCTGTCGAAGGGCTGCACTTTTCTTTTAAGAAGGACAGGGCTTCGACAAGCTCAGCCCGAACGGGGGTTGGAGCCTTACTTCGCCGCCGCCGCTTCCTTAAGCTGCGGATGCGAGCGGTACAGGAACCATTGCTGCGCGATGCTCAGCATATTGTTGGTGATCCAGTAGACCAGCAGGCCCGCCGCGAACGGCGCCATGATGAACATCATCATCCAGGGCATGATCGCGAACACCTGTTTCTGGATATCGTCCATCGGCGTCGGGTTCAGGCGGAACTGCAGCCACATGGAAATGCCCAGCAGGATCGCCAGCACGCCGATCGCCAGGAAGGCGGGCGGCTGGAAATTGAGCAGACCGAACAGGTTCAGCACATGCAGCGGGTCCGGCGCGGACAGATCCTTGATCCACAGGATGAACGGCTGATGCCGCATTTCGATCGTCAGTTGCAGCACCTTGTAGAGCGCAAAGAAGATCGGAATCTGCAGGAATACGGGCAGGCATCCGGCGAGCGGATTGACCTTCTCCCGCTTATACAGCTCCATCATCTCCTGCTGCAGCTTGGGCTTGTCGTCCTTATACTTCTCCTGCAGCGCCTTCAGCTTGGGCTGCACGGAGCGCATCGCCGCCATCGACTTGAACTGCTTTTGCGCGACCGGGAACATCAGCGCCCGGACGCAGAAGGTCAGAAGGATGATCGCCACGCCGAAATTGCTGGTGACGGTGAACAGCCAGTGGAGCAGCGCGAAGATCGGCTGTTCGAACCAGTAGAACCAGCCCCAGTCGATCGACCGGTCGAACAGGGTGATGCCGCCCCGCTCATAGGTCTGCAGCGTTTTCACTTCCTTCGCGCCCACAAAGAGCCGCGACGTCTGGGTGACGGACTTGCCCGCGGCGAGGAGCGTGGGGTTCAGGCTGTAATCGACCTGATACTGCTCCCCGGCGCCCTTGCGGAACTGGCCCGCAAAGGCGGTCTTTTGATCCGGGACCAGCGCGGACAGCCAATATTTGTCAGTGAAGCCGATCCAGCCGCCCGTGCTGGTGAAGGACTGGTTTCCTTCCTTGTCCAGGTCAGTGAAATCGACGTCATAATTGGCCGCGCCGTTGAACACGCCAATGGGGCCGGTGTGGATCGTCCAGCTCGTCGGGTCCTTCGAATGGCCGTCGCGGCTGATATAGCCATAGGGCTTGACCGCGACCGGGCCGTTGCCGGTGTTGGCGACCGTCTGCTGCACGGTGATCATGAAATCGGGGTCGATCGCCAGGCGGATCGCGAAAGTCTGCCCCGCGCCATTGTTCCAGCGCAGCGTTACCGGCGTCGCCGGGGTCAGCTTGGTCCCTTCGGCGGTCCAGACGGTGTTGGCGTCCGGCCCTTTCAGGCCCTCGCCCGACCAGCCGAAGCCGGCGAAATAGGCGTCGCGGGTGCCACTGGGCGAATAGAGGCGGATGGGGGCCGAATCCTTCGCGATGGTCTCGCGATAGGTGGGAAGGACGATATCGTCGATCCGCGCGCCTTTGAGGTTGATGGAGCCGGTGAGCTTGGGCGTCTCGATCGGGATGCGGGGCGAACCGCGCAAAACGGCCGTCCGGTCCTGCACCGCCCGCGCCGCGGCGGCGGGGGAGAGCGGCGCGCTGCTGGCGTCGGGCGCGGCGACCGGCGTGGTCTTGCCGCCCTGCACCTTGGTCGCGGGCGGATTGGCCGGAGGAAAGAAATGACTGGCGATATAGGGCCAACCGAACAGGATCAGCGCCGTCAGCACCACCGCCAAAATGATATTCCGCTTGTCGTCCACGCGCTTGAGGCTCCGGCCGTTTATCTTGTGTCTTATGTCTGGTCAGGGAACCGGGTCGTACCCGGACCCGCCCCAGGGGTGGCATCGCATTAGCCGCTTCGCCGACAGCCAGCTACCCTTGATGGCACCATATTTTCCCAGTGCGTCGATGGCATATTGGGAACAGGAGGGAGAATAGCGGCAGGTGGGCGGCAGGATGCGCGAGGGGCCGATCTGCCATGCCCGCGCGATGAGGGAAAGGAGGCGGGCGATCATGATAGCCCAGCGCTCTTTTCCGTTCGGGCTGAGCTTGTCGAAGCCCTGCCCTTCTCTTCAAGTAAGGACAGCCCTTCGACACTGTCACGAGTCACGGGCCTCGTGTCAGCAGGGCGAACGGAGGGAGATTTCGGTCCTCCATCACCCCGCCCCAGCTTCCGCAGCGCCTTTTCCATCTCCGCGCGCAGCAGGGCGAAATCCCGTTCGATCCCGCCTTGGCGGCCGATCAGCACATGATCCGCCCCGGCGACGCCCAGCTCAGGCAGCAATTCCCTGGCGAGGGCGCGAAAACGGCGCTTCATCCGGTTACGGACGACAGCGCCGCCAATCTTCTTCGTGACAGTATAGCCGATTCGCTTGACCGGATCGCCGTCCGCCCGGTCGCGGACCAGCAGGACGAAGCCGGGCATCGGCTGCCTGCGCCCCTTGTTCGCGGCGAGGAAGTCGGCCCGCTTCGTGAGCGTCACGAAGCCGCGCGCCTCCCCGGCTGCGTTCAGGCGCTCAGGCTCTTGCGGCCGCGGGCGCGGCGCGCGCGCAGGATGTTGCGGCCGCCCACGGTCGCCATGCGGGCGCGGAAACCGTGCCGGCGCTTGCGCACGAGGTTGCTCGGCTGAAAGGTGCGCTTCATCGCTCATTCCTCAAACAATATATCGAATCGGGCATGACAAAAAATGGCCGCCAATCCGGCGACCTTTGTCGGAAGCGGGTCCGATAGGGAAAGGGCCAGGGGAAGTCAATGCGGTTTCCGTTTGGGAACATGCCGCGACGATGAGCGAACGCAACAGTTTTCACCGTCATCCCCGCGCTGGCGGGGACCCATCTCCGGCACGAGCCGCGTGACGGAAGGTTGGGAGATGGGTTCCCGCCTGCGCGGGAATGACGAGGTTTGGATTGCCCCACTTTCCCCCTCGTCATTCCGGCGGAAGCCGGAACCCATCTCGCCTCCGGGACCGTCGCTTTATGGGGAGAGTTGGGTCCCGCGTTGACCTACGGTCGCCCTTCGGGTCGCCGGGATGACGATGCAGGGATATCAGCGTTCAGGCATCCACCGCTTCGCACAGCGCCGCGAGTTGATCCGCGACCTGGCCCCAGCCGGTCGTGAAGCCCATCTCCTCATGCTGCTTCATCGCCTCCTCCGTCCAGTGGCGGGCGGTGGCGGTGTAGCGGGTGCCCTCGCCTTCCGGCTCGAAGGTGGTGATCGCCGTCATGAACGGCCCCTGCGGAACCCAGCCTGCACTGAACGCATCGGTGGTCACGATCTTCCGGTTCGGGATCACTTCCAGGACGACGCCCTCCATCGGCGGCGTCTCCACGCCGTCCGGGCCGGTCATGGTGAGGGCGGAGCGCCCGCCCGGCCGCAAATCCTGCTCCAGCAGCTTCGCCGTCCAAGGCTTTGGCGCGAACCACTCCTCGGTCCGCTCCGTCCACACCTTATAGACCGTCTCCGGCGGCGCGGCGATGTAGCGGGTGATGGTCAGGTCCAGCGATGCGTCGGTCATACGGTTTCTCCTGCAAAGGCGGCTTCCAGCGTGGCGATGTCCAGCTTGGACATTTTCGCGACCTCGGCCATGGCGCGGCCGATCCCGGCGGTGTCGCCGCTTTCCATCATGCGCAGGAAAGCTTCGGGCACCAGTTGCCAGGACAGGCCATATTTGTCCTTCAGCCAGCCGCAGGGCTGGGGCGAGCCGCCATCGGCGGTCAGCGCGTTGAAATAGCGGTCCAGTTCCGCCTGATCGCTGCACACCACCGAAAGCGAAATCGCCTCGCTGAACGTAAATTCGGGGCCGCCGTTCAGCGCCTGATAGCTTTGGCCGAACAGGGTGAACTCCACCATCATCGCCGTCCCGGCGGGGAAAGGGGCCGGGAAGGGGTTATCCTCCGGGTAGCGGCCGATCTTCCCGACCTCCCCATCCCGGAACGTATCGACGTAGAAATTGGCGGCTTCCTCGGCCTCGCCGTTGAACCACAGGCAGGGGGATATTTTCGACATCGCCTCTCTCCTTTCTTGCGCTGATTTAGCTGTCGCGGGTGCCGACAAGGGCGAAGATCGCGCCCTGCGGGTCGCTCGCGGTGATGATCCAGCCGCCGCCCGGCACCTCGCTGGGGCCAAACAGGATGCTGCCGCCATTATCGGTGATGCGCGCCTGCGCCGCGTCGATATTGCCGACCTGGAAATAGAACAGCCACACCGGGCGCGGGAAATGGGGATCGTTCATCATGCCGCCCGCGGTCACGCCGTCCGGCCGGTTCCAGATCTGGTATGTGCCCATCGGACCCATGTCCATCGCATGCTCCTTGGTCCAGCCATAGAGGCCGGAATAATAGGAGAAGGCGCCTTCCCAGTCGGTCGTGTGCAGCTCGTTCCAGCTCACATGCCCCATCGCGCCGCCGGAATAGGAGGGCATTTCCTGCGGGCTGCTGCCCTTGAGCAGATTATAGACCGCGCCCTGCGGGTCGGCCATCACGGCGAAGCGGCCGACATCGGGGATGTCGGAGGGCGGGTTGTGGATCGCCCCGCCCGCATTGGCCGCCGCCGCTGCATCGGCGTCGACATCGGCCGCGCCGATATAGCCAAGCCAGCAGGGTTTCAAGCCATTGGCCGCGGCCTCCGGCGGGATCGCCATGATGCCGCCCATGCCGCCTTCGCTGCCGCTTATCACCGTATAGGGCATAGCATTGCCGCCATCGAACGGCGCGGCCGTCCAGCCCACGACTGTCGTGTAGAAGGCTTCGGCCGCCTTCGGATCGCTGGTCATCAATTCATACCAGAAGAACCGGCCCGTCATATCGGCCATGATCCATCTCCTTCATGCATATGGGGGTGGGAGGCGGCGTCAGCCTTCGGCAGTGTCGACCAGGGTCGCGAAACCGCCATAGATCAGCCGCTCGCCGCTGAACGGCATGTCGCCGTCCGGCTGCATCCGCTCATCCTTCATGACCTTCGCCATGCCTTCGTCGCGCACCGCCTTGCTGGGCCATTCGATCCAGGAAAAGACGACGCTCTCGTCCTCCTTGGCGATGACGGCGGTGCGGAAGTCATTGACCTTGCCGGTGGGCACATCGTCATTCCACGTCTCCACCACGCGGATCGCGCCATGCTCAATGAAGATCGGCGCCGCCTTGGCCGCCATGTCGACATAGGCCTGCTTGTTGCCGTTCGGCACAGGGATCACGAAACCGTCCATGTAACGCATCGTTCGTCTCCTTTTTTTCCGTTCCTGCGAATTGCGATCAGGCGGCGGCCTCCGCGCCTGCGGCCATTGCCGCCTCGACATCCAGCCAGTTCACGCCCCACATATGGCCATCGGGGTCTTCGAAACTGCGGCCATACATATAGCCATAATCGTCAACCGGGCTGGGCTCCGTCGCGCCCGCCGCCAGCGCCCTGCCAACCGTCGCGTCCACGCCGTCGCGACTCTCCTCGGACATGCATAATAGCACCTGCGCGACCACATGGGCGTTTGCGATCGGCCGGCTGGTGAAGCTGCTGAACCGCTCATGCGTCAGCAGCATGACGCGGATCGTCTCCGACAGGGTCATCATCTGCGCAGTGGCGTCGCCGAAATGCGGATCGGCGACCGCGCCGACCGCCTCGTAGAAGGCGATGGACTTCTGCAGGTCGGCTACGGGCAGGTTCACGAAGATCATCTTTGCCATCGGAACATCCTCTCTGAATGGCGAATCGACTTGCCAATCATCGCGGCATCAATTATAAAAAGCAACTATGAAGTTAGAAAAAGTAACTGCCAGGCAGAAACCCACGGAAAAGCGCCGGATCAACGATGCCTGCGGCACCGCACACGCGCTGGAATTGATCGGGGAACGCTGGGCGCTGCTGGTCGTGCGCGAGCTGATGCTCGGCCCGCGCCGCTTCGGGGAGATCAAGGCGGACCTGCCCGGCATCAGCGCCAATGTGCTGACGCAGCGGCTGGAGGAACTGGAGCAGCGCGGGCTTCTGACCCGCCACAAACTGCCCCCGCCAGCGTCCGTGCAGGTCTATGAACTGACCGCGTGGGGATATGAGGCGGAGCCGATCATCCAGGTGATGGGCCGATGGGCGACGCGATCGCCGCTGCACGACCCCACCCGCCAGATCAGCGGCGTGTCCGTGCTGCTTTCCTTCCGCACGATGCTGGACCTATCCCGGATTGGCGATATCGACGCCAGTATCGGTTTCCGCTTTGGCGAGGACCGTTATCTCGGCTGTCTGAACGCCAATGGCTTCACCGTGGCGCGCGGCGACCCGGACGGCGCTGACCTGATATTTACCGGCCAGCCCGCCGCGCTGGCGGGCGCGGTCTATGGCGGCGTGCCGTTCGAGACCCTTGCCACTGCCGGCATGCTGGAGGTGAAGGGCGACCGCGCCTTGGCGGACAAGTTCATCACGCTGTTCCCGCTCCCGGAGAAAATCCCGCCACCGCCGATGTGCGGATAGCGCGCCCTTCTCCGGCAGCGGAAGCAGCGGCGCGTCAGGCGGGCGATTGCGCCGGAGTCGCGCCGCCGCCCAGCAAGCCTTTCAGCTTCGCGCGGTAATGCATGGCGAGTTCGGCGTGGCGGTATCGCGCGGCCATCGTTTCGGCCTGCTTCGCCCAATCATCTTCCTGCCGGATGCGGTCCCTCAGATATTTCACTTCATCGATGGGGCTCACGGTCATTCTCCTGGGTACGGGTTGCCAATATCTCCCTGGCATCGCTTTTTTTATGCGCACAGGCGGCCGACCCTGGCTTGACCGTCTGATTTCATTGCAGAATCTGACTGCATAATATTGCCTGCATATGTCGCCCATGCAGGCATTTGTGACTCTGCCTCACACGCATCATCGCTTTATTGCGAATTATTCGCAACAGAAAATGCAACCGATACGCACCCGAATTGACTCGACAGCCCTCCCGCTCCGGTTAAGAACAAGGAGCGAACAGATTGGGGGTCGGTTCTGGTTTCGACAGTCGCCACGGTGGCCTATCTGGGGCTAGAGGCGCGCGCCGTGGAGGTGCAGTGCCAACTGGTCCCCGGCCTCCCCAACTTCATTGTCGTGGGCCTGGCCGACAAGGCCGTGGCGGAAAGCAAGGAGCGGGTGCGCAACGCCATCGCCGCCATCGGCCTTGCCCTTCCGCCCAAGCGGATCACCGTCAACCTCTCCCCCGCCGATTTGCCCAAGGAGGGGTCGCATTACGATCTGCCGATCGCCCTGGCGTTACTGGGCGCGATGGGCGTGATCGATGCCGAAACACTGTCCGGCTATGTCGTGGTCGGTGAGTTGGGGCTGGACGGCCGGGTCGCGCCGACGCCGGGCGTGCTGCTCGCGGCGCTGCATGCGGGCGAGCGGGACATGGGCCTCATCTGCCCGGCGGCGCAGGGGGCGGAGGCGGCATGGGCCGGCCATGTCGAGGTGATCGGCGCGCCGGACCTGCTCGGCCTGCTCAACCATTTCAAGGGGACCGCCGCCCTGTCTCCGCCGAAGCCCGGCGATGTCCTGCCCCCGGTGCGCGGCGCGGACCTCAAACAGGTGAAGGGCCAGGAAACCGCCAAGCGCGCGCTGGAGATTGCGGCGGCGGGCGGCCATAACCTCCTGATGATCGGCCCGCCCGGCGCGGGCAAGTCGCTGATGGCGAGTTGCCTGCCCGGCATCCTCCCCGATCTCGACCCGGCCGAGGCGCTGGAAGTGTCGATGGTGTCGAGCGTCGCCGGGATGCTGGAGGGCGGCCGGATCAGCCGTGCCCGTCCCTTCCGCGCGCCGCACCACAGCGCGTCGATGGCGGCGCTGGTCGGCGGCGGGCTGAAGGTGAAGCCGGGCGAGGTCAGCCTCGCGCATCTGGGCGTGTTGTTCCTAGACGAGTTGCCGGAGTTTCAGCGCGCCGTGCTCGATTCCCTTCGCCAGCCGCTGGAGACTGGCACGGTCAGCGTGGCCCGTGCCAACGCCCATGTGACCTTCCCCGCCCGCGTGCAGTTGGTGGCGGCGATGAATCCCTGCCGCTGCGGCCATCTGGGCGATCCGGCGCTGGCCTGCGCCCGCGCGCCGCGCTGCGCCGCCGACTATCAGGCGAAGGTGTCCGGGCCGTTGCTGGACAGGATAGACCTGCATGTCGAAGTGAACGCCGTCACCGCCGCCGACCTGATCCTGCCCCCGCCCTCGGAAGGGTCAGCGGAAGTCGCCGCCCGCGTGGCGGAGGCGCGCGCGATCCAGACGATGCGCTATGCCGACACGCCCACGCGCACCAATGCGGAGGTGGATGGCGAAATGCTGGAGGATGTCGCCGGGCCGGACGAAGCGGGGCGGCACTTACTGGCGCAGGCGGCCGCCGCGATGAAGCTGTCGGCGCGGGGCTATACGCGGGTGCTGCGCGTGGCGCGGACGATCGCGGATCTGGCTGGCGCGCAGGATGTAGGCCGGGTGCATGTGGCGGAGGCGCTGAGTTATCGGAGACGGGCGCCGGTGAGTTGATGCTTATCCTGCCAGACCAATCGCAACCCCCGGCCCCTCCCTGCAAGGGAGGGGCCGGGGGTGGGTGGCGCGCGCCAGCGAGCCTATCCACGCTGCCCTGATGCGCCGGGTTCCACCGCATATGACGGCCAACGCCCGCGCGTTACGCAATGGCCAGACCGAAGCAGAAAGGCTGATCTGGCAAAGGCTTTCCCGCTACCGCCCACGCTTCACACGGCAATTGGTTGTCGGCACCTATATTGTCGACATTGCCTGCCGGTCGGCCAAACTCACCATTGAACTGGACGGATCGCAGCATCTGGATGCGGAGACTTACGACGCAAGACGCACTGCGTTTCTGGCGGACACCGGATGGACGGTCTTACGATTCTGGAACGGCGATGTGTTCAGCAATCCGGATGGCGTGGTGGAGGCAATCCTGACCAAGACCGCCGAGTGCCTCGGCGGGACCCACCCCCAGCCCCTCCCTTTCAGGGAGGGGAGAAGAAGGGGGAGTAGCGGCTAACCTTACGCCCCTACCCCTCATCCCCCATTCGCAACGCCGCGATGAACGCTTCCTGCGGGATCGACACCGATCCATATTCGCGCATCCGCTTCTTGCCTTCCTTCTGCTTGTCGAGCAGCTTCTTCTTGCGGCTGATGTCGCCGCCATAGCATTTGGCGGTCACGTCCTTGCGCATCGCGGCGATGGTCTCGCGGGCGATCACCTTGCCGCCGATCGCCGCCTGGATCGGGATTTTGAACAGGTGGCGGGGGATCAGGTCCTTCAGCCGCTCGCACATGCCGCGCCCGCGGGTTTCGGCCGAGCCGCGATGGACGATCATCGACAGCGCATCCACCGGCTCCGAGTTCACCATGATGCTCATCTTGACGAGATCGCCCTCGCGATAGCCGATCTGGTGATAGTCGAAGCTGGCATAGCCCCGGCTGATGCTTTTCAGCCGATCGTAGAAATCGAACACCACTTCGTTCAGCGGTATCTCATAGGTCACCTGCGCCCGCCCGGCGACATAGGTCAGATTCTTCTGGATGCCGCGCCGGTCCTGGCAGAGTTTCAGGATGGAGCCGAGATATTCGTCAGGGCAGTAGATCACCGCCTCGATCCACGGCTCCTCTATGTCCGCGATCTTGGTGGGGTCGGGCATGTCGGCCGGGTTGTGAAGCTCGATCTCGCCATTGCCGTGCGTCAACTGGATTTTGTAGACCACCGACGGCGCGGTGGTGATCAGGTCGAGGTCATATTCGCGGGTCAGCCGTTCCTGGATGATCTCCAGATGCAAGAGGCCAAGGAAACCGCAACGGAAGCCGAAGCCCAGCGCCGCGCTGCTCTCCATCTCGAAACTGAAAGACGCGTCGTTCAGGCGCAGCTTGCTGATGCTGTCCCGCAGCTTGTCGAAATCCGCCGCGTCCACCGGGAACAGGCCGCAGAACACCACCGGCTGCACTTCCTTGAAACCGGGCAGCGGCTTGGCGGCGGGGTTCTTGACCGTGGTGATGGTGTCGCCGACGCGGGTCTGGCTGATGTCCTTGATCTGCGCGGTGATGAAGCCGATCTCGCCCGCCGAAATCTCCGGCAGATTTTCGATCTTCGGCCGCATGCAGCCGACCCGGTCGATCAGATGCTCGGTGCCGCCGATCATGAACTTGATATTCTGGCCCTTGCGGATCACGCCGTTGACGACGCGCACCAGGATGACGACGCCCAGATAGGGGTCGTACCAGCTATCGACCAGCATGGCTTCGAGCGGCGCGTCCCGGTCGCCCTTGGGCGGGGGGATCTTGGCGACGATCGCCTCCAGCACCTCGTCAATGCCGATGCCGGACTTGGCCGACGCCAGCACCGCCTCGGACGCATCGAGGCCGATCACTTCCTCAATCTCTGCCTTCACCTTTTCCGGCTCGGCGGCGGGCAGGTCGATCTTGTTGATGACGGGCACGATCTCATGATCATGCTCGATCGACTGATAGACGTTGGCGAGCGTCTGCGCTTCCACCCCCTGCGCCGCGTCCACGACCAGCAGAGCGCCCTCGCACGCGGCCAGGCTGCGCGACACTTCATAGGCGAAGTCGACATGGCCCGGCGTGTCCATCAGGTTCAGTTCATAGAGCTCGCCATTCTTGGCGGTGTAGTTAAGGCGCACCGTCTGCGCCTTGATGGTGATGCCGCGCTCCTTCTCAATATCCATATTATCAAGGACTTGTGCGGACATTTCGCGGTCGGTCAGGCCGCCGGTGCGCTGGATCAGCCGGTCGGCCAGCGTCGACTTGCCATGGTCGATATGCGCGATGATGGAAAAGTTGCGGATATGCGAGAGTTCGGTCATCCGCGCCCGATAGCAGGGGTTTTCCCGGCTGTCAGCACGGCTGTCCCATAACGGACGTTCGCAACCAGTATGCAAGGTTTTCGCACTATGCTAGACGCCGCCGCAAAAGCGAGGTCGCGTCCGCAACGATAAGTCACGGCATGTATTCGCCTTTTAGGGGGTTTTATCATGAAGAAGCTGGTTTCCACCCTTGCCGCCGCCGCGATGGTGGCAACGCCCGTTATCGCGGAGGCCGCGGTCACGAGTGCATCGGGCAAGACCAATAAGGACGGCACCACCAAGGGCGCATCGTCCGGCCGCCGCGATCAGGAAAAGGGTCAACGCGACATTCCGCGCTGCACCCGCCGCCTCGGCACCGTCGCCATCGTCGAGCCTGACAATCAGTGGTGGCGCGAGCTGAACCTGGGCAGCCCGGAAGTGATCCTGAAGATTTTCGTGCAGCAGTCCGGCTGTTTCGGCCTGGTCAATCGCGGCCGCTCGATGGCCAGCCGCAATCTGGAACGCGCCATGGCCGATTCCGGCGAACTGCAGGCCGGTTCGAACCTGGGCAAGGGCCAGGTGAAGGCCGCCGACTATTTCCTGCAGCCTGACATCGTGTCGTCCAACCGCAATTCGGGCGGCAACGCCGTTGGCGCGGTTCTGGGCGGCTTCCTTGGCCGTTCGACCTTCGGCGCGCTCGCCGGCGGCATCTCGGTCAAGAAGAGCGAGGCGAATGTGACCCTGTCCATCGTCAACGCCCGCACCACCGAAGAAGAAGCGATGACCGAGGGTTATGCCCGCAAGTCTGACCTGAGCTTCGGCGCTGGCGGCGGCGCGGGCTGGTGGGGCGGTTTCGCCGGCGCTGGCGGCGGCGGCTACCAGAACACCGACATCGGCCAGGTCATCGTGCTCGCCTATCTCGACGCCTATACCAAGCTGGTCAGCCAGCTCGGCGGCCTGCCGGAGAATGCGGCGGCCGCTGCGCCGACGGCGAAGTAACAAAAGCCATCGCTCCTGAACCCCGTTCGGGCTGAGCTTGTCGAAGCCCTGTCCTTTTCTTCCGAGAGAAGGACAGCCCTTCGACAGGCTCAGGGCGAACGGAGTTCGGGATCGAAGCCATATGCGTGGATGGCCTGAACCGCGCTTTCAAAACGCGCGTCCTGCGATCCGCCGATGCGGACATAGGGCACGGCCCTGCGCACAAGCTCCGCCTCGCACAGCGCCATGAAGCGCGCCTGCCTCTCCCGGTCGGGGAACATCCTGACGCTGTCCTGCACAAAGGGCAGGTCATTCTCCATCAGCAGATAGAGATCGCCGACGCCGGTAAAGGCGTCCAGTTCCGGCATGCGATGGCCGAACAGCATCATGCTCCACGCCGCCGTCATCAGCGGATCGGTGTCCTGAACGATCAGCCCGCCCCGCGCCTGCGCCGCCATTGCGGCGCGCGCGGTGGCATGGCCGTCCATGATCGCGATCAGGTCCTTCGGGACCAGATCTGTGCCGTTGATCTCGCAATAGGTCCGGCCATATTCCGGCACCCATACCGTGCCGAAATGCGCGGCGAGCTGCGCCGCCAGCGTCGATTTCCCCGTGCTTTCCGGACCGTGCAGGACGACATCAAGCACGGCTTTGCGCCGCCCGCGCGCGCAGCCATTCCCGAAGCCCCACGACCGACAGGATCAGAAACACCAGATAGAGTCCGGCGGTAAGCTGCAGCCCGCGCGTCCAGAACAGCAGGATGGCGAGGCAATCGACGATGATCCAGCCGATCCAATTCTCCACGAACCGCTTGGCCAGCAGATATTGCGACAGGACGCTCAGCATCGCGATCGCGCCATCCCAATGGGGCGCCGCCGCGTCCGTCCACCGCGCCATGGCGCTGCCCCACAGGATGCTGGCCGCCGTGACGCCCGCAATGGCGATGATCCGGCTGCGCGGCCTCAACATCCGCACCGGCACCGCGCCACCGTCCCGCGCGCGGCTCCAGTGGAACCAGCCATAGGCGTTGAGCAGCAGGAAGAAGAATTGCAGCAGCGTGTCGCTGTAAAGCCGCGCATGGAAGAATATCCAGGCGTAGAGGCACACCATCGCAATGCCGAACGGATAGTTCCAGACGCTGCGCCGGACCAGCAGCAGGATATTGGCAAGGCCAAGCGCGACGGCGAGGATTTCAAGGGCGGTCATTGGAGGCTGCAAAGCCTAGCAGGCGGCCCCGCGGTTGCAACTCCCGCCTGGCGCGGGAATTGCGCCTCCGATATCAAGGCGCAGGCGATGTTCGCCATGGCCATCGTCAAGGGTACACAATGTCCCCATCTTCCTTGATGAAGGAAGCTGGCTTGCGGTCGAGCAAGTCCAGTACGGCTTCCGAGGGGCGGCAAAGCGCCACGCCCCTGGGCGTCACCACGATCGGGCGGTTGACCAGGATCGGATGTGCAAGCATCGCCTCGATCATCGCGTCGTCCGATACGGATGGGTCGAGCAGACCCAATTCATTGGCGGGCGTGCCCTTCGCGCGCAACAGATCGCGGGGGCGCGCACCCATAGCCGCCAGCAATTGGTGCAGCAAGGGGCATGTCCAGCCGACATTGCGATACTCAATGACGGTGGGCGTATAACCGGCCGCTTTGATCATTGCGAGCGCGTTGCGCGACGTGCCGCATTCGGGATTGTGGTAGATGGTAATCGGGAACGGATCAGTCATTGCGGGCAATCCTCGCGTAACAGCCAAGTGAAGAATCCCACGCCCGCCAACGCGCCCATAATCTGTCCGCCCATGAACAGCGGGACTGAAACCGGCGCAATCCCGGCGAAGCTGTCCGACAGGCTCCGCGCGAGCGTGACCGCCGGATTGGCGAAGGATGTCGAGGCTGTGAACCAGTAGGCCGCGGTAATGAACAAGCCCACGGCAATCGGCGTAAATTCCGGTCGCGCCCGCTGCGTGCCGAAGATCGTTCCGATCAGGCCGAAAGTCGCGACGCATTCAGAGAACCCCTGCGCCGCTCCACCGCGCAGCTTCGACGACACCTGAAGGATCGGTTCGGCGAACATCGCGTGCGCTACCCATACGCCAAGAACCGCGCCCATAAGCTGAGCCATGACATAGGCAATGGCGGATCGACGATCGGCTTCACCGCGCAGCGTGAAGGCCAGCGTCACTGCGGGGTTGAAGTGCGCGCCGGATATCGGGCCAAAGACCTGGATCAGCACGACCAGCCCCGCGCCGGTCGCGAGCGTGTTCCCAAGCAAGGCGATGGCCGCGTCCCCGGCGGCAAGGCGTTCACCCATAATGCCGGACCCGACAACGACCGCAAGCAGCATGGCGGTGCCGACCAGCTCGGCAATCGCGCGCCGGATCATGCCTGCGGACAGCATTCTTGCGCGGTTTCCGCAAGCGGTGCGCAGATTTCCGGGTGACCGGCGCAGCAGTCAGCGACGAGGAAACCAAGCAGGTTCCGCATGGCATCATAATCCGCGTGGTAGATGATCGATCGCCCCTCGCGCCGCGATCGGACAAGGCCCGCATGACTCAGGATCGTCAAATGCGTCGAGAGGGTGTTTGGCAGCACACCGACCGCGCGGGCGATGTCACCCGCAGGCAGGCCATCCACGCCTGCCCGTACCAGCAGCCGGAACGCCGCCAGCCTGTGCCCGTGCGCAAGGGCGGAAAGCGCTTCGATGGCTTGGGGCAGGAGCATCAAGGATGTTTCCATTTCGATATTTCGAATAATATCGAAATGATTTTAGCGCAAGGTGTGCTTTTGATTGTCCATAAACCGCCGACTCTAGCGCTGGCGCCCTCGATTCACCTGCCGCCAATGGGCGGAAGGTGCGCTTTGGACGGTAATGACGGCAACGCTAAGACGCCAGCGCTCTGGGCGCGGAGGCGGCCTTCAGCCTTTCGATGTCGATATTGGCGTGGAATTCGATGCCCATCCGGTCCTCTATGGACCAGCGCGCCGTCGCCTGCACGGCGTAGCCCTCCGCCAGATCGACGAGGAACACCGTGTCCGTCGGCACGTTCCACAGCCCTTCGATCAGCGCGCCGGTGGACGAGATGTTGCGGACGCGGGCGGCATAGCGATGCCCGTCATGCAGCACCGACACCGACCGCAGCATCGACTTGCGCACCGGGCGGCTGGACCGGAAGCCTTCCGGCTGCGCCCGCGTGCCATTGCTGTTGAGCCGGTCGATCACCTCTGCCACGGGCATGGGCTTGCCATAGATATAGCCCTGCACATGGCTGCACCCCAATTGCCGGATCATGTCCAGCTCGTCATGGGTTTCCGCGCCTTCCGCCGTCGTGTCCATCGACAGCGCTTCGGCCAGGCTGACAATGGACTTGATGATGGCGCTGTTGCGATTGCCCTTGATCGCCGCGCCGCGCACGAAGCTCTGGTCGATCTTGATCTTGTCGAACGGCGCTTTCTTCAGATAGCCGAGCGAGGAATAGCCGGTGCCGAAATCGTCGAGCGCCAGGCGCACGCCAACCCCCTTCAACCGCGCGAACATGGCGTCGGTATCGGCGTCGTCGTTCAGGAATACGCTTTCCGTAATCTCCAGCTCCAGCCGCTCGGCCGACAGCCGGGCGCCGGCGAGGGCGCTCATGACGATGGTCGGCAGGGATGGGTTGGCGAACTGGATCGGCGACACATTGACCGCGACCCGGATGCTGTCCGGCCAGCGCGCGGCGTCGCGGCAGGCGGTGCGCAGCACCCACTCGCCAATCTGCGAGATCAGCCCGGTTTCCTCCGCGATCGGAATGAACACGGTGGGGGAAATCAGGCCGCGCTTCGGGTGGCTCCAGCGCAGCAGCGCTTCATAGCCCGTCACCTGCTCCGTCGCGGAACTCACCACCGGCTGATAGACGAGGTGCAGGCCGTCATTGGCCAGCGCGCCGCGCAGATCTTCCTCCAACTGGCGGCGATCCTCCGCATCGGCATGCATTTCCGACGAGTAGAAGCGATAGACGCCGCGCCCGTCGCCCTTCGCCGCATAGAGCGCAAGGTCGGCGTTGCGGATCATGGCATCGGCCGTCACGCCATGGTCGGGGCAGATGGCGATGCCGATCGACGCGCCGATCACGACCTGCGTATTTTCGATGGCGTAGGGCTGGGACAGCGAAACGATGATCGCATCGGCGATGGCGCCCAGCATCTGCCGGTCGGTGCGGCCCGGCAGCACGACCTTGAACTCGTCGCCGCCCAGGCGGCCCACCCGGCCCCGTTCGCCGATCACCCGTTGCAGCCTCTGGCTGACCAGGCGCAGCAACTGGTCGCCTGCGGGATGGCCCAGCGTATCGTTGACGCCCTTGAACCGGTCGAGGTCGAGCAGCAGCAGCGCGCAATCGCCCGGCTGGCCCCGCGCGCCGACCACGGCATGCTCCAGCGTGCGCATCATCTGCACCCGGTTCGCAAGGCCGGTCAGCGAATCATATTGCGCCAGCCGCGTAACCTCCGCCTCCGACCGCTTCATTTCGGTGAGGTCGGTGCCGCTGCCGCGAAAGCCGTGGAACTGGCCGAAGTCGCTGACGATCGGCTGGCCGGAAATCGCCCACCACCGCTCCTCCTCGCTCATCGCCACACGCACCGCGATTTCGGAGAAGGACGAGCGGGCGGACAGATGGAATCCCAGCGTCCGTTCCCCATCGCCGCGCTGCCGCTCGCCCTGGGAAATCAGCTCGGTGATTGCGCGCCCGATCAGGTCCTTGGCCTTCAACCCCAGCGATTCCGCCAGAGTCTCGGAAATATAGGTAATGCATCCTTGGCGGTCCGTCTCCCAGAACCAGCCCCGGCCGGACCGCTCATGCTCATTCAGCAGCCGCTCCGCGCGCCGTCCGCGCTGCTGCGCTTCCTGGTTGGCGAGCAGCTTCAACTGGTCGATCTTCGCCTGCCGCACGGATGCGAAGGCTATGGCCATGATGGACAGGCCCAATATCGCGAAATGCGCCGCATCCTCGGTGATCAGCACCAGCGGCACGCTGGCCCCCACGCAATAGGACAGCCCCAATATGCGGCGGCTGCCGAATATCGACACCGCGATCAGCGCAGTCATCGCCGCGAACATCATCCACGGGCCGATGCCGGTCGACGATGCCGAGGAGGCAAGCTCCAGCCAATAGCTATATGTCGCGCCGGACAGGAAGGCGAGCGGCAGCACAAGGCGCAACTGGATATGCGGGGCGCGCAGCCGGAAGGCGCCGGTGCGCGGCAGGATGATGATCGCCGCATCCACCGCGACAGCGGCCGCCGCCAACAGCGCCGGGAGCGCGCCGCCGGACACAAGCCTGGCTTCGCCCAGCACCAGCATCAACCCGGCGCAGGCCAGTTTCGACGCGAGCACCAGCGGCCACAGCATGGCCACCGAGCGGATGGCGCTGATCAGCCAGGTCGGCGGTGCGTCCTGACTGGCGTCGGCCAGGCCAAGCGACACGAGAAAGGTGGCTCGCCGCGGATCGGTGCGTTGCGAAATGGCGGCGCGGGATATTGACATGCATCCCCGATGCACCAGCACTGCTTTAAATCCGGTTACACTAGCGAAATATCACTGCCATTCGCAGAGATTTCGTCATCCAATTATCGGTTGTGCCTGTCACGTCCGGCGTTAGCATGGCGGGAAGATCAAAAATAGGAGAGCCGGATGCGGCACATCGCGATTATCGGTTCGGGACCCGCGGGCTATTATACCGCCGAAGCCTGCGGCAAGGCGTTCGGCGAGGAGGCGCGGGTCGACATTATCGACAAGATGCCGGTGCCCTTCGGCCTCATCCGCTCCGGCGTCGCGCCGGACCATCAATCGATCAAGGCGGTGTCGAAACGCTATGAGGCGGTGGCGCTGACCGACACGGTCCGGTTCGTGGGCAATGTCGCGGTGGGCCGGGACGTCGCCATATCGGAGCTTCTGGACCTGTATGACGCAGTGGTGCTGGCGACCGGCGCGCCCGGCGACCGGCCGCTGGGCATTCCCGGAGACGACCTGCCCGGCGTGGTTGGCAGCGCCGCCTTTGTCGGCTGGTATAACGGCCATCCCGAATTTGCTGGGCTTGCTCCCAACCTGTCCGGCGCCCATGTCGCGGTCATCGGCAATGGCAATGTCGCACTGGACGTCGCGCGCATCCTGTCGAAAGCGGAAAGCGAATTTGCGGGCAGCGATATCGTCGCCCACGCCCTGACCGCGCTGACGCAATCGCAGGTGGCGCATATCACCATCGCCGGACGGCGCGGGCCGCACCAGATCGCGATGACGCCAAAGGAGCTGGGCGAGCTGGGTCATCTGGAGCGCGCTGCGCCGCATGTCGACCCGGCCGACCTGCCACCGCCGGAGAGCGACGCCGCGCTGGAGCCGGGCGTGCGCAAGTCGGTCGCCCTGCTGCGCGGATTCGCCGCCAATCCGGCCGAAAAGGCAGTGACCATCGATTTCGACTTCTTCGCCGCCCCGGTGGAGATCAGCGGCGACGGCAGGGTCG
>NZ_MINO01000040.1 GCF_001757355.1 Sphingobium phenoxybenzoativorans
GAACAGAACGCCCTCGCCGCCTGCTATTTCGACGACACGCTGCTCGATGATCCGGACCTGCGCACTGAGGCCACGGGCGCGCTTGCGTCACGGGTCTCCGTTCATGGCGCGGTGCGCGCGGCGCTCGTCCAGCGGCAGCGCGACTTCGCCAATCAGGATGGCGGCGCCGTCCTCGACGGGCGCGATATCGGCACGGTCATCGCGCCGGATGCGGACGCCAAGCTGTTCATCACCGCCAGCGCCCGCGAACGCGCCCGCCGTCGCGCGCTGGAGATGGAATCGCGCGGCGTCGCCGCCGACATCGAAAGCATCGTCGCGGAAATAGAGGCGCGGGACACGCGCGACATGGGACGGGCCAACGCCCCACTCATCCAGGCGGACGGCGCAGACTTGCTAGATACCAGCGATTTGGCTATAGACGCGGCCGTTCAACGGGCGATCGCGCTTGTGGACGCGCAACTGGAACGTCATCGCAAAGGGTGACCGTCAAGGCGCTTCGGGTTTCGAAGCGCCCTTTTCGCTTTTCGGGCATGGCGCGTTCCGGCACGGATTTCCCGGCGAATGCCCAGGCGGCATGCGGCCGTTTGGGCGGTTTGGCCAAAGACCGCCGGAGACAACCGGCCGGCCAGCAATGACGACGAAGGACACATATTTATGGCCTCTACGGCATTTCCGTCGCGTGATGATTTCGCGGCGCTTCTCAATGATTCTCTCGGTGGCGAGGACGGCGGCTTCGAAGGCCGCGTGGTCAAGGGCACCATCACCGCCATCGAAAACGACCTGGCCGTCATCGACGTGGGCCTCAAGAGCGAAGGCCGCGTGCCGCTGCGCGAATTCGCAATGCCGGGCCAGAAGGCTGACCTGAAGGTCGGCGACGAAGTCGAAGTCTATGTCGATCGCGTCGAGAACGCCCATGGCGAAGCGATGCTGTCCCGCGACCGCGCCCGCCGCGAAGCCGCATGGGACAAGCTGGAAAGCGAGTTCACCGAAAATGCTCGCGTCGAAGGCGTCATCTTCGGCCGCGTCAAGGGCGGCTTCACTGTCGACCTCGACGGCGCCGTGGCGTTCCTTCCGGGTTCGCAGGTCGATATCCGCCCCGTGCGCGACGTCACCCCGCTGATGGACATCCCCCAGCCCTTCCAGATCCTGAAGATGGATCGCCGCCGCGGCAATATCGTCGTGTCGCGCCGCGCCATTCTGGAAGAAACCCGCGCCGAGCAGCGCAGCGGCCTCATCCAGACCCTGCACGAGGGTCAGGTCATCGAGGGCGTGGTCAAGAACATCACTGATTACGGCGCGTTCGTCGATCTGGGCGGCATTGACGGCCTGCTGCACGTCACCGACCTCAGCTACAAGCGCATCAACCACCCCAATGAGATGATCAACATCGGCGACACTGTCCGCGTGCAGATCATCCGCATCAACCGCGACACCCAGCGCATCTCGCTGGGCATGAAGCAGCTTGAGAGCGATCCGTGGGAAGGCGCGAGCGCCAAGTACCCGGTCGGCGCGAAGCTGTCGGGCCGCGTCACCAACATCACCGAATATGGCGCCTTCGTGGAGCTGGAAGCCGGTATCGAGGGTCTGGTCCATGTCAGCGAGATGAGCTGGACCAAGAAGAACGTCCATCCGGGCAAGATCGTCAGCACCAGCCAGGAAGTCGACGTGATCGTCCTGGAAGTCGACGAGGACAAGCGCCGCATTTCGCTCGGCCTCAAGCAGGCCCAGTCGAACCCCTGGGACAGCTTCGCCGAGAAGCACCCGGTCGGTTCGGTCGTCGAGGGCGAAGTCAAGAACGCCACCGAGTTCGGCCTGTTCATCGGTCTGGACGGCGACGTCGACGGCATGGTCCACATGTCGGACATCGCCTGGGGTATCTCCGGCGAGGACGCGCTCAACCTGCACCGCAAGGGCGAGGCCGTTCAGGCGATCGTTCTGGACATCGACACCGAGAAGGAGCGCATCAGCCTTGGCATGAAGCAGCTTGAGCGTGGCGCTCCGGCCGCTGGCAGCGCTGGCGCCTCGTCCAGCTCCGGCCTCAACAAGAACGCGATCACCACGGTCACCGTTCTTGAAGTCCGCGACGGCGGCCTGGAAGTTCAGGCCGGCGAAGACGGCGCGACCGGCTTCATCAAGCGCAGCGACCTTGGCCGCGACCGCGACGAGCAGCGCCCCGACCGCTTCCAGGTCGGTCAGAAGTTCGACGCAATGGTCATCGGTTTCGACCGGGCCAAGAAGCCGAACTTCTCGGTCAAGGCTCTGCAGATCGCGGAAGAAAAGCAGGCTGTGGCGCAGTACGGCTCGTCCGACAGCGGCGCTTCGCTCGGCGACATTCTTGGCGAAGCATTGAAGGCCAAGAACGAAGGCTGATCGCTTACTGCATGATCTGAGTCGTTTCAGACTCGATACTTACCGGGCCCGCCCTATCTTAAAGGATAGGGCGGGCCTTTCATTTTGACCCGAAACGGATCAATTATGACGACTTTAGCAGTCCAAATAGCAAAATATTGAATTAATGGGACAAGTCTTGGCTAATAGCG
This sequence comes from Sphingobium phenoxybenzoativorans, assembly GCF_001757355.1. Taxonomy (GTDB): domain Bacteria; phylum Pseudomonadota; class Alphaproteobacteria; order Sphingomonadales; family Sphingomonadaceae; genus Sphingobium; species Sphingobium phenoxybenzoativorans. The sequence continues at coordinate 2,541 of NZ_MINO01000040.1, forward strand.
TGATTGTCATGCCCTGCACTTTTAGTTAAAAGACAATGAACATGACAGCGTGGGGGTGTCGTGTGCGCAGTGGAGGGGCAATGATCCGATCCGAACTCGTTCAGAAGCTGGCCGAAGATAATCAGGGACTGACACTGCAAGAAATAGAACGGATCGTTGATCTGTTCTTTCGCGAAATCATCGATCAACTGGCATCGGGCGGCCGCGTGGAACTGCGTGGCTTCGGGGCCTTCACGACACGTTCGCGCGATGCGCGGACGGGCCGCAATCCGCGCACTGGGGAAGCTGTCCCGGTCTCGGCGAAACGCGTCCCTTATTTCAAGCCCGGCAAGGAAATGCGCGAACGCCTCAACGAAGGCTGACGCTTCCCCCTTCTCCTCCTTGACGACCTCTGCTTGACGGTTGGAGCCGAACGCTTCACTGGCATCTGCGCGGCCGGTACTCCGGCCGGGATGCGGACGTGGCGAAATCGGTAGACGCAGCGGACTTAAAATCCGCCTCCCGTAAGGGAATGCGGGTTCAAGTCCCGCCGTCCGCACCAGTCTTTTCAATAACTTAGAGAGCTACATTCCCTGGGGGAACCGACAGACGGTGGGTTGGTGTAGGATTGGTGTAATGCTGCAGCCATGCCAGTATCGATTCGCGCGATGGCTTCATCGATATGATTCCCATGAATGTGGACATAGCGCAGCACCATCGCCAGCGTCTTGTGCCCGCTTATCCGCTGAATCGTGGGCAAGTCGATCTTCGCCTTGACCAGTCGCGTGATAGCGGTGTGCCGCATAACGTGTGGCGTGACCTTCTGCGGGCTCAGGCCAGCATTAATAACGGCTCTAAGAAATTGCTTCCCCATGCTCTGCCTGTGTAGGTATTTCGACGGCCTCGAAGGCGGGAATATGTAGCCGCACTTGTCGTCCTCCTTCTCCCGTTGAATCTTCAAAGCATCTGCCAGCGTGGGGGTTATCGGCTGCTCCCGCTCCCCGGCTTTAGCTAAGGGGATGAATATGCGGCGCGACTCGAAATCGATCTGGTCGTACCTTGTCGCAACAATCTCGGAATGCCGCATCGCGGTGTTTAGGCCGAATGCCACAAACAGCCATAAGCGATCATCATGATCTTTGAGTGCCGCAGTCATAAGCGCCTCAATGTGTATGTCGCTCATAACCACGATAGGCTTTCGGGGCTCTTCGCCTTTGGCTATCCTGGGGCGGTCATCTTTCTTGATCCATTTCCAATCCACCAATCGATTCATCATGTGGCTAAGTGTGGCCAATTCCCGGTTGACTGTAGCTTGTTTGAAACCGGCATCTAGCCGCTTCTTGGCGTAGCTTTGAACGCCGAACTCAGTAAGCTTATCCGCGCGCAACGCACCAAAGTGCGGCACAAGCCTGTCGTCCAAATGGCGACGCTTGTCCCCAATATTTTTCCCTCCCGTTGCCTCTAAGCGCTCAAGATAGGCCTTCGCGGCATCCTTGAAGCTGCGATGCGCTTTCCGTCCCTTAGGCAGGTCCAACCTGTCTTCCCGCGCTTTTGTCCTAGCAGCCTCTATGAAGCGTTCAGCTTGCTCTCTGGTCACACCCGCGCTCGCCGTTCCCAGCGCTCGATGAATCCGTGCCCCATCGACCATGACGTTTACGGAATAGCGCACGTCTCCGTTGGCCAGTTTCTCAGCCGTAATCCCATGCTCTGTGATCTTTGCACCTGATGCCAGTGACTTGATGGCCGGGCGCGTAAGCTTCTGAAACCTGATTGACACTGATTTTCCCTGCCATCCTGCTGAGTCGCAAGTTACTATCGAACATCTCGTCAATATAGTCAAGATGAACACCATTGACGCCGCCAATCCGCGTCCTATATATCTCGCTTATTGCCTTGTTATTCAGCATTTTGGAAGAAATTAAATAGGTAGTACTGTTACTATACTAGATTTCTTTAATCAGTGTAGCAGGTGATATAGGAAGATATTTGATGAAGGAGCGACATGAAGTGAGAAAGAAGTACCCCGGAATGAAGATCACATATGATGGAAGGTTGGATAGAAAAGCCGCAGCAGAGTACCTCGGGATAGGCTTAGGTACATTGGTTGACTGGGATAGGCTTGGGAAAGGGCCGCCTAGCCTCCTTTTAGGCCGCAGACGGTTTTACCCCATCGAGGGTTTGGAAGGCTTTGTGGCTGGCAAAAGGTAGCATGGCCTATTTTCCGCAACGCCAACGGTAATGACAACGAGCCTTTTCATCGGGCCCGACGCCTTTGCCCTTGTCGCATTGAGCGCTGAACCTTGTTGACCCGCCGCCTTCTCACTAATGCTTAAATCTGGTTGTATAAATCAGACATATATTTTCGAAGTCCGAAACTCATAATTGATCCAATTAAACTCCGGAAGTTGAAGTGTTTAACTTTGTTAAGTCCAGCATTAGCGCTTACTTAACATTCGTAAATGCTGTTTTGCTTACCAATAATTGAAGTTGAATTAAGTTGATTATCGATAAAATATCCGCAGAATTCAGCCAATATTTCACTTTTTTCAATCTATACTTGACGATCCGTAGGCGTGGCGCTAGAAGCCGCCCCACAAATGATCCGAATGATGCCTATAGAAACATCACTCAGATTCTTTATTCTTATATTCTGATTTTTTCTCCTCAAGCCTTTCCAATTCTTTCTAAAAAAAGAAGGAGAAAGAGGCACATGGAGAAAGAGGAGGAGGAAAGAGAACTATAAGTACAACGTTTTGTCGAACTCATAGCGGGAAAATCCCGAGAAAGGATTATTTGTATGTAAAAACAGAGGAGTATATTTGAATGAATGTTACGCATAATTACAATGTTATTGTCAATAAGTTCGAATTAAGTTCAGGTGACGAGGCTTTTTTAAAGGCACTGCTTGATCCGATGCGAGATATCGGGATCAACCACAAATCCGTATACCTTGACTTGGAACGAATGCCGATATCCGACGAGGCAGTTGCCTTAGTGGATCACCTTATCTCTCAGATGAAGCCTTGGCTTGGCGCTAAGCCCCGGCAGGCGGGCTTGAGCAAGGCTCTAGGGACAATCCTGCCTTGCTTGCTCGAAGCTGTAGATGGCGATGCGAACGGCTACGCCTACAGGCCGATGAATGCTGCCGAGTTCACGGACCAACCCATTGGGCATAGGCCGTTTCAAAGAGTTGTGAAAGCAATGGTCAAGGCTGGATATCTGAGTGTCACGCCCGGATCATGCCCGACAAAGCCGACGACGGACGATCCTCGAACTTCAACGCAATTTAGGCCCTCTATCGAGCTTTGGCTATTGTGTTCGGACTTAGGAGTATCTCCTCTCGATTGGGAGCCGCATTTTGGCTATCGCCCAGCGCCAGCCAGGGTAGCAAAGCCTATTCTCCTCAATTCTTCGACCAAGGCGCGTTATAAGGGTTATCGACGCGAGAAGGTGGAGAGTGTTCCTATGGCGGTCCCTCTATCTTGTCCGAAGGTTGCGGACTTGGCTGACGAAGTTAACGCACTTAATGCATTTCTGTCGAAGCAAGATATCCAGCCGCAGCGGCTGTATCGCGGTCTGCATCGGATATTCAGTGATGGCGACTTGGCCTCTCCATACGGCTGGGACAAAGGCGGTCGTCTATACTGTCGAGGCGGCGGCTACCAAAACATCCCGCATAAGCAGAACCCCAAAAAACCTGATGAGCCATTTAGGCAGATGATCACTATCAATGGTCAGCAGCTTGTTGAGGTTGACCTTAAGGGGAGCCACCTGCGGATACTGTACGCTCTCAAGGGGATACCGTTGAATGAATCCGACGACCCATATCACGTTCCCGGACTGGACAGAGACATTGTCAAAAGTTGGGTTACGATGACACTAGGGCACAATAAGTTTCACAAATACTGGACTGCGGATATTAAAAAGAAATATACTGAGAATGAATTGACGGAAGGCCGTGTATTACAAGAGGATTATCCATACCAGCAAGTTCATAATCAGATAATGAAAGAGCTTACGATATTTTCTGATTGGCCTGTATCGAAGTGGCGATGGGGGGATTTTCAGTATATTGAAAGCTGTATTTTGATTGATGCGATGAATGAGCTTTGCCTCGAGAAGGGGATACCCGCTTTGCCATTGCATGATTCCCTGCTGGTTCCGTCCCTGTATGCCCATGAAGCGCAAGCGGCATTGTCCTGGGCATTTTACAAACGGCTAAATGCAAGACCGGGTATAAGTATCAAATAATGTACCGCGTAAACTAATATTTGATTTAGAGGCGTTTTAACGGCCATACAGAGGTTTTAGGTAAGTTTGGCACTCAGGCAGCCAAATGGAAATTAGATCTCTGTATGGTGCTTCTAAGGGCGTCAGATTAAATGTTTGCCGATAGATGTTAAGCGGGGGAGAGCACAGGCTATGATCTGGCTCAATCCCCCGCGCTGGTTCCTCGCCATTGCCGGGCCTACCGGCGACACCACTCCAAATTATCTTTTGGGCAAGGTCACAGCGGGCGCTTGATATATCGAATGAAGATAAAAAATAGGGCTGATCCAAAGACCAGCCCTTCGAAAAGTTTAGGAGAGGATGCCTGAAAGGCAAGGCCATCTGATAACGTTGTCAGGAATTTGCTGCAAGTGCGAACAGAGGCAGGGCGATTGCAAAATCTGCAACTGTGTCTCGCTGTGCTTCCGTTATGTCTCTGCATCCGCAGCCGCTTTCGACCAATTCCGGCCGGTAAAACCCCCGCCGCTCTTTCCGGTTGCAGACATTCTGGATGGCGTTACGATTAGGCATGGATGATCTCCTTCAGGATGCTCGACGGTTGGTTGCGGCGCTGCGTGCATCGGGTTCAGGCTCTGGAAGTGTGGAATACTCTCTGCTCAGCGCGCTGGAGCCGCTCGTTCAAACCCTTGAGGCCGACGGTCGCCCGCAACGAGGCTCAATCAATGCACTCAGTCGCGTTTGCACTGACCGTTTGGACTGGGATTCACCTTTATTCCAGCGATGCAACGCTTTGATCGAACATGCCCGCACGGAGCTCTAACGACCATCTTGCGACACTAGGCACCCAGTATGGCGACCTCAAAACTCGACGTGCTTAGGGGCATGCTATTGCCCGTTCGCTGAGTAGCCTTCATGCCAAGCATACCAACCAGTGAAGGAACGGAGCGCGGCAAATGCTGGATCGTTCATCCACGGAAACCTATCTTTGAGATGCTCTTCTAGCAGGGGGTAAAACTCGTCTAAATCCACAACTCCAACGCCCGCTGCCTTCTCGAGATATGCACTAGCCGCGTCACAAATCCTGTTTGCTGAGGCTCTGACGTCATCACGAAGCGCTGGCGGCACTGACGACAAAAAATCTTGAAGTCTCTGTTCTACTGGAAACGTCCTGATCCATGCGACGACCGCTCTGTTTCGAAGTTCATCGATATCGGGCGTCGAAGCATCTTTACGTGAGAACCAATTGAGCACGGCGCACCCTTTGTCAGCTACGCGTAATCTAAGCTCAAAACCTGCCATTCCGCAAACCACCCAAATAAGACATTACCTTGGTTGAAAGAAGCCCGCCAGAGCTTCAAATTTTTTTGGCTACACGGGTAGATAAAATACGAAAATGCCCTCGCGTCATGTCTTAAAACGCCTTGTAGGCTATAATTAAGATGCAGTTACAAGAGATGCTAGATTGGCGATAAAAACCTACGACTATATTAATTGAATAAGGTCCGCACCTTTTCCGTTGATCCACGGATCATTGGTCCGCTGCATTTCGATAAGTTCATTTGGGAAGCAACGATACTGGAAGGCTATCACGTCATCGATTGTACCATGCAGCCAGCTATCATGTTCATCAAGATGTAAGAGTACCGGCATTCTGTCGTGGACCGGCCTTATGGCATCATTACAGTCCGTCATGAGGCCCGTGTAGACCGGCCCCCATTCCACACTCTCGCGCCAAAAGCCTGCCCATGCAAATAGCTCTTGGCCCTTGACGCTAAACCATGTTCTCGTCTTCCTGCCCTTTTCGCCCTCTGCTTCTGCGAAGGCTGTCACGGGTATCAGGCAGCGCCAGCGGGTCTTAGGCGCTATTCCTCGCCACATGGGCTTTGTAAGGTCCGCTACGTTATTCACGGGCAAGGGTTTGATGGGCAGGCCCGTGCGCTTGCTCTTTTGAGGAAGCGGGAATCCCCAGGTCATTGATTGGAGGATACGGTGGCCAGCCTCTTCGCGCACTACCATGCCGGGATAGCCGGGCACTGTTTCATCGGGGGAGTTAAAGGCAGCAGGTATCTTGGCATTGAACCAAGAGGCTACTTCCGCTGCGGACTTCCTGGCTGTGTAGAGGTTGCACATGTTGCCATGACAGAACTGCACAAGCGCCAAGTCAAGTTGTATGGGGCGAAAGCTTACGTGAAACTGTTCAAAAGCTTATCTGCCGCCTTCCCATTTCAGCTATTACGGCGTCTAAAAGATCAGATGGGTTCTCTGTTTCTTCATCTGTCGCCGATTTCCATGCGTCCAATAGCTCTTCGTCTGTCCACTGCTTCACGGAGGACGCTAACTTCTCTTCTGTCATCGCCAAACCTGCAAATAATATTTAATATAAGTTAGGAAGATTATGGTTAATACGTTTGTGGCGTAAGGTTCCGTCAAAGGTGATCAATGGCTATGGGAGAGTTGAGTCCCACGCGTTAAGGAAAGCGATACATATGCATATACGTACGCTATTTATCCTGTGGACAGTTTTATGTTAGCTGTGGATAACTATGCTTATGCTGGATAATGAACAAAGAGCGAAAGACCTGGACAAGCTTGCTGCCGACGAACCAAGTTTCTCCAAAGCGCAGGATATGGCGGCGCAAGCAGTTCGACCCAGGGCTATTAACAAACCACGGCGTACCCTTGGATTGCCATTCTCCCGGAACTAGGCTGCCTTTGCACCGGAGCCGTTAGCCTTCTCGCGATACTCCGCAGCAAGGATGAGATGCGTCCTCTTGGCGCATGCGTCGGTGGATTTCTCCGCCATTTCAATCTGCTCTTTTGCTCTGCGCTCATAATAGGCGCGGTCAATCATGTCTGGCATTTTATCCTCCCTGAGGTAACGCTATGGGCAGGAGGCATAGGGTGCGGGTAGCCTCCTGCCCGTCCTTTGAAGCGAGGTCTCGAAGGACCTGCAGATATTATGCTTGATGGCCTGCCCCTACAATGTGGGGTGGGATGCCTAATCCCGTCGTGTCCTACCGCTCACAACGTCAGCCATGAAGGACGTGCCGGTATTGTCGGCTTCCTCGCGTAGCTGCCTGACATGATGGGCCACTAGCTTGCCGATATAATCCCCGGCTTGCCTGAACTCCCTTGGTGTCGACAAATCATCATCGGATTCAATCACCGTTGCCAGGGCGAACGCCAGCACGCGCGACACCATGCTGGCGGTTACCACCCCATTCTCCGATTGTCCCGCCAGCGCCGCCATGATCGGTCCTAAAGAAGCCTTGACGATCGCGCGCTCTTGTTCACTGATTTCTGTGTCTCTGGCATCCATCATGATAGCTCATCCTCTGTATCGGTTCAGCGCCCGCTTCCATTCGCGTTCATCAGGCAAGGGAAGCTTTAGCTTGGGCGGGTTCTTGCACGTTTCAATGCGCGTAGGCCGAACCTTGCGTTTCAATCTCTTCCAGCAATCCCAGCAATAGAGCCTGTCCTTGGCGCTCCGGAAATCGTCGTCCCAACCCTTCCTCTGGAACCGCCACCAAAGGCCATGCGGTTGGAAATAGTTGACGTGCCTGCACTTCCCGCATTCGACCTTGATGGTATGATGATAGGCCGCCGCCTCAAAGATATTGGTCGCCATGCGCAAGCCATCTTCGTAGCGGCTCATGGTCCATCACAGCAGCCTGCCGTCGCCGCTGTCGGAAAGCAGCATGCTGGCGGATCGCGCAGCCGTTAAAGCATTCCTGTAATGCACGGTGTCGTGGCGTTCGGCTTCTTCAAAGTCAACCGGTGCCCATTCGTCGCTGGGGTACACAGCCTCATAGATCGCCCGCACCGCATCCCGTAGCGGCTTTGCCCCGTCTGGTGGTGTCATGGTCATAATGGTCACCATGGAAGCTCTTTGGCGAACGCCAACAGTTGCTCAAACTGGGATTCATCAAAGCAAATGTTAGTGTCGCCAATGGGTACGGCGTTTTCGTCATCGACGATCCGCACCCGTGCAATGGCCTCCATCATATTGTTCCATTCGGCATCGGGGATGCCGGGACCATGAAGGAAGTCGCCTACAAGCCCCATCCTCATGGATAGTGCTCTAGCTGCTACACCGACAGGCGTGAGGCCTTCACGTTCCGCATAGGCCCGTAAGACAGCCAGCCGGTCCTCTGCCATGCCATCTGTGTAGAAAGCGCGGGTAAGTTGGTCGCCGGTAATCGCTAAAGCATTGATGTCCTTGAACCTGTCGGAGGGTTCGCCCCCATGTGATGCGAGGGTAGGCTGTTCAGCAGCAAGCATGGTGGCGTCTCCTTCATCCGAATCAGGGGATAGCCGCTATAGAACATAATACGAACATTTGATAGGTCGTGGGCGTGCGATTCACCCGTGACCATCTGACCTTCAAGGCGTTGTGCGCTCTGGATGAGGCTGTGGAGGTCTCACGGGAAAGGCCAGTCGAACCAAGCTATGCGCTTCGGTTTCCCCTAGCCTACCTATACGCTGTCAGCATTAGACAGGAACGTCATCTTCTGGCGCGTATATCAGAGAATGGGAGCTGGCTGAGCGCCCGCCAAGGGCCGTGAACCTTCCCGCGTTGATAAAGGAATTAAACAGGGTTTTCTCTGATCCTACGCGATCAAAGGTGCAAAAGAAGGATGCGCGGGAAGCGTCGGGCATCAGGTCCGCCCAGGTTCTAACACTGCTCTACCGGGAAAAGGCTTTCTCGATTTGCCATGCAGAAGGTATCGAGGAGCAAAATAAAAAGTTTGTTCGCAATGATATAGGTATCATCTTAAAAGTGTACGCCAGCATTTATGGAAGCGAGCCCATTATCGCCGAAGAAAGTATGCATCGTCATCACTAGCGTCGTCCATGCCCAGTATTAGCTAGAACTCCTAACAGTTGGTTTGGATCAGCAGGCAAAGTATGGGCATCAGCAAAACCAGCAAGCAACATCCAGGCATCGTCACCTTTCGAATCTGTTTCCGAACTGTGCGCAAATTGATACACCGCATTCGAAAGTATTTCAGTGAAACTAGCAAGATTATTTAGGCATTTTAACGATACCGGAAATATATATTTTTCCCAGTCGTACAGGTGTTTGGAGAATCCCGACTTATTGAAGCGGAGCATTTGATCGCTCCAGTCAGGGAGACTGTGGGCAACTCGTGACCTCACCGCATTTATATAGCTCACCAAACGCTTCACTTCTTCCAGACGCTTTCCTTGCACCTCATCAAGCTCAATATCTTTTGCCAAGGCTCTTAAGATTTCGACCAATTTGCTAACGCCAGGTTCAGCAATCAATCTAGTAGCGGTCAAGTGGGGGATTTTTGCTAAAGCTGAAACAGCGCCATACAAGCTGGCTTCGAGATATGAGGTGGCACCGATAAATCGACCAATTGTTGCAGCATGCAAGTCTGGAAGCAGAACCCCACTACCGCCGTTGTAAGCATTTTCGTAAGAACCATGCTCTGTCAGATTAATGTTTTCATGCTGTAATGAAATCAATTCCATCTCCCGTTAAACGCATTACCTATTTTCAATTAGAGATTAACTCTTTTCCAAGTTATTCATCCTCAATCTCAGATTGAAATTGCAAATATTGAGCTACTTCATCCCCAAATCGTCCCCTCTGTAGATTTAAAGGCGGCTCCGTAGCGGCAAGCAAAACTGCCTCTATATGGTTTAAAGCTTCTGATGGCGTAGGACGTACATCATCATGATCAGCTAAACTTTTACCAGTCACACCTCTTGTTCCAAACCAGCTGAATAACTTCCAACGCTCCGCAAGATGATCTGAGCGATGCTGCTTTAGTCTCTGGAACAGACATTGATCTGCCCGTCCGCCCGCTTGTCCAATATACATGATACGAAACGTATCATCATAAAGCACATATACTCCTCGCTGATCCCTAAAGTCGACCGGCTCCTTACGTTTTGCGCCGTGCTTCTTACCTAATAGTGATCCAGCATTGCCTTTGCCGCCGGTGCCCCACCAAACTTTTTCTCGGCTCCAGAACAACCCATAATTTCTAATAAGCATTTTAGCCTCAGATTAGGACGCGAAACGACCTTTTAAACCTTGCCACAGGGCCAACAACTTTATTGATCAGTGCTCCTTTTCATACGGGCCTTTACTATCGGAATACCAGCTGAAACATAGTCCAGAATGAATGTTGAGGGATCAAGGAGCGTCAGCCGACAGCTTCACTGCATCATCAGAAGCTATGTTGGCATCAACATAGTCTAGTTGTTGTCGCTCATGGCTTTGGCGGTTAGGAAGCCACTGATCCATTGAAATAATATTCTAACTGGTCGACCTACTGCGCATAGTTCAATCATTGCGCAAGTGCGGCGTCAGTCAGCCCCTGCCCCCATGATGTTTTATTTGATCGTTTTCAACGAGGGGTTCGCTTCCGGATAAGCATCCAATATGGCACCAGTAGGTGCAATCAACACGCTGAGCATGCTAATGGACATAAGGTTAGCGTGAGGGCGTCTGAGCTATGAAAAGAACGTTACTGAGATTCTGCACCTTGTTCGGCCTTGCGGTCATGATGCCCGCAAACGCTGACGCCTATATCTCCAAGGGAATTTTCACTGGAAAGCTAATAGGGGGCGTCAATGAGGGCGCGTTCGGTGGCGGCCCTTTCTCCAATGGAACTGATGCGACGATATCGTTCTTGTTCAACAGCAGTGTGAACGTTAACTCCACTGTGACAGACGGCTCCACATATTCGAACGTTTCAGGCTATAGCTTAGGTTGGGGCGGGCCAGCCCCAATGACGGCGACCATGTCAATTCATGGTATAGAACAATCCATCAACCTAGGCGGATTTGGTCTACGTTATCTTGATAATGGCGGTTTCGATGAGGTCGAGTTTAACATCTCGGAATTGGCAAGCCCTTCCTACATCAACATGTATTTTTTCACCCTAGGCACAAGCGCGATTAATTCCCTTAGCTTGCAGGAGCCGGTCCACTTCAAAGCTGATGGGAATACCTTCTCCCAAAGCGAATTCCAGTTCGGTTCAGAAGGAAGCGGGTCGTACGCCAAGGGTTATTTCCAGATGAGCAGGTTCGATTTGACCAGCGCTGTCCCTGAACCCTCAACTTGGATTATGATGATCGCTGGCTTTTTCGGGCTAGGCATTGCGCTTCGCCGCAGGAAAACAATCGCTGCTGACAAGCATTCGGTGCCATCCCGATACTAATCGAACAATAGAATTGCTATTAGAGCCTAATAGAGGGCCGTACAGCGACCTCGGTGAATATCAAGCAGCCGACAGTCGCATTATTTAAATGCCATTCCATGGCGCTTAAATGGGATTTAATCACTTCTGGCATGATATTTATATTTGTATACATTATTTCATACTGTGAGGATAGTATTATTAGGGTTCTAGTCAATGAGGACTACTTTGGAAATAAAATACAATAGTTCTAGGGCTTCTACTTTTTAGAGTTAATTTTGCTCTGACTGCTCCAGGCGGAACAAATGCGACACGCTTATTAGCATTTCGAATGTTCAAAAGCGACGCGGAACTGATAGCCCCGATTTCTAATTTTATCTGCGGAATTGCTAAATTTTCCAACACGAAGTTCGCTTATAAATCCCGTGTATTCGATCTTATTTTTGACTAATATCGGCTATAACTCGGTGTACTGCCTCCAATATTTCTTCATTATCGTATGACACAATCATTCCTTGCGGGCTTAAGCGCACACGCTCCTTAATTTTATTCTGAGATGACATATCACCGAAGGCGCGGGGATGCATGCTATATGTTGTGACGATCTCATAATCATGATCGCCTCTAACATATGGCGGGTGGAGAATATAAATATCTAGAACAAAGTCTGGTTGGAAGATGCCTGAGGGCGGCGGGGGCGCTTCACCTTCTAGCCCAATCGGACGAACGTAATGAGGCCTATTGGCGTTGCCCCAACCATAGGCGTACATGTGATGTCCAAGGTAAGTATGAAAATAATGTTGCGGATTCTTAGTAATCAAAACTTGGCCATTTTCCTCGTAAACGTGAACGGCCTGCATCAGGAAATTATTGATTTTTCTAAATCCATCATTGTCCCGGCTTACGATTTCTAAAGCACCTCCCCATTTGTTTGTTAAACCAAATTCATTCTGACCTTGCCGGAAAATCCCCATCCCTATGAGCGACGCTGCGTTCGCAAGCAGTCCCGGCTTATCCAAAACTTCTTTGGGGTCGAACCCTTCTATCGCTAATTGATAAAAATCTTCTTCACCGTCTCCGAACAGTAAAACTCGAGAATACGGCGCCCATTTAGAGCGGCTAACTCCATAAGACTCGTAATAAAACTCATCCTCGAGATTAAAATGAACCACTAATTTTAATGACCTCTTTTTATTTGATTTAAAACTATTATTGTATCTTCCAAATTCTTCATTAACCATATCTAATATCGGACCGGCATTTCGTCCATATGCCGGGGCCTGCTTTCGAAGGCGCTCAATTATTTTTTCCGCCGCCGGCCGATCTCCGCCCCAAGTCAACATAAGGGAGCTATTAATTAATGCGGTTTTTTGGACCAAATCAGTGACTGCCGTCAGTTTATCAATATAGCCTATTGGCAGCGGTAAGGATGGTATACTTTGAGGTTTGTCACCATATGGAGATGTAACAAGCGCATCCGCTATTGTAACCATTAGGCCTTCTTCTCTTCCCCACAAGCTTACGCCAAAAGTCATTTCCACTCTCTTTCAAAAATAGTTTATGCTATTTTATAAAGCTTTCGTTTCTAAACACCCGGCGGCAATGGGAATTCTGTTCTGACAGAGTAAGGCTATTTTGGATGCGGGCTTTTGTTGCCAATACCCCTAAGTCAAGGCAGCGGCACAACACCTCTTCACCGTCGCTTCCGATACATTGAATTGGATCGCGGTCTGTTTAATGCTGGCCTTGTGCTCACGCCGCCAAGCAACAAGCGCGACGCTATCCGTTGTCACAGGACGGCCCAAGCTGGCTTTGCCACGGTGGGTCTTGCCTGTTGCCAGTAAGGAAGCCCTTGCCGCCGCTCTTCCGGCTTCACAGCGCTCCCTTATGCGGTTGCGCTCCATGTCAGCCATTTGCGCCAGCACAGCTACAATGAGTTCCCCCACGCCTTTAGCAATCGGCCCTAGGCCAAGCACATCAACGGTGACGCCTTTGCTCATTAGTGCGCGAACCGTTGCCTGCACGTCCAAAGCATCGCGGCCTAAGCGATCGATGGCGGCAACATACAATGTGTCGCCTTCCCGCACATAAGAGAGAAGAGCGCCAAATCCCTTTCGATCCGCTGCCAGGACAGCACCGGACACGCCCTCATCTGAAAACTCTTTGTCAAAGGGTCCGGGCAAGGTCGCCCGCTGCGCTTCAATGCTTTGGTCACCGGTGGATACGCGGAAGTAGGCAATACGGCTCATAGCTGTTGGTGATCCTCGACTCGATCATAAGTTACCCTAAATTTATTAGCTAGGTGCATAATTAGTCAAGGGTATGTTCTAATCCAGAACCGGCAGCTAAAACTAGGTGGATCATTAGGTTCAAGATAAGAACCAGTGCAAATTGTCCGGCCCCGCAAGCCCCTTACCGACTAGCACGGAGTCTATTAAAATTGCCCCGTCGCAAATTTTCATCGAAATTTGTGATCAGCAGTTTGATCTGGAAAGGGCATGGGCATGGGCATGGAGTGGGTGGGGCTTATCGAGACTTTGGAGGTCGAGGCTATCAGGCGACTGCCACAGGACCAGAACGCCAGATGGGCGGTGCAGATTGAGGGGGATGCCGATGACATCTCCGACCTGTATACAGCGCTAAATGAAAGTCGGGATGATCGCTCTGACCCATTCGTTATGAATTTGGGCGGGGTCTTCGCCCTAGCTTGTGAAGATTGGAACCAGACCAGCGACGCGCAGGAGGTGCAGGCCCTGGGGCAAGCGCTTCTCAATGATTGTATTGGATGCTTAAACCTTGCAAACGGCTGCGGCTTGATGAAAGTAGGGACGATATATCAATTTTTTGACGAAGAAAATAAATGCATACTTACAAGATGCTCTCCAGTGCAGATAAGCGTAAAAAAACCAAAAGAGGATAGGAGTTCACCAAGGTATATAAGAGATATGCTGAAATTGGCGCGGTCTGAGCGATGGTTGTCGCAATGCATGCCACTATATTATGAAGAGCCTAACTTCTATACTGTATATAAGGCGGTGGAGGCAATAAAGAGGCTTTGCAATGGTGAATCCAATCTAAAAAAGCGAACCGATCTAGAGGGGGCAAAATTAGTCTGGATCAAGACAGTTGCAGATTTCCATCGTCATGCTCAACCAGTCACCAGGGAGCAGCCCAAGCCGTTTTACAGTTTGCAGGAATGCATCAACACAGTAACTAATGCCATTAGCGTTTTGGTTGAGGCTCAGATAGCGGACGGGAGTGTTTAGCCTGCTCTTACCCGTGCCTTTCAGACTAAGATGCCTGAGAAACGTAGAAATTGGCCGTTATGGGCGCGGTGAAAGACCATGCTAGGTTCGACCGTCATCTAAACCGCGTCGATGATGGCCTTTCGTTTCTCCCTATATTCCTCTGACGAAATCAAACCATCTTCCCTGAGCGTCTCCAGAACCACCAGCCGCTCCTTGATCTTCGGATTGGCACTAGCGGCAGGTTTGGAAGGCGTGGGTGACACGATATCCGCTTGCACCTTTGGCGGCGTCTTCGCTCCATTCTGGGCATTCGTCGCACCTATCACGGCGGTGATTATGCCGCAGATGAAACCGCCAATCATCATGCCGGGGAAACCAGCCATGAGATAACCTAACCCGCCTCCAGTGATCAGGCCGAAACCCACCAAGATAGTGGCCCCTTGATCTCCTGCCTTATCCCGCTGGCAATAAGGGCATACCTGGCCATGAAAGGGTATTTCCTTCCCGCATCCTGAACATCTCATGTTTCGAAACCGTAATAACTAATTAATGGTGTATGTTTCTTTGTCGGTCGATCCCGATAGGTCTTCTGTCACGGCGATCTTCTTGTCATCGGTCTTGCAGGTCAGAACGCCATCCATCGGCGGACTGTGAAATCACCTTAGTGAAAGACTAAAAAGGCAGCAGGGGATCAGCATTAAAACCTCAGCAGTAGGCGGACAAATAGCACCCACGCTTAGAAACACTGTCCCAACGTTGTTTGGCCCTCTGGTAATCCTGGTCAGCAGAGATTTCCCCTACCGACCTGTTATCGGTGGCCCCGACCTCTTCCGCATGCTTAGCGGTCTCGGCTTGTATTTCTTGCATGGTCCAAACCTTCCCGTGGGAGAAGGCGACCTTCATACAGTCAAGTTGTGCGTAGATATCCGTTAGCTTGTGGCATTCGGCAATCTCTGGATCAGGGTCCGACCAATGGGCCGTATCTGCTCTAGCCGGGCTGCACGGAACCGCAGCTAAACTAATCAATCCAATACTAAGAATCGTCCGCATTAGCTGCACTCCGGATTAGTGAATGAATATCCCACGAACTTCGTAAGACCCTTTCGGTTACTGGCGGTCGCGCGAGCATTGATTGTTTCTGCTTAGTCGGAACAAGCCTGCTCATCTGATTTCGTGTGATTCCCTAATTTCATTACGAAACCCTATCTTGGGGTTAGCGTCAAGTGTCGTGACAGAGGTGTCATGGCGGCGATGGGAACATTTGAAGGGGCAGGTGTTCACGATCCTAGATATCGCGCCCTGCTGGATGCGTTAATTGCTGCGCGTCACTCCAAAGGTCTTAGCCAACAAGCCTTCGGGAAACAGCTTGGTCGTAGTCAGCAATTTGTTAACAAGTACGAACAAGGCGAGCGGCGGCTAGATATCATCGAGCTCGTCGATATTGCCCGCCTTCTGGGCCTCAACGCCGCAGCGTTGATCGCAGACTATAGCTAAACGCAGCGAAAAGGCGTCGCTAAGGCAAAAGCCAAAGGCGTCTATAGGGGTGTAAGCCTTCTGTGGATGTTGCTGCTATTCGGTCTCTTAAGGCCGATGGGATAAGGCCTTCCCAGCGAACAGGCTGCTTTGACGGCCGGGCCATTTTCTAATTAAGCAGCAACCCACCAAGCTTGATCCGAGTTGCCGCTGAAAAGCCATTCCTCAGCGTCCTTCATGGATTCAAACATAGCAGTATCGTCCCTTACAATTAAGATGCGGCGGGTCTGCATTCGGGTAAGATTGTCATGACGGACCACGGCAAGGCGCTTCGACTTGTATCGTGTGTTCAACACGGCACCTATGAAGGCGGCTACAACCTCCTGCGATTGGATGATGCAATCGGAAGTATCAACCAGCAGGTAGAACTCGCCAGACCGAAGCCCCATTGCCTCTACAGCGGCTTCCTTGTCGGCGTTGAAGCCTTCAACTTCGTCAGGGTTTAGGAACCCTGACATATGGGCTTTAACGAGGGCGCGGGAACTGTCGGATGTTACAACGATCATGATGGCCTACCTCTTTCACGATTGGCTTGCCGGTTGTTCGTTGACGAAGTGTAACTTTTGAGGGCGGTTAGACTATTGTCTTAGGGTCGGCGTAAGCCGCCTTTGCCCTCAATCCTTGGTGTAATTTTGGTGTAGATGAGTCCGGGATTACACGGCAAATGCCGTGATTACCCGGACCTAGTTAGGTAAGAAAGGTAGGGTCAACCTACTGATATTCAACCTATTTCATCACTCTTCGGAATTCCCCGGAATTCAAAATTCAACGACTTAAAATCCGCCTCCCGTAAGGGAATGCGGGTTCAAGTCCCGCCGTCCGCACCAGACAAGTGATTGAAATATTTCCGGCGGCATTCCGCCTCCAAACTTGTCCTTGCCCGCGCAGATTGTCTCGATAACAATATTGTCAGTCATCGGCAGGGGGCGCTGGCGTGGGCAGGATCAAGCTGACATTCGATTGGGCGAATGCGCGCGCCAAGGACGGCGCGTTATGGATCGATTGCCATGACGGTTCCAACATTGTCGCGAAGATCAGCCAGGACACGATGAACGCCGCGATAAAGGGCGCCAGCAGCGACCTGATCGATCATGAGCGCGGCAGGCGGCAATGGCTCGAAACCGCCATCCGCCGCCGCTATATCGCCACCCGCGCCAGCGGCGGCGCAGCCAAGCGGCGGCCCGATCATGTCGAGGTACTGATCGTCGGCAAAGAGGATTTCGCCTGATCCTCTGGCACTGATCCTCCGGCATTGAACCTGACATTCGGCCGCCCACACCGGTCGGCCGGCGCGTCTCAGCCCGCCATTTCCTTCACCGCCTCCATCGCCACAAAGGTCGATGTGCTCGCCACATGCGGCAAGCTTGAGATTTTCTCACCCAGCACGGCGCGATATTTGCGGATGTCGGCGGTTCTGACCTTCAGCAGATAGTCGAAGCTGCTCGCCATCATATGGCACTCCTCCACTTCCCTGATCCTGCGCACGGCCGCATTGAACTCCTGCAGCGCCGCCTCCCGCGTGTCCGACAGCTTCACCTCCGTAAAGGCGATATGGTCCATGCCCAGCTTGACCGGATCGACGATCGCCCGGAAGCCAGTGATATATTTCTCGTCGATCAGGCGCTTCAGCCGCACCTGGCAGGGCGTCTTGGAAAGTCCTACCCTTGCCGCAAGTTCGGTGACCGTCATGCGGCCTTCGCGCGACAATTGGTCAATGATCCTGATATCGAATTGGTCGATATGACCGTAATTTGCGAATTTTGAAGTCATCTGGCCTATCATAACCCTCCATATTGGTAATCTAACGTAATAATCGGCCAATCATAAGCCATAATGGCATAACGGAATATGCTATTGAGGGAAATCGATAGACTGCCTGCCTGACAGAGGTGCCCATGCCTGCCGAACCGATTTCCCCCTTCGCGTCTTTCGCCCCGCCGGTGCGTGAACCCTCCGCGTTGCGTCAGGCGATTACGGCGGCCTATCGCCGAGCCGAGCCGGATTGCGTTCAGGCGCTGCTGGAACAGGCCACACTTCCCGAAAACATCCGTCAGGCGGCGGCAGGCACCGCCACAGCGCTGGTCACGGCCCTTCGCGCCAAACATAAAGGGACAGGCGTCGAGGGCCTGGTGCAGGAATATGCCCTGTCCAGCCAGGAGGGCGTTGCCCTCATGTGCCTCGCCGAAGCCCTTCTCCGCATCCCCGACGATGCGACCCGCGACGCGCTGATCCGGGACAAGATCGCCGATGGCGACTGGAAATCGCATATGGGGGGCGGCCGTTCGCTGTTCGTCAATGCGGCGACCTGGGGTCTTGTCGTCACGGGAAAGCTCGCCACCAGCGTCAATGATCGCGGTCTAGCCGCCGCCCTCACCCGCCTGATCGCCCGCTGCGGCGAACCGGTGATCCGGCGCGGCGTCGATATGGCGATGCGGATGATGGGCGAGCAGTTCGTGACCGGCGAGACAATCGCCGAAGCCCTCAGGCGCTCCCGCCCGCTGGAGGCGCGCGGCTTCGCCTATAGTTACGACATGCTGGGCGAAGCGGCGACCACCGCCGCGGACGCCGCCCGCTATTATGCCGATTATGAGCAGGCCATCCACGCTATCGGCGCGGCGTCCAACGGACGCGGCATTTATCAAGGCCCTGGCATTTCGATAAAGCTCTCCGCGCTCCACCCCCGTTATTCCCGCGCCCAGAGCGGCCGGGTGATGGGAGAATTGCTCCCGCGCGTGAAGGCGCTCGCGGCGATCGCCAAATCCTATGGCATCGGCTTCAACATCGATGCCGAGGAGGCGGACCGGCTGGAACTGTCCCTCGAGATGCTGGAGGATCTGGCGCTCGACCCGGATCTTGCGAACTGGGATGGCCTGGGCTTCGTGGTGCAGGCTTATGGCAAGCGCTGCCCCTTCGTGCTCGACTGGATCATCGACCTTGCCCGGCGCGCCGAGCGGCGGATCATGGTCCGGCTGGTCAAGGGCGCCTATTGGGATGCGGAGATCAAACGGGCGCAGGTGGATGGCCTGGCCGATTTCCCGGTCTATACCCGGAAAGTCCATACCGACCTTGCCTATATCGCCTGCGCACGGAAACTTCTCGGCGCGCGCGACGTCATTTTCCCGCAATTCGCGACCCATAATGCCCAGACGCTGGCGACCATCTACCACATGGCCGGGCCGGATTTCACAGCCGGCGATTATGAATTTCAGTGCCTGCACGGCATGGGCGAACCGCTTTATGACGAGGTGGTGGGTCAGGACCGGCTGGACCGAC
Source organism: Sphingobium phenoxybenzoativorans (assembly GCF_001757355.1). GTDB lineage: Bacteria > Pseudomonadota > Alphaproteobacteria > Sphingomonadales > Sphingomonadaceae > Sphingobium > Sphingobium phenoxybenzoativorans. Next base: position 21,982 of record NZ_MINO01000040.1, read on the forward strand.
CCTGCCGCATCTATGCGCCCGTCGGCACGCATGAAACGCTGCTTGCCTATCTGGTGCGCCGCCTTCTAGAAAACGGCGCCAACTCCTCCTTCGTCAACCGCATCTCCGATCCCGATGTCCCGGTTGCCGATTTGATCGCCGATCCGGTCGAGATTGTGCGCGCCATGCCCGTGCCCGGCCGCAAGCATGACCAGATCGACTTGCCTTCGGGCATCTATCGCGGCCGCCGCAACAGCGACGGGCTAGACCTGTCGAACGAAACCACCCTCGCCGTCCTGACCCCGACGCTTCAGGCCAGCGCGGCGCGGAACTGGACGGCGGCGCCATCCCTGGGCGGGATGGGCGAAAGTCCGCGCAATGTCCTCAATCCCGCTGATCATGGGGATGTCGTTGGGACAGTCGTGGAGGCATCGCCCGCTGATGTCGCCGCCGCCCTCGCCCGCGCTAACGACGCCGCCCCCATTTGGGCAGCCACGCCCCCTGCCGATCGCGCCGCCTCCCTGGACCGCGCCGCCGATCTTATGCAGCAAGCCATGCCCACCCTGCTCGGCCTCATCATGCGCGAGGCGGGGAAATCCCTTCCCAACGCCATTTCCGAAGTAAGGGAGGCCATTGATTTCCTGCGCTATTATGCCGATCAGGCCCGGCGCACCCTTGGCCCGTCCCATGCGCCTCTTGGGCCTGTGACCTGCATCAGCCCGTGGAATTTCCCACTGGCCATCTTCACCGGTCAGATCGCCGCTGCACTGGTCACGGGCAATCCGGTGCTCGCCAAGCCCGCAGAGGAAACGCCGCTGATCGCCGCGGAGGGCGTCCGCATTCTGCATGAAGCCGGTATTCCTGCCGAGGTCCTGCAACTGCTGCCCGGCGAGGGCATTGTCGGCGCCGCACTCGTTGCCGCGCCCGAAACCGCCGCCGTCATGTTCACCGGATCGACCGAGGTCGCCCGGCTCATCCAGAAGCAGCTCGCGGCGCGTCTATCCGCCAATGGCAAGCCCATTCCCCTCATCGCCGAAACTGGCGGCCAGAACGCCATGATCGTCGACTCCTCAGCGCTGGCCGAACAGGTGGTCGCGGATGTCATCGCTTCCGCCTTCGACAGCGCCGGACAGCGTTGCTCCGCGCTCCGCATCCTCTGCCTGCAGGAAGAAGCCGCCGGCCGCATCCTCGCCATGCTGAAGGGCGCGCTCCACGAGCTCAGCATTGGCCGCACCGACCGCCTGTCCGTGGACATCGGCCCTGTCATCACCGGCGAAGCCAAGGCGACGATAGAGGCGCATATCGCCCATATGCGCAGCCTGGGCCATTCCGTCGAGCAGATCGGCCTTGCCGCCGAGGCGAGCCGAGGCACTTTCGTCCCGCCGACGATCATTGAGATGGACAGCCTGTCCGACCTTGACCGGGAAGTGTTCGGCCCTGTGCTGCATGTCATCCGCTACCGCAGGGCACAGCTTGACCGGCTGATAGATGACATCAACGCAACCGGCTACGGCCTGACCTTCGGCCTGCACACGCGCCTCGACGAAACGATCGCCCATGTCAGCGGCCGGATCAGGGCCGGCAATCTCTATGTCAACCGCAACATCATCGGCGCGGTGGTGGGGGTGCAACCCTTTGGCGGACGCGGCCTGTCCGGCACTGGACCGAAGGCAGGCGGGCCGCTCTATCTCGGCCGCCTCGTCGCCAATCCGCCTGTACCGCCACAGCATAGCGCCACCCGCATCGATCCCGCCCCGTCCGATTTCGCCCTGTCCGATTTCGCATTGTGGCTCGATGCGCAAGGAGACTCGGAACTCGCTGAAAGGGCGCGCCATTATGGCAGCCTGTCAGCGCTCGGAATGCAGATTGCGCTTCCCGGCCCCGTGGGCGAAAGCAATGTCTATGCCCTTCATCCGCGCGGCCGCATCCTGCTGATGCCGCAAAGCCGCGCAGGTCTGATCGAACAGCTCGCCGCCATCCTTGCTGCCGGCAATGAAGCCGTCATCCATGGCAAGATCGCGCTGGAAAAGAATGTCCCGGCAAGCATCGCTACTCGTATAACGCATTCGGGCGATCTTGCCGCCTCCGGTCCCTATGCCGCCGCGCTGATCGAAGGCGACGCCGCGCAGATTATCGCCGCGCAACAGGCCATCGCCGCCCTCCCCGGCCCGATCCCGCTTGTTCAGGCCCATGACGGCGCGGGCGGCTATTGCCTCGACTGGCTGCTGGAGGAAGTGTCGACCTCCATCAACACCACGGCGGCGGGCGGCAATGCCAGCCTGATGACGATCGCGTGATGCCACTTGACGCCATCCCCAAAACTTAGGATTGCGGGCGCATCGCGGGTGTAGCTCAATGGCAGAGCAGAAGCTTCCCAAGCTTACGACGAGGGTTCGATTCCCTTCACCCGCTCCAATCGTGCGACGTTCCCGAAAGGGGAGCTTGACTGTATCATGTCAATAATACAGTCTATCCGTCAGTCATGAACGAAGCACCCTCTGGCCCCGTGGACTTTGGCGCGACGCCGCATGCCGCGACGACGGGACCGGCTCCGTTTGGTGGCCCGCCCAGTTCCTTTCCGCCGCCAACGCCTTTCCGCAAGAAGCTGCGCATCCTCGCGTGGATCGCGGCCGGGTTGCTCGCCATCTTCTTCGCGCTGGTCGCCTGGCTGGCGGTCACTGCGCCGCTTTCGCGTTCGCTCAAGCCTATCGCGCCGCCCAGCATCACGCTGATCTCCGCCGACGCGAAGGTCATCGCGCGCAAGGGTGCGATTATCGACAAGCCAGTCGCCATCGCCGACCTGCCCAAACGCGTGCCCGAAGCCTTCATGGCGATCGAGGATCGCCGCTTCTACAGCCATTGGGGCATCGACCCGCGCGGCATCGCCCGCGCCATGTGGCGCAACCTGTGGGCGGGCGGCACCAAGGAGGGCGGCAGCACCATCACCCAGCAGCTCGCGAAGGGCGTGTTCCTGAACAATGACCGCACCGCCGGGCGTAAACTGCGCGAGGCGCTGATCGCCTTCTGGCTGGAAGCGTGGCTGACCAAGGACCAGATCCTCGAACGCTATCTGTCCAACGTCTATTTCGGCGACAATGTCTACGGCCTGCGCGCCGCCTCTCTCCACTATTTCAACCGGCAGCCAGAGAGGCTGACGGTCGCGCAGGCGGCCATGCTCGCCGGACTGCTCAAGGCGCCCTCCCGCCTTGCCCCGACCAGCAATCTGGAGGGCGCCCGCGCCCGCGCGAAGCTCGTCATCCATGCAATGGTCGAGGCCGGTTTCCTGACGCCGGAGCAGGAGCGCGAAACCCGCCCCGCTATCCTCGACGTGACGGAAGCGCCGGAATCGACCAGCGGCACCTATTTCGCCGACTGGGTGCTGCCGGAGGCGCGCGATCGCGCCGGGGCTGTCTATGGCGCGCAGGACGTGACCACCACGATGGATTCGAAGCTGCAGAAAATAGCCGAGGGCGCTGCCCGCCGCGCGCCGCTGGGCAAGGCGCAGGTCGCCATCGTCACCATGAAGCCGGATGGCAGCGTCGTCGCCATGATCGGTGGGAAAAGCTACCAGAAAAGCGCCTTCAACCGCGCGATCCAGGCGCGACGGCAGCCCGGCTCCACCTTCAAGCTGTTCGTCTACCTTGCCGCCTTCCGCGCCGGGATGACCCCGGACGACATGATCGACGACACCCCGATCACGGAGGGCGAATATCGCCCCGCCAATCATGACCGCAAATATCGCGGCCGCATCACCTTGCGTCAGGCATTTGCCGTGTCCAGCAACGTCGCCGCCGTCCGTTTGGCGGAAAAGGTGGGCATCAGGAACGTGATCCGGGCGGCTCGCGACCTTGGCGTGCGCAGCCCGCTGGGCGAGGACCCCAGCCTTGCGCTCGGCACATCGGAAATCACCCTGCTGGAGCTGACACAAGCCTATGCGTCCGTCGCCGCGGGGGCCTATCCGGTTATCGGCCATGGCCTGCCGCCGGAGGAACAGAGCTGGCTCGCCAAGCTGATGGACCGGCAGAAGGCGTTCAGCGATGATGAGCTGGAGATGATCCGCGACCTTCTCTCCTCCGCCGCCAATCGCGGCACCGGCAGCGCAGCCGCGCTGCGCACCAGCACCTTCGGCAAGACCGGCACGACGCAGGATAATCGCGACGCCTTGTTCGTCGGCTATGCCGGGGGTCTGGTGACGGCGGTGTGGGTCGGTAATGACGACAACACCCCGCTCCCCGGCATAGCGGGCGGCGGCATCCCGGCGCGCATCTGGCGCGATTTCACCTCCCGCGCCATCGGCGAACCGACCGAAACGGAGACCCCCGCCGACAATGACGAGGATCTGGTTAACGCCATCGCCAATATCAGCGTGGAAACCAACATCGGCAATCTGTCGATCGGCGTCGGCCCCAACGGCCTAAACCTCGACATTGCGCCGCTGCGGCCCACCGAACCTGCGCCCAGCGGACCGGTCGCGCCGCCGCCCCTTCCCGCCACGGCCCCGGCGCAACAACCGGCGGAAAAGCAGCAATAGCCCGCGCTTTGCGTTTTTCCTGTTTCTGCTCTGTTGCGGTGCGACAATCCCGCTGGCAATTCCGGTAAAGCCGGGGGATATTCCGCGCGCCGGCGGATCGCCGGGCAAAGCTTTTCACGGGAGACGCACTATGGCCCGCATGGTCCCGACCGCCAGCCTTTCCGCCCTGCTCGCCCTCGCTTGCCTGTCCGCCTCCGCAACGGCCCAGAACGGCAGCCAGACACCCGCCGGCAAGCCCGCCGCGCGCGAACCCGCACTCGCGGCGCTCTTTGTCGAGGATATCGCGCCAGCGGGAACCCCCATCCCCCGTTTCAAGGTCGACGCCGCCTGGCCGACCATGCCCGACGACATGATGCTGGGGCAGGTCAGCGGCGTAGCGGTCGACAAGGACGATGACGTCTGGGTGATCCACCGCCCCCATTCGCTGGGGGCTACCGACACCGGCCTGGCGCTCAACCCGCCCGCCGCCAAATGTTGCCGCCCCGCCCCGACCATCGTCCGCTTCAGTAAGGCAGGGGCCTATCTCGACGGCTGGGGCGGGCCGGACACTGGCCCCGTGATCGATGGCGTCAGCCAGTGGCCAAAATCCGGCCACGGCATTTATGTCGATGCGGACAAGACCGTCTGGTTCGGCGGCAATGGCGATGGCGACCACGCCGTCCTGAATTTCACCGCCGACGGCAAGTTCATCCGCAGTTTCGGCAGGCGCGAAAAGACGGCGGGCAATCAGGACAAGGCATCGCTCGGCAACCCGTCGGACATATTCCACGAGGGCAATGAGGTGCTGGTCGCGGATGGCTATATCAACAAGCGGATCATGGGCTTTGACGGCAAGGCGAACGGCTTTCGCGAATATTGGGGCGCCTATGCCACGCCGCCCGCCGACATCCCCTCGGACGGCCATTTCGACGTGAGCAAGGCGATGAGCGACGCGGATGGCGGCGCGAACCCGCAGGCGAAGAATTTCGGCGATATCGTCCATTGCATCGTCAAGACGAAGGGCGGCGACTATTATGTCTGCGACCGGCGCAACAACCGCGCCCAGCTTTTCCGCAGGGACGCCAAGGGCAAGATGCAGTTTGTCCGGGATGTCGCCATCGCTCCCGAAACGCGCGGCACCCGTACGGTGACGGACGTCGCCCTCTCTCCGGACGAAAAATATCTCTACATCGCAGACATGATGAATGGCCGCATCTGGATACTCCTGCGCGAAACGCATCAAGTGCTGGGCGCGATCGGCCGTAACGGTCGGCAGGCCGGGCAATTTACCTGGCTGCACAGTATCGCCACCGACTCGGCGGGCAATATTTATGCGACGGAAGTATCCACGGGCCGGCGGGTTCAGAAGCTGGTATTCACTGGCTTCGACTAAGTAGCGACTGGCCTGTGCGCCCTTCACGGGATGACGGGGGATGAGCGTCCTTCTATAGCGGCGCCAACGAATCATCCGCCGGAAGGGGCCGACCCATGAAATTCTTCGCCGACACCGCCGACATCGCCGACATCACTGAACTGGCCGCCACCGGCCTGCTGGACGGCGTGACCACCAACCCGTCGCTGATCCACAAGTCCGGCCGCAAATTCGTCGAGGTCGTTGCGGAAATCTGCAAGCTCACCGACGGTCCGGTTTCCGCCGAAGTCGTCGCGCTCGACCATCCCACGATGATGAAGGAAGCGGAAATCCTGCGGAAGATTGCGGACAATGTCTGCATCAAGGTGCCGCTGACCATCGACGGCCTCAAGACCTGCAAGGCGCTGTCGGATGAGGGCACGATGGTCAATGTGACCCTCTGCTTCTCCGCCAATCAGGCGCTGCTTGCGGCAAAGGCGGGCGCGACCTTCATCTCTCCCTTCGTTGGCCGCCACGATGACAATGGCTTTGACGGCATGAAACTGATCGAGGACATCCGCCTCATCTACGACAATTACGCCTTTGAGACCGAGATTTTGGTCGCCAGCGTCCGCCACCCCATCCACGTCCTTGAGGCCGCAAAGATCGGCGCAGACGTGATGACTGCGCCCCCGGCCGTCATCAAGGCGCTGTTCAACCATGTCCTGACCGACAAGGGCATCGCCGGCTTCCTGGCGGACTGGGAAAAGACCGGCCAGACCATCGTTTGAGGAATGATCACCGCATTCCGTTCGCCCTGAGCGAAGTCGAAGCCTGTCCTGAGCGCCTGCCGCAGGCGGGCAGTCGAAGGGGGCTCTGCCGAGCGTAAGCGAGGCGCCTTCACTCCGTTCAGGTCAGGGCTTCGACTTCGCTCAGCCTGAACGGGAAGGAGCCTCAGGACTGTTCGCTGTGCTCTTACTGCCCAAACCCCTTGGGCGCCGCGTCAATCACGGTGAAGCTCCCCGGATTGATCTGGCTCACCTCCAGCGCCCGCTCGGCAACCCCGTTCGCGCCGAAGCGGAACGCCCCGTCGATCCCGGTGAAGCCGCCCGCATCGCTCAGCCGCCTGGCCGGGAACGGCGTGCCCGGCTTCCACTCCTGCGACATCTTCACCGTCAGCAGCACGGCGTCATAACCGAGCGAGGACAGGCGGAACGGCGCGGCGCCGAACCGCGCGCGATATTTCGTCGCTAGCTGCCGGTAATAGGTGTCGGACACGCTCGCAAACCATGCGCCGTTGACCGCGGCATTGCCCGCCAGCGCGCTTTCCGTGTTCCACAGTTCCGTGCCCAGGATACGCGCGCCGGCCGCGCCGCGCTTGCGCACGAGCGGCGCGATCTGGATCGCCGTGCGGCCGCTGTCAGCGATCAGGATCGCGTCATAGGCGTCGCCCTGCGGCAGCTTCTGAACGGCCGCCGCAAATGATCCGGCCGACCGGTCGAACGTCTGCATGGACACCACCGTCCCGCCCGCGCTTTCGACCGTGCGCAGCAGCGCGTTGCCCGACCGCTCACCATAGACGCCGCGCGGCACCAGCGCAGCGAACCGGGTCAGCCCCTTGCCCCGCGCATAGGTGATCACCCGCTCGATCGACTGGGTGGGGCTGTATCCCATCAGATAGGTGCCGTTGCCCGCGACGCTGCTGTCGTTGGAAAAGCTGATGACCGGCACCCCGGCCTTCTGCGCGATCGGGCTGACGGCGCGCACGTCCGATGCGATCAGGGGACCGAGGATCAGCTTGTTGCCCTCCGCAATCGCCTTCTGCGCAGCCGCGCCCGCGCCCAGATTCGTGTCATAGGTGGTGACGCGCACCTTTTCCGTCCGGCTGTCCAGCAGCGCCAGCGTCGTTGCATTGGCGATGGACTGGCCGACACCGGCATTCGGTCCGGTCATCGGCACCAGCAGGGCGACGCGATTGCGCAGCGTGTCGGTGGGCAGACCCTGCTCCACGCCCGGCTGAGTCGTGACGGGCGGCGGCGTCGGACCGGTGCCTTTGGGAACGATGGACTGACAGGCAGCGACCAGCAAAGTGCAGGCGGCAAACAGAATGCGCCCGCTTCTTCCCATCGCGGACCATATGCCCGCTTGCCGTCCGGCACCCGTCTCTGTCATCTGCTTTCCTTATGAAGCCTTCTCTTGAACCCGGCCTTTACATCGTAGCAGGTCCGATCGGCAACCTTGCCGACCTGACCCCGCGCGCGGCCGAAATCCTGCGTCTGGCGGACGTGATCGCGGTAGAGGACACCCGCGTCAGCGCGAAACTGCTGCGCCATGCCGGGTCCGACCGGCCGATGGTCCCTTATCATGATCATTCCAGCGACACCCTCCGCGCCCGGCTTTTGGAACGCATGGTTAACGAATCGGTTGCACTGCTTTCCGACGCCGGAACGCCCCTCATCTCCGATCCGGGTTACAAGCTTGTGCGGGACGCGCGCGCCGCCGGGCGGTTCGTCACCAGCCTGCCCGGCCCCAGCGCCGCGATCACCGCCCTCACCCTTTCCGGCCTGCCTACCGACCGTTTCCTGTTCATGGGCTTCCTGCCCGCAAAGGCGAAGGCGCGCGCCGATGCCCTCGCGGAAGTCTCCGCCCTGCGCGCCACCCTGATCTTCTATGAAAGCGGTCCGCGCCTTTCCGCCAGCCTCGCCGCGATGGCGGAGGCGCTGGGCGACCGCGATGCCGCCGTCTCGCGGGAAATCAGCAAGACGTTTGAGGAAACCGTAACTGGTCCCCTCTCCGCGCTCTCCACCCGCTATGCCGATGCGCCGCCCAAGGGCGAGATCGTCGTCATCGTCGGCCCGCCCGGCGAGGCCGAACCCGCCAGTGAGGAAGACGCCGACGCCGCGCTGCTGGAGGCGATGGAGCGCCTGCCCGTCTCAAAAGCCGCCGGAGAAGTGGCGAAGAAGCTCGGCCTCGACCGCCGCGAGCTTTACGCCCGCGCCATGATCCTGAAGGGATGAGGCAACCCGAACCCGCCAGGCTGAAAGCGGAAAGGCGCGGACGTCAGGCCGAGCGCATCTGCGCCTGGTGGCTGCGGCTGAAGGGCTGGAAAATCCTCGCCCGCCGCGTTCGCACCCCGTTGGGCGAAGTCGACCTGATCGCCCGGCGCGGAAACATGGTCGCTCTTGTGGAGGTGAAGGCCCGCGCAACCGCCGCCGAACTCGATTTTGCCATCGACGAACGCCGCCTCTCCCGCGTTGCCCGCGCCGCCGAAATCCTGTGGCCGGACTATGCCCAGCCGGGCGATGACATGCGAATCGACGTTATGCTCCTTGCGCCCGGCCGCGCGCCGCGCCATCTGACCAACGTCTGGCATGGGGGGTGAGCCTATTCTTTCCCCGTTCGGGCTGAGCGAAGTCGAAGCCTTCGCCTGAACGCAGTGAAGGCGCCTCGCTCACGCTCGGCGAAACCCTTCGACTTCGCTCAGGGCGAACGGAAGGAAGAGAGAAACACATGACCCTGAATGTCGCCGTGCAGATGGACCCGATGGAAGGCATCAAGATCGGCGGGGATTCGACCTTCCACATCATGCTCGCGGCGCAGAAGCGCGGACACAAACTTTATCATTATCTTGCGCCCGACCTCACTTTCCGCGACGGCCGGGTCATTGCCGACGTTCGCCCGGTGGAGGTGCGCAAGGTGCAGGGCGATCATTTCACCTTTGGCGATCCCGTGAAGCTGGACCTTGGCCGCGACATAGACGTCGTGCTGATGCGGCAGGACCCGCCCTTCGACCTCAGCTACATCACCGCCACGCACCTGCTGGAGCGCATTCAGGGCGAAACGCTGGTCGTCAACGACCCCGCCGCCGTCCGCAACGCGCCGGAAAAGCTGTTCGTGCTCGACTATGCCCGCTTCATGCCCCCCACCATGATCACCCGCAGCCTTGCGGAAGTGAGAAGCTTCCTCGCCGAACATGGCGAGATCGTCGTGAAGCCGCTCTACGGCAATGCCGGCAACGCCGTGTTCCATGTCGACGGCAAAGGGTCCAACCTCTCCGCCCTTGTGGAACTGTTCAAGGCGTCATGGGTCGAACCTTTCATGGTTCAGGCATTCATCCCCGGCGTCGCCAGCGGCGACAAGCGCATCGTCCTTGTCGACGGTGAAGTGGCGGGCGCGGTCAACCGCATTCCGGGCGCGGGCGAAATCCGGTCCAACCTCGCGGTCGGCGGTTCCGCAGCCAAGACCGAACTGACGGCGGAAGAACGCGAAATCTGCGCGGCCATGGGACCTGAACTCAAGAAGCGCGGCCTGCTATTCGTCGGCATAGATGTGATCGGCGGCAAATGGCTGACGGAAATCAACGTCACCTCGCCCACCGGCATCGTCTCCATTGACGCCTTTGACGGCACCGACACCGGCGGCATGATCTGGGACGCCATCGACGCGCGGCTGAAGGCGCGGGGATAAGAGCAGAGTTGTGCCTCCCCTCCTACGTCATCCCAGCGCAGGCTGGGATCTCAGGCCGGATGGCGCTTCCTCTCCTGAGATCCCAGCTTTCGCTGGGATGACGGAAGACGGATAAGCCATGACTGACTGGGTTCTCCACCTGATCGATTCCGGCGGATATTGGGGCATCGGCTTCCTAATGGTGCTGGAAAATGTCTTTCCGCCCATTCCATCCGAACTCATCATGGGCGTCGGCGGCATCCGCGTGGGTCAGGGCAGGATGGAGATGCTCCCGCTGATGATCGCGGGAACGGTGGGCACCACGATCGGCAATTATTTCTGGTATCTGGTCGGGCTGAAACTGGGCATGCGGCGCATCAAGGCGCTGGTCGACCGCTTCGGCCGCTGGGCGACGCTGGACTGGGGTCATGTAAAGGCGCTCAATCGCCTGTTCGAACGCTATGGGCAGGTCATCGTGTTCGGCTTCCGCTTCATGCCGACGTTCCGCACAATGGTCTCGCTGCCCGCTGGCCTGTTCCGCATGGGGCATATCCGTTTCCTGCTCTGGACGGCGGCGGGCGCGACGATCTGGAACCTGATCCTTGCCTATGCGGGCTATGTGCTGGGCTATAATTTCCGCGAGATCGACAAATATATCGGCCCGATTTCCACAGCGGTCGTGGTCATCATCGCCATCCTCTACGTCTGGCGGCTCATCACCTGGAAACCGTCAGCCACGAAAAAGCATTGAGACGGCCTCCTACGCCCGCGGATGGGCGTTGCGATATATATCCAGCAGATACGCCGCATCCACCTGGGTATAGACCTGCGTCGACGACAGGCTGGCATGCCCAAGCAATTCCTGCAGCGACCGCAGATCCGCGCCCCGGCCCAGCAGGTGCGTCGCGAAACTGTGTCTCAGGGCATGCGGTGTCGTCCGCTCCGACAGGCCCAGCCGCCCGCGCGCGCCCTGCACGGCCCGCCGGATCAGCGCCGGGTCCAGCACGCCGCCCCGCGCTCCGCGAAAGATCGCCTTCCCCTTCTCCGCAGGCCAGGGACATACCGCCAGATAGGCTTCAACGGCTTGCCTGACCTGCGGCAGCAACGGCACCACCCGCGTCTTGTTGCGCTTGCCGGTGACGCGCAGCGTCTCGCCCAGCGGCATGGCGTCGCCCGTAATCCCCAGCGCCTCGCTGATCCGCAGGCCGCAGCCATAAAGCAGCATCAGCACTGCCCAGTCGCGCGCGCCGATCCACCCGTCCCGCGCCGTTTCCGCCACATCCTCCGCCAGCGCGATCACCTCATCCGGCGAAACCGGGCGCGGCACGCCGCGCTTGACCCTTGGCCCCTTGACCGCCGGCACGCTGGCGCCCTCCCCACCGGCGAAACGCAGGAAGCCCCGCACCGCCGACAGTTCGCGCGCCGCCGACAGGTTGCCGATCCCCTCGCCCCGCCGGTCGGCGAGGAAAGACCGGATATCCGCCGTCCCCAGCCGGGTCAGATCATTGCGCGAGACCGCTCCGCCCCTGTGCCGCGCCAGAAAATCCAGCAACCGCTCCGCCGTCGCGACATAGGCCCGCACCGTATGGACCGACCGCCGCCTGTCCTGGGCAAGGAACAGGCGATAGGCGTCAATCAGGGCGGCGGCAGCGGTCATAAGGCGCGCGTTGAGGAAAGCGCGGCCGCCAGTTGATCCACTGCAGCCGCAAGTCTCTCGTCGAGCACGGAGAGAAGCTCGGTCCACCCCCTCATGCCGTCAAGGTCGCCGGGTCCGTCAGACACGCCGCGTAAGCCCATGAGCGGCACGTTGAAATTCTGGCACACGCGCGCCACGGCGAAGGTTTCCATGTCCACCATGTCCGCGTCGATGACAGCATAAGCGTCCCCTGTCACGATGTTCGCGCCAGTGGATAGCCTTACCGCCTTCAGGTCGATCGGCGTCACCAGCGGTATATCGGCCGGATGATCCAGAAACGGGGTCACGCCTTTCGGAAACCCCAGTGCGGAGGCATCCATGTCGCGCCACGATACGCTGGCGACCTGATATATCTCGCCAAGAGCGCATGCGCGCGACCCCGCCGAGCCGAGCGATACCACAAGATCGGGAAGCGTCTTTGACCGGGCCATATCGGCCAGGGCTATGCCGGTCGTGATCGCCGCCTCGATCGGTCCTACGCCGGTCAGGAGCGGCGTGAACCGCCTTTGCAAATGGACCCCATATTCGGCGCCGACCGCCATGACGAACAATATGCGGTGGCGGCCGATGATTTCGCAGTCGGCCAAGCCATTCTCCCATCGTGGCCATTCTCCCATCGGGGAAGGCGCGCAATCGCCAAGTCTGACGCCACTGTGCCATCGTATCCGCCAAAGGAAAAGATTGTCCCCATCGCGCTGGCGGCTTTCTTCGAATACCCTTTCGACGCGGCGATTCCCTTTCCCCGCCATCGTCCCTAACTAGGGGGCATGACTCGCGCCCGCGTCCTCCTCCTCAATGCAGCCCTCGGCCCGCTCGACTATCGCGTCCCCCACGGCATGCAGGTGGAGCCGGGCAGCATCGTCGTCGCGCCCCTCGGCCCGCGGCAGCTTGTCGGCGTGGTGTGGGAGCCGGAGAGTTTCCCGGAGGCGGAGACAGTGGGCGACAACCGGCTCCGTAACCTGCTGGCCGTGCTGGACGCGCCGCCAATCCCCGCACCGCTCCGCC
>NZ_MINO01000041.1 GCF_001757355.1 Sphingobium phenoxybenzoativorans
CACCTGGCGGCGGCGAGAACGGTCCCGCGTCGGAGCTCCCATCCGGTGAAACTGCCATCGCGCCGGCCGTGACGCAGGCAGCGGCACCGACTTGGGCCAAGCAGCTGCGCCGCCGGCAGGCGATGGTCCAGGGCGCAACGCTCGCCGCCCATACCCTGCGGTCCGCCGACCATCACGGCGGATCGGCTCACATCTCCCTGGAGGATCGTTCATGAACCCGTTTCGTCGCCCCTCATCGCGCTTCGGGCGCGAACCCGTGCCCGAGACTCCTTATCAGCGTGCCGGCCAGGCCTGGGACGATCGTATCGGCTCGGCGCGGGTCCAGGCCCGCAGCTGGCGGCTGATGGCATTCGGCGCGGCCGCACTGCTGTCGCTGTCTGTCGTGGACAATCTGCGCCTGAGGTTCGGTTCACATATCGTTCCCTATGTGGTCGAGGTCGATCGCCTGGGAGCGGCCCGTTCGGTCGCGCCGGCCACGACGGACTATCGCCCGACGGATCCGCAAATCGCATGGCACCTCGCGCGCTTCATCGAGAATGTCCGATCGCGACCCGCCGACCCGATCGTGCTGCGCCAGAACCTCGCGGCCGCCTACGACTTCACGACCGAGCAGGGCGCGGCGGCGCTCAATGATTATGCCCGCGCGAACGACCCGTTCGCGGAACTGGCAGATCGGCAGATCTCGGTCGACGTGAAGAATGTCGTGCGCGCCTCCGGCGACAGCTTCCGCGTCGCTTGGGACGAACGTCGCTACGAGCACGGCCAGCTCGCCGCGACGACCCATTGGTCAGCCATCCTGACCATCGTGATCCGCACCCCGAGCGACGCGGCGACGCTCAGTCGCAATCCGCTCGGCCTCTACGTCCACGCGATCAGCTGGTCGCAAGATCTCGGAGAATGACCATGCACAAGAGGTCCACCTTAGCGCCGCTTCTTCTGTTCGCCGCCGTGCCCGCACTGGCTCAGACGGTGTCGTCATCAACTCGGCCGGTTGCTGCTGCGACAGAAGCGGCGCGGGTTAGCCCGCGGCCGCCGGGGTGGCAAGGGGCGACGCAGCTGTTCGTCTATGCGCCGGGCGGGCTCTATCAGGTCTATGCCGCGGTCGGCCAAGTCACCGACATCGTGCTGCAGGAAGGCGAAACGCTGTCCGACACCGGTGCAGTCGCGGCAGGCGACACGGTGCGCTGGGTGATTGGCGAAGCGGCGAACGGCAGCGGGTCGGGGCGCCGCACACACATCCTCGTGAAGCCAACCGATCCCGGCCTCAGGACCAACCTCGTCATCAACACCAACAAGCGGACGTACCATGTCGAGCTCCGCTCCACGTCGGCGACTTATATTGCCAGTGTCGGTTGGTCCTATCCTCAGGATGAGCTGATTGCGGTCCGGGCCAGGATTGAGGCCGCGGCGGCGGTTGCCAATACGCAGGTCCAGACGGGGATCGATCCGGCCAGGCTCGATTTCGCGTATCGGCTGTCTGGCGCAAACCCGCCGTGGAAACCGGTCGAGGTGTTCGATGACGGGGCTAAGACCTATCTGCTGTTCCCGGACACGATCGCGCAGAGCGAGCTGCCGCCGTTGTTCCTGATTGGCGAGAAGAACCAGGCCGAACTGGTGAACTACCGCGTGTCCGGCCGCTATATCGTCGTCGACCGTCTGTTCTCGATGGCCGAACTCCGGCTCGGCACGAAGCGCCAGCAGATCGTCCGGATTGAGCGGACGCGCGCCCGGGAGCAGCGGTCATGAGCACCGCTGACGATCTTGCCACGGATCCGGCTGCCCGGCAGCCGATCGCGACGCGCGCGCCTGCTCCGACGCCGCGGCGACTGTCGCGCAAGGCGCTGGTGACGCTCACCGGGGTCAGCGCGCTCGGAGTGGCGGCCGCGCTCGGCTATAGTTTGACCCATAGCCATCGGACCCAGGGGCCTCAGGAGACCGTCTCGGTCGAGCGTCGCAATACTGATGCACTAGCGGACGCTCCGAAGAGTTATAGCGATCTACCGCGTACGGCCTCGGCGGGCATCGGTATGCCGCCGGCTGCGCCGCAGCCGGTCACGACACCGCCGTCGGCGGGCCCGGGCGCCGGTCCGTCGACTGCCGCGAACAACGACCTCGCGGCCGAGCGGCAACGGCGCCGGCAGAGCCAGGAGAGCGCGCGTGGAAGCAAGTTGTTTGCACCGGCGGCTGAAAGCACGAAGGGGGCGCCCGCCACATCGATGGCGGACGCGTCACCTCCGCTTTCCGGTCAAGCGCCAGGCGCGTCGCCGGCGGTGAAGCCAAGCGGGGATGAACAGGACCGAAAGGCGGCTTTTATTGCAAACAGCAATCGGGAACCCACAATCAATAGTGCGCGGATCATGCCTGCCGCCGGCAGCTACATTGTATCGGCCGGATCGACGATCGCCGCGGCACTAATCACCGGCCTTTCCTCCGATCTTCCCGGCCAGGTCGTGGCGCAGGTCACGGAGGATGTATTCGACAGTGTCAGCGGTCAGACTCGGCTTATCCCGCAGGGTACAAGGCTGATCGGCGCGTATGACGCGCGTGTCAGCTACGGACAGTCGCGGGCGCTTGTCGTGTGGACGCGGATGATCTTTCCCGATGGTCGGTCGATCGATCTCGACCGAATGATCGGCACGGACGCCGGAGGCCAGTCAGGCTTTACCGACCGCGTCAACAACCACACCGGCAAGCTTCTGATGGCGGGCTTACTGTCGACGCTGTTCGGGGTGGGGGCCAACGCCGCGACCGGCGGCGGGAACAATGCCGATATCGCGTCGCGATCCGTGAGAGCGCGGGTCGGTCGGTCGAGAGCGCGGGAGACAGGATCGTAACGCGTCAGCTTGACGTTCAGCCGACAATTACCGTCCGACCCGGCACGCGGGTTCGCGTCCTCGTCAGTCGCGATCTGCTATTGTCGCCATGGTCCCATGGCTGAGGCCAGCGACGACGGGTTCGTTTGTGTTGGGCGTTGCTCGGCAACAATCTGCAGGGCCTCTAGGGCATGGTCGAGATAGATCGCGACGATTTCCTCTTCCGGGTGGTCGAGAAGTGCTCGGGCTTGGGCGATCAGGCTCCGGGCTTCGGATGTGCGCTCGCGGGAAATGAGCGGGGTTGGTGGCATGGAATGCTCCAGTTCGACGAAGATGGCACGATGTGCTCCTAACGAATAGGAACGATCGTTCCTAGAACGATCGTTCCGGCGCTGTGATCTAGTGCCGAATGGACTTGAAGGACGCTTTATCGATCAATCTTTTGAAAATCCGCAATGAGACAGGGCGGACGCAGGAAGAGATGGCGCACCTTCTCGGCATCAGCGCGCGGTATCTCGGCTCGATCGAGCGCGGCAAGGTATCGCCGAGCGTGACGTTGCTCGGGAAGTTCGCCGACGCGCTGCATGCGAGTCCGTGCGACCTGTTGGTACCTCCGAACGCGCGCGCGCAAAGGACGGATTAGCGGCTCGCTGCATGTTTGCGGACGAGCGAGAGCAGGCGATGGCGCAGTGGGTTGCGATCATCGCGTGGCCAAGCCGCATAAATGGCGACCTGGGAATTATCCCCGATGACAGGGAGGAATGTGACACTCTCCCGCGGCACGACAGCGGATGCGAACGATATAGCTGCTCCCATGCCGAGACGGACCATTTCAATAAGAGCACCGCGCGAGACATCGTGTAGTTCGCAATTGAAGGGCAGGTCGCCCATCCGTGAGGCGATTACGCGATAGGCCGTCAAATCACCGCCGTGCGAGCGCATCAACAGTGGAAGCGATACGAGATCCTGCCAAGATAGTCCGCTTCGCGATGAAAATGGATGATCACTGCGCACAGCGACAATAATCGCCTCTTCCCATACCAACTCTCGCTGATTGAGACCGTTGCCTGTTTCTGCCGCATAGGCCGTGAAGATGATGTCCAATGATCTTTCGTTCAGCTGTCGATAAAGCTCTGAAGGAGAGCCTTCAACGATACGTAGCTCGATCGTTGATGTGGAGCCTCGGAAATCGGCTATGCCTTGGCTCAGAGGTCCCAGCGCCAAGCCTATGTAAAAGCCAACGTTAAGAGTGCCGCTGTAACTCTGCGCGGTGGCCAACGCGCGTTCGATCTGTTGATCGACGGTGAAGAGTAGAAGTTTTGCTTTAGGTAGAATGGCGCGACCGATCGGCGTGAGCGCTACGGGAGCGCCGCGCTTGCGCTCGAAGAGATCACCACCAAGCAGTTCCTCCAGTCTTGCGATTGTTTGGCTCACCGCAGGCTGTGAGACACCCATTTGACGAGCAGCTTCGGCAAAATTCCTTGTCTCAACGACTTTTAGAAACGTCTCGAGTTGATTGAAATCGGGACGAGAATTTGCTCGCCGTCCACCAGGTTTAGCCGCGCGAGTTTCTGACAATGATTTTCTCGCCACATTGAAACGTCGCTGCCTGATGAATCCGCCGATGTCTAAGCCCTCAAATTAATTAAAAAAATTGAGCTTATTGAAGGCCAAGATGAATTGTCAGTGTGCGTTACTTCCCCATGGCGGTGAGGCTATGTCCGCGACGCGCTCTATTCATCGGGTCCAATCTGCAATCGCAGGCCGGTCAAAGCGGCATGAAATTCGATTTGGCAGGAGAGTCGCGAATTCGCCTGGCGATGGTCGCTGCTGTCGAGGAGATCGTTTTCGTCTTCGGACATTGAGGGAAGGATGCCGAGGTATTCTTCGTCCACATAGACATGACATGTTGCGCAAGCGCATTGCCCACCGCACAGAGCCAGTACTTCATCATGCCCGGCGTTGCGAATGATTTCCATGACGGAGATCCCCTCTGCCGCCTCATGAGCGGTTTCCAATCCCTCTCGGTCCAAAATGCGGATTGTCGGCATTGAGTTGCGGTTCCTTCCTGCGTCGGTTCGCGAAGAGATCGACCTGGGCGGTCCGCTCGCGAAATATTGCAACTTGATCGCGCGAAGGGCGCGTCGAGCTTCGGCAAAATGGAGATCAGCCATCGTGCGCGGAAATGGCAATTGCCGATAGCTGCTCTTGGAGATCGCGATGCCGTCCAAGGGCCATGGCTTCATTCGATCCCTTGCATTGCTAATTCCGATTTCTGCAGCTTGGCTGTCTGTCGGTACACTCGAGTGCATATCAGAAGCATGTCAGTGGTGACGCCAATTCAACGGTCGTTCAGAAGCATTCGCCAACCTCGCATCCATCTGCTCGGCAGCTGCATCTTTTTGGCGCGCCGAGCACAACTCACAGATCAATATGCGCCATGCCTAGCAACCGCTTCCGTGCCTTCTGACCGACCCACGCTGTCACCGGACGAAAAGCCGTGCGGCTAGTCGGCGGTGCTGTCGAACCTGTTTTTGGCATCAGCCGCAGGCGTGGCCGGCCCATCCTTGAGGAGATTTCATGACATACCATCTCGCTACTTATCAGTCGGACCGTGGCCCGCGCGCTGCGCTGGTCAGCGAGGGGCGCCTCTATGACTGGGCCGACGAGACCGGCTGGACGGAAAATGCTTCCGTGCTGTCCATTCTCGAAAACTGGTCCGAGCACGCACAGGCACTTGCGACTTTAGCTGCTAGCCCAAAGAAGGGGCCGGGCCTCGACATTGGGTCCGCAAAATTGCTCAGTCCGGTCCTCAATCCGGGCGCCATTTTCTGCGCTGGCGCCAATTTCCTCGATCATTGCGCAAACATGGCGAAAGCGCATGGGGTCCCTGTTCCTGAAAACCCGAAAAAGCTCGGTGCGGTACCCTTCCATTTTCTCAAGGCATCGCGCTGTGCCGTTGGTCATGGCCAGGCTGTGCAGGCGATATCGCCTGCGCTGGACTATGAGGCGGAACTAGCTGTCGTGATAGGCCGCGAAGGAAGAAACATCGCTATCGACAACGCACTTAACCATGTCGCGGGCTACATGGTCGCAAACGACCTTTCGGCCCGCGACATCGGCTTCCGTCGCCAGCTGCCGCGGGAGGATGCGTTCTTTCATAGCTGGTTCGCGCACAAAAGCTTCGAAAGCTCAGCTCCCATGGGCCCCTGGATCACGCCGATCGATCAGTTACCCAATTGGCGCGAACTGCGACTCCAGACGCGGGTTAACGGCGAACTGCGGCAGGACGGCGTGTGCGCGCCGATGTGGTATACGATTGAAGACCAGATCGCCTATCTTTCGACAATCATTACACTGAGACCAGGCGATATCATTCTCACCGGAACACCTGCCGGGGCTGGTGCTGAGACCGGTCGATTCCTCAAGCCGGGTGATGTTGTGGAGGTCTCGGTAGAAGGTATCGGCACCGTCTCAACGCCGATCATATAGACGCCGGATGACAGAGATGGGTAACCCCATCGAAGATAAAGACGGAACAGACAAACGGAGCGTCGCTGTGGGCACAGAAGCCGTAGCCGGCGCTCCGCCTGCTTCCCCAAGTGAGCGCAGGGAGCAGGGAAAGATCACGCGACGCACCAGGATCATCGAGGTGGCGGAGCGTTGCTTCGAATATAGCGGCTACGCAGGCACGACGATGTCGCACATCGCTAGCCAACTGGGCGGTTCGAAAGGGACGCTTTGGAAGCATTTTCCTTCGAAGGAAACGCTCTTCACAGCCGTCCTGGAGACGGTCACCAATCGCGTGCGATCGTCGCTCCTGTCGACGCTCGACCCGGCCGGTGAACCACGTGAGGTTCTGGAGAAATTTACACAACGATTCATTGAAGCGATTTCACGGACTGACAGCGTCAGCCTGCAACGGATGATCATCGCTGAATCGAGCCGTTTCCCAGAGATCGGACATATCTTTTATGCGCAGGCCCCAGCGGCTACGGCAGAATTGCTCGTCGCGTACATAGACGCGCTTATCTCTAGCAAAAAGATGCGAGCCGATGATCCACATGAAGCGGCCAGTATGCTGCTGGCCCTCGCGAGCGGCGGGCTCCATCAACGAATTCTCTGGGGTGTGGAATCGTATAGCGAACACTCGGCAAAGGCAGAGGCCGTCCTGATCATCGAGCAATTTCTCGGCGTCTACACCCTTCAGCCAAGTCATCCATGAAGATGGTATGAGATCCTGCGTTTCCCCTGGGCCGTCAGAGGCTGATTGTGCCCAACGTCGAAGTCGGGCTTCCATTGCGAAGAGGTCGTATCCGCCGGAAAGTAGGCTGGACAGGAATGATGCCCATGCCCAACGCCGCCAGCCGTGAACCGACGTCGATGCTGAGCTGCCAAGGGCACCACGCTCCGGAGGACATATGTTCACGCACATCATGATTGGCAGCAACGACTTGCAGCGGTCGAAGGCTTTCTACGACGCGACGTTCAAGGCGCTTGGCGGCAAGCCTGGCGAGTGGGACGAGAGGGGTCGGCTGATCTACGATCACGAAGGTGGCCGACTGATGATCACCCGACCAATCGACGGCCACCCGGCGACCGCCGCCAACGGCGGGACCATCGGCATCGCCGCGACCAGCCAGGATCATGTCCGCGCGTGGCACGCGGCCGGCATTGCGCATAGCGGCATCGAGATCGAAACCCCACCCTGCGAGCGCCCGAACGGTGTCTTCGTCGCCTACCTGCGCGATCCCGACGGCAACAAGCTCACCGCTCGAACCAACGCACCTCGATAGTCTCATGTCCATTGGGACCAGCCTGATCGTCCTGCTCGCGGCGATCCTCCATGCGAGCTGGAACGCCCTCCTACGCGGCGGCGGCGATCGGCTTTGGTCGATGACGATCATGTGCCTCGCCATCGCTCTCGCCTGCGCCGTGATGGTGCCCTTTGTGCCGATTCCTACAACCGCGAGCTGGGGTTGCGTCGCCTTGTCGGCGCTGCTTCACACGGGGTACAATCTCTTCCTCGTGCGCACCTACCGGCAAGGCGATCTCGGGCAGACCTACCCGATCGCCCGCGGGGCCTCGCCGCTGCTGGTATCGCTCGGCGCCGCGATCTTCGCGCGCGAGCTACCCGGCGTGCTCAATCTGGCAGGTGTCCTGCTGGTGTCGGGCGGCATCATTGCGCTGGCCTTTCAGGGAAGCACCATCGGCCGGCAGACCCTGCTCTTCGCGCTCGGTACCGGCTGCTTCATCGGCGCCTACAGCGTAACCGACGGCATCGGCGCCCGGCTTTCGGGCTCGCCGGTCGGCTACACGGTCTGGATGTGCCTGTGGTGGGGTTTGCTCGCGCCTACGACTTACGTTCTCCTGCGCGATGTTCGCTCTCTGTTGCGCGGGCGACGGGAGACGCTGATGGCGGCGGGTGGCGGGCTTGCCTCGTTACTGGCCTATGGCATCGTCATCGTCGCGATGGCGCGAGGTGCGATGGGGCCGGTGTCGGCTCTGCGCGAGACGAGTGTCGTATTCGCCGCCCTGATCGGACGCTTTTTCCTCCACGAACGTCTCAGTCGCTACCGGATCACGGCCTGCCTGGTGGTGGCGGTGGGAGCGGTCCTGATTGGGCATGCGGGATGACGACCCATCCGACAGAATTGCAACGCTCATCCATCAATCAGGTCGCCGCGCCCTTTCACGAAAATACTATCGCTTTTGGAACAGCACGAACCGACCAATTCCGGCCGCTCGGGCGCCGATGTTAAATCCTCAGGTGCCGACAGTCCGCTATCCTCCGTGGTCAACTTCGCTCGCTTTTTTCGCGGCGATCTTAGCGCTCGCGGCCTTTAGCGGGCGCGAAACGGGGCATGCTTCTTGGGCGTAGGTGTTGAAACCACAAAAAGGCGTTTTCCGCGAGGGTGCATCCACGAACGATGGGATCGCGCCGACAAAGGCCTTGTCCGATGAGCCTATCGGTAATCGCTGCCGGATAACGTATCAACCAAACACGTCGTCCGACCTCTCCGGCGAATTCTCATGATGGGCAAGGGCAAAATATGCCAAGCCCATCTCTCGCGCGATGACGTCCATCATCGTCGCTAGCTCGGCATTCGAGGTTACCGATCTGAGGGCGCGGACCACGGCGTCGGTCAAAGACAGGCATGTAATGCGCCGCCACCGCATGCGATCACCGTCCCAAAGCCGTGGATCCAGGTCGATTTTTCTGGGCGTTGGCAGACCTCCGGCGCTGATCCAGAACTAAGTTTTCAGGGTTGCATGCTCATCAAGCTACCGGCGCTGCGATGACCTGCGAGAAGCCATGCTCGCAGACGTCCCTCAATCGCATGGATTCCTGGCGTTCAGCGCGAAAAGTAAGATGGGTTCGCGAGATCTTCCAGAAGCTTAGGACCGGCGGGTTTCCAGCCCAGAAGTTCCCGAGTGTGTGCGCTAGACGTTGGGGCATCGTTTTCTACAAACCCCGCGAACCACCCAAAATGTTCGCGCGGGCGTACCTCGACGGGCAGTCCGAGATTGTGGCCAATCGCTTCGGCGATAGCACGCATCGAAACCCCTTCCTCTGCGCAGGCATGGAATGCCGGCATTGGCACGCTGGCCTCAAGCGCCAACCGATAGACGGAGCCGACATCTGAAACATGCACAGCGCACCATCGGTTGGAGCCATCTCCAATGTAAGCCGAGACACCTTTCTCGCGTGCGAGATCAGCCAACATGGCAAGGAACATCCGATCGCCAACACCATGCACCGTCGGGGCAAGTCTCACCACCCCGATGCGCACGCCGCGCGCAGCCATGGTCTGAACTGCCGCTTCCGTCTTGCGGGGGTATTTCGGGTCTGACAGTGGCGCCATATCCGCTTCGGTCGCGACGCGTCCGGGCGCGAGCATCAACAGGCCGGTGGTGACAAGGATCGGCTTCTGGGTGCCGACCAACGGCTCACTCATGGCCTCGATCACGCGTCGATCCTGTTCGCTATTCTCCGCGAATTTCGAGAAATCATGGCCAAAAGCGGTGTGTACGACAGCGTCTGCTTGGCTCGCCGCTTCGACCAGTAAGTCGACGTTCTCGAGCGAACCAAGCACCGGTGTTACGCCTTTCGCAGATAATGCGGCTGCATTTTTATCAGATCGGCAAAGACCGCTAACCTGATGACCTGCAGCAAGAAGTTCATCAACCACTGCACTGGCAATCCAGCCGGTGGAACCCGTTACAAATACTTGCATGTTAGTTTCCCTTATTCGTGAGCCAAGGGACCCGAAGCGGTTGCTGGCAAGCTGCTCGCGACATATCCGCCGTCCAGTGAAATGACCTGTCCGGACAGGTATGAAGCTCGTGCCGACGCAAGGAAGGCAATCAGATCGCCGACTTCGGAAACGTCCGCAGCGCGCTTGAATGGCAGGTGGGAATGAAGTTCGGTCCAACGCGCAGGGTCGCCGAGCCTTTCTTTTGCCCGCTCTGAAAAGGCGGCAACATTCTTCTCTGTGTTGACCACCCAAGAATTGATTCCGACGATCCGGATATTCGATTGAGAAAGATCGTGCGCGAGCCCCTGCGTCACGCTTGTGAGCGCCGAACAGCTGGCGGCGGAGTAGATCGCCTTATTGGACGGCACCTCCCCGATAGCGCCGATCATATTCACGATCACCCCACCCCCACGGGCGCGCAGAACGGGCACGAATGCCCGCATCATTCGAATATAGCCGAACGGCTTTATCGACCAGTTGTGCATCCATTGCTCGTCTGGCACCTGCTCGAGCGATCCGCCGGACGGGGTGTTCGCATTATTTACGAGGATATCGATGTCCACATTCTCTTTAGCGATCCGGTCGGGGATAGCCGGGTCGTACAAATCCGCCGAAAGTGTCCGCACGTCGACACCATGCTGACGGAGCTCATCAGCGGCAGTTGAAAGACGAGCTTCATCTCGTGCGACCAGCGTCAGATCGACGCCTTCGGCTGCAAGCTGGTGCGCAATTCCAAAGCCGATACCCTTGCTGCCGCCTGTAATCAGCGCGCGCTTCCCATACAGTCCTAAATCCATCACTGTTCCTTTCGATACTGGGCTGACCCACCGTCTTCACTCTAGACGGTCATCACATCGGACCAATCCACGCTATCTCGGTGCCATTCGGATCGCGCCATCAAGGCGAATGACCTCGCCATTAAGCATTGGATTGCCGATGACAGTCTGGACAAGGCATGCATATTCGGACGGCTGACCCAAGCGACTGGGATGCGGCACCTGCCTTCCCAGCGAATCTTGAATTTCCTGTGAGAAGCTGGCCATCATCGGTGTCAGGAAGATGCCGGGCGCGATCGCCATCACCCGGATGCGGTGCTGGGCCAAATCTCGAGCGGCAGGCAATGTCAGGCCTGCGACCCCCGCTTTGGACGATGCATAGGCTGCTTGGCCGATCTGCCCGTCATAGGCCGCGACAGAGGCAGTGTTAATGAACACGCCCGCTTCCTCGCCATCCACGCCCGCGGCGATGAGTCGGCTCGCGGTCTTCGAGATCAAGTTGAATGTGCCAATCAGATTGATCTCGACCGCACGGCGGTAGGCATCAAGGCTGTGTGCTGCTCCATTCTTGTCGACGATCCGGATCGCTGGCGCGATGCCAGCGCAATTCACCAGGATGCGAGCGCCCCCATTTGCTGTCTCGGCCTTCTCCAGTGCGGATGCCACTCCGGCATCGTCGGTTACGTCGACAGCCTCGTAGGCGATGCCCAATTTCGACGAGATTTCGTAGCCTGCATCGCGATTAAGGTCGAATATGGTCACCAGTGCGCCATTCTTCGCCAGCATCTCGGCTGTGGCATATCCCAAGCCGGAGCCGCCGCCCGTAACGATTGCAGCAATTCCATCAATGTGCATTTTAGTGCTTCCCGACCAGTTCGATTGCGACCGCGGTTGCTTCTCCGCCGCCGATGCATAGCGATGCGACACCACGCCGGCCGCCGCGCCCTTTCAGGGCCGCGACGAGCGTCGCGATGATCCTGGCACCGGATGCTCCGATTGGATGGCCCAGCGCTGTTGCTCCGCCATTGATGTTCAATCTGTCGCGCGGGATGCTGAGCTCACGCTCGGCAATCATCGCCACGATCGCGAAGGCTTCGTTGACCTCGAACAGGTCGACGTCGGCGACCGTCCATTCCGCCTTCGCCAGCACTTTGCGGATGGCATGGACCGGTGCGGTAGTGAACTGAGCCGGTTCATGTGCATGCGCTGCGGATGCGACAATCACCGCTTCCTGCGCCAACCCGTGGAGTTCCGCCACGGACCTACGGGTGAGGGCCAGCGCCGCCGCCCCATCGGAAATGGATGCCGACGTGGCAGCCGTGATCGATCCGTCCTTCGCGAATGCCGGCTTGAGCGTGGGGACTTTCTCGGGCCGCGCTTTTTGCCGGCTGTTCATCCTCCGCAACGATGATCTCGCCATTTCGGCCAGGGACAGTCACGTGCGTCAGCTCTGTCGCGAAGAGGTGGCTCGCGACCGCATTCTTGGCGCGAGAGAGGCTGAGGAGGGCATATTCTTCCTGCTCTGCGCGGCTGAACTGATAGTCTCGCGCGCTGTCTTCAGCGAAGGCGCCCATCGGCTTGCCTCGATCATAGGCGTCTTCAAGGCCGTCCGTCATCATGGAATCAATTATTGTATCGTGCCCGATGCGTGCGCCGGACCGGTGTTTGGCGAGCAGGAAGGGGGCGTTGGTCATACTCTCCATGCCGCCGGCGACGATTATATCGGCCGCGCCCGCTGCCAGCGCTTCTGCTGCCATGATCGTCGCCTGCATGCCCGATCCGCACATCTTGTTGACTGTGGTCGCTTCGACTGAAAGAGGAAGCCCCGCCTTGATCGCGACCTGCCTGGCCGGAGCTTGGCCCTGGCCGGCAGGCAAGACGCAACCCATGTAGATGCGATCAATCGCATTTGCCGGAACGGCGGCCCGCTCTACAGCCGCACGGACAGCGGCAGCGCCTAAATGGGCTGCGGTGACGCGGGCGAAAGCACCTTGGAATGCGGCCATCGGCGTGCGCGCAAATCCCGCGATTACGATCGGATCGATGTTCATGGATTGCTCCTCGAAAAGGATTTACAGGGCACGGGCGATGACCATTCGCTGGATGTCCGAGGTACCTTCGTAAATTTGGCAGACCCGTACATCGCGATAGATTTTGGCCAGCCCGAACTCTTCAAGATAGCCGTAGCCGCCCAGCGTCTGGATCGCTCCCGACACGACAGCCTCGGCCATCTCCGAGGCGAACAGCTTCGCCATTGATGCTTCGGTCAGACAGGAGCGGTTGGCGTCCTTGAGCGAGGCGGCATGCAGGACGAGATGGCGGGACGCCTCGAGTTTAGCGAGCATATCGGCCAGCCGGAAGCCCACGGCCTGATGCTCAATGATGGCCTTGCCCATCGACCGGCGATCCTTGGCGTAACCAACGGCAATCTCTAGCGCGGCTTGGGCCATGCCGACACATTGCGCTGCGATACCAATGCGTCCGGTTTCCAGATTGGAAAGCGCGATGCGGTAGCCCTCGCCGGGAGGGCCGAATAGCGCCTCCTCTCCGATTACCATATCATCGAACCGCAAAGCGCATGTGTCGGAGGCGGCTTGGCCCAGTTTGTGTTCAACCTTGTCGACAACGTAGCCCGGCGTGTTGGTGGGCACGAGGAACGCGGAAATGCCCTTCTTTCCTGCCGCAGGATCGGTGACCGCGAACACGATCGCGACCCCGGCGATCTTGCCGGAGGTGATGAACTGCTTCGCACCGTTAATCTTCCAGCCACCCTCGACTCTTTCGGCTCGTGTGCGCAGCGCTGCGGCGTCTGACCCGGCGTCGGACTCGGTAAGGGCGAAGGCGCCAATCATCCGCCCGGCGATCAGGTCGGGTAGGAAGCGGGACTTCTGCGCCTCGCTGCCATACCGCAGAATACCGTACACGATCAGGCTGTTTTGGATGGAAATGATGGTAGAGAGCGCACCATCGGCAGCCGCGATTTCTATAAGAGCCAAGGCGTAGCTGACCATGTCGGCCTCGGTTCCGCCCACGCCCTCGGGTGCTGTCATCCCGAGCAACCCCAGTCCAGCGAGTTCCGCGAACAAACCATCCGGATATCCCCCGGCGGCCTCGAAACCCATCGTGTCGGGGCGCAGTCTATCTTGCGCATAACTGCGTACGCCCTCGCGAATTGCTTCCTGCGTCTCGGTCAGGATCATGGACGTATTCTCCGATCATCTTGGATTATATTAGGCGCGGCGTAGGGTGCATTGCCGGAATATTCCGTCGTTCCTGGCGGCACCTGTACCCATGGGTGTCTGAATTCACTCCAGACGAGGCGTTCCGGAACTGGAAAGCTCTTGTCGGCGAAGGCGCCCACGGCGACCGCGACCTTGCCAGGGCGAAACTCGGGGAACCAATGCAATGTTGTGCCGCACCGGGCGCAGAAGTGGAAAGTCACATTTGCGCCGCTGTCGCCGCTGCGCATGAAAGTCTGTGACAGTCCCATTACGGTGACGAGTTGCTCGACGTCGTAGAAAGCCTGGACAGCCACGAGGCTTCCGCGCCGGCGCTGGCAGTGGCGGCAGCAGCAACTTGACACGACCGAAGGCGGCCCTTTCAAGGTGACGCGCAGTTCCCCGCAGACGCATGACGCCTCGCTCCGAGAGAGCTTCGCTCCCGCTCCCTCCCGATCCTGGACCGACCCCATCAGAATGAAACCTGGTCCGCGCCCTTCAGCGCCAGGATCTCGCGCGCCTCATCAGGCGTGGCGACCTCCAGGCCGAGACCTTCGATGATCTGCCGCACCCTCGTGACCTGCTCGGCGTTGGTCTCCGCAAGTTTGCCATGTCCGATCCACAGATTGTCCTCCAGGCCGACGCGGACATGCCCACCCATTGCTGCCGCGGTCGCGGCGATCTGCATCTGGCCGCGGCCGGCACCCAAAACAGACCAGCGCAGGTCGTCGCCAAACAGCCGAACGGCGGTGCGGTGCATGTGAAGTATATCTTCGGGATGTTGGCCGATGCCGCCCAGGATGCCGAACACATTCTGGACGAAGAAAGGCGGCTTCACCAAGCCACGTTCGATGAAATGCGCCAGGTTGTAGAGGTGAGCAGTATCATAACACTCGAACTCGAAACGGGTACCGGCATCGCCGCAAGTCTTGAGCACGTAGGTAATATCGCGAAAGGTGTTGCGGAAGATCAAGTCCTCCGACCCTTCCAGATAAGGCCTCTCCCAATCGTACCTGAAGTCGTTGTAGCGCTTTAGCATCGGGAATAGACCGAAATTCATCGAGCCCATATTGAGGCTGGCGACCTCCGGGCGGAATTGTGCAGCCGGCTTGACCCGCTCATCGACCAGCAAGGCGGGCGAGCCGCCCGTTGTGAGATTGACGACGACATCGCTGGATTGTTTGATCGCCCGGAGGAAAGGCAGAAACGCTTCCGGCCGTTGGTCCGGCCTGCCGGTTTCGAGATCCCTGGCGTGTAAGTGGACGATCGCGGCTCCCGCTGCCGCCGCACCAATCGCCGACTCTGAAATCTCTGCGGCGGTGATCGGAAGGAAGGGCGACATCGACGGCGTGTGAATCGATCCGGTGATGGCGCAGGAGATGATGACCTTGCGAGGCTGTGCCATATGAGTTGTTCCTATACTTCAAGGGTTGGCTCGACCGATCTGGAGTGAGCGGAATAGAGCTTATCGCCGTTCAACGAATTCGATGATTGTGCCGTCGGGGTCGCGGACCATCGCAATGAACACCCCTGGACGAAGCTCGAGCCTGTGCTTTTCGAAAGGCACTCCAGCCTGCTCGCAAGTGGCGCAAATCTCGTCGATATTCCGGACGGGGAAGGTCAAATAGCGAATGCCCCTCTGGTCCTCGATTTTCGGCCGGTTGGCGGCGGCCGGCACAAGCGGATCGACGAGCTTGACGAAGCTCTCGCCGAAGCGGAGGCGGTGAAAGCGACCGAACCAAACCTCGATTTCCTCGACCTTTTCGAGGCCGAGAATCGTCTGGTAGAAAGCGAGGCTACGATCGATGTCAGACACGAGAATGCCGACGTCGATTGCCTGTCTGTCGGGCGTGATAGTCACAGGTCGATTTCCTCTGGTTTGTCGGACTGATCCTCGTGCACTCTATGTGTGCCCGTCGCAGCGGTTGCCTCGGTTGAACTCGCGGCCTTCCAACCGGCAAGCAGGTTCGCGCCGTCGGCTGAGCCACGGATCGCGCTCGGCGTGCGGGAGAAGCGGGGAGCGGGCATCGCGTGCATGACGCCGTCGCGCATTTCGTAGGAGTTTCTCGCCTGCAAATGCGGCTGGGAAAATGCTTCGTGCAGTTCCAATACAGGCGCTACGCAGGCGTCGGTCCCTGCAAACAATTCCGTCCAATAGCTTCTCGGGTGCGTGAGAAAGATCTTTTCCAACGACTGTGTCAAAGCACGCCAGCGCTTCTTGCGGTGCTGATCCGGCAAGAAAGCGTCAAGCCCAAGCTTCTCGAGAAATGCTGCGAAAAACTGGGGTTCAATGGCACCGACGGAAATCTCCCTACCGTCGCCGCAAAGGTAGGTGCGATAGTAAGGTGCCGCGCCGCCGAGGACATTATCTTCCCGTGCGAGCGATATGCGTCCTGCAGGGAGAAGGCCGGCGAACATGGTCATCAGCGAGGCCACCCCGTCGACGATAGCCGCGTCCACAATCTGACCCACGCCAGATCGCCCACGCTCCCACAAGGCGCTCAATATTCCAACGGCGAGGAACATGGAGCCGCCGCCAAAGTCGCCAACGAGGTTCAAAGGCACAGTCGCCGGGGCGCCAGGCTTTCCGATCGCCGCCAGTGCGCCGGACAGCGCGATATAGTTGATGTCGTGTCCGGCGGTAGATGCGAGCGGCCCATCCTGTCCCCAGCCCGTCATCCGGCCATAGATCAGGCGCGGATTGCGCTTACGCATCACCTCGGGGCCGAGGCCCAAGCGTTCCATGACCCCCGGACGAAAGCCTTCGATCACAACGTCGGCATGGTCACTCGCGTCGAGGCAAAATGCGCGCCCTTCAGCACTGCGAATATCGACGACCGCAGTAGCCCGTCCACGATCAACGACTGGATTTGGCCAACCATTTCCACCTTTGCGATCGACACGGAGAACGTCGGCGCCCATATCCGACAGAAGCATCGCGCAATGCGGACCGGGGCCGATGCCCGCAAACTCGATCACGCGCAGGCCCGCCAGTGGGCCCGACGCGGGAGTGGATTTCGCCACATCCGCCATCAGACCAGCCGGATAAGCCGTTTGCCGAAGTTACGGCCATGGTAGAGGTCGGCGATTGCGCCGGGACACTGCTCGATCCCGTTCACGATCTCCTCGCGATACTTCAACTTTCCCTCGCGCACCCACTGGGCAAGCCGAATGCCGGCGGACTTGAACTCGTCCATATAGTCCAGAACCACGAATCCGCCGATCTGCGCGCGTCGCGTCATGACGATGCGCTCGACGCGCGGACCGCTCGGGACAGGGCTCCAGGACGCCACGGAGGCCGTTCCGCAGGCGACGACGCGAGCACGAAGCGCGAGTTGCCGATAGACCGCATCGCTGATCGGGCCAGCCGTATTGTCGAAATAGACATTTGCGCCCTGCGGGCAGGCAGCAGCCAAGCTCCGATCGAGGTCGGGGGCCCGATAGTCGATCGCCACGTCGTAACCGAACTCATCGCGACAGATGGCAAGCTTCTCCGGCCCGCCCGTTATGCCGATCGTCCGGCAGCCGAGAAGCTTGGCGATCTGACCAACTGCTGAGCCGACCGCACCTGCGGCGGTCGAAACGACGACCGTATCGCCGGCATTCGGCCGCCCGACTTTCTCCAGACCCAGCAAGGCGGTGACGCCGTTGAGACCGAGAATGCCCAAGGCGAGCGACGGCGCCAGATCGAAATCCTCGACTTTGCGGATCACCGCATCCGACGTCACGGCAGCGAACTGCTGCCACCCGAACCAACCCATTACTCGTTCACCCGCCACGAAGCCGGGCACGTGACTTTCGACAATCTCGCCCACCGCCAACGAGCGCATTACCGATCCGATTTCAATCGGTTGGGAATAGTTGCTGGTATCGGCCAGCCAGCCCCGCATGGCGGGATCGACCGAGAGGAAAAGGTTGCGGACCAATATTTCGCCTGGTGCGGCAGCAGGCAGTTCGTTGTCGACGATCTCGAAATGCTCGGCCTGCGGAATGGCCGCAGGTCGGCCCGCAACGAGGACCTGTTTGTTACCGGGCATGCGTAGCGTGCTCCTTGAAGTGCCAGACAAGCGCTCGATCCCAGTCGAGTTGCGCAATCGTGATGTCGCAGCCGGATTTGTTCTGGGTCATGCGACGGCGCTCGCTTCGCCGACAACGTTGTGCGGCATGACAGAAACGCGCCGTACGCCTTCGTGCGCATTGGCGATGAAGCGCGTTTGCAGAACGCCGATTTTTTCCATTTCGAGTTCTACGACGTCGCCGTCAGCGATCACCTGGCCAGTCTCGATAGTGCATCCGTCACCGACCGTGCCCGATCCGAAGATCTCCCCAGGCTCAAGGGTTTCCGATTGCGAGATGTAGGCAATGAGTTCCTCAAACCGCCAATTCATTTCGGACGAGGAAGCCGTGACAAACAATTCACCATTCAGGCGCGCGGTCATGGCGAGCGCATAGGGGTCGCCGATCTCGTCCGCTGTCACCAGGAACGGTCCCATGGGCTTGGAATTATCGAAATCCTTGCCCTTGCCCGGCCCCATCTGCCCAGGCATGGCTCGTGCCTGTTCATCGCGCGCGGACAGGTCATTGAATATCATGTAGCCGAAAATATGGCTTCGCGCGTCGGTGACGCTGATATCCTTGCCTCGCTTGCCGATGACGCAGGCGAACTCGAACTCGAAATCCATTTTCTTGCTGTAAGCCGGCCAGTGCACGTCGGTGCCGGTTCCACATACATTTGCAGGGTTTACACGATAGTATAGCGGGTTCTCGTACCAGGCGTCGGGCACGCGAAGGATACCCTTGCGTTCCATCATCTCCATGTAGGCTGGCGGATCGTCCGCCAGGCTCGCCCGAAGCCGGCGTATGCCGTCATAGGCCTGAATCATGTGCTTCTCGAAGGCTAGAAAGTCGCGGATCTGTACAGGGCGCGGTATCGGCGCGAGCAGCCGCACATCGGCGAGGGCGACCCGATGATCCGTCCCGGACTGGCGAACGATGGTATGAAGATCGGCGAGCGCCATATCGCCCGCCTCGACAATGGCCTGGATGCTGGCGAGATGACGTGGCGCCGAGCCGGTCTGAGCAGTGGCGGCCGCTACGATGTCGATCAGCGCATCGCCACCATCGGCGACGACGCCAGGCACCGCCTGACCGTCCTTGATAAATGTCGCCAGCTTCACGAGGGCTCTCCTGTTTTGCAAAATGCTTTGACGAACATGGTCAATGCGTTTCGACTGGACCGGCGCCGCCATAGGCGACCCATCCGCCATCGACGGGCAACGTCACGCCAGTAATGTAGCTTGACCAGTCCGACAGAAGGAACGCGGTCGCGCGCGCGATCTCGGCTGGCGCCCCCAGCCGGCCCATCGGCGTGCGATCGGTGAGGAGCTTCTCGTCAAGTTTGCCTTCCGCGATTAGACGGTCAGTCATTGGCGTCCGGATGAAGCCCGGCGCTACCGCATTGATGCGAACCCCGCTCAACGACCATTCGCAGGCGAGATTCTTGGCCATCATCGCAACCGCCGTCTTGGCAGGGCCGTAAGCGTGGCGCCGCGGGCTACCGATCAGGCCTCTTATGGACGACATCGCTACGATCGATCCGCGCTGCTGCGGCATCATCACGCGGGCTGCGGCGCGGCAGGCGAGGAAGGTGCCGCGAAGCGTGACATCGACTATGTGTTGCCACTCGTCGATATCGATCTCGAAGGCCTTCGCGACGCGGTCGCTGACGCCGGCGCAATGCACCAGCCCGTCGAGGCCACCGGCCGCGGCGGTCGCCGCAGCGACCACCGCCTCGCAATCCTGTTCCCGCGTCACGTCGCCGCCAGCACTCGCCACCGCGCCGAGTTCGCGGGTGATGCTCGCGAGCGCTTCCTGGTCGCGATCCATCAGAATGAGGACGGCCTGTTCCTCTGCTAGCAATCGTGCTGTCTCTAGTCCGATCCCACTGGCGGCGCCGGTCACGAGAACGCGCTTTCCCGCCAAGCCGAGGCTCGTCGTCATCAGCGGCGCTCCAGACGTTGATCGGCCCAGTGGACCGGCGGCGCCCCAGCCACGGGCGAACGAAAGAAGGGAATCGTCGTGCCTCTCAGGCTGCCGATATAAACGGTGCTGAGGTCCGGCCCGCCGAACGTGACGCTCGCCATCCACGGCGCCAGCGCGCTGCCGCAGGCAAGCATTAGCTCTGGCGTGAGCTGCTCCTCGGCATAGGCCTGGAGCAATTGCCGTCCAGCTTCGGAGTCGCGGTCGTCGTCCAGGATGATACGCAGATCGCCATCCGGAGTGATCGCGAAGATCCGATCAGTAAAGATGTGCGTGCCCCAGAGATTGCCGAAACTGTCGAAGGCGATACCGTCGATCATCCGGCCATGATTGTCCGGGCCGTAAGTTTCGCGGCTGTTGAGCGTGCCATCGTCGGCGACGCGGAATCGGGTGACCCTCATTCCGCACGTTTCCACTGCGTAGAGCCACTCTTCTTTGGCATCGAGGCGGATTTCGTTTGTGAAATGGAGGCCGTCGGCAACGATGCGAATCCCCTTTTCGTCGGCGAGCGCGATGTAGCCGTCCCGCACCGAAGGGGTCATCGACATGATAAGGTCGGGCACACGGGTCGACACGGTCAGCCACAGCCGGTCGCGGCTATCGCGCAGGACGAAGTTCACCCGCCCGAACGGCCTGCCGTTGATGGCATCATACAGGACGGAGCTCTCCCCCGTACGCTTCATCACTTCGAGCCGGTCGGTGCCAAAATTAGCGATCAGTATGTCGCCGTTGCGCGCGAAGGCCATGCCGTTGGGCAGGGTGTCGTTGACTATCCGCGTGAACTGTTCGGTCGCGCTCGCCGGGACGGCGTCGCCCTGGGCGATCAGCGTCTGCGAACCATCGGTGGCGATCCGAACCACGCCGCCGCGCGCATCGGCGGACCATATCGTGCCGTCGGCTTCGGCGAGGATGCATTCGGGGCGCTGCAGGTCCCGGCCGATCGACGCGAGACTTGCCGGATCGACCTCAAAGCCGTCGATCGGGTTACTCGGCATGAACAATTCCTTCGCTGTGAGATGGTTGCTTGGCGTGTATTTCGCGCAGGCGCTTTTTATCGACCTTCCCGGTCGCGGTGAGCGGCATGTCGGAAATCAGGATCGTATCGGGCAGCCACCATTTGATGATCCGCTCCGAAAGAAATGACCGTACCTCGTCGGGCGTAACTACAGCGCCCGGCTGAGGCTCGACAACCAGCAGGGGACGCTCTTCCCATTTCGGATGATAGACGCCGATCACGCCGGCAAAGCGCACGCCCGGACAGGCGACCGCGACATTCTCGATATCGATCGAGCTAATCCATTCGCCGCCGGACTTGATGACATCCTTCGCCCTATCGGTGATCCGAAGATAGCCGAGCTGGTCGAGTGTCGCGATGTCGCCGGTGTCGAACCAGCCGTCTGCATCGGCGCCGGGGGCGTCACTCTCGAAATAACGATCGATCACCCAAGGCCCTCGAACGAAAAGCCGCCCCGATGTCTCGCCATCGCGAGACACTTCGCGACCATCTTCATCGGTGATCTTCAGCTCGATCCCGAACTGAAGCCGGCCCGCCCGCGTCCAGATGGTCTCGTCGCACTGATCCTTGCCCAGCGCGGTGAGCCGCGGTGTCGGCGTTGCCAGAACGCCCAGCGGGCTCGTTTCGGTCATGCCCCAAATTTGGCGGACCTTTACATTGTATCTGCGCTGAAAGGTTTCGGCCATGATCCTCGGCACCGCCGATCCGCCGATGACGACGCGGTCGAGTGTCTCGGGCGAGAGCCCGTGCTGCTCCAGATGGGCCAAATACATGGTCCAGATCGTCGGCACGCCGTTGGTGAAGGTCACGCCTTCGCCGACGATCAGTTCGTGCAGACTTTCACCATCCATCTTGTCGCAAGGAAGTACGAGTTTGCAGCCATTTATCGGGGCTATGAACGGGATGCCCCAGGCTGTCGCATGATAGAGCGAACTGCACGGCATGACGCAGTCAAAGGCAGAGAAGGCCAGCGCGCCGCTCAGCCCGCCGGCGATGCCGTGCAAGACGATCGACCGATGCGAATACAGCACTCCCTTGGGGACACCGGTCGTGCCCGAGGTGTAGCACAGGATTGCGGCGCTATTCTCGTCGAATGTTGGCCAGCTATGGTCGGCAGGGTATCCGCTGATCAGCGTCTCATAGCTCTCCGCCCCGACCTCACCGGCATCGAGCCGGTCGGCGTCGGACAGCATGATGTAACGGCGAACGAGCGGAATGCGGGACTTTAGCCGTTCGACCAGCGGCAGGAAATCGCGCTCGAAAAAGAGAACGCTGCTGCCCGCATGGTTGATCGTATAGGCTATCTGGTCCTCGTGTAGGCGCGGATTGGCGGTTTGCAGCACAGCTCCGATGCCCGGGACGGCATAAAAGAGCTCTAGATGCCGATGGGTGTTCCAGGCGAGTGAACTGACCCTATCGCCCGGACCGATGCCGATAGCCCGCAACATATTTGCCGCTTGAGCGACGCGGGCAGCGCAAGCGGCATAGTCATAGCGCCAGACCGGTTCGTCGATGAGTCGGGAGACGATCTCGCGCTCACCATGCGCCGCTGCGGCATAGGCGAGGATGCCGCTGATCATCAACGGCCGATCCTGCATCAACCCTCGCATTTCCGAACTCTCCCAACCTATGTCCTTTGATTCGATCTGAACTGTACGTACGTTCCTATCTATTGTAAATGGTTTTCAGTTTCCCGACATGTTCCGGTGGAATCGATGAGTGAAACAATTTGTATAATTTACGCTCACAGGCGGCTTACCGCGTTGGAGTCAGCATATGGTAATGATTGACGACTGCCGGCATCCGTCGCTTGATGGCATCAAATGAGCACCGCTTGACAAACATCGAAACGAGAATAAGTAGGAACGTACGTACAGGAAAAAGATCGGCTTGCGCGTGTTGCGCATACCGAGCGTGGTCGAAGGTCGAGGTTAGTCCACCGGCGGCTTGACGCTCGGTGAGACTAGCCTTTCAGATCATTTTCCTTCGTACGGGGATGCAAAAGGGCGGGTGCCGATCTGGACGCCTTGCCTGTAATCTGGGGAGGAATTTCGACATGTCTTCAATCACCATTCTAAGGCTTTCAACCAGCGCGTTGTGTCTGGCCTCACCTGCAATCGCGCATGCGCAGCAGCAGGTGCCCGCGACGACTGCTGTTCCTGTGCCGGCGGAGGAGGCTCGAACGGACGCCGGGGACATTATCGTCACCGCTCAGCGTCGTTCTGAGCGGCTGCAGGACATCCCAATGGCGATTACCGCGCTGGGTGGCGCAGCGTTGGAGCGCGCTCCAATCAGCAATATATCTGATCTCCAAACCTCCATTCCCAACGTCAATATATCGCTGCGCAACGGCTCGGGTGTCGTCGCCATTCGTGGCATCGGATACGACATCGTCACGGCTGGCGCAGACGGCAGCGTAGCCATTCACAGCGACGGCGTTTATCAGTCCCGTCCTGCAGCAGGACTATCCTCTCTGTATGACGTAGAGCGCATTGAGGTAGCGCGAGGCCCTCAGGGCACGCTGTATGGGCGCAACGCAACAGGTGGCGCGATCAACATAATATCGCGCAAGCCGACCAGTTCTCTCGAAGGCTATGTGGATTTTTCCTACGGTAATTATAACGCGATATCTGTCGAAGGCGCGATCAGCGGCCCCCTTGCCGGAGAAAAGTTGCGCGGACGTATCGCCGCTAAGCTCGAGGACCGTGACGGCTGGGGAACGAATCTTTTCAACGGCAAGGATGTCGACGACGTAAAAAGCCGATCCATCCGGGCGATGCTAGATTTTTCACCGAGCGAGACCGTCAGCTTTCTGTTGGCCGGCGAGTATTTCAAGCGCGACGACTCCGCCAACGCTCTGCACTTTGAAGGGTGTGTTGCGCCCGTGTGCAATGCCAACACGGCGATCAATCGGGGGTTTTCTATTCCGGCGAACCCTCGCGACGTAAATCAGGATGCGCAGGCTGGCTATAGGCCCGAACAATATGGCCTAACCCTCACGTCAAAGATCGAGCTATCGTTCGCTGATCTTACGGCGATCAGCGGATATCGCGATGGCAAATCTTACTTTTACAGTGATTTCGACGGAACTGCGCAACTTGGATCATTCGCTACTCGAGAAGAAAATTACCATACCTTCTCACAGGAATTGCAACTCGGACGTAGCGGCGGCGTAATTGATTGGATTTTGGGGGCCTATTACTTCGACGAGAAGAATTTCGCCCGGACCAATGCACAGTTCCCGCCCTTCCTCGCCCCGGCTTTGTCCCGCGTCTTTCAGGGCGGCACGCTTTACACCAAGGCTTTCGCGGGATTTGGCGAGTTGAGCTATCACATCACGCCGGAGCTGACCGTGACGGCGGGCGGTCGCTATTCCAGCGAGAAGAAGCGGATCGAAGATGAGTATATCTTCACGAATGGGCCTGTGAACACCCGAGGACGTCCTGGACAGGCAATGCCCTGCGTCGTTTGCGTTTCGATCCCCAACGCCGTCCGGTTCAATGCTTTCACCCCCAAGTTCGGTGCGCAATACAAATTCAGTCCTCGTCAGATGATCTACGTGAACGTCCAGAAAGGCTTTAAAAGCGGAGGTTTCGCCGTCGGGG
Organism: Sphingobium phenoxybenzoativorans; assembly: GCF_001757355.1. Taxonomy (GTDB): domain Bacteria; phylum Pseudomonadota; class Alphaproteobacteria; order Sphingomonadales; family Sphingomonadaceae; genus Sphingobium; species Sphingobium phenoxybenzoativorans. Next base: position 24,726 of record NZ_MINO01000041.1, read on the forward strand.
CGGTCACCCCGGCCTTTCAGCCAGAAACGATCTGGAGCTACGAAGCAGGTTTGAAGGCAGAATGGTTCGATCGCGCCCTCACGACGAATATCGCGGTGTACCATTATGATTATAAAGACCTTCAGGTCGGGCAGATCGTCGGTACCGTTACAGAGATCCGCAACGCGGCCTCCGCAAAGATAGACGGTGTCGAGGCTGAGGTGCGGCTGGCGATCGGGGATCATCTGACGCTAGATGGCTTTGGATCCTACAATCATGCGCGCCTGTCTTCCTATACCGCCGTAAATCCTGCCCTTCCGTCTCAGAATCCGGATTTGTCCGGAAACTTGCTTTCAAACGCACCCAAGTGGACAGGCAAGCTCGGTGCAGAATACTCCACACCCATTTCCAGCGGAAATATTACGGTGCGTGGCGAGATGTTCACGTCTTCGCGCGTTTATTTCTCGCCTTTCAACAATCTGACAAACAGTCAAAAACCCTACACACTATTCAACGCAAACATCCGTTATGAGGGCAACAATGATTGGTATGCCAGCTTGTTCATGAGCAACATCGCCAATCGATTGGTCAAGTCCGGTTCGATCGTCTCGAGCGGCGCTGTCGGTGCGTTTATTGCGGCGCAGTATCTGCCGCCTCGCATGTATGGCATCAAAATCGGCAAGCGCTTCTAAACCCGAAGCAGGAACCCAGCACGAGCTGATATTCCGCGTCAGAAGTATTGGTAGAACGAGGTGTGACAATGTTTGAATATTTCCCATCTAACGCCGGATGGACACTGAGCGTGGGATGCGCGCTGTCAATGGGCGGCGAACTGTCAGAAGTGCATGAAGCCTGCAAACCGCTCGTACCGCTCGCCGAAGCTCCGCTCGCCGTTGCAAACGAGGCCTGGTTCCAAAGCTGGATGTCAGTGTCAGAGCGGGTCAAGCTTCAAGGCGATGAGCTGCTGAGTAAAGGTTGGGAATTCTCGGCAGGCGCGCGTTACTATCGGGCGGCACAATATGGCTTCATCGCCGAACGGCATGCCGGCTGGAAGGATCCGCGCAAGCTGATGGCGTACCGGAAGGCCAGCGACTTGTTTGCCAAAGGCGTAAAACTGCTCGGGCATAGAACCGAAAGAATCGAGATTCCGTATGGTGATGCATCGCTGGCCGCGTATCTCCGGCTGCCCGAGGGCGATGGCCCATTCCCGGCGGTGATTTTGTTCAACGGCTTCGACGGTATCAAAGAGATGCAATACGGGTTCGCTGGCGAAGAGGCGGTGAAGCGGGGCATTGCTGTGCTGTTCATGGATCAAGAAGGTACAGGTGAATCCGCACGCCTTCACGGCATGACAAAACCTGTGGACTCGGAAAGATGCGCCAGCGCTTTTATTGACCGCCTGGAACAGCATCCAGCAATTGATAGCGATCGGATCGGTGTTATCGGGTGCAGTAATGGTGGCTATGATGCACCACGGGCAGCCATCTACGAACCGCGTCTCAAGCTATGCGTATCATTTGGCGCTTTTTACGACTCGGAGTGCCTCCGTTTCAAGTTTGAAAGCATGATCCATCATCCCGAGCGCCCGCTTCGAGGCCTGGACTTTCCTGATCAGATGCGGAGTGTGATGGGTAAGGACAACTTGCAGGAGGCTTGGAATGAATTTCGCAAGCGCACGCTGGAAGGCCATCTCGCAGGATTGAAAGTGCCTTATCTTGTGCTGCACGGCGAAAATGATCGGTTGGTGCCCTTGCGCTTCGCGGAACGCTGCATCGCGGAGGCCGTTAACAGCCCACGGGCCGAGATCAAAGTCTTTTCCATCGCCGAAGGTAGCAGCGAACATTGCGGCATCGATCTGATTGCGTCCCACTCCCAGTACATGTTTGACTGGGTAGCAGAAATCTTTGGGGGCAAGACGGCCCGAGGCTGATCCCGCCCCTTGCGTTTCTCTTACCCGGTGGGGATACGCAGGAAGAGGTTGCGTGAGGGTAAAGATGGCAAAGACGTTGGCCAAAAATTCTGGGGGTGCGCGGACGACGATCCTCGATGCAGCTGAAGAGTTGTTCGCGCAGTCGGGCTTTGATGGAGTTCCGGTAAGAGAGGTCGCTAAGCATGCCAATGTGGCGCTGAGCTTGGTGACCTACCATTTCCCATCAAAAGACCAGCTCATCGATGCAGTGATAACGCGGCGCAGTGATGCGCTCAATTCGGCCCGTCGCGAGCAATTGCGCAAGTTTATACTCGACGACAGTCGCGATCTCACAAAATTCGCTGAAGCGTTCACCCAACCGTTCCTGAATTTAATCGGATCGGGCGATCAACGTTGGCGCAATTATGGTGAGATAATTGCTCAAACGGCATACTCTGCAAAATATTCAGCATCACTTACTAAACATTACGATCAAACGGCGCGTATGTTTGCAGATACCTTACGGGATATGTACGGACAGGCAGACTCCGAAAGATCAATTCGGGCGATAGTATTTTGCGTGTCAGTTATGCTCAGTATATTCGCTGCGACCCGAAGGGTGGAAGCCATATCCGAGGGAAAGTATAATAGTGCCAATCCGAACGACTCTTACCCCTTGATGTTAAAATTCATTGCCGGTGGAATCGATAAAGTTATGCAAGGATAAGCTCATCATATTATTGAACTCCTTGAAGCCCGCACCCGATCTCGCTCTATCTCGTCGTGCCGACGTCCGACATCAGCCGCACAGGGCCGTCACCGCCTGCGGACGATGCTCGACGAGTTCCCCGCGGTCGGGCGCTTGGATTTCTTCGAGACGAGCGTCGCCTTCCTCGCTGGCTATGGCGTGCGCGCGTTCCTGATCGCGCAGAGGCTCAACCAGATCGAGAAGGTCTACGGCGAGCACGACGCCATCCTCGACAATCGCCATGTCCGTATCGGCGAGCAAACGACCGATGAAGGGACTGCCGGTGCCGAACCTATCCAGCGAGCTAATTTGCTCACGGATATGCTGGTCGCGCATTTTGAAATCAAGTGAGATGCAGGGAGCATGTCCGCTTCTAGGTTCGAAGGAATCCCTGATGTAAGACCGCAATGGGCGCGTTGCCGCCCCCTGCAACGAGGCTTTCTTTTGGTTCGTGAATGACCTCTGTGGACGCCCCTTCGGATGCAAGCGGTAAATCGGGGTAGATCGGCACGTAGTCGGATGCTGTCATCTGTCCGGCCTCGATGAGCAGCGCCATAGCTGCGGGCCAGTATGGGAGTTCGCGGACCGGAACCACATCAGCTTTCCGCGCTTGGCTAGCGCTCGGCCATTCCCTGGTTCTTCCGGCCCCGTCTCGCCGACTGTTGTGCCATACCCTCCTTCGACCGCTTACGTCCCCGACGCCTCTGACCGCTGTCCTGGCTTACGCCGCGACCGCCGCCGGAGCTCTGTAATCCTCGTTTTTAGTCATGACCGCCCAGGCAATGCGCGCCATTTTATTGGCGAGCGCCACCGAGACGAGCATGCGCGGCTTGCGCGCCAGCATGCGCTCGAGCCATGAACCCGCCGCCGCGCCGTGCACGGTCGCCTGCCTGACGACCGAGCTGCCACCGATAATGAGCAGCCGCCGGATAGTGCGCTCTCCCATCTTCGAGATCCGCCCGAGCTTCTGCCGTCCGCCGGTCGAATGCTGGAGTGGAGCAAGACCGAGCCACGCCGCGAAGTCGCGGCCCTTGGTGAAGGTCTCTACCGGCGGGGCGAGCGCGACGATCGCGGTGGCGGCGATCGGTCCGATGCCGGGGATGGTCATGAGCCTGCGTGCCACCTCGTCCTCGCGCGCACGCCGGGCGATCTCCTTGTCCAAGTCGGCGATGCGATCGTCGAGCTCGGCGAGCATCTCGGTCATGACGCGCAGCATGGCGCGCGCCGCCTTCGGCAGCGACGATGCCATCTCCTCCTCATCGAGGAGGTCGGCGAGCATCGCCACCTGTGCCAGGCCCCGCGGAGCCACCCAGCCAAACTCGGCAAGGTGCCCGCGCAACGCATTGATGAGTTGGGTTCGCTGGCGAACGATGAGATCGCGGGTGCGGAACACCATCCCGGCCGCCTGCTGATCTTCGCTCTTCACGGCGACGAAACGCATGCCCGGCCGCTGCACCGCCTCGCAGATCGCCTCCGCATCGACTGCATCGTTTTTATGCCGCTTCACGAACGGCTTGACGTAGGCGGGCGGTATCAACCGGACCTCATGACCCATCGTCTGCAGCTCACGCGCCCAGTGATGCGCGCCGCTACACGCCTCCATCGCGACCAGGCACCCCGGCTGCTCCGCGAAGAAGTCGAGCAGCTTCGCCCTACTCAGCTTGCGGCTGAACACCATGCCACCGCGCTCGTCAGCGCCGTGCGCGTGAAAAACGGTCTTGGCGATATCCAACCCAATTGTGATAACCTGCGACACGGACGCCTCCCTCAGTGGTGCTTCAACACCTCCACTTTGGCACATCGATGCCGTCGGGGGGCGTCCACCCCATCAGCTTTCCTGCGACGGCACCTCGCAAGCCGACAGTCGCGAATGTCCCACTTCCGGCCCGTTGTAATGCGACCATGTCCGCAACCCGGAGTCAGGTGAGCGGCCGTAATGAGTCGGTGCGCTTGCCCCCGCCAGCGGCCTTGGAAAAATAATCTTGCTCAAGTGACAGCTGAAAGCGGAGTTGCCCTGTCAGCCAATTTCAGCAAGTCAGGGCGAGCGCCACTTTCGACGAGCTTACGGCCTTGAACGTAATCCTTGACCGCGTTGACGCAGTCCATTGCGATTACTATTCCGTCTCTCAGGTACATGATTGAAAAGGAGCGGTCCTCTATACTTCCTCGCAAAATGGTCGTGTCGAACCCCGTGTTCAGGCCGACAGTTTGAAGACGCAGATCGTACTGGTTGGACCAGAACCATGGGGTCGACCGATAGGGTTGCGGATCGCCACACAGCGACTTGGCGACGCATTGAGCCATATCGTTGGCGTTCTGAACGGACTCAATGCGCGCTGTCCGACCATTAGAATAGAGTTCAGCATGCACCGCACAATCGCCAATAGCATAGATACCGTCCAGAGACGTACGGCAATAGGAGTCTACAATTACACCCTTGTCCACTGCCGCTCCGGCCGAAGCCAAGGCGTGGACTGCCGGTACGATGCCGATGCCGACAATCACCGCATCTGCGGGAAACCTCTTTCCGCCCCGCAGCCGAACGGCAGTGACATGACCATCCTTGGCTTCCAAGCTCTCAACGACCTCGCCAGTGTGCAGTTGAACGCCATACTTTCGATGTTCATTCTGAAAAAATACCGATAATTCCTCGCCGGCGACCCGTGCAAGAACACGGGGCGCTGCCTCAAATAGCGTAACCTGAAGGCCCAACTTCGAGAGCACAGCGGCAGCTTCCAGACCAATATATCCACCACCGACAATGACGACATTTTGCGCTCCGGTGTCGATCGCGGCCATGAGCGCATCGCAGTCGGCTCTGGTGCGCACGACATGCACGCCCGTCAGATCATGGCCTGAGCATGACAGGCGGGCAGGATCGCCGCCTGCGGACCAGACGAGCTTACCATAGCGTATGGCATGGCCGCGATCCGTCGTCAGGATTTTCGACTTCGGATCGATGTCCATGATCTCGGTGCCGAGCCGCAGGGTTATCCGCCGCTCTTCCCAGAAAGTCGGCGGCCGGATCAGGAGGCGTTCAAACTCTTTTTCGCGCGCCAAATAGCTCTTCGACAGCGGCGGGCGTTCATAAGGCTGCTCTGGTTCACGCCCTACGAGCAAGATCGAACCTTCGAACCCGTACTGTCGCAACGAGATGGCGCACTGGGCGCCGCCATGACCGGCGCCAACGATAACGACGTCTGCGTATTCCATCTGTTTCGATCTTCCTATGCGGGAGCCGACCGCGGCAACGAATTGAGACGCAAGCCGAAGACCTATTTGACGCCCTGCTCGGGAAGATAATTGAAGTGCCACACCGGTTCCTCCCGGAGGAAAGGGGGCAGGTCGTGAACATAATGGGCATAGGCGAAGAGAGGGTGGTCCCAATCGCGCGGCACCCAGGAGTCGTCGACATAGTCCCCGTCTGCACCGTACTCCGCTTCCCCGCCTGCCGGGCAGGGGAGGTAGTAAAAGAGAGCGGAATCGATCCGGTGGCGCCCCATTCCAAAGTGAGACGGTTCCCACCCCTTTCGCACCATCGTGTTCGCGCCGATCATGAGTTCGTCGATGTCCTCCACCCCGAAATTGGCATGGTGGAACACAAGGCGACCGTCCATGTCAGGGAGGGGAGCATTGGCGTTGAGAAACAGGATATTGTGGTGATTGTATGCGCCATCTGCGCGGAGGTAGGTTCCAAAGCCGCGCTGGTGATCGGAGAGGCGAAAGTTCAGCGTCTCGATCATGAAACGATGGGCGTCCTCGTAACCCGGGACTGCGAACACCACGTGCTGAATGACCTTGGGGAACGTGCGACGGCGCCATTTCCGATGTTGATTGAGCCTGCGGATGTGACCTGGTGCGTTGACGGGATCGGGAGCGGTGATGACCGGCGTCTTGGTGAAGACTTTGAGACCCATCGCGATCCCGAAAGGCGTCACGAAGCGGGCAATGCCGTCTGAGCCTTGAACCACCTCTGTCTGTTCAAGTAGCTTCGCAACGAGCGCATCAAGCGACTCCTCGCTGTCCACCCCCCACACGACCTCATGCACCCCCGTGCCGGCGACCTTCGAACCGACTGGCAAAGAAGGATCGCCGCTCTTTTTCAGGATGACGCGCGAGCCCTCCGGGAGCTTGAAGCAAATGTCTGAGGTCCAGAGTTCATCCCGTTGCAAGCCGAAGTCCGCGAAAAACCGCGCGCAGAGATCAAGATCGTCGACGGCGTAGACCAGGCGTTCGATTCCAGAGATTGTCATGCTACATTCCTCTATTCGCCTGCCGACCTAAGCTCGGATCGTGTGCGCCGGGAAATTGGGATGCGCGATGACTGCAATGCCGGTGCTTGATGCCGTGATTCGCTACTTCAAGAACGAGCCCGCACCGGGATCATGACGGTCTCTAATCCCGCTGTTTGTCGAAATGCGGCGATGCCGTGTTAATACTCGTCGAGCAGCGCAAGGCTCGCCTCGTGGAGCAGTTGCCCGGGCCGTGCATCAGGATTACTCACCCCGCTCCAGTGCTCCATCTCCCAAGTGGCGATGCGGTCAGAGCTTTCGATTACGAAACGTGCCCGATTGAAGCGCCGTGACATAAACTCGGTAAGCAGCTTCTCTAGTGAAGCGTCTCGCCGCAGAAGCGTACCGAGAAGCACGGCGTCCTCGATCGCCATTGCCGCTCCCTGAGCCAGATGCGGCGTCGTGGCGTGTGCAGCGTCTCCGATGATGATCACGCGCCCTTTATGCCAGGGCGATGGCAGCAGAAGGCTTTCCATCGGTCGGTATACGACTTCGGTTGGATCCGTGATCTGATCACGGAGAGTCGAAATGAGGCCCCCAAAGCCTTCAAGCCGCTGGCGCATCAGCACCGCGAGCTGGTCCTCCGGGACCCGTTGATTGCCCAGTTCCGAGGTTACCAGGAACATGTACATGAGGTCAGATCGCAGGGGCGTGAGCCCAACTTTGCTATGAGGCCCCATATGAATTTCGCCCCACTGAACATGGTCCGGCCGCGCGAAATTATGCCGCCATACGGCCTGCCCGGTGAATTGTGGGGTAACGCTGACGCCGAACAGTCTCTTGCGTGTCTCCGAGTAAAGACCGTCAGCACCGATCACCAAATCATAGTCGCTCGTCAGGCCGTTAGTCAGCTCAACGCGTACGTAATCGCAACGGTCGTCCAGCGCGTGCACCTGGGTCCCTAAATGAATCGTGACTCCATGAGCATAAGCGGCCTCGTAGAGGATGCGATGAAGATCCGGACGGGTGATCCCGTTATTAGATGGAAATTTCGGCGCCGCGTGACTTTCGTTTGGCGCGTCCATGAGGAAGTTGCCGCCTGCGTCGTGGATCCGCCATCCCGGGAACGGTGTGCCAAGCTCCACGCACCGCGCGGCAAGGCCGATCTGATCCAGCGCCCGAAGGGTGTTGTTCGGCTGTATAATGCCCACCCCATAAACACTAAAGTTCGGTTTGGTTTCAACAAGGTCGACGTCAATCCCCGATTGGCGCAGAGCTACCCCTGCGGTTAGTCCGCCGATGCCGCCGCCGATTACGAGCGCGTTGCGGATTGCTGGCATCACCATCCCCCCCCGACTTCCGCCACGATCTTGCGGCGCACGCGCGGAAGCAGAAAGCAGACGAGGACAGCTAGGGCTCCAGCGCTTGCGAGAGCCCAGAGACCGCTTCGAGGGGCATCCAGCCTGTCAAACGTCCAGCCGAGTACCAAGGGACCAGACATGGCGCCCAGGAAATAAGCGGCGAGTTGGCGGTTGTAGATTGCCGGATAGTGCCTCTGACCGAATAGCCGGCGCACGAAGTAAGCGAGGATATCGGACTCCGAACCCATCGCGGCACCTACGATCAACGGCGGAATGTACATTTCGGCAGGGCTTGGCATTCCCGAGAGCGTTGCCAGCCAAGCAACCGCAAAAGCGCCAAAGCCGTACATGCCGATCGCCACCAG
>NZ_MINO01000042.1 GCF_001757355.1 Sphingobium phenoxybenzoativorans
GGTACAAGTCCACCCTCTATCATGTCATCACCGCGCCCGAACGGGTGACGGACATCGCCCTGCAGCCGGGCGAGACCCTGGTGTCGGTCGCCAGCGGTGATACCGCGCGCTGGGTCATCGGCGACACGACCAGCGGATCGGGAGCGGAGAGGCGCACGCATATATTGGCGAAGCCCTTCTCAAGCGGGCTGTCGACGAACCTCGTCGTCGCGACCGATCGTCGAACCTATCATTTGACTCTCAGCAGCACCGGGAAAACGGCCATGGCGGCTTTGTCCTGGACCTATCCGCAAGACGCTTTGCTAGCCTTGAAGCGGGCGGCCGCTGAGACTGCCGCTGGGCAACCGGTAGCAACCGGTATCGCAGTCGACGACCTGCACTTCAATTATGTTCTGACGGGCGACCGGCCAGCATGGCGGCCGCTTCGCGCCTTCGACGATGGCCGTCAGACCTTTGTCGAGTTCCCGGCAACCCTCGCTGTCGGCGAAGCGCCGCCCATCTTCCTGCTCGATACCAAGGGCGAGGCTCAGCTTGTCAACTACCGGGTCAAGGGCCGCTTCTATATTGTCGACCGGATTTTCGATGTCGCTGAACTGCGGCTTGGTACGAAGCGCCAGCAGGTCGTGCGGATCAGAAGGGTGTGGGAGGGGAAGGGCCTATGACCGCCGACACCGAAATCCTGCCGGCTGAGGAAGCGGGAGCACCGCCAAAGAAGGCTGATCCTGAAACTCTTGCGCTCCGGGCGCAGCCTGCTCGGGCTATTCGCTTCAATAAGAAGGCTATCATCGGCTTGGCCGCCGCCGGATCCGTCGGTCTGGCTGGCGTGGGCGCGATGGCTTTTTGGCGCGCCTCTGATCATCGCAGCACCCGGGACGAGAATCCGTCCACTGCCGCCAAGGCGCCTGCTGATGCCATAAGCGGTTTACCCGCAACTTATGGCGATGCGCCCAAGCTTGGCCCCCCGTTGCCGGGCGATCTTGGCCGGCCGATCCTGGAGCACCAACGAGCCATGGCGCGGGAAGGGCGAGAGGGCGGCTTGGCGCCAAACGAACAGGTAAGCCGAGAAGCCCAAGCGGCACTGAACGAACAGGACCGTCGGGAGGCGGAACTCAAGGCTGCCCGTGAATCGGGTTTGATGGCGCAAACCGGGGCGAGGACCTCGATACCCTTTTATAATGAGGCGACGCAGGCGTTGCCTGCTGCCGATGACGGCACACAAATCGCGCTGGATGCGGACCGCGATCCAAACGCCCAGCAGCGCAAGGCCGACTTCATGGCGGCAACCGTCAAGGGTGGGGATATAAACCCGCACCAGATGAAGTCCGCATCGTCGCCAAACATGCTGTTCGCAGGGAGCGTGATTTCGGCGAGCCTTATCACCGGACTGCGCTCCGATCTGCCGGGTCTGGTCACCGCGCAGGTGACCGAGCGTGTGTATGACAGCGCCACGGGAACCATCCTCTTGGTGCCGCAGGGCGCTCGCCTCATCGGCACCTATGACAGCGTCATTGCGTTCGGGCAGAGCCGGGCGCTGATCGTCTGGCAGCGGATCATCTTCCCCGATGGGCGTTCGCTGCAGCTTGACAACGTCCCGGCTACGGACACTTCTGGCTATACTGGGCTCGCTGACAAGGTCGATTTTCACACCTGGTCGCTGCTTAAGGGCGTTGCCATCTCCACTATGCTGAGCGTGGGAGCAAATCTGACCTTTTCAGGCGAGGGCGATCTTGTTCAAGCGATCCGGGAATCGACGCAGCAGAATGTGTCGCGTGCCGGCGATCAGATCATATCGCGCAATCTTGGCGTTCAACCCACGATCACGATCCGGCCAGGGGCGCCAGTTCGGCTAATTGTGCACCGCGATCTCTTGCTAGCCCCATGGAAGGAGTAAGCCCCATGCCTGACATCAAATTAGCCCGTATTCCGGACCGGACGCCGGTTAAACTCACCCTCTCGATCACGCCAGATTTGAACCAGGCACTTCATGATTATGCCGCTCTCTATGCAGTCACATATGGCCGTCAGGAACATATGGTGGACCTCGTTCCAGCTATGCTCCGCTCGTTTTTGGACAGCGATAAGGCCTTCATTCGCTATCGCCAGGCGGGAAACTGAGCCATGGGCAAGCACTTGAAAGCTCGAAAAAAGCAGAACAAGCGTCCGCGATTTGCGGATGCATCCTTAATAAGCGTCAGGATCGCGGACGCTGTCAAAATCACCGGAATAAGCCGGACCAAGCTCTATAGCTTGATCAACGATGGCTCCATTCCATCCTCAAAGGTCGGGAGAGCAACACTGCTAATGGTCGATGATCTGCGGGCTTACGTAAACGCCTCGCAGCGCACAGGCATCGGAAAACTCGACTGAATTTCCTGATCGGGGGTCTCCTAGGCAGTTGAAGTGCCTTCAATTGAAGTTTTAGCGGCTTGGCAGTCGCCTAAAAATCTCTCTTTCTAAGTGAACCGGTGACGCGGAAGCGGTAGATCCCTCAATCTACGGTTCTGTTGCTCCAGGATGGTTCCAGCAGAATGGGGGTCAACAGAATGCGCGACACCGAATTGGCCGAAGCCTTTCTTTCGAATGCCTATGGCTTCCTTAAGGCTGATCTGGCCTCGCTCGCGATATCGCTTGAGCTTGGCTTGAAATCTTACCTTCTCCATCGCGGCTACGCCGATGAATGGAATTCCCATCACATTCGCCACGATTTGCGCATGGCGTACGATATTGCTGTCGAAGAAGAGTTTGGCGGCGTCACGCCAGCCCTGGAGGCGTTGATCGATGCCTTCAGCCCAATTTACAGCGAGCTTCATCTGGATCGCTGTTTGCTGGCCGCTGAAGCCCCGCTGATCATGATAGCCAGAGAAGCCACGTGCTCGATGCTGGACGAAATCAGTGCCGCTATCCATCAATGAGGCACTTGCGGCGCTGCCGCAGCCACAACGCGTCATATTCCTTCTGCATGCCTGGCATGGCTTGTCTTATGATCACATCGCGTTTTGCCTCAAACTCGAAGTCTACCAAGTCGAGCAATCGCTAGCCGGTGCGCTGCGCGCTTTGAGCACCATTATCGATTCGTAAGCTCTCGGACGATTCTCACCTTGCCGATTGGCCATCGGCTGAAGCCATAAACCTATCCCTTAAAATCGGCAAATATGTCCCGACGAGTACGGCTGCGTGCCATTCCGTTTATTGATGATTTATTGATGACGAAGCTGAAATTGACTTCTAAGTCATTGATTGCGTTGGTGACCCCTACGGGAATCGAACCCGTGTTTCAGCCGTGAAAGGGCCGCGTCCTAGACCGCTAGACGAAGGGGCCACGGTAGCAGTTTGGACTGCATTGCCGGAGGCGAGGGCGGCATTAGGGGCTTGGGCCAAGGCGGTCAACCCCCGACACGCCATGAAATGATGTTAGGCCATCGTCATTGGTAACCGCCCCTATTTAATTGATCCAGGCCGCGTCCTCCAGATGTAGTTCCGCCGCTGGCCGGGCGCCCCAATCATCGATTTTGGCGCGTCCCGCGACCCACAGCCGCCGGTCAGGCCCTGCGCCCAGCAATGCTTGACCCAGCGGCGTTTCTGACTGGCGGAAAGCAATGGCCTTGATTGATCGGCCATCATCGCCCGACAGGATGACCCGGACATGGCCATTACCCACAATGTCCGCTTTGATGATCCGCATTGGGCCGGCTGCGATGCGCGGCGCGGGCCAGCCAGTGCCATAGGGACCGCCTTCGTCGATGGCGTGGACGAAATCGGGGTTGATCCCGCCTGGGTTCAGCACTGCGTCGATCAGCAGCGCGCGGCCTTCGGTGGCTCTCGCAACGTCAGACGCCAACCGTTCGTCGAGAAAATCGGCAAGAGCGTCCACCTTGTCTGCGGCGACCGTCAGTCCTGCAGCCATGCTATGGCCGCCACCCACCGTCAGAAGTCCGCTCTCCTTGGCGGCGAGCACCGCTGCGCCAAGATCGACGCCTGTAACCGAGCGGCCAGACCCTTTGCCTATGCCATCAGAATCGAGAGCGATGACGATGGCTGGGCGGCCGAGTTTTTCTTTCATGCGCCCGGCGACGATGCCAATGACGCCGGGATGCCAGCCTTTACCGGCGATTACCGCCACGGCTCGGTTATGCTGGGCGGCGGACAGGGCCTCTGCGTCCGCCTGCACCTGCCCCTCGATCGCGCGCCGCTCCTCATTCAGCCGGTCAAGCTCCTCGGCGATCTCACGCGCTTCGCCGGGATCTTCCGTGGTCAGCAGGCGGACGCCGAGGTCGGACTTCCCTACGCGCCCGCCAGCATTTATTCTTGGTCCCAGAGCGAAACCAAGATCGTGGCATAGGGGCGCGCGATTGAGACGGCTTGCCTCTATCAGCGCGGACAAGCCAATATTGCGCCGCTGCGCCATCACCTTCAGTCCCTGCGCCACGAAAGCGCGGTTGAGGCCGCGAAGCTGCGCCACGTCCGCCACCGTGCCCAGCGCCACGAGATCGAGCAAGTCGATCAGCCGCGGCTCCGGGCGACTGTTGAACCATCCCCGTTGCCTCAATGTCCGGATGAGCGCCGCGCCCAATAGAAAAGCCACGCCTACAGCCGCCAGATGACCATGTGCTGCGCCTTCGTTGCTTTCGTCGAGGCGATTTGGATTGACCAGCGCATAGGCGGAGGGAAGGGTTGCCGCGCATTTGTGATGATCGACGACCACCACATCCAGCCCGGCGGTATGCGCCATTTCCAGCGCCTCGAAAGCCTGCGCGCCGCAATCCACCGTCACGACCAGCGTCGATCCTTCAGAAGCGAGCCTGACCAGCGCCTCGCCCGACGGGCCATAACCCTCCATCAGGCGATCGGGGATGTAGCTGCGTGCTGAAAGCCCCAGTTCGCGAAGGAGTCTGATCAGCAGTGCCGCGCTTGTTGCGCCATCGACATCATAGTCTCCAAAGATGGTGACGGTCTCGCCCGCCTTCACTGCATCTGCGATCCGCTCGGCAGCGCGATCCATGTCCTGGAAAATGGCGGGATCGGGCATGAACGACCGAATGGTAGGGCTTCGGTACTGGTCGATCGCGTCCCTGGGGCAGCCACGGGCCAGCAGCAATTGGGTGATCAAGTCGTCGGGCTGGAAACCGGGATCGCGCCCGTCGGCCCCGCCGCCCCGCCAGTGCCAGGGCTGCCCAAGGATGGACCGTGCGACGTTCAATATGGGGGTCATCGTTTCTCGTTAGCGGGTTTCTGCGCGGCAGGGAATCACCGCATTTTTTGCGAAGGGTAACGCGCCATTTACCTGCGCCGTGCAACATGGCTGTCACGTTATTCAACCCGGACAAGCCAACGCTTCGAACGAAGATGTCTCATCCCGTCTACCCTATCAAACGCCGGACGAGGCCCAAGAATATCCTTTCCCGGACATTGCCGGATTCCGGGCCGCTTGCCCCTACCGGTAAAGGCAAGGCGACTGATAATCTTATACGCCGTTTAGCTCAGGCCGCCGCGGTTGCGCAGGAGGATGCCCGCGTCGCGCGTGAGGCGCTCGCCGACGCGCAGCGCCGGTTTGACGTCACTTTCTCTCAGGCGCCCGTGGGTATTGCGCATGTCAGGCCGGATGGCGGCTTCCTTACCGTCAATGACCAGTTCGCACGAATCACCGGATATAGCCGGGAGGAATTGCTGAAGGACGGCTTTCAGAAAATAACGCACCCCGACGACATCGACGCCGACCTCATCCATTTCCGCCGGCTCCTCAAGGGCGATATCGACCGCTATGTGATGGAGAAGCGTTATCTTCGTCCGGATGGCAGCGTGGTATGGGTCAACCTGACCGTCGCGCTGGTGCGTGATGCAGCGGGCGAACCTGACTTCTGCGTTTCCGTGATTGAGGATCTATCGGAAATTCGCAAGGCGCATGCCGATGCGATGCGCGATCCACTCACCGGTCTTCTTAATCGCCGGGGCTTTGTTGAGCGAGTAAGTCGCGAGATTGCGCGCGCGTCCAAGGCAGGGAGATCGCTCGGCACGGCTTATCTCGACTTGGACGGGTTCAAGCGAATCAACGATGTTCAGGGGCATCCGGTGGGCGATGCCTGTCTAATTGAAGTCGCGCGACTGTTGGAAACTACGATCCGTCCGGGTGATGTGGTGGCGCGCCTTGGCGGCGATGAATTTGCCATTCTTATGCCCAGTCTTGGAACGGATCATGCACGGGCGGCAGTCGAGCGCATCCGGGCGGCCCTGGTTGATCTGGGTAAGCTTAAAGAATGGCCTGTCACTGGTAGCTTGGGCGTTCTTACGCTTATGCCGACCAACGATACAACGCCGGATCAGTTGATCGCCGGGGCCGACGCAGCGATGTTCCGGGCAAAGCGCGGCGGCAAGAATTGCGTGCGCATGACCGCCGCCTGACGGGTGACAAGCCTCAGATCGCCATGGGCATATCCGGGGTTCGCGCGCAGCCTACTCATGTCGCGCATCGGCGGTGCACCGAATGTGCGGCTATATTCCCGGCTGAACTGGGAAGGGCTGTCATAGCCCACTCGGAATCCGGCGTCCGCTGCGTCGATATGACCAGAGAGCATCAGCCAGCGGGCCTCCTGCAGCCGGAGCTGCATCTGATATTGCAACGGGCTCTTTGCACTCATCGCCTTGAAATGCTGGTGAAAGCTGCTCAGGCTCATTCCGGCCTGTCCTGCGAGGTGAGTGGCGCTGAACGGCGTATTGAAATGCTCTTTCAGCCAGCCGATGACCCGTCCGATCTGTTCCAACGGGACCGGATGATCGACGTCATATCAAGGGCGTCCTTTACGGCATTGCTGCCGCCCTGCCGCGCATGAAGGCGCAAGGCGCCGGTCAGTTCGTGAACCTGTCGTCCATAGGCGGCCATCTCGCCTGGCGTTGTGGAATCAGAGATGGCGGATACGATCACTGATGGTGGCGCTGCAGCCGCGATGGTTGATTATCGCGCTATCGCCATCAAGCCGGACGCTATCGCCCGCTCTATCGCCTTTGCCATTGGCCAGCCCGCCGATGTCGATGTGAATGAGTTGATCGTGCGGCCGACACGCACGGTTGATTGATGTCGCATCCGGCAACAGGGCAGGGCGATCGACGTTCCTTGCCCTGTTGCAATGCCGTGGCGCAATCCTACCTTTGCGTTTCAGCGACAGGGGGTACGCCGCGTGGCATCCATCATAACAGTGTCAGGTCTTACAAAAAGCTACGCATCTGGGCACGTCGCCCTCAAGCATGTCGATCTGGAGATAGAGGAGGGGGAGATATTCGCCCTGCTCGGCCCCAATGGCGCGGGCAAGACAACGATGATCTCCATCATCTGCGGCAATGTAAATCTCAGCGGCGGCACGGTGACGGTTGCAGGCCATGACATCGTGCATGACTATCGGGGATCGCGCTCCGCGATTGGCCTGGTGCCTCAGGAATTATTCACCGACGCATTTGAGCGGGTGATCGATACCGTCACTTTCAGCCGTGGCCTGTTCGGCAAGCCACGCAACGATGCCTTCATCGAGAAAGTGCTGCGTGACCTGTCTCTTTGGGACAAGCGGCATTCGAAGATATTGGAGCTTTCCGGCGGTATGAAACGCCGTGTAATGATCGCCAAAGCCCTGTCCCACGAGCCGCGCGTCCTCTTCCTCGACGAGCCGACTGCTGGCGTCGATGTCGAGCTGCGGCGTGACATGTGGCAACTGGTCCGCGAACTTCGGGAGACAGGCGTCACCATCATCCTCACCACCCACTATATCGAGGAGGCGGAGGAGATGGCTGATCGGGTCGGCGTTATCAACAAAGGGGAATTGATTCTGGTCGAGGAAAAAACGGCCCTGATGAAGAAGCTGGGCAAAAAGACCCTGACTATCGTTCTTGCCGACCCCCTCGATACGGTTCCCGCTGAACTGGCCGGATGGGACGTCACGCTGAAAGCGGACGGGCAGGAGATTGAATATATTTTCGACACGCAGGCGGAAAGAACCGGCGTCTCCTCCCTGCTGCGCACGCTCGGAGACCTGGGCATTGCCTACAAGGATCTCAATACGCAGCAGAGTAGCCTGGAGGACATCTTCGTAAGCCTCGTGCATCGGGAGAAAGCGGCATGAGCGGCCTTAACCTCCACGCGATCAAATCGATCTACTTCTTTGAACTCAACCGCTTTCGCCGGACCTTACTGACCGGCCTGATGGTCCCTGTCATTACCACTTCACTCTATTTCGTGGTGTTCGGCGGCGCGATTGGATCGCGCATGACACAGATCGACGGCATCCCTTATGCCGCCTTCATCGTGCCCGGCATGATTATGCTGGCCATGTTTACGGAAAGCATCTTTAATGCCAGTTTCGGCATCTACATGCCCAAATTCACAGGCACGATATACGAACTGCTTTCCGCTCCCGTCTCGGCCGTGGAAACGGTTATCGCCTATGTCGGCGCGGCGGCGACCAAGTCTCTGATCGTTGGATTCATTATCTTCGCAACTGCGCATCTGTTTGTGGATGTCCAGGTGGCCCATCCGCTGGCGATGGTCGCCTTCATGGTGCTGATCGCGATCAGCTTCTGCCTTTTCGGTTTCATCCTCGGCATCTGGGCGCAGAGCTTCGAACAGCTTCAGGTCATCCCCCTGCTTGTTATTATGCCAATGACTTTTCTGGGCGGCGCCTTCTATTCCATCCACATGCTGGCCGAGCCTTGGCGGACGATCACATTATTCAACCCGATCGTCTATTTGATCAGCGGGTTCCGCTGGACCTTCTTCGGCAGAGGCGATGTCGGGATCGAATTCAGCTTACTGTTCATTGCTGGCATGCTGACGATCTGCCTGGGAATAATTGGCTGGATGTTCCGCACAGGATACCGGCTGAAAAAATAGGGATCGCTTTCCCTTCTATTTCTCCTGCGTAATTATTCGTTGCGGCATTGATTCAGATTATGAATCAATGGGATATTTCAGTGCTTTCTGCCTTCGCGGGCGCGAAAAACATTGATTGCGGCCGGGAACTGATTTCTTTCTCGCGCATCCTGTCTGCAGGTGGCGCGTAGTTGCGCTCTCTTGCCTGACATCTGGTGTGAGGGGACCGTTCAACAGTGCCGGATCGAAAACCATCGGGGGGCCGTGCCCCTGACCATAATCCGCGCTGGACCGATGAAGCTATGTTGCGGGACAGGCTGGCGGAGCTTTCTTCACCACCCTCTTGCGCCATTCTGGATTTTGATGAGACCCTCTGGTTACGCAATTCGACCGAGGAATTTCTCCACGCCGTCCGGCCCAACATTATCGCAGCTATCGTGCTGCAGATATTGGGGCAGTTGAAGCCATGGCGTCTGATCTCCCGCCAACACCCGGAATATTATCGTGACTGGATACGGATAGCTGCCGTTCTGGTCCTCGCGCCATGGAGCTACTTCACTTGGCGGCGGGTGGCGGCACGGATGGGGCCGCAATATGTAAACACGGTCCTGTTGAAGGCGATACGCGATGCCCGTCCCGGCAAGATATTCGTCGCCAGCTATGGCTTCGGCTTCATCATCCGGCCGCTGCTCAAGGCCATAGACCGGGACATGGAATTGGTCGCATCCGCTTCGCTACGCCGGGGTGCGGCTCTGCGGCGTATGGGCAAGGGTAGGGCGCTGACCAGCCTGCTTGGTGCAGATATGGTGAAGAACAGCATCGTTGTGACCGACAATTTCGTCGACCGCGACCTTTGTATGCTTAGTGACCATGGAATCTACATACAATGGCGCGATGCCGTATACAGGCAGGCGGGCCTCTCGCCCATGCTTCCGCTCAGCTACACGGCGCGCATAAAACGTCCCACGGAGCGCTACGTGCTGCACGGTATATTGGGATATGATTATGCGGTGTTGTGGCTGGCCTACGCGCTGCTTAGCTCCTCCATGATCGCGACTTCCATCGCCATCGGCTTTTATTTGCTCGCGTTCTTCGCTGTGTATGAGATCGGCTATTATGAAAATGACCGCGTTGGCCTGGCGCGAGAAAAAAAGCCCGTTGTCAGCGCGGAGTTTGCTGAGCTTGGCCACAATTTCAAACCGGCATGGGCATGGATTTTCGGCATCGTTCTGGCCGCGATCGGTGCTGCCGTACAGACATTCGGCCAGCCTGCAGTTACGACCCGCATAGGCGATCTCAGCGGGGTCAACCTGTTCGCCTGGTATTGGTTCATGGCGATGACGTTGCTTGTCGCGACCCGTCTGACTTTTATGTGGTTCAATTCTCTGACGCCGCGCCTGCGGATCGTCCCAATGCTGATTCTTCAGGTGGAGCGGACGCTTGGCTATGTGTTGATGCTGGCCATCGACGTGGCTGGCGCGGTATTGTGCGTTAGCCACGCGATAGGCCGCTGGGTTCCCTATGTGATTTATCGTTTCGGGGGCGACCGCCGTGATTTCCCGGCGCATATCGCCACCCTTGTCGTGTTCATGGTCTGCCTGCCGATGGTTGCGATCATTGACCGGTTGCCCATCACCAGTAATTTCACGATCGAATTTTTCGTGATTACGGCCTATCTGGTCGCACGCGCGGCCAAGGATCTGCAGAAATACCGACGAACCATGAAAGCAGCGGCCTAATAGGGCCTAGCCCGCACTAATGGCGTGGACATTGGCGGCTGTCAGTGATGGACCGCCGATAGCGCACTGGTCCTGCTCGATATAATATCTTGGACCTCCGTTTTCGACCGTTCCTTCTTCTCCGCCTTGACGACATGGCGTGGATAGACACTCGCAATGCTGACCGCTTTGTCGCGCATTCTCCCAGAGTGTCTAGGAAAAGTCTGGCTCCTGGCTATCTATGCCGACCTGGGAGCCAATGCACATCGAGTGGTGGGTATCGATCAGTCCGCTGCCATGACTAAATGGAGGAAGGCTGCGTACCTCCCTCCATCCGTCCCCCCATTAGGCCGTATGGTAGTAGTTCGAATATTTCTTTGAATGATGGTAGGCGCCGATCGCCTTCGCCTTTGGATCGACCCGCGTGTAGACGACGCCAATCAGGTTTGCTCCATCCGCCCGCAACCATGTCAACGCTTCGCTGACCGCGGGGGCGAGCGTAGATGCCCAGCGGACCACAAGCACCGTGGCGTCGGCCTGTTGGCTCAGAAAGCGCGCATCAGCGACGCCCAGCATCGGCGGCAGATCCAGCACGATGAACTGATAGGTCTTACGGAATTGCTCGAGCAGCGCTTCCATCTTGCCATTGCCGAAATAGTTGGTCCCGCTGAAATCCGGAGCGCGCATCAGGATCATGTCCAGACCCTCAATGTCATCGGTCGTGATGGCGTGAACAGGGTTTGCCTTTCCGGTAAGCACGTCGGTCAGGCCAGGCTTGCGATCAGCCGAAACCAGGTAGCGGAGCGAGGCGCGGCGCACGTCGCAGTCAATCAGCAGCGTCTTGGCTCCGCCGATCGCCAGGACGCGGGCGAAGGACAGGGCGGTCGTCGTCTTTCCTTCTTCCGGCACGGCAGAGGTCAGGGCAATGACGCGGCATGGCTCGGCGGGACAGGCGGCCTCTACGGACACCTGCAGATTGCGGAGCGACTCCGCGAACATGGATGCCGGGTAACGGATCAAGCTGTCGGCGGGCGACCGGTCGCTGCCATATTCGCTTTCCTCCAGATTGGGAACGGAGGTCAGCAGCGCTACGCCAGACATTCCCTCTATGTCGCCTACACTTCGAAAATTCGGCTTTATCGATCGCAGCATCTCTGTGCTCAGAAACCCCGCGCCGGCCCCCGCCATGCCTGCGAGCAGCAGGAGCAGGCCCTTTTGCGGCCATGCGGCCTCCGCAGGTGGTTCTGCAATATCTACGACTTCGGCATGAGCGATCGAGTCCCGCGCAAGCTGCGTGCTCTCCAGGGAAAGCTGCGCCAGCCGATCATAGGCCGCCCGTTTGCTCTCCGCTTCCCGTAAAAGGCTCTCTGCCACAGGAGAGTTGCGGGTATAATTGGCCTGCTTTCCTTCCAGATTACGCATGGCGGAGCGAAGGCTGGATGCCTGCGCATCAGCGGAACTTGCCTGCGCCGTCAATGTGCTGAGCGCTCGTTGCGCCTCATCCCTGATTTGCGCGTCGATAGCCGCCAGTTGTTTGCGGACCATTACCGTTTCGGGGTGATTTTCACCGCTGCGGCCGACAATTTCGTTCATCCGTTCGACGATTTCGGCGCGCTGGCGGCGGAGGTCCGCCGTAACCTGAGATGCGCCGGCGGCCGACACAGCGTCCAGTCCGCCGCTCGTGGCTTCATTGCGGGCCGCCGTCAGGTTAGAGCGCGCCGCCGCTGCCGCTGCTTCCGCTGTCGCCAACTCGGTTGACAGCGGAGCAAGCTGCTCGTTGCTCACCGATCCGTCGGCGCCCATGCCGAGCCCCGACCGGGAGCGGTAGGTGGAAAGGCGCGCGTCGGCTGCCCGAACCTCTGCTTCCAGCTCAACGAGGCGTTGTTTGAACCATGCGGACTGACGTCCCGATGTCCGCATCAACGATCCGACGCGGGCATCAAGATAAACCTGAGCAATCATGTTCACGATCTTCGCGGACTTCACCGGATCGCGGGAGCGGAACGTGGCCTCCAAAATATAGCTGGTGCTTTCGCGCTGCACCGTAAGGCGGTGGACGATGCGCTCGGCAACCGCGTTGATCAGGGCAGGGTCCGATGTCTGCCGCAACTGATCGCGGCTCGAAACCAGCTCCAGAAATTCCGGATCTGCCTGAAGGCGCAACCGCCTGACCGTTTCCCTGGCGACGTCTTGAGACCGTAATATGCTGATTTCCGTATCCATTGCCGGATCGCCAAGTTCGGGACCGCGGCCATTCTGCTCAACGGCAAGGGGATTGCGGCTTGGATCGATCTGTATCCGCGTGGTGGCGTCATATTTCGGTGTAATCACGAAGAAGATGAGGGCGGCAAGGATCACGAAGACGCCAAGCGCCACAGAAATCATCAGGGGGAAATTTCTTCCTGACCGAAAGAAGGACGTAGGTTGGTTTCCAGGGCCGGAACTTGCTGTTGAACTCGGATACAGCATACCTTCCCTTTCTTGATGAAGGGGTACAGCTTACCTACCCCCGTTTTCACTCGCGGAAACTTTCCAGCAAAGAGAACATCAAATATCGGTCATGTCTATTTCGGGAATCGCAGACGGAACGACTGTATCAAAATGGTGCACAGGGCGCAGTTCATCGCAAAATTGCTTGAAAATGCCAGTTCTTGGAGCGCCACATGATTGCAGCGCGGCAATTTCCGCCATCACGCGGCGCAAATCCGATAACGGCGCCTGACATTGATATGAAGTTGGAGGCCCGAGCCGGAATCGAACCGGCGTGCAAGGATTTGCAGTCCTCTGCGTAACCACTCCGCCATCGGGCCATCCGTGGTCGGGGTGTGGCCAATGTGCGGCTTTGGCCCCAAAGTCAAGCGGCGGCCGGGGCACAGCCCGCAAGTTTATCGCATCCGCAGCGCAATCCCGCTTGGCGCGCGCGCGCATGTGATTTAGACGACCAGAAGATGATTTACTGTATTGTATTGGCAATACAGTTGTGCCAAGCGGGAACATGATGGCTACGGAACAGACATATTCGTCCATGCGCAGCGCGATGGTGGACAGCCAACTTCGCACCAGCGACGTCAATGATGCGGGTGTTATCGCGGCAATGGCCGCTGTGCCGCGGGAAGCCTTCCTGCCGGAGGAACGCCAATCCATGGCCTATATCGACCGGCCGGTCCGGCTTGGCGGAGGCAGGGCGCTGAATCCGCCACTTGCAACGGGCAGGTTGTTGACGGAGGCTGGCGTGAAGGCGGGCGACAAAGTGCTGTTGATCGGCGCGGCGACGGGATATGCGGCGGCCCTTCTTCAGAAGATCGGTGCCGTGGTGACGGCGGTTGAGGAAGACCCAGCGCTCGCCGCAAAGGCAACATCGGCCGGTATCGCAATTACTATTGCGCCACTTTCGGCCGGTTCGCCGGATGGCGCGCCCTATGACATCATTGTTGTGGATGGCGCGGTGGAGGAGTTACCCGCGGCGCTCGTTGGACAGCTTGCGGAAGGGGGACGGCTGGTTACCGGTCTGGTCGAACGTGGCGTCACCCGGCTGTGCGCGGGGCGCAAGAGCGGGTCAGCATTCGGGCTGGCGAGTCTGGTCGACATGGAGATGGTGGTCCTGCCCGGTTTCGCAAAGCCGGAAGGGTTCGTGTTCTAAAGGTAAATGGAATGACCGTGCGACGCCTTCTTTCCGCTTCGGTGGCTCTATTCGCGTTGGCGGCCCCCGTTTCTGCTTATGCGGGCACTTTGAGGGAAGCCCTGCTCAAGGCCTATCAGACTAACCCGACATTGACTGGCGCGCGGGCTGGGCAGCGGGCGACTGACGAGAATGTTCCCATTCAGAAGTCCGCGGGCCGGCCCAATATCGTGATCGGTGGCGATTATAACGAAGCTATTCTGCGTTCAAACAGCTTTCAGGCGAGACGGAGCGTCTCTGCAGACGGCACGGTGAGTGTCCCCGTCTATTCCGGCGGCGCAGTAAGAAACGGCGTGAAGGCGGCCAAGCGGCGCGTGGAGGCGGGGCAGGCGAACTTGCGTGGCACGGAAGCGTCCATGTTTAGCCAGGTCGTCGCTGCCTATATGGATGTCATCCGTGACAGCGCCATCGTGTCCTTGAACAAATCCAATGTGCGGGCGCTGGACGTCAATCTGCAGGCGACCAATGATCGCTTCGAGGTGGGTGATCTCACCCGTACCGACATCGCGCAGTCCGAGTCGCGACTCGCGCTCGCCCGCAGCGACCTGCAACAGGCCGAGGCGAATCTGATCGCCAGCCGTGAAAATTACATCGCGCTCGTCGGCGAAGCGCCTGTGGATCTGGAAACGCCACCTGCCTTGCCGGGACTGCCCGCGTCGCCGGATGCCGCAGTGTCGGTCGCGCTAACCGACAACCCGGATATTCTTGCCGCAAAGAAGGACAGGGAGGCTGCGCTGTACGATGTCCGCGTTTCGCGCGCGAGCCGGCTTCCGACGCTGTCCGCTTTCGCCCAGGGCAGCTATTCCGACAATCTCGGATCGCTTCCTAACGCCATTCCGGGGGTAGTGAATCAATCCGTGCATCAGGCGGCCGTTGGTGCAAGCCTTTCAATCCCTCTTTACCAGGGAGGGCGGCCCAGCGCGTTGATTCGGCAAAGCCAAGCTCTTGAATCGCAAGCGATAGAACGAGAAATTGCGGTTGAGCGGGGTGTTATCGCCCAAGCGCGCGCGGCCTATGCGAGTTGGCAGGCTTCCTTGCAGACGATAGAATCGAGCCGGAAGGCGGTGGACGCGACCGCACTCTCACTGGAGGGTGTGCGTGCAGAGAATACTGTCGGAAGCCGCACCATTTTGGATATTCTTAATGCAGAGCAGGAAGCGCTGATTTCGAAGGTTGAACTGGTCTCGGCGGAGCGTAACGCTTATGTCGCCGGCTTTACCCTATTGGCCGCGATGGGCCATGCGGAAGCCGAGGATTTGGCCCTTGAAGGAGGGGCGCTTTACGACCCGATGGTTAATTATAACCGGGTCAAAAACAAGCTTAGCGATTGGGATGCAGACCCCCGGCCACAGCCCGTATCCACACGAACCGTTGACTCGCCCGCCCAAAATGCCAATGTTGATGCTGCGGGTGCGCAGTAGCGCATAAGGGGACTGGTTAACATTATGGGTGACATGAGCAAGGAACCTTCGATGGAGGAGATCCTGTCCTCCATCAAGCGCATCATCGCGGAGGAGGGCGAGGAGTCCACGCCTCGTGGTCCGCGTCGCGGCCGGCTTGAGGTTGTTCCAACCGAAGCTGAGGCCGTGGAGGCGGAAGTTCTGGATGATGACATCCTGGAACTGACGCCACCGGATGAGGTTCACGCGGAAGCGCCCACCGAAATTGAGGCGGAAGCCGAAGCGCCTGTCGAGGAAATTGCTGAACAGGCCGAACCCGAATCAGTGGTTGACGCATTCGAGCAATCTGACGCGGTGATTGAGCTGGAAGCTCCAATGGCTGAAGAGCCGGCGCTCGTCGAGGAGGCTGTCGATCCAGTAGAGGAAATCGCCGCGGCTGATTCGATCGAAGTGCAGCCGGATGATGCTGAACCGGAAGCTTTTGAAATAGCCGATGCTCCAGAGGAGCCGGTCGCCGAAATCGTCGAGCCGGAAACCGCAGCCCCTGCGGCCGAAGTCCTCGAACTCACCCAAGAGATTAATAGGGAGGAAACTGTGACCTCATCCAATGCCGCCCTGTCGGGTGCAGAATCCATGATATCGGTCGAGAGCGAAGTTGCAGCGCGTCACTCGCTGTCGGCGCTTTCCTCGATGATTGTTGTGCCGGAAAGCGGCGAAGGCAATACGCTCGAAGATATGGTCAAGGCCATGCTCAAGCCGATGCTGAAGGAATGGCTGGATGCCAAGCTCCCCGAACTGGTGGAGGGCATGGTGGCCAAGGAAATCAGCCGTATCACCGGCGGCGTTCGTTAAGGAATATTGGGCGGGACGTCAGCCCCGCACCCTTCCTGCGAAATCCCATGACTATTCGGCCCGCTATGGGCTTTCGGCGCCGCCGCATATATTGCGGGGCGTCGAAATCATTTCCGGCGATGTCACGCTTTGGCATTCCCGGTTGATCCCGTCTCCGTACCCGCTAAAGCCCCCCTATCATGACAGAATTGCCCAAAACCTTCGCCCCTGCAGAGATTGAAAACCGGTGGTATGCCCATTGGGAGCAGAATGGCCTGTTCCGCCCGGAACGGCCGCACGCGCAGCCTTTCACGATCGTCAATCCTCCCCCCAACGTCACCGGATCGCTGCATATCGGCCATGCGCTGGACAATACGTTGCAGGATATCATCGTCCGTTATGAGCGTCTGCGGGGCAAGGATGCCTTATGGGTGGTCGGCACTGACCATGCCGGCATCGCGACGCAAATGGTGGTCGAGCGGCAGCTTAATGCGCAGCAGCAAAAGCGCACTGATTTCACCCGCGAGGAATTCATTGCCAAGGTGTGGGAATGGAAGACCGAAAGCGGCGGCGCCATTACACGCCAGTTGCGGCGGCTGGGCTGTTCGATGGACTGGGCCAACGAACGCTTCACGATGGACGAAGGCTTCTCGAAGGCCGTCATCAAGGTGTTCGTGGAACTGCACAGGCGGGGCCTGCTCTATCGCGACAAGCGGCTGGTGAACTGGGATCCGGGCCTGCGCACGGCGATTTCCGATCTTGAAGTGGAAACGCGGGAGATCAACGGCAAATTTTGGCACTTCAGCTATCCGCTGGAGGATAGATCGGGAATTATCTCGGTCGCTACGACGCGGCCGGAGACGATGCTGGCCGACATGGCTGTTGCAGTGAATCCGGAAGATGCGCGTTATACAGCGCTGATCGGCAAGAAGGTGCGTCTCCCGATCACAGGCCGCCTGATCCCGATCGTCGCGGACGAACATGCTGACCCGGAATTGGGTTCTGGCGCAGTGAAGATCACGCCGGGGCATGATTTCAACGACTTCGAAGTCGGCAAGCGAGCGGGCTTCAAGGCGGCGGACATGCTCAACATGCTGGATGCCGATGCGAAGGTCGTTCAGGTTGCCGATGGCCTTATCCCGGATGCGTATCTCGGCCTTGATCGGTTCGATGCGCGCAAGCAGGTGGTCGCGGCGATCGAAGCCGCAGGCTTGCTTGAGAAAGTCGAAGACCGCGTTATCCAGACGCCTTATGGCGACCGGTCTGGCGTTGTCATAGAACCTTGGCTCACTGACCAATGGTATGTCGATGCCGAGACCCTGGCAAAGCCAGCGATCGAGGCGGTCAAGTCCGGCAAGATCGACGTTGTGCCAAAGACTTGGGAAAAGACATATTTCAACTGGATGGAGAATATCCAGCCCTGGTGCGTGTCGCGTCAGCTTTGGTGGGGCCATCAGATTCCGGCCTGGTATGATGAGGACGGCAAAGCCTATGTGGCCGAGGATGAGGCCGGAGCGCAGGCGCTTGCCGGGAATAAGCCGCTGGTGCGCGACAATGACGTGCTCGACACATGGTTTTCTTCTGCGCTCTGGCCGTTCGGAACGCTCGGATGGCCGGATGATAGCCCCATGGTCGCCCGCCACTATCCCAATGACCTGCTGATATCGGGATTTGATATCTTGTTCTTCTGGGATGCGCGCATGGCGATGCAAGGCATCGAGTTCATGGGTGATGTCCCATGGCGCAAGCTTTACCTGCATGGGTTGGTCCGCGCTGCCGACGGACAAAAAATGTCCAAGTCGAAGGGTAATGTGGTCGATCCACTTGGCCTGATCGACCAATATGGCGCGGACGCATTGCGCTTCTTCATGGCGGCCATGGAAAGCCAGGGCCGCGACGTGAAGATGGATGAGAAGCGCGTCGAGGGATATCGCAACTTTGCAACGAAGTTGTGGAATGCCGGACGTTTCCTCCAGTCCAATGGAATTGGGGCTTCCTCCACCTTGGACGCTCCGTCCGCGGAACTGGCGGTGAACCGGTGGATCATAGCGGAGACGGTGGCGACCGCGCAGGCGATTGAACTGGCCTTTGCCGATCTCCGCTTCGACGCGGCAGCGAATGCGATCTATCATTTCGTCTGGGATCAGTTTTGCGATTGGTATCTGGAACTGATCAAGGTGCAGATTGACGACGAAACCAGGTCGGTCGCGGGCTGGGCTTTCGATCAGATATTGGTGATGCTGCACCCCTTCATGCCGTTTATCACCGAAGAACTCTGGCACGCGATGGGCGATCGGCAGGCTGACCTGATCGTCTCTCATTGGCCGCAGGCTGATGCCCGGTCGCTGGACAAAGCCGCCAGCGAGGAGATTGAATGGCTGATCCGTCTTATATCGGCGATCCGCGCAGCACGGACGGAACTAAATATTCCGCCTGGCGCCAAGATGCGCGCTTTCGTTCGTGACGCGAGCGAGGGCAGCAAGGCGCGTCTTGGCCGGCAGCAGGCAGCGCTTGCCCGGCTTGCCCGCATAGAAAGCCTGTCTTTCGAGCCTGTGTCCGAGGCTGGAGCCGCTCAGGTTGTGGTGGAGGAAGCGACGTTCATCCTCCCGCTTGAGGGGGTGATCGATCTGGCGGCGGAGAAGGCGCGACTGACCAAGGCCAAAGAAGCTGCGGAGAAGGAGCGGGACACGCTTGCGGCCCGTCTTGCCAACGCAAGCTTCGTCGAACGTGCCAAGCCGGAGGCGGTCGCAAAGGCGCGTGAGGATCATGCGGAAAAGGCCGCGGAGGCCGAACGGTTGGGGGTTGCGCTGGCGCGGCTGGGCTAAGGGCGCGCTGGACCAGAGGAGAGGGTAGGCAATGAGCGGCATGGGCGGATCATCCAGGCCCGACCTGACCGTGGGGCCGATCGGCAAAACATTGCTGATGTTCACGGTCCCAACCTTGGCGTCCAATATCCTGCAATCGCTCAACGGATCGATCAATGCCGTGTGGGTGGGCCGTTTTCTGGGCGAAAATGCGCTGGCGGCTACTGCGAATGCGAACATCATCATGTTCCTGATGTTCTCGATCATTTTCGGTTTCGGCATGGCGGCGACGGTGTTGATCGGTCAGGCCGTGGGTGCGCGCGATATAGATTCCGCCAGGCGCGCATTCGGTTCGGCGGTCGGTTTTTGCTTCTGTCTATCGATGATCGTGGCGATTGGAGGGTGGATTGGCGCGCCCGCGCTGTTAAAAATCCTCGCGACGCCTGCGCCCGCTTATCCGTTGGCCCTTGACTATATCCGGGTCATCTTCGTTGCCATGCCCGCGACATTCCTGGGCGTCATGATGATGATGGGGCTGCGCGGCGCCGGTGACTCCGTCACGCCATTGCGCTTCATGATACTCAGCGTACTGCTGGACGCTGGTCTCAATCCTCTGTTCATTCTCGGTCTTGGTCCCATTCCTGCAATGGGCATCGCGGGGTCCGCCGCTGCGACAGCCTTCGCCGGCTTTGTCAGCTTCATTGCGCTGGTATTCTACATGTATCGCAAGGACCTGCCGCTTCGCCTGCGTGGTCCGGAACTGGCCTATCTCCGCCCGGAGTTGGCGCAATTGAAGGTGCTTGCGGGTAAAGGTCTACCCATGGGGCTACAGATGATCGTCATGTCGGCATCCGGCCTCGTGATGATCGGCCTGGTCAATCGTGAGGGATTGCTGATCACGGCGGCTTATGGCGCCGCTCAGCAATTATGGACCTATCTTCAGATGCCGGCCATGGCCATCGGCGCGGGCGTGAGCGCGATGGCTGCGCAGAATATCGGTGCAGGACGATGGGATCGCGTAAGCCGCATTACTGGAAGCGGGCTGTTGTTCAATCTCGTGATCACGGGCGGCATGATCATCATTCTGCTGCTTTTTGATCGCCCTGCGCTTGCGCTGTTTCTGGGAGGGCACAGTCCGGCGATCGACGCAGCGCGCCACATGCAATATCTGGCAAGCTGGAGTTTCCTGCTGTTCGGCATGACGATGGTTTTGTTTGGCACGATGCGGGCCAATGGCGTAGTCGTCGGCCCGCTGATCATCCTGCTGATCGCGCTATATCCGGTTCGTCTCGGCTTTTATCACTGGATGTACCCAATGATTGGCGCGGACGCGCTGTGGATCAGTTTTCCGGTCGGGTCATTGATCTCATTCGCTCTGGCGGGCGCACTCTATATGCATGGCGGGTGGAGGAAAGTCAGGCTGGTCACACCGCCGCACGAGGAGGAATGCCGGGAAACCCTGAACGCGGATGCAGAACCGGCGGGCCGGATGAGCCCGACCGGCTAAGCCTTTACCGTCCCTGGTTGCGCCACCGCGTGATTGTGCGTTCCAGAATATCTGGCTCGTTGCCTATCTGTTGCCACAGGTCGCCGAAGCTCAGATCGTTCGATGCCGGACGCCTATGTTCTTCCAGATTGTCCAGAGCGACGCGGATCGGGATCGACACGCCTTCGCCGCAGATGATGCATTCCCGGTTTCGAAGCGCGGGGATGGATTCCACGAACCCCCTCGACCCTTCCGGCATCGCGGCGCTGACGAATGCGCGGTCGCGATCGTTATTCAAACGCATGGAGATGATCGTGCCGCATTGCGACAGCACACCTTCGGCCAAATCCGACGGCCGTTGTGTGATCAGGCCCAACGAAACGCCATATTTACGGCCTTCCTTGGCGATGCGCTCCAGGATTTTGCGTACGGCCTGACCGCTGCCCGTGGTGGTCGCCGGGATATAACGGTGCGCTTCCTCGCACACCAGCAGGATCGGCCGTTGCGGTTCATCCCGCGCCCAGATGGCATAGTCAAATACAAGGCGTGCAAGCACCGACACCACCACCGAAGTAATGTCGGAGGGCATGGCGGACACGTCGATGATGGAGATCGGCTTGCCCTCTGCGGGCAGACGGAAAATCTTGGTCAGGAACGCCTGCATGCTGTCCGCTACCAACATGCCGGAAAACATGAAGGAATAACGCGGGTCGGCCTTGATCTCGTCGATCTTTGACTTCAGGCGCATATAGGGAAGCGTTCCGGTTCCCTTGTCCAGTTTCCCCATTTCATTGCTGAGGATCGTGGTCAGGTCGGAAAGCAGATAGGGGATCGGCGAATCGACGGTGAGCCGGGCCATGCCCTCAGCCAGGCGATTGCGTGCGCGGGCGGCCAGCAGGCATTTGGCGAGAATGTCGCGATCCTGCGTTTTTTCCGCGCCCTCGGATGTGACGAAAACCTCGCAATGCTCCTCAAAATTCATCAGCCAATAGGGCAGGGCGAGATTGGTGGCGTCGTGGATGGCGCCATTATTCCTGAAAGATGCAGCATATTCGCCGTGCGGATCGACCATAACGATATGGCCCTGGGGCGACTGGTCGCAGATGCGGTGGAGGATCAAAGCCGCCGATGTGGATTTGCCGGTGCCGGTTGAACCCAGAAGCGCGAAATGCTTGCCCAACAGGGCATCCACATACAATGCAGCACGGGTATCCTTGGTGGGATATACGGTGCCAATCTGGACATGCGCCCGATCGTCGGCCGCATAAATCTGCCGCATATCGGCGCTCGACACAGGAAAGATTTCCGTGTTCGGCGTGGGATAGCGGGTTACGCCACGACGGAAGCGGTAGATTTTGCCGGTCAGGCGCTCCTCATCCCCTTCGCCCAAAAAGTCGATATCGGCAATGATCGTGCCGGGGTCTCTGCGGTCGAGCGTCATGGAGCGGATGTTCGCGACAAGCCAAACCGCGCCGACCCGCATCTTCACTTGGCTGCCGACCTGACCCGCCATTGCGATGCAGGGATCGGGATCATGGGCGAAATTCGCCAGCCTGCCCGCATCAATCAGAATCTGTGAACTGGACCCGGCAATCTGGAAGACCCAGCCCATCGCCTCTCCCAATACGGGATGTGTCTGCACGTTATGCGCCTGAGCGAACTGCGTCGCGGCTGGGATGTCGTTCATACGGCACTCGATCAAGTCGAAGCCGGCAAAGCCGCCGACGGACCAGCCCGGATTAAAGGCGACTGGTTAACATTGAATTGATCGCCTTCCATCGAACGCCGGGTCTTAAATCCTGCGCGCAACCGCTCCTGCCGCCCACCCAAGACCCACAGCAAGGGCCACTGCGGTCAGGCCATAAAGGAATGACCAGTTCTGTGCGGCCAGGGCGATGAATCTTTCAAAGCCCGATTTGCGGATTGTTACGTCACGCACCGCCGCGGCTACTACGCGCCCATCCTGCACCAAAAAGGTCTCGGCGGTATAGTCGCCCACGATGACGCGCGCGGACAGAGGCAGGCGGGCGCGATACAGGACGCCGTCAGTGATCTCCACTGTTCCTGGCCGCTCGACGAACAAGCCGGTTTTTCGCCGCAGATCGACCAGGCCGGTCTGAAACCGTTGGATCTCGTCGCTGTCATTCAAGGAAGCGGGAGAGAGCTGAAGCTTGTCAACGCCAAGCTCGTAAATGGCGGCAGTGCGTTCATCGACGATCCGGTCTATCGGCCGGGAAGACGCCATCGCATAGAAGCTGGGGGCGGAACGGAATTGAGCGCTGTCCGCATTGACCCATATACCGGCAACCTTCTGCTTTTCGCGCATCGTGATCGATTGATCCGGCCCTTTCAGAACAACAACGATATCGGCTGGCTTTTGCGGCGCCTTGCCATCGGGATATACGATCGCGCCGAACAGCAGCAATTCCGCGCCGGTGAAGCTGTATTGGATTTCCACTTCGCGCTGGGAAACGTCCGGAACCAGCATCGGCGCACGAGCGGCCAGCATGAGAGGCGCAAATGCGAACATTAGGAGGCGCGCCATCTTCACTGGATCTGCACCGTATATATCTCGTCCGGCCGATAGCCGAGGCCGAGCGCCATACGAATGGCCACGACCAGCACGATGAAGGCCAATATCATGCGCAGATATTCAGGCCGGACTGTCATGGAGATGCGCGCACCGACCTGTGCGCCGACCACGCTGCCGATAAGGAGGAGCAGGGCAAGGACAAGGTCCACGGCCTTTGTCGTCATGCTGTGCATCATGGTCGTGGCGATCGTCACGAACAGGATTTGAAACAGGGAGGTGCCGACGACAACCTGCGTGGTCATGCCCAGAAGGTAGAGCATGGCTGGAACCATGATAAATCCACCGCCGACGCCCAGCAGCATCGTCAGTATGCCGGTCGTCACGCCTAGCAGAAACGGCGCGAGCGGCGAAATGTAGAGGCCCGAACGATAGAAACGCCAGCGCATCGGAAGGGCGGCAATAAGCGGATGATGACGGCGCTTCTTTGCCGTCGGCCGGACGCCGCTGCGCAGAGCGACGATGGATTGTATGGATTCTTTTGCCATCAGCATGCCGATAGAACCCAGCATCAGGACATACAGGATCGCAATGGCGGTATCGATTTGTCCGAGCGTTTGGAGAAGCCGGAAAAGGGCGGTGCCAATCAGCGCGCCGACGATGCCGCCCACCACCATGACTATGCCCATGTCGATATCGACGGTTTTGCGGGACAGATGCGTGAAGACGCCAGAGACGCTGGCTCCTGTGACCTGTGACGCAGCAGATGCCGCTGCGACGGTCGGAGGAATGCCGTAGAAGATCAGCAGCGGCGTTGTGAGGAACCCTCCACCCACACCGAACATGCCCGACAGCAAACCGACCACGCCGCCCAGCCCGATAATGACGAAGGCGTTCACCGACAGATTCGCAATGGGCAGGTAGAGATCCATGCCAAACGGGCCTAGTCCCAAAGCGCGGCGATATAAAGGCATCAGTCGCGCTAATATGGGAGCCTTCGCGCTCCTATATGATTTAGAAGCCGGCGACCAGCGTTACCGCAGGACCCGAACCAGGTTGTGCCCGCCCCGTTATCCGCTGGCGCCATTCAGCAGCCATGCGCGATTGAATCCTGCCGTTGGAAAAGCGCATCTGGATCTGCGGTCCGATGTCGAAGCGCGTCAGATTAGGTTGTGCGCCGCCGGAAGTGCTCATGCCCAGCGCAATTTTGTCGTCGATGACATATGTGCGGAGCGAGAATTTACCGTCGGCGAAGGCATCCCGATTGCGGAAACCGACAATGCCACCCTGTGCATAGCCTTCCGCTTCCAGGCCGAAGGGCATGGTGGCGGGGCCAAATCCGGTCGATGCGACGATGGCGAATGCATCGCGCGCTCCCATACCCAGTGCGACGCGCCGCTCGACACCGATGTCGAAAGGAAATGACCTGACCGGGCGGTAGCCGATGCCGAAGGCTGCTTCTGGCGCCGCGGGATGCGCCAGGGCGCTGGTGATGCGAGCATAGGGCGCCACGCGGCTCCTGCTGCCCGGAGTCAGATCATACTGAACGCGGACTCCTGCCTGGGAGCTGCCCAACTGACCATAGCTGGCCAGATTGAAGTGGGAGCTTCCATTCCGAATGAGCATCCAAGCGTCGAGAGACCAGCGGCTAATCGTATTGGACAGGGTGTTTGCAGGGCGCGTTCCGGACACAGGCTCAGGAAATAATGTAGCTTCCGATGATGACGCTGCATATTGGTGGCCTTCCATCGCTACTGGAGCGCCGGTAGCTGCCGGCGTCTTGGACGTGGTGTCATCCGTATCCAGGATGGGCGTCCGGAGGATTTTACCCGGCGTTGCCGCAAATCGCACGGATTTCAGTTCGACTGCCTGGCGTTGATCTTCGAAGGATGATCCCGCCGGAATGGCGAAGGTGAGCCGGCCATATAAGGGCTGTTCCGCCGCCCATGCCGAGGGTTGGCTGGCCGCCCAGGGGCCGGCTATCGCCATGCGGCAACCCGTCCAGCCAAGCAACAGTAGCGTCAAGGCGCGGAGAGGACGTCCGCCCGTCACCGTCAATAATATCCCAGTCGATCGGCGGGGAAGCGATGCTGCGTCTTGTCCCAGACCAGGGGTTGTCCGCGCAACATGCCGATATAAATCCGCACCGCCCGCGCTGCCGCGAGAATGGCGATAAAATTCGCGAAGATTGTGCGGGGTATCGATCTCAGCCCTTGCTCGACGCCGTAGAAACGGATGACGAACAGGGCGCGCATGGCAACCCGCCACGCCATCAGCACTCCGTTAAACCAAAGCAAATCCACCAACAAAGGCGATACCGGCCTGGCGCTGTAAAGCCCCAACCACCCCGCGGCAGTAAGAAATATCCACAGGATGAATGCCAAATAGGCCGCGAATAATATCAGCGCCGCCAGTGCGGACCGCCGGTCGCGCAAGCGCATCCAGAGTTCAGGAATGCCGCCCTTCCAGCCCAGCCTGTCCCATCCCGACAGGGAGATGCCGATCATCCATCGCGCCTTCTGATGAATGGCGGCCGACAGCGTTTCCGGGAAATGTTCGCGCGTACAGACTGGTTTCCTGCGGTTGTCGAGCATTCGGACGAAAATGCCGCGCCCGCCATTTTCTGCAATGCGCAGCCCGATTTCATAATCTTCGGTCAGCGAGGCGGGGTCGAATGGAAACCCGTCTTGCGCCTTGGCCAGTTTTGCCAGCGCTTTTCGGGAAAAGGCGCAACCTACGCCGGCGGAGGGCACTGCAGCGCCTATCGCCTCCCGAACCGTCAGATATTTGCCGTGAGATTCAGCAAACTCGTCACAATAATGCCCGGCAATCCATTGGGATTGCTGGCTGACAAGGGGCAGCACGGGCAATTGAACCAGATCGAACCTGTCCGTCAGCCTATCCAGAACGCGCAGGGAGTCATGATGTACGACATCCTCCGCGTCATGCAGGACGATCGCCTTGAACTGTTGCCCGCGATGGCTTTCCTGCTCCAGCATCGCGCGCCAGAGAGCGTTGAGGCAATCCGCCTTGGTTGTCGGCCCGTCGGTCCGCGTGACGGCGGTAATTATCCTGGGATCCTGAGAGGCTTCAGAAACCGCTGTCGATGTGGCGGGGTCGTTGGGATAGACGCCGACGAAAATGCAGTAATTGCCCTGACCCCATCTTCGCAGCGATGTGCGGAGCATGGGGCCGATGACATCGGCTTCCTGCCATGCGGGAATAAAGACAGCGAGACCGCCGGGCACTGTCGGCAGCGGGATGCGCGTGGCGTTCATTGGCCGGTGCCGGGTGTAAACAGTCAGACGTCGCCATCCATGACGCACGAAAAACAGCATATCGACGATCAGGTCGTCAATTCCGCCTAGAGCTACCCCGACCGCAGCGAACAGCATGATCTCATGCTGCGCCGCAGATAGGATTCCCAAAAGGATCGAGTCCCATGCGATCGTTCTGCCCCCACAGAATCGGTTGATCAGGAGTTTCATAAACCCGCCCGGCGCACAAGGTGAACCGCCCATTATCCCCAATCTGGGCACGTTTCCTTTTGGGACATGCCCCCTTGCGCCCAGCCCCGCGATGCGCTCTGTGACTAATAATGAGTAATTCCAAACCCATCTCTGCTCTGCGGTCTTTTCTCGCCAGTGAAGCGGGGGGAGGTGTGATCCTGATCTTCGCCGCGGTGATGGCGCTTGTCGCCGCCAATATCTCCGAAAACAGCGCCCATCTGTATCATGCGTTGATCCATACCGACATCGGTCCGGTCCTTACGCGGCAGCTTGGCAGCATGACGGTGCATCTTTGGATCAACGACGGGTTGATGGCGCTGTTCTTCCTGCTCGTCGGGCTGGAGATCAAGAGAGAGATCGTGGATGGCCGCCTCTCCTCATGGGAGCGGCGGTTGCTCCCTGCCGTGGCGGCGGCGAGCGGCATGGCTGTGCCTGCGGTCATCTATTTGTGGATTGCAGGTGGCGACGCCGCCCTTGTAAATGGCTGGGCGATCCCGGCGGCTACGGATATCGCGTTCGCCATTGGTGTAATGGCGTTGCTCGGATCGCGGGCGCCCATGTCCCTCAAGCTGTTCCTGGTCACGGTTGCCATCGTGGATGACATGGGGGCGGTGGTGGTCATCGCCCTTTTCTACACTCAGGGCCTGAGCATCGCCGCAATCGGGGCCGCCCTGCTGATCCTGAGTGTCATGTACGGTATGAACAGGATGGGCGTGCGATCGCTGACGCCATATCTGCTGGCCTTCATAGTCCTGTGGTACGCCATCCTGGTGTCGGGCGTGCACGCGACCATCGCCGGGGTTCTTGCCGCCTTGACGATACCGATCCGCCGGACGCCGGGAACGCCCGATGCGGAGGACAGCCCCCTTCATCGCCTTGAGCACGCCCTCCATCCCTGGAGCGCCTATCTCATCGTGCCGCTTTTCGGCTTTGCCAATGCGGGGCTGGACCTAGGCGATGTTACTGTGGCGGCGTTACTTGCGCCATTGCCCCTGGGCATTTGCTTGGCGCTGTTCCTTGGCAAGCAGATCGGTGTTTTCGGGTCGGTATGGGCGAGCATTCGCCTGGGCCTTGCGGCAAAGCCGCGCGGCGCTACCTGGGCGCAGATTTATGGGGTCGCCCTGCTATGCGGGATAGGCTTCACGATGAGCCTGTTCATCGGTGGGCTGGCCTTTCCGGGCGCGCCGGAGATGGTGGAACAAGCCAAGCTGGGGATACTTGCCGGATCGCTGCTGTCGGCTCTGGCGGGCTTTGCGGTGCTGAGATTTGCTCCGCTACATCCTGATCATGCAGCGATTGAAGCGCAATTGTCCGGCGAGATCGACGGGGATGGCGACATTCGGAGTTGAAAGAAAAAGGCCCCGGCATCGCTGCCGGGGCCTTTGGATCGTCCGAGGTGCTCAGAGCTTCCCGGTCAGTTCCGGGACGACCTTAAAGAGATCGCCGACAAGACCGATGTCCGCGACCTGGAAGATCGGCGCATCCTCATCCTTGTTGATGGCGATGATGGTCTTGCTGTCCTTCATGCCGGCGAGATGCTGGATCGCGCCGGAGATGCCGACAGCGACATAGACTTCCGGGGCAACGATCTTGCCGGTCTGGCCAACCTGATAGTCGTTGGGGACATAGCCCGCATCGACCGCCGCGCGGCTCGCGCCGACAGCCGCGCCGAGCTTGTCGGCGAGCGGCATGATCAGTTCCTCAAAGGTCGGCCCGTCCTTCAACGCACGGCCGCCCGATACGATGATCTTGGCGGAGGTGAGTTCGGGACGTTCCAGCTTGGCGATCTCTGCGCCGACGAAGGAGGAGAGGCCCTTGTCGCCCGTGGACGAAACAGCCTCGACCGCGCCGGAGCCGCCTTCCTTGGCGGCCTTTTCGAAGGCAGTTCCGCGAACGGTGATGACCTTCTTGGCGTCCTTGGTCTTGACCGTCGCAATCGCGTTGCCCGCATAGGTCGGCCGTGTGAAGGTATCCTCGCTCTCGACCGACAGGATGTCGCTGATCTGCATGACGTCCAGCAGAGCGGCGACGCGCGGAGCGATATTCTTGCCGTTCGAGGTCGCCGGAGCGACGAAAGCGTCATGGCTGCCCATCAGATCGACGATCAGAGGCGCGACATTTTCGGCCAGTGCATGGTCGAACGCGGCATCGTCGGCGACATGAACCTTGCCAACGCCAGCGATCTTGGCCGCTTCGGCGGCAACGCCGTCGACACCCTTGCCGGCGACGATCAGATGGACTTCACCCAGCTTCGAGGCTGCGGTGACGGCGGAAAGGGTGGCATCCTTGAGGGCGCCGCCCTCATGCTCGACCCAGACGAGTGTCTTTGTCATGCTGCAACTCCCAGAGCCTTGAGTTTCGCGACCAGTTCATCGACATCGGCGACCTTCACGCCCGCCGACCGCTTGGGCGGTTCGGATACCTTGAGCGTTTCCAGACGCGGGCTGATATCGACGCCATAATCCGCAGGCGTCTTGGTCGCGAGCGGCTTGGACTTCGCCTTCATGATATTGGGCAGCGAAGCATAGCGCGGCTCGTTGAGGCGCAGGTCGGTGGTGATGATTGCCGGTGTCTTGAGGCCGACCGTCTCCAGTCCGCCATCGACTTCACGGGTCACGTTGACCGTATCGCCAGCAACTTCGACCTTGGAAGCGAAGGTGCCCTGGCCCCAGCCCAGTAACGCGGCAAGCATCTGGCCGGTCTGGTTGCTGTCGTCGTCAATGGCCTGCTTGCCCAGGATCACCAGACCCGGCTGTTCTTCCTCGACGATCTTGGCCAGCAGCTTGGCGACGCCCAGCGGCTCAACCTCATCATCGGTCTGGACCAGGATCGCCCGGTCCGCGCCCATGGCAAGCGAGGTGCGGAGCGTTTCCTGCGCCTTCGCAACGCCGATGGATACAGCCACGATCTCAGTCGCCACGCCCTTTTCCTTCAGGCGGATGGCTTCTTCGACCGCGATCTCGTCGAACGGGTTCATCGACATCTTTACGTTCGCCAGATCGACGCCCGTGCCGTCCGCCTTCACCCGCGGCTTCACATTATAATCTATCACCCGTTTTACGGGCACGAGGATCTTCATAGTATGACCTCCGGTCTAAACCTCTACCTGGGGATATGTTTTGTTCGGCTTCAGGCCGCCTGTTTGACTTCCGCCACGATCTTGCGTGCGGCATCGCCCAGATCGTCGGCCGGTACGATGGCGAGACCGGAGCCTGCCAGAATGTCCTTGCCCTGCTGAACATTGGTGCCTTCGAGACGGACGACCAGCGGCACGGACAGATTCACTTCCTTGGCAGCGGCGACGATGCCCTCGGCAATGATGTCGCACTTCATGATGCCGCCGAAGATGTTGACCAGAATGCCCTTCACATTGGGATCGGCCAGAATGATCTTGAACGCCGCCGTCACCTTCTCCTTGCTCGCGCCGCCGCCGACGTCGAGGAAGTTCGCAGGGAACATGCCGTTGAGCTTGATGATGTCCATCGTCGCCATGGCGAGGCCGGCGCCGTTGACCATGCAGCCGATGTCGCCATCCAGCTTGATATAGGCCAGGTCATATTTGGAGGCTTCCAGCTCGGCCGGATCCTCCTCGGTCTCGTCGCGCAGTTCCATCAGGTCCTTGTGACGGAACAGGGCGTTGCCATCGAAGCCAACCTTGGCGTCAAGCACCAGAAGATTGCCCTGCTCGGTCAGCGCCAGCGGGTTGATCTCGATCTGTGCCGCGTCCGTGCCAAGGAAGGCATTATAAAGTGATTCCGCAACCTTCGCAGCCTGCTTCGCCTGATCGCCGCTCAGGCCCAGAGCCGCAGCGACAGTGCGGCCATGATGGGGCATGAAGCCGGTTGCGGGGTCGACGGAGAAGGTGTGGATCTTCTCTGGCGTCGAGTGGGCGACCTCCTCAATGTCCATGCCGCCTTCGGTCGATACGACGAAAGCGACTTCGCTGCTGGTGCGATCCACCAGAAGGGCCAGATAAAATTCCTTGGCAATGTCAGCGCCGTCGGTGACATACAGACGGTTGACCTGCTTGCCTGCATCACCCGTCTGGATCGTCACCAGCGTATTGCCGAGCATGTCCGACGCATGGGCCTTCACCTCGTCGAGATTGAAGGCGAGGCGGACGCCGCCCTTGGCTTCGGGGGCGAGTTCCTTGAACTTGCCCTTGCCGCGGCCACCGGCATGGATTTGCGATTTCACGACATATAGCGGCCCAGGAAGCTTCTTTGCGGCGTCCACCGCCTCATCCACGGTGAAAGCGGCGTACCCGGCGGCGATGGGGGCACCATATTTCGCAAGGAGTTCCTTGGCCTGATATTCGTGAATGTTCATGGGTGCAGCCTGCCCTTTTTTCCTGAGGGGATAACTAAGTCAGGCTGCTTAAGCACAGGGGAAATGGGAACGCCAGCCCTACTTCGCAGATTCATTTTGCAAAATTGCAAAACTTTTGCGGCCATTTTCCGGGATCACTTGCGAAGTGACGCCGGGTCAGCCTGCTATTGCGCAACTCAGCGCGGCGCGGCTGGTGACGGAGAAAATCTCCGGGTCGTCGAGCGCGCGCAGCTTGTAGAGGAAGCGGTCCACCGTCATGTCCCGCATGTCGGCATTCCGCACCGAGGCAAAGGATTTGAGCTGGCGTAGCTGATTGATGCTCAGCCGGTCGACCATCCGTTCCGCCATGCATCCGGCCATGCGGGGGGAAAGCCCCGCCTCAATCAGATTGGCGCGGACCCTCGCCTCTGGAGAGACAGTCGCACATCCGGCGAGAAGCAGGGCGGGAACTGCGGCGAGCGCGGCGATGCGGGGGAGTGAAACGGCCATCGCCGTGCTATGCCACAGCCAAGCTGAACAGGGCTTTTACGGATGCGCCGCGGATGGCGGCGTCGAGAGAAGGAATGGGCATGGACCGGATTTTCGCAGAATTTTCCCATAAGGTGGCGAGCTGGGCGGGGCGGCCGGGCGCGTTCATGGCGGCGCTGGCCGTTGTGCTGATCTGGGGCTGCACCGGGCCGCTTTTCCATTATTCCGACACCTGGCAATTGGTCATCAACAC
Organism: Sphingobium phenoxybenzoativorans; assembly: GCF_001757355.1. GTDB lineage: Bacteria > Pseudomonadota > Alphaproteobacteria > Sphingomonadales > Sphingomonadaceae > Sphingobium > Sphingobium phenoxybenzoativorans. The sequence goes on from NZ_MINO01000042.1 coordinate 31,856, forward strand.
GGGCACGACGATTGTCACCTTCCTGATGGTGTTCCTGATCCAGAACGCCCAGAACCGGGATGCGGCGGCGATCCAGGCGAAGCTGGACGAACTGATCCGGGCCAGCCGCAGCGCCCGCAACGGCTTTATCGGCATAGAGCATCTGACCGAGGCGCAGCTTCAGCAGATCAGCGCTGCGCTGGAGAAGAATAATGACGACGACGCAAAGCACAGCAAGCTGCTGCTGGACCGGGTGATCCAGCGGCGGTGAGGGATCAGGCGGCGGCGGCCTGACGGTTGAGTTGCCGGTATGCCCGGACCTTTGCGGTATATTCCCTGGCCAGCCCCTCATGAGCGGCCCGGCTTTCAGGGCTGTCGGCGATCGCAGCGCGGAGCAAAGACATCTGCTGACGATGCAGAAGATAGTTCACGTCCAACATGTTCGGCCTCCTCCTAACGCAGATTCGGAATTGAGGTCTTGGGCCGGTGGTCCGGCTCCCTGTCATTGGGGATGGCCGCGACACCATCCTGCTGCGAAGTCTAGCATGGAGAATATGGTTAACGCGAGTCACGTTCATCCCGGACTCAGTGCAACCCAACCCGGCATTTATGGGAAAAATGCGTTAACCAAGCGATTTCAACGGTAAAGCGGCCAAGTTGAACATCTGTTCTGATGCGTGATCCGGCAGCGACTCGGAAGATGTCAGGCGGGTTCGGTTGCATTCCTTTCCGAGTCGATGGGCGTTGCCGGACGTGGCGTTGGGACGGAGGCTTCCCGTACGGACTGGCGGGCTTCGTTCCAAGCATCCTCTACCGAGATGTCCGTAACCGGAACCGGAGCGGGCGGCGGGGAAGCGGCGGCTTTCGCCTTCTCTCCCACGCCGACCAGCGTGCGGACCGCGACGATCACCGCGCCCGCCAAAATGATTTTTCCGATCATCGCACCATTCCCTGTTGCCCAACGGAGAGTAAATCACCGGGATAACAAGTAGATGACGGTTGAACTTGTTCCTTCTCAGGAGGCGGGGGCGGGGTGAAGCGGCGGCTGTGCCCCTCCACCCCCGGACGTCCTGTTCGCGGCGCCGTTCGAAGCGCCTACTCGCAGCGTATATCGTTCTTGTCGATCGCGCGGCCCGCAATCGCGCCGCCCGCGCCGCCCAGGATGGTGCCCAGCGTCTTGCTGCCGCCCGGCGCGATGACATTGCCGAGCACGCCGCCGGCGATCGCGCCGACGATGGTGCCGGTGGTGCCGTCATCCCGCTTGCAATAATAGCTGCCGTCATTGCCGCGATAGATCTGGTCATTGTCGCGCAGATAGCGGGGCGGGCGGCCGTCCCGGTCCCGCCTGTCGCCCCGATAG
>NZ_MINO01000043.1 GCF_001757355.1 Sphingobium phenoxybenzoativorans
CCTCGACGAAATCGAGCAGGACTCCGGACACGACCCTGCCGATGGCGAGTCCCGCCGCGAGGGCCACCGTGACTTTGGGAAGCACAGCCCAATCCAGCCCGAGATCGGCGTAGATCGGAAAAATGTGAAAAGAGACGCCAAACATCGCGAACGCTTGAAGGAAGGCGCTGGCCTGCAATAGCCGATAGATTGGCATCCGGCGCGCTTCGCGAAGGTCGATGCCGTCCACGGTAACAGTCCCGGCAGTCTCTCGTTTCAGCTTGGCCAGCAGGACCGACAGAATAGCTGCCACAATGAGCGTCACGACCAGCGCGATACCGGCCAGGACGAGATAGGCGGTTCTCCAGCCATACACAGCGATAACACCGGCCGAGATCGCTGGCATAATCGCCGAGCCGAAGCTCTGACCCATGACGGCGAAACCCAGCGCACGCCCCAGATCGGCATCGAACCATCGCGGCATGAGAGAGACATAGAGCCCGACCCCAGTGCCTGCTCCGAGCAGGCCGGCGAGATAGGCGAGGCCAATGGCAACCGGCACCGATCCGCCTAGCAGGGCATGCGACGATATGATGATCGCGAGGCAAAGACCAGAGAGCGCGGTGACCCGTGCTTCTCCCACGCGCTGGATAACAGGACCGAGCAGCATCGACGCGCTGACCACGCCGAGCATGGCCGAAAGATACATGAACGCTGGAACTAGGCGGCCCCAGCCAAAAGCCTTCGTCAGTGGCAATATGAACGTCGTGGATACGGCCGCGTAGGTACAGGCATAGCCGGCGGCGAAGCCTGCGAATACGAGGGCTATGACGATCAATTTCTCGCCGCGGCCGGCGGTCGGGCCCGCCCTCATGAGCGCGGGGCCGACGGGGAGCCGAGCATCAGACTTCCGCGAGAGCGGCGAACGGCGCACTATAATAGCTGCGCGGCCGGGTCGAGAATTCAAACCAGTTGGAGTCAGCGCTCTCAATCTGAAACGAAAGGCTGCCATCGTCCTGATAGTCTGGATCGCTTACCTGACGAATATCGAATTTATCAGCCAGAGCCAACGCGCCGGCGTGGCGCGCGCGGAGTTCCTCCTGGTCGGAAACGAGCAAAATCCACCGATTATCCGCCGACTGATCCGCGACGTGGATGGGCCCAACCTGCACCCCAACGAAGCTGAAGTCACCGCCCCCGGAGGTAAACTGCGCGATGTCGGCACGCAACACCGATCGCAGACCGAGTACTTCCTCGTAAAAGCCACGCGCTTTTACGATATCGGCGACATCGACGGTACCATGCGTCATGAACGCCTCATCCCCAAGCACGAGCGATTTGGTCGACGCGATCGGCGTCGGAGGATTGATCATCTTCGCCGGATCGGTCGTACGGTTGTTATAGTCTCCCTTGGCGAACAGAAGTTCGTTCGTCATCGTGCCGCGGTTCTCGATCTCCCACCAATTGTCATCCTGATCGATGATGAAGAAGCCATAGGATTCGTGGATACCTGTGATCGGCCGCATCTTTCTGATGTGCCACTTCTCCTTCTCGGCCTTGGCCAGCGCGTAAAGACGATCAACCTCTTCCCTCGTGCCGACCGCGATGCCCCAGTGATTAAGCATCTTTTGCGGCTTTTCGACGCGCTTGACCTCGTGGACCTCAATGACAAAAAAATCACGCTCACCATTTTCCATCAGGTATTTCGCGCGTCGGTCACGAAGTAGCATCCGGTCCGGGGCGATGCGGACCGTTTCGAGACCCAGAAAATCCTCATACAACTTCTTCATGGCGTCGAGGTCTTGCGACACCATCGTGCCGGCAACGAGGTGGGTGAAGGAAGCCGCCGTCGCGAGATTGCCGCGTCCGTCGCTGATCAATTCTGGATATGTTTCGGCCATTTGTTCTATCCTCTCGAATGACGTGAGTGTGGTTCAGGCCTGGGAGACGCTGTTCGCTGCCTCGAAGAAGGGTACGGATGGATCGGCGCTCCCGCGCCCGCCCGGTGCACCCTGATTGAGGCGCGGATAATCCTCCTCGAGCCTGTCGACGCGGGTTCCGTCACTCACCAGCTGTCGATGGGCAATCTTCCAAACGCCCCCACGGCTTTCGAAGCGGTCCAGGTACCGGCAACGAGCCGTAATGTCGGCTTGGCCGTCTTCGCCGTTCGTATGAAGCAGGCACAGGATGTGGCTTTCCACACGAGCGTTGAGCCCCTCAAGTTCGACGTACTCGTTCGACAGAATGTGGCGGGTGGAGGTGAAGAGGGAGCCAAGGTTCTTCACCGCATCCCTGGTGAAAATGTTCGCCGGCCCATGGAAGAAGCCGTGATCGTCTGTCGCATCGTCGTGATAGCAGGATTGCATGATATCTGCGTCGCAGAGATCGGCGCCGCGGCAGTAGCGAATGAGGACATCACGAATGTCCTGTCGTGCCTTGAGTTCGCGGACCGTAATTTCGAGGGAGTTTTCCATGCCGAGGACATTGCTCATCGTCCTTCGCCTTGGAAAATCGCATTTGCCAATCTCAGGCATGGTGCTTGGCGATTAAGCGCCCGCCATGAGGGCGGCCATTGAGGTCACCAATGAGCGAGCGGCAGACCGCGGACGGGGCTCTTGAAGGACGGGATCGTTGTAGCGCGGAGGCCGCCGAGATAGACGGTATCAAGATCCGGGCCGCCAAATGTCACACTGGCAAGCCAGGTGCATAACGGGCCGCCGGTGTCCATCAGCGTCTGAAATGGAACGGGGGCTCCACTCGCAAATGCGGCCTCGAAAGCTTCGGTCGAAGCCGGCGTCCCATCATCCAGAAGCTGGAGAACATCGCCATCCGGGGTGATAGCGACCAGCCGATCTGCGAAGATCATCGTTGCCCACAGATTTCCGTAGCTGTCGAACGTAATGCCATCGATCACACCAGCGCCAAGGCTTTCGGGACCGTATGTCTCCCGCTGGCTCAGCGATCCGTCGGCAGCGACACGCAAACGGGTCACGCGCTTGCGGGTTGTCTCGGCGACATAGAGCCACTCCTCGTTCGCATCCATGCGAATCTCATTGGTGAACGCAAAGCCATCTGCAACGATGCGTGGGCCCTTGTCGTCAAGCAGGATGATGTAGCCATCGGCCAGGCCTTGGCAGATCGCGTCGCTCCACGGATTGACCGACGTCGAAACCGTGATCCAGATCCTGCCCTTGCTGTCGCGCAGGACGAAGTTCACCTTGCCGAGCGGCACGCCATCGATGCTCTCCATCAACACCCGACTCGCGCCATCCCGGCTCATCAGTTCCAGTCGATCGGTGCCGAAGTTCGCGATGAGGATGTCGCCGTTTTCGGCGAATGCGAGGCCGTTTGGCAGGGTACCTCGCAACAGGCTTTCCTCCGCCCGCGAGCCTATATCAAAGTGAGTATCGATTGCTTGCACGACCAGATGTTGCTCGCCATCGGTTTCTATCCGCATCACCCCGCCCCGTGCGTCAGCAGCCCATAGCGTTCCGTCGCGTTCCGCCAGGATGCATTCGGGACGCTGAAGATCCTGGCCCACATGTTTCACGAGGTTCCGGTCGAGCGCGAAGCCGATCAATGGGTTAGCCCCGCGACTCTGGCGGATAAGGGTCATGCCATGTCACCGAAGCGTTCGCTGATCCAGTCGGCGATATAGCTGCGAACCGGCTCCATATTGTCCGCGCTCACATGTTCGACGCCGCCTTCCCGATCCGTGAAGAACCGCAGGCTGCGCTCCGGGCTGTTGATCGCCTGGTCATGCGCCTGATGCGCATATTCCAGAGGGATCTGGCGATCATTCGACCCATGAACAACGAGAAAGGGAACCGTCATGTTCTGCATGTGGCCCTCGAGCGTGACCCGGGGAATGAAGTCCATGAACTCCTCCATGGTCTCCTTCCCCCAAACCCACATGACATGGTCCCAATAATGGGGGACGGGGCGATCGCCCTCTCTCGCCAGCCGACGACGCTGAAGCTCGCCCCAATTATGGTTGGCGCCCCAGGCCACGCACAGCTTGAAGCGCTTCTCATAACAGGCAGCGCGCGGCGCATAATAGCCGCCGAGCGACCAGCCCATCATTCCGATCCGCTCTGGATCCACGTCGGCCCTGGTTTCGAGATAGTCGACAGCAGCGCCGGCCCAGCGCTCCGATTCCACCACGGCTTTCAAACCACGGAGGCGAAGGGCCTCGCCGACACCGGGGTGGTCAATGGCCAAAACCGAGATGCCGCGCTCGGCGAACACGTCGCGGATCGCGAAGAAGATCATCTCCTTGACGCTGTCGAGCCCGTTGCAGAACACCATGCAGGGCCGCGGACCTTCACCGCGTCCGCGAATGAACAGACCAGGAAAGCTTGTGCCCTCATAAGGGATTTCAACCGTCTCAGCGTTGAGCCCCCCGGCGTCGATCGCCTTCTCCATGGTGTCCAGCATCGCGCGATACATCGCTTTGCGCGGCTCGTGATGCCGGCTCTGCATCCGCTCGGCGGTCATGTAATAAGCCGTGGCGCGCTGATATTTCTCCGACGCGCTCAAGCTATGACCGGCGGCGAGCGCTTCGTCCCCAAGTTGGACAAGGCGATCGGCCATTGCGCCCCAAGCCGCAAAGAAAGCTTCCGTACCCTCGTCCTCACCTCTGGACGCGATCTCCCGCACCTCATCATTGGCGCGATCCATCTCTCCCATGGCGCCGCCCATTGCGAGGCAGATATTGACCGAGAGGTTCCAGACGTAATTCCCGGGAAATGGTTCGTACATGTCGCTGATCCTTGCCACTCGACCGCTGATGGGCGGTCACGGTTCCGAAATTCGAGGGTGGGCCCATCGATGAATGGGCGGCTCAAATGCCAACCCGGTCGCCGCCTTTCAGCCCGAGCATCTCCCTCGCCTCCCCGGGTGTGGCGGGCTCTAGGCCAAGCTCATCCAGGATACGCACGATCTTGGTGACCTGGTCAGCATTGGAGGCGCTGAGCTGGCCTCGGCCGATATAGAGGCTGTCCTCAAGTCCTACGCGTACATGCCCCCCAAGCATCGCGGCCTGGGTCGCAAAGGGCATCTGATGCCGGCCGGCCGCTAAGACCGACCAGTGATAGGTGTCTGCGCCAAAAAGCCTCTGCGCCGTTCGATGCATAAAGGTAAGATTGTCGGGATCAGCACCGATGCCCCCCAGGACGCCGAAGACCATCTGGATGAAGAAAGGCGGTTTGATTAGCCCACGGTCGAGGAAATGCGCCACGGTGTAGAGATGCCCGACATCATAGCATTCATGCTCGAAGCGGGTACCACCTTCGCCGATCGATTCGAGAATGTAGGCGATGTCGCGAAATGTGTTTCGGAAAATGAAGTCATCGGAATTCCGCAGATAGGGCTCCTCCCAACCGTGCTTCCAGTTCGAGAATCGATCGGCGAGCGGAAACAGCCCAAAGTTCATGCTGCCCATGTTGAGCGAACACATCTCTGGTGAGAACCGGCTGGCAGCGCTGAGGCGCTCGGAAACTGCCATGCTCGGGCTACCGCCGGTCGTGAGGTTGATAACCGCGTCCGTCCGCTGGCGGATCGAAGGCAGAAACTGGCCGTAGACGTCCGGATCGCCGGTCGGCTCGCCGGTTTCCGGCACGCGCGCATGGAGATGAAGGATGGCGGCGCCGGCCTCTGCGGCGGCGACAGATTGATCAGCAATCTCTTGCGGGGTGACGGGGAGGGCATCAGACATGGTGGGCGTATGGATGCCGCCCGTGATCGCGCAGGTGATGATCGTCTTCTTCATTCGCGCTCGCTCCGAAAAAATGGCCGGAACGGGGACGCTTGAAACTGACCGCCAGCAAGATCCTTGGCTGATCGGCCACGAGGGCCTCCCCCACTCGACTATCGCGAGGCTTTAAGAGGACGGACGCCGCCACTGGAAATAGTGATGTGCGATGCCAGCAATCGCATGACGCAATGAGATAAGGCCGACCTGCAATGCTAGCACCTGCCGTAGGCAGCAATCGCCGGAAAAATCGCATGCCCCCTTATTCGCTGGAGACTTTCGATCCCGACATTTCGGTCGGCTACCTCATCAGGCGCGTTTTCAAGCTCTACCAGTCTGAGATCGAGAGCCGCTTCGCCGATCTCGACATCAGCTTCACGCAGTGGTCGGCGCTCATCCTGGTGGCGAAGGGCCTTGCGCAAACACCGAGCGACGTCGCACAGCTGATTGGAAACGACAGCGGCGCGACCACTCGGTTGATCGACGGGCTGGAACAACGCGGATTTATTTCGCGCACGCGCTGTACAGACGATCGCCGCGTCGTGCGGCTAACGCTGAGCGAAAAGGGAATGGCGGCAACCCTGTCGCTTGTACCGCGTGTGATGGATTATTGGAACGACCTGCTGTCCGATTTCACACTGGAGGAATCACAGCAGCTCGTTTCGCTGCTTCAGAGGGTGAAGAGCCGTCTCGAGGACCATGTAAACCATACTGCCGACAGAAGCGTGTGAACCCGCATCGTGCCGACCGAGTCCAGTCGGAAGCTATGTTGGGCAAAGGCGGGCGGCACGCGCCGGGGCGCGCGCTGTGCCTTCCAAAGGATCATCGGTCATGCGGGTTGATCGGCGCGCGATACACCACATCCGTCTAGATTCGAAGCAACGAAATCCCAGTTGATCGAATTGCGCAGGATCTTCTCAACATAAACTGGCCGGGAATTGCGATAGTCGATGTAATAGGCATGCTCCCACACATCGAGGATAAGAAGCGGCGTTGCGCCATGGGCCACGGGTGTGTCGGCGTCGTGATAAGACGTCACCTCAAGCTTACCATCCTTGAGATTGAGTGCCGCCCATCCACTGGCAAAATGACCGACGGCCTCGCCCTTGAGCCTCTCGAGCAGCCCTTCAAGCGATCCAAATCCCTCGTTTATGAGATCGAGGAGCGGACCGCTCGGGCTTTGCTTCGTCGGGCTCAGTCCCAGCCAGTAGAAGCTATGGTTCCAGATTTGTCCGACCTGATTGAAAAGACCATTGGGGCCGTTTGTTGCGGTACGCTTGATCAATTCCACCAGCGACTTGTCCTGAAGATCAGGGTCGCCAGCCACCAGTTCGTTCGCTTTGACGACATAAGCATTGTGATGCTTCCCGTGGTGAAAATCGAAGGTCTCTGGCGAGATGAGGTCACCAAAGGCGTCTCTGGCGTAAGGGAGCGGTGGCAAAATGAACGGCATGGAATATCCTCGGCTATAACAAGTTGGTCCGGCCGCGCGCTCGGCGGCGAGTGATGACGGGGCAGTTGTCCCGCCTGGGTCCATCGCGTGGTAGGCCTTCCGCTACAAAAAGGCGTCGAACAATTGGGAATTACGCTTGGCTACCAGATTACCGCGCCGGGCAGCGCTCGACGTGTCATGCTTCCACACGAACGTCATTCCGCTAAGTGACAATACAGATCACCAAGGCGCAGATCGCCAACGCGCACACGCTCGGCCACAAAAGTTCAGCGCCACCACCCTTGCAATGATTACCGTCGTACCAATCCATGCCGTTTTTCCTTTTTCTTAAAGGAGAGCATATTTATCGCGGGCTCCGCCTTCGCGCCGGCCGCCAATGCCTGAAGACGCGTCGGTCCCTACCGAATGGAATGGATTGTCGCGTGGCGTCGGGGTCTGTGTTCTTCGAGCTGATCGGAGAGAAGAGGCGTCTCGCCGTCCCGCTCGAGCCACTCTGCAGCGGTCTGACGAATAGCTGCCCGAAGCCAGATATGAGCCGGGTCATTTTGATGACGCGAATGCCACATCATCGCCTCGACGAGCGGTGGCATGGCATAGGGCGGCTGAAAGGACCTGATCTTCATCGCGCGCGCAGACAATTCTGCCATGCGCGCAGGCATTACACCGACGAGCGTGGAGTGGGCGACCATCGGGGCCACCAGCGGAAAATCCGCAACGACGACACTGGGCCGATAGCCGGGCCGATGCTCTTCGATCCACGCCGACTCGATCGTATTGACCGTGCCAAACATGTGTACGCCGACATGAGGATAGCTGAAAAGCTGATCGAGACTGGCTTTTCGCGTCAGCGGGTGATCGGCTGCGACGACGCATACGAACTCGTCACGGAAGAGCGGCTCTGCGTGTATCTTCTCAGGATTTGTCCCGCCGCAAAGCAGCGACATGTCGTCGGCCGTTATGCAGATATCGGCTTGCCCGGCATAGATCCTCTCTAGGGGGTTGTTGATGGGTTGCGTGACGAGCCGGATTCCGGGAGCTTGCCCTGCCAATTGTGCGACGAGATGAGGGAGAAAGATCGAGGCGCAGTAGTTCGACGCCATTACAGTGAACTCGTGCTCACTGGTGGCGGCATCGAAGAATGGCTCGGTATGGATCAGAAGCTCGATGCTTCGAAGCGCTTCCTGGACAGGTTCGACCAGCGACGCTCCGAAAGGTGTATGCTCGAGCTCTCGGCCGTTTCTGACCAACAGTTGATCGTCGAACTGGTAGCGCAGTCGCTGCAACATCCCGCTCATCGTCGGCTGCGTGACAAACAGGCGCTCTGCGGCCCTAGTGACATTCTTCTCACTTAGTAGGGCATTGAGCGCGCTTAAAAGATTGAGGTCGAACCTCGCCATCACTCCTCATCCTTTCGCTTCCGGCCGGCTTTTGCCGGCTCGCATTTCGCCAAATTCAATTTTGCAGGGCCGCCTCCACCGAGAGGCGATGTTGGGGGCTTTTCAACGGCTCATTTGCATCTGCGTAGACGCGATCCCGCGCTGCGTAGAACCGACGCGCAAGAGCATTGAGATCATGCCCGAAAAGCGTTCCGCCGCGCTTCACGATCCTGCCTGCGACCATTACTGTATCGACGTTCCTAGCGTCCATGTTGAGCGCGACAGCGCTTTTGAGGTCGTTGACCGGCATCACGTTGATCATGTCGGCGCGCAGCAGGACAAGGTCGGCCTGCAGGCCAGAAGCGATCCTGCCGATCTGATCTTGGAGTCGCGCATTAATCGCGCCCCCGATGGTCGCGTACCGCAGGAGGTCGTTGCAATCGATACAGGCCGGAGCCTCGGCCCCGCTATAACGGAGCTCATGGGACTGCATGCGCTGCAGCGCGTAGACGATCCGCATCTGCGTCCACATGTCTCCGGGAACGGACGTTTCGACATCGATGCCGATACTCGGGATAATTCCTACATCGATCGATGGTTGGATCGGCGGGACCCCGTGGCCCATCTGCATCTCGGCCGACGGGGTAAAGCATACCGACGTGTTTGTGTCGGCAACGACCCGCCATTCCTCGGACGTTAGCGTGTTGCAATGAACCAGCTGGACATGAGGTCCTAGCAGGCCCTCCTTGCCGAAACGGAGAATTTGCTCCTTTTCGCCAAACCCGTTCATGGCCGCGTGGACGGTGATGATGAGATCGGCATCCTTCGCCATGGCGAAATGCGCCTTCGCAACTTCGTCTGGGCAATGTTCGGGCGACGAACTTGCCAATGCCAAAGTCAGCAGCTGATCCCGAGAGGAAAAATCCTCCTTCTGCAAACGCAAAAGGTCGTGAGGCCATTGATGACCGCGATCCTGGCGACCCGGCGGGCCGTAGCCGAATACGGTCCTCAAACCAGCATCCCGAAGGGCCGCGATCGCCGCCGACGTGTGCTCTGGCGTGGTCTGGATGTGCGCCCAGTCGAAGACCGTCGTGATGCCGGCATCAAGCGCACCCAGCGCGCTCAGCAACGTCCCGAGATAGACGTCATCGGGCGTATATGCCGACGCAAAGCCATGATTGACCCTATGAAAATACTCCATGAGGTTGTCGGTCGGCAGAGCGTGGCGAGCAATTCCCTCCCAAAGATGGCGATGCCCGTCGATGAATCCCGGCATCGCGATCATATTCGACGCCTCGATCACTTTAGCGTCGGGCGCGTCGATGTGCGGAGCAACGGCAACGATTTTGCCGTCTTCAATGAGGATGTCTCCACTGCCAAGGTCGCCCGCGGCTTCATCCATGGTTACGATGCCACACCCCCGGATGAGAAGCGGGCGTGAAGAGGAGGAACTACGCGGGTTTGACATGGTACAGTCTCGTGGTTGGTTTAAGTATCGACAGAAGCGGAGTGACGGGTTCCTGTAGGGCTCCCGTCCAGCTTCAGGGGAACGTCAGCCCTGGAAGGAACCGCCGAATTTGGCGGGCACGAGATCAGCGCGTGCTTCGCCGCTTCGGATCAACTCGAGGATCTTTTCCGCGACGAGCTCAGGCGGCTGAGCCATCTGGCTGGCGCGGCTCCGGAGGTTGCCGGCGGCTTCCTCACCGCCCTTGATGACGTCGTAGAACTCCGTGGCGGTGATGAAGGGATACATCGTCGAAACCGCGATGCCGGCGTCTGCAAGCTCTAGCCGTGCGACGTCGGACAGCATGTTCAGCGCGCATTTGGAGCTCGTGTAGGCGCCAGATCCCGGTTGCGCAGCGAATGTGGCACCCGAGCTGACGTTAACGATGCTCCCGGCCCCCTGATCTTTCATTATGGGAATGACGGCCTGGATCGTCAGGAGCGGAGCAACGACGTTGAGCTCGAGGACACTGCGATATTCCGCAGGATCGATTTCCTCTACCGATGCCTGCAGGCCCTGGCCGGCATTGTTCACCAGACCATCGATGCGGCCGAACTTCTCGAGCGTGGCCGCGACCGCCTGGCGAATTTGGGCGGCGTCAGTCACATCACAGGGGACGGCAAGCGCATTTTCCAGTTCCGATGCGAGCTTCTCAATGCGATCTGCTCGCCGCGCGAGCAAGGCGACGCGCGCACCCGCTTTCGACGCAGCCCGGGCCGTCGCTTCGCCAATTCCGGACGACGCGCCCGTCAGGATGATAACGCTTCCATCAATTTCCATCTGGCAGATCCTTCGTTATGAATGCGGTGTGACACCGTCTTGTCGACTGGAGCGGCTTCGCACGCCTCTCTAGCGCGACTCTTGCAAACTAGCTATCATATGATAGCCATTTTTCAAATGGGGATATGTGTGAACGAGGGTGAAGCGCGGCGCCTCTTTGAGTTGGCCGACGTGGTGCATGGCATCAGCCGGCAACTGCCGCCCCCGAGCAACCTGGAGCCGGCCATCTGCAGCCCGATTGAGATTCACGTGATGCGCTGCATTCACCAGAATCCCGGGAGCGCTGCTCGCGTGATCGCCGACGCCACACGTCTGCCCTCGAGCAACTTTTCGAGGGTCCTTCGTGGCCTTGAGGCCAAGGGTCTAGCGCGGCGGGAAGCCGATGAGCGGGACGCGCGCAGCGTCAATCTCTACCTCACCGATCTTGCCGAAAGGAATTTTGTGCGCATGCGCGACGCATGGAGCGAAGCGCTCCATGGAATTATCGACGATCCGTCGCTGATCGACATCGTCAACGAGACGCTGCGCCGCGTCGAGAAGGCGCTGATCGAGCGGCGTCAGCAATCCGCGCCTTGAAGCCCGGTCCCTCTGAAATCTGAGGCGAGCAGCATCCCCTTTAGCTGCTGCTCGCCTGCTACAACCCACGTACGAGACCGGTGTGCTTAGTACTTGAAGCCTAGAGACAAGCCGAACGTCCGCGGCGGTTCGAGAAACGCCACCGTCTGATAAGGCGGCGGCGAGGTCACGCCAGAGATTGTGGAGGCGATCGCCTTGCCCTCAACATTCTTCATCCACACACCCAGCGTCCATTTGTCGCCGGGAGCCGAGTAGGTAATCGAAACATCGGACTTGGTGTAAGCCTTCTGCCGGGCGTTCGCGCTGTGGTCGAAGGTCCCCCAGTAGCTCGTGGAGAAATAGGTTGAGCCCCGAGCGGCGATGTTGCCACCACTGGCCAGCTCAAACCGATGCTCGTAGGAGACCGAGCCTGAGAGATCAGGCGTATACTGCATCTGCAGCCCATTGAGGTCCGTTGCGCCCGGGCCGGACACGAAACTGCCATACCGGCCATGCGTATAGGCCAGATTGATGCTCAACGTGTCTGCGGGTGTGGGGTCGATATTAGCCGTCAGCTGCGCCCCCCAGATGGTCGCCTTCGGTGCGTTGTACAGGACCTGCTGACCAAGGCCGGCATTATAGGCCTGGATGATGAGGTCGCGATATCGGTAGTAATAGCCTTCGCTGTTCAATGTCAGCCACGGGGCAATATCGCGCGACTTGAAGCCCGCGGTGAAGGCCAGGAGGTGCTGTGGCTTGACCTCTTTGTTGAAGGTTGTCGCATTGGGATAAGTATTAAGGGTTCCAGGCGCATAGCCTGTCTGCACATTTCCGTAGAGCATGGTCCGGCTTGTCAGATCATACTCGACCCCACCCTTCGCATCGACGTTTGTCCAGCCCTTGTCGAATGACACCGGCGGCTGAAAACAGGTGCCGAAGAAGCAGGCGCGGCCTACGCCTTCGAGCTGCAACTCATCGCGGGACACACGAGCGCCACCTACGAGACGAAGCGCTGGCGTGACAGAGTAGGTCAGCTGCGCGAAGCCGGAGTAGCTCTTCTGCCGGATCAGATCGAAGATATTCCCGAACTCATTTATACCAAATCGACTGTCATAATGGGCATTGGCCTTGAACCAATCGAGTCCGGCGATCCACTGAAGTGGCGCCCCGCCCGAAGAGGAAAGCCGAAGGCTTTGCGTGTATTGCGTATAGTCCGAATTGTAAGTCTGATCGTTGCCAACGAGCGAGCGGAGGCTGTCCTCTTTCTGGAAGAGACGCGCCGCGATGTATTGGATCGTGGCCCCACCAAGGTCATAGCTGATATCGACCGATTGGGTGTCGTAGCGATACCGGCGAAAGCCTCGTGTCGTATCCGCGCCCGTCACGGGATCGTTGGGGGCAATGAACCAGGGACTACGGTTCTCCGGCGTCGGCAGATAGACGGTGACGGCCGGCTTGCCCCTGTCCTGATAATATATTCCGCGGAGTAGGATCTTGAGGTCGTCCACAGGCTTCAGGGACAGCGTGGCCTTCGCAGCGAAGGAATTGCCCGCCTCATTACCCGAAGTCTGGTACCCGTCATGTCGGCGATAATCGAGACCGCCCCTGAACGCTATACTTTCACCGAGGGGAACGTTGACGATCCCGCTCGCATGAACCGCGTCATAATTGCCGTATTCGAAATTGCCCTGTGCCTCGAGGTTGTCCGTGGGCACCTTTGAACTCATGATGATCGCACCGCCGCCAGCGCTGCGACCATATAGGACACCCTGCGGCCCAGGCAGGACCTGCACACTGTCGAGGTCGAGAAACGAGCCGGCACTCGCGTAGCGTGGCAGATAGACGCCATCGCTGTTCAAGGCGACCATTTCAGGGATCCAGTAGAAATCGACCGTTGATCCGATGCCGCGGATATTGACCTGGGTTGCGTTATTCTGCTTTCCAAAGTGCGCTGCGGGCGTCAGTACCTGCGCCTCGCGAATATCGAGAATACGTTGGCGCGTCAGGATCTCGCTGCTCAAAACCGTCACCGCCGCGGGTGTCTTCTGGAGCGATGTGCGGCCCTTCAGCGCGGTCACCACGATGTCCGCAGACCCCTCGTCCGTTGCACCGTCGGTCTGCTGCGCATCTTGCTGCGTGCTGGTCGACGCGGGGACATCCTGCGCATTCGCTGGTGCGATCGCCATCATGGCCGATGCGCTCATCAGGACGAACTTCAGCTTCATAACACCCTCCCTCTTTGCTTATTCGAGGGTGAAATGCGCGCGGTCTGCACTCTGAGGAAATTGTAATAGCCGATACGAAGGATGGCCTGTAACGATAGCGACGGCGGCCGACTGCGACGGCGCATCCGGATCGTCGCCGAAGTCACCGCTTCTGCGCCTACGATATCCTCAAGTCGGCGATGTTCCGGGATACCGTCCGATATGGAATCGGGCAGTCATACCAATCAGCAGGTTAGGAGAAACTCGTCGAGAGCGGCCTTCATTTCAGGCGTGGTGAGGTCGACGCTCTCACCATGACCTGCGAAAATACGAGAGAATGTCTCCTCCCGGAGGGCGCGGAGTGACTGCAATTGTTTTCGCCAGTTATACCAGCAATATTCCTCGTAGGCTCGAAGCTTGCCGGTTTCACTGTCCCAAGCCAAACTGTCGCCCGTAAACAGCGTTCGGTCATCAAACAGGTACATCACGCTACCACGCGTATGCCCGGGCACGAACAGCACTTTGATCTGTCGACCAGGTCCGGCGGGCTCAGCCCCTCGCATGATGTCCGTTGCGAAGGGTGCACTCGAGGCATCGGCCTCATGGATCCAAACTCTTGAGCCGAAATGTTCCGCGTACGTTTTTGCATCGGCCACATCGTCCCGATGGGTGAGAAGGATGTGGTCGAGGCCACCCATGCTGGCAATCCAGTCGGCCAGGGCCGGGTTCCAGCGCGGCCCATCGATCATGAACCTCCAACCGCCATGTATCGCGAAATAAGAATGGGCACCGTATGATGATTTAGCGTTGAACCCAAGCCGATAGGCGCCATCGCCAAGATCCTGTGGGAACAGGTCCCTAGGCCGCTCCAAATCCGATGGTGCTCCGACTGCTCCTACCGGGCATACCGCAGCCGCCCGCCAAGCAGCATCAATCTCGGCCGCCCCGTCTGGTTGGCGTACAAAAGCGGACTTGCCCCCGCGCTCCTTGATGAAGGCGGGCGCCATGGTTCGGGATGCCATGCAATTAATGCAGCGATCCTTGATATGCCACTTTGAATGTTCCGACGGCATTCCGAACCAACCCCTGACGCTGCAGCCTAAAATTTGACCTCGACACCTCCGCCGATCGTCCGAGGCTCTGTCATGTAACGGACGTCCGCATTGATGGTGGTCGAGACCTGCGCCGCAACCTTCGAATTTGTCAGGTTTCGGCCAAAGACGCGGAAGCGCACGTGGCCGGATGGCTCTGTCCAGCTGATCTCTCCCGCAACCAGCGAATATGCCGGCTGAAAGAGCCTCAGGTCTGGCTCGCCATACCATCGTGCGCTGCGGAACCAGCTGCCGTTGAGCCCGATCTTACCACCCGCAAGATCGGTTTCATAGTTTGCCGATAGCGTGAGCGTCTTATCTGGCGTGCGTGGCGTTTGATTGCCCGACGCATTCCCGTTGGGATTGATGGTGTTGCCGCCGCCAGGAAGGGGGTTGGAGATCGGCGCATTCTGACTGAAATCCTTGAACCGCGAATTTAGATAGCTTCCGGCCGCCTTCAGAGTCAGTCCCTGGAATGGGGCGACAGTTAGTTCGACTTCCGCGCCATAGGCGCGCGCGGATGCCGCATTGCGGATATTGGAAACGCCATTGAAATACAGGATCAACTGTAAGTTATCTGCCGTCTGATAATAAGCTGAGGCATTGAAACGGACCTTTCGATCGAATGCATCGAGCTTCACGCCAACTTCGAACGCATCCACAATTTCCGGCTTCAATTCGGAACCGGTTTCAGTCTGAACATCAAATCCGCCGCTCTTGAAACCGCGATTGTATGACGCGTAGACGAGCGCGCTCGGCGTGATGCTGTAATCCGCGGCTAGGCGCCAACTCGGTTTGGCAGTCGAGCCACGGCGGTCGGGATAAGCGGTCGTCGTGATCCCACCGAACTGTGGTGGCACAAACGTCAAGTTCGTCGTTGTGGTGTTATGGTAGACATACCTATCATACGTGAACCTGATACCCGCGGTCAGATTGAGGCGGTCGGTTACAGGGTAGGTCCCTTGAGCATAACCCGCGACCGAATTGACCACGTTACTAGCGTCCTGCGCGATCGCGATCGGGCCCGGTGCAGAGGTCAGCAGCGGGTAAAGGGTGGGGTTATTTTCACTGCCTCCCGAGTCTCCCCTGAAGTAGAACGCGCCGACAATCCATTTGAAGGCGCTGTCATCGGGTGCGAGAAGCTGCAACTCCTGCGAGAATTGCTTTTGCTTGATCAACCCATCGATCGTCACCGTCGGGACGGGCAGCGCTCCGGCATCAAAGGCGACTGAGAACTTTGAGTCCCGATATGCAGTGATCGAATGTAGCGAGGCGAAACCCAGATCTTGGGTATAATCGGCGCTAATGCCCCACCCCTTCGAATGTCGGAAGGGACGCGCCAGAGAAGACGTGCTGTCCCAGGCACCGCCGGGAAAGAGATAGCCGCCGGTTGCCGGGCGGTTCGGCAACGGCGAGAACGTCACGAAGGTGCTCGCCAGCGTGTCGCTATAGTCAGCCGCGATCTTCAGTTTGCTCGAGTCGCTTATGTCGATCAGCACCTTGGAGCGAATGGAAAAGTCGTGATCGACCTGGTTCACGTCTTGACCAGTGAGGATGTTGCGTCCCCAGCCCTTGCCCTGATGGCTGTAGCGGACGGCAAGATCTCCAGCCATGTTGTCGGTAAGTCCACTTGCGACATAAGCACTGGCAGTGATCGTCTGCCACTCGTCATACGTTAGCCCTGCCTGAAATTGCGGGCTGAAACTTGGGTCCTTCGTGATGATGTTAACGAGCCCGCCGCTCGCGTTCCGACCGAACAGCGTGCCTTGCGGGCCCTTAAGAACCTCGATCCGCTCGATATTGTTGAGGGTGGTTAGCGCGCTTGCACCACCTGCCAGATAAACGCCATCAACATAGGTTGCGACACTGGACTCGTAACCGGCCTGCTGGCCCGCCGCGCCGATACCCCGAATGTAGGGCGCTGCAAGCCCGATCGCCTGCTGGAACTGAAAGCCCGGCGTAACCCGCCCGATATCGGCGGTGGTGGTCACGCCAGCGGTTTCCAGCGTCGTCGCTGTGAGCGCGGTTACCGAGATCGGAACCTTCTGCAGATTTTCGCCGCGGCGCTGCGCCGTCACGATGATGTCGCCTACGCCGCCCGACGACGTATCCGTATCAGCTGGCGCTTCTGGCGCAATGTTATTTCGCGATGGTGCAGGCGGTTCAGCGCGCTGACCGTTATCCGCTACGTCCGAATTCTGGGCGAAGGCCGGCGATGCTGCCGTCGCCAGCAGCATGCAGATGAGTGCACGCACGTTGCCGTTCATTCTAGTTCCTCCCCAGGTGACGATTTGTCTTATTATTCGATCGCTAAACTTTAGCGGCCGTCGGGATTTTGGCTCAAATCGCTATTGGCTATGAGAGGTATGGTGCGATCCGATCGACGGATCATGCGCTAACGCAGGTTCTTAGCGTTGAACTGCGGCCGGGTAATAAACGGGTCCCCGGCGAGACAGCTTGGGGCCGCTAATATGACGTGAGTTTTCTGGCCGCACCCCGTTAGCGCACCATGTCGCTCGGACCCGGGCGCGCGCAGCACGAACACGTGCTCTCCATGAGTATTAAGCGTCAACGCCCGCGAACATGGCGGGTGACAAGTCGTGATAGGGGCGACCGCTTTAGTGAACGGCCGTGCCTCCATCGACCGCAACAACCTGGCCGGTCATCATGCCGGCGCCATCGCTGACGAGGAAAAGGCAGACGCCGACGAGGTCTTTGGTCTGCAAGGGGTTCGGAATGATCTGAGCGGCGATCGCCTGGCCCCGAACCTCGGCGGTATAGGCTTCGTTATTTTCCATGTTGTCGGTCATCACCAGACCGGGGGCGATCGCATTCACCGTGATGCCGTCCGCGCCGAGCTCATGGGCAAGGGAACGAGTGAGCGAAGCGACAGCGCCCTTGCTCGAAATATAATGGAGAAGGCTTGGCTGGCTGGTGAAAATGGTTGCCGACGTAAGGTTGATGATCCGCCCCCACTTGCGCGCTCGCATCCCGGGCACGACCGCTTGGCTCATAAGGAAGGGACTGAGCGTATTGACTGTCAGAACCTGCGTCCACTCCTTCGCACTGATCTCCTCGAACGGCTTCGGAGTGAGGTTCGACGACATGGCTGCGTCGTTCACGAGGATGTCGATACGCCCATAGCGCCTTTCAACGTCAGCTACGCACGCCCGCACGCTGTCGGGATCCGCAACATCGCACTCGACGCGCAACATTTCGCTAGTTTCGGGACTCTTGGCCCACGAAAGGTCCGCGCCGACGACCGTCGCTCCTTGCCCTGCCAGGCCTAGCGCCAGTGCTTCGCCGATACCCGTCGCCGCTCCTGTCACAAGAGCGACTTTTCCATCTAGATGCATGGTAGCCTCCGTAAGGCTGAAGAAAATTGGCGACTGATCAATGACCGACCACATGATTCAGCTCTTCGGCTTGCTCCGGAAAGAACCCCCAATAAGGTTCGATCTGCAAGATCGTCGCTGACACCCATCCGCCCTTTGCTCCAGGATAATCCGCAAGAATGGCTTCCATCTGTTCGCGATTTTCGGCTTCGAAGATCGAGACGATGCCCTGATCCTTTTCGTAAACCCAAGCCTGACGAAGCAGACCTTGCGAATAATAATCTCGTGACTTCGCCCACTCAGCCCGGCTGCCTTCCTGCTGCTGCTCGACAGTCAGGAGATTATACTTCTCATTAAAATTAGCAGTGATCAGGAACTGCATTTTCGCTTCTCCGTAGTTCCGCGTATGAGCCGTTTCGATGAGGGAACGGCTCAGGCCTGTGACGCTGCAGACCGTTCGAAGCCGCGGTCAGCGAGACATTCGCTTAAAAATTTAGGCTTCTGCCAGCTCGGCTTCTGCCGCCAATAAACGTTTCATCACGCGGCGTACCTGCAACGCACCCCGATCGCTCGGCAATACTACGGGTCGGAGATCCATCAGTTCCGCACCGTCCATTCGCTTGTGAACAGCTTCCAGCATCGGAGCATCTTCGCAATTAATCACGGTAAATTGATTATTGGCTTCCCGGATATCGACTTCCGGATCATCGAGAGCGTAGTCTCGCATCGACCACATGAAGTAGTTTGTCGTATCAGCATCTGCAGGTGTCGCAACATGCGCAAAATACGCCACGCGGCCTTGGGAGAATTCTTCGCCCGCGCGGACACGAGTCATTCGAAATACGACGATTTGCCCAGGGTACCAGCGGGTCTCGTATTTACGATCCGAGATCGGACCGAGGTCGGCATCGAAGGGCATCGGAGGCCCTCGGAATTGGGTGAACGTCACCGTGACGTCGTGGGCTTCACCCTCGCGAACCTTCGTTTCGCTTTGTTCGAACGTGCCGCTCGAGAAGCTACCTTTGTGAAGATAATCCGCATGCGACGAGTCGAGAAGGTTGTCGATCAGAATGTCGTACCGGAATTTCGCGGCGAGGAAGCTGTAGGATGCCCTTCTACCCTCGCCGCTCGACAGGAGGGTCAGATCGGGAATCTTGGCGGCATCGGCGAGGTCCGGATCTCCAGGCCAGATCCATATAAGGTCGTGGCGCTCTTCGACCGGATATCCTCGGACGTGCATATTGTCGCTGATGAGTTCGCCCTGAGGATTGAAAGTGCAGCGCCCGCCGCCATCGAAGCGTAGACCATGATACGCGCACTCAATGGTGTCACCTACCAAGGTGCCACGGCTGAGAGGTGCAAACCTGTGAGGACACATGTCAGCAATAGCCGACGCTTGGCCCGAACTCGAACGAAACAGAACGACATTCTGCCCAACGATCTTGCGGGGCAGAAGCTCACTTCCAACCTCCCGGCTCAAGGCCGCGATGTACCAGACGTTGCGATGAAACTGCATCATAACTTCCTAAGTCCCGGCTACACTGCCGTATTCATTGTTGGGCGCGGGCTGACATAAACCACGCGTGTCCGACGAACTTGGCAATCATGCGGGCGTCTTGCGTCACTGCCTCGCGGCCCTTCACCCTTCGTACGTCCCGCCATACTTCTTGGGGACCAGATCGCCCTGCTTCTCACCGGTCTTGATCAGTTCCAAAATCTTAGACGCTACCAGTTCGGGCGGCTGCCGCTCAGCGGCGATCGGCGCTTCGATCCGTTCAGCAGACTCGCGGCCAGCCTTGATCGAGTCCACCAGCTCGGTCTCAGTGATGAATGGATACATGAGCGAAACCGCGATGTTGGTGTCCGCCAGATCGACCTGCGCTACGCCTGTCAGGATGCTGATAGCGGCCTTTGTTGCGCTGTAGGCACCGCTTTCAGAAAGGGGATGAAACCAGATCCCTGAGCTGATGTTGACGAAGCTGCCTCCGCCCTGTGTTCGCATGTGCGGAATGACCGTTTGCATCATCACGAGTGGTGCAACGACGTTCAACTCAAAGATGTCGCGGAAGTCATCCGGATTGATCTCCTCAATCGAGGCCTGCAGCGCCTGACCGGCATTGTTGACGACGATGTCGATGCGGCCATGCGCTTGGAGCGCCTGCTCAACCGCACTTTTCACCTGATCCTTGTTCGTTACATCGCATTTGATAGCGATGGCGTTTTCGAGCTCCGCCGCCAGCTTCACGATGCGGTCTTGTCGCCGGGCAAGAAGCACGACTTTTGCACCCTCGGCAGCCAGCGCCCGAGCGGTCGCCGCTCCGATCCCTGAGGAGGCGCCCGTCACGATCGCTACAGAACCATTGATGTCCATCGCTTGAATCCCTTTCGTTTTATCGTCGAACCGAGGAGCGTGGTGCCGCTGACTACTCTGCGATCGACCCATCTGCCGGGAGCGCTCGAGATAGAATCGGAGAACTCGCCGCGTTTTAAGCCCACCCAATTGGCGCGCGCATTGCGACCGCCTGTTATTCGCGGGATGTTTGGACGACTTAATTTTGCCCGCTCACGCCACACTATTATCCTCTTGTGATTTCGCAGTTCTCGTTTTGGGAAAACTATCGGCCTCGACGACAGCCGTGAAATCGGGATTGGGGATGCCAGTCATGTCGGACTCCAATGTCTGCCGATGGGTATCCGGATGCCCCAGGGAGAGGGCGCATGGGCGCGCCTCCAGGCATACCGGCCAGATGTTCTGCATCATTCGGAATCGTCGCGCGCACCTAGCTGAAACCGGGTAACCGACGGACGCGGAACCTTCGCTAACCTCGAACGGAAAGGGGGGCTTGCCCTTAGCCCACGTTCGCATGGTGACGCGCGATGGCTCCGATTGGCAATTACGATTGGCGCACTCGAGGACGGACCTCCAAGCCGAGATGGTAGAGCTTCGCGAGGAGCTCCATCCGGAAGAGGGTGTTTGAAATGTCTGTAGAGATTGCCGACCAACTGCGATGCCATTGCCCAAAGTGCATCGACTTCCACGCGCATTTTCTGGAGCGGGAGGTGTTCGATGAGGCGCATCCGCACAGCGTCGCGTCCTGCTTCGGCCGCAACATGTTCTCGCCAGACCTGCCCGCCTTTCAGCGAATGTTTCATCCCGAGATGCAGATCGAGGACATGGATGCGCGCGGGATCGACGTTAACATCCTGACATCCGCCGACGTGCTGCAAAGCCGCGCTTATGCGACCCCCGATGACGAACGTCGCATGACCCGTAAGGTCAATGACGAATGCGCGCGGTGGACATCGTTGCATCCGACACGGTTCATGGGGAGCGCTGTCCTTCCGCTTGGCGAAATCAGCATGGCTATCGACGAACTCCAATGGGCTAAGTCAGCCGGCTTTCGGGTTGTTCAGCTGCCCAGCAATTACCGCGGCGACTATCTCGGCCATGCGCGCTTCACGGACCTCCTCGGCGCGATCCATGACCTCGGCCTGGTCATCTTCATGCACCCGGAGGGGGTCACGGAGATGTGGTACCAGGACTACGCGATGTGGAACTCGATCGGCCAGTCGATCGAGGAAGTCCGGCTGATGTCCTCGATGATCTACGAAGGCGTGATGGATAGCTTTCCGGGCCTCAAGATCGTCATATCGCACGGCGGCGGATATATGCCGCATTATATGGGCCGCCTCGACCGGAACGTCACCGATAAGCCTTACACGACCAAGAACCTGTCGAAGAAGCCGAGCGAGTATCTGCGCGACTTCTATTACGACAGCTGCGTCTACGATCCGCGCACGCTGGAACTGCTCGTCGAGCGCGTCGGCATCGACCGGATCGTGATGGGGGGCGACTATCCTGTTGCGGCGCTCGACCCCATCGACTTCATCGCGAGCACCAACCTCAGCCAGGAGGATCAGGGAAGGATTGCCGGCGCGACCGCGCACGACCTTCTTGGCCTCGCCTGATTTGAACCCGATTCTGGAGATAATTCATGACCAATGCGACCTCGCCGGCTCCGGTGGCGCTTACCGACGATCAGGTGAAGCAGCGGCTCGCTGCCGTGTCTCAGGCCTTCAAGGTGCAGATGCGCTCGCCGATCCTGCATACCCCTGCGGAGGCGGATCTCGCCTTTGAAGACGTGACATTCCATTCCGAAGACGGCGTGCCGCTCGAGGCCTGGTTCATCCCTCGCGAGGGCTCGAAAAAGCTCATCATCGTCAACCACCCCCGGTGGTTCAGCCGCGCCGGTCTCCCGTCGCACCTCGAGCCGTGGAAGTCGCTGGGCGGCATGGCCGGCAACGATTTCGAGGTGAACTTCATCCCCGACTATAAAGTCCTCCACGATGCCGGCTACAATGTCCTGACCTATGACCTTCGCAATTTTGGTCATAGCGGCACCGGCAACGGCGGCATCAGCACCGGCGGTCGGTACGAATCCCGCGACGTGATCGGATCGATCGACTTCGCCCGCCGCGAGTTCGGCGACATGACCACGGCATTGTTCAGTCGTTGCCTTGGCTGCAACGCGACCTTCTTCGCATACGATCGGCGTCCCGAAAAATTCGAGGGCATCCGCTGTATCGTGGGCGCGCAGCCCATTTCGGTTCGCGTCATCATGGAGCGAATTTTCACTCTTACCGGCTTCCCGATGGACCGCTTTGAGGAGGTCAATCGCGAGGCCAAGCTGGTCACGAGCTACGCGCTTGAAGACATGTCCCCGCTCGAGGCGGCAGGAAGCATGGCACTTCCGCTCTTCCTGTATCAGGTCCGCAATGACCTCATGACGCGGGAGAGTGACGTGCAGTCGATATTCGATCGGGTCCTCTCTGACGAGAAGGAGCTGTTCTGGATCGAAGGGACAACGAAGCGCTGGGATGGATACACCTACTTTGCCCGGCACCCCGAGAAGATGCTCGAGTGGTTTGAACGCCACATGGCTTGAGACAAGCCTCCCGACCTGACATCGACACAAACGAGAGCCTTCCATGAAAAGCGAAAGCTGCAAGCCCGGCAAGATGAAGATAATGTCGCCGGACAAAAGCGAGCTGATGGAGATCAGCTCAATCTATCAGGATGCCGGGAACCTCGTGATCAGCGGCAAGATCATGGGCAGTCTGCCGATGAAGGCAGTCATCCGACCGCAGGACGCTCGCAACGGCCTGCGCCTGCTGAACCTAAAGCTGATCCTTTTTTTAACGACATTTTTGTTTCGAAGATAACTTCGCTCCACGATGTTATCGTTCAGGAGCCGAAGACTGGCTGCAGCACAGTCTCACACCATTGCCGGAAGCTCGTCGGGCTGGCAGTGTCGTGAGTGCGGGCGACGCCGAGATCGAGACTGTTTGCCTTAGCGCGCATCATATCCGCCATACCTGCTGCCATGGCCGCCGAGTACCCTTGCTTGACAAACATGGCCTCATAGGTCTCAAAGCTAAGCGGCGAGCAGACGATTTTGCGGTCTAGCACCTCGCCCATGATTTCGGCCATCCGGTCAGCGGAGATGTTTTCCGGGCCGAGCACGGGGATTTCCTCCTGCCCCGCCCAGGTATCATCGAGCAAGAAGCGCGCTGCCTTCGACGCGATATCGCTGACCGAGCACGCCGGCAAAGCAAGATCGCGGGGAAGGGGTGTGAAGAACAAGCCTTTCTCGCGCAGCACCGGCATCTGCCAAAGCAGATTGTCCATGAAGGACGGCATCGCCAGCGCCCGCAGATGCGCTCCCGTCGCGGCGAGCAGATCGTCCATGGCGAGCGAGCCGGTGACGAGGCCAGCCTCGGATTCAAGGACTGTTCCTCGGCCGAGCGCCGTGATGCTGACGACCCGGGCTATGCCGTGATCGCCAATGGCTTTGGCGGCGGGTTTTGTGAATCCAACATAGGCCTCTTCCACCGATGTCGCCTGCGGGTTGGCAGGGCAAAGCCAGAACAGATGCGTGGCCCCGAGGAGCGCGCGATCCAAAGTGACGGCGTCGCCATGGCTTCCCTCGATGACCTCCACCCGCGAGCGTATATCGTCGGATAGTTTCGAGGGGTCGCGCGCGATGGCGCGCACAGCGGCATGTTTGTCTAAGAGCAGCGGTAGCAGCGCCCGCCCGATCCTGCTGGTCGGCGCAGTGACAACAATCATGATCGTTCCTTCTCGTGATGCCAGATCTGTGGGGAGCCGCCGCAAGCGACGACGAGGTCACGGCCGACGGCGGAACTGAACCGCGCCTTATGGCCTGTTCAAACGCGCCCTCAAGAATGGAAGCCAGCGAAAGCGCTGGACTCCTTCTATTCACAGCCGTGCCAGCACCCGATCGAAATCGATATCCAGATCGTTCATGATCTTCATGGCGACGCCGCGACCGCCGCCGATGACACCCCCGCCTGGGTGCATGAAAGGGCCACAGAGATAGAGGCCATCGACCGCGGGCACCGCATATTGCGAGAGTTCAGGCGTCGGCCGCCGGCCGAGGAACTGATAGACGTAGCGCCCGATTCCACTGATATCGCCCTTCTGAAAACTCAGGCTGAAACGCTCATGGTCCAAGGGCGTCGCAACATGCCTTGCCAGGATGTTGCTGGAGTCCATGCTGGATACGAACGGCCGATAGGCTTCCATCATGCGATCGGCGACGCTGTCGCGAATGTCGTCCCAACGTGAAGGCCCGCCATCGGCAAGCTCGTAGGGCGCGAAGCTGAGCTGATAGAGCGTGGCCTTTCCATCAGGCGCCCGCGACGGGTCCAGATTCGTATGCTGGCACGCGATGACGCTCAGGTTCTCGGGCATGCACCCATATCTGAGATCGTCATACTCGCGGCGGAATTTCTGGAGGTCCGTAGGCAAGCACTCGACGATCATGGGGGTCATGCCCGCATCGAGCGCTGGGTAAGTGAACGGTTTCTCCAGAGCATAGTGCACGACGATATTGCTATATGGTCCCGGCTGCGTCTTGCGGGCGTCATCCAGGATGTTAGGGTCGATGCCGTCGACATAGTCCCCGAGCAGATGCGGGTGGAAGCAGCCGACAACGCCGCGCCGACAGCGGATTTCTTCGCCGCTCTCGAGACGGACGCCCACTGCGCTACCGCTCTCGACCAGGACCTTGGCTACGTGGCTGTCAGTCCGGATCTCGCCTCCATGCGCTTCGATGAAGGCGGCCAGGGAATCCGACAAGGCGCCGCTCCCGCCGACCGGGAAGCCGCTATGGTAGCTGTGAACGAAGCCAGCCATCATGCCAAAGATCAGGCCGGTCCCCTTCTCCTCCGGCCCGGCCATGGCCTCGGACGAGAATTTCATGAAATTGATCTTGAGGCGATCGTCCGTGAACACCTCGTTGATGATGTCATAGGCGCTCTTATTCATCATGCCGATCAGGCCGCGGCCCTGCCGACTCTGCTCAAGGAGCCCCATGAACATGCCATAGGGTGCCGGCGGCGCGAAAAGCCCCGATACGAACATGGGGAGCAACTCGCGGAACTGGTTGACGAAGGCCCGGTACATCTCGGCGTCGCGCTCGGAAAAACGGGCCATCGCTTGGCAGGTCTTGTCCAGATCATGCCGGATGGGGAGCGAGGTGCCGTCGTCGAACACGCTCGCGACGGACACTTCTGGCTTGATATATTGCAGGCCGTATTTCGCCTGCAGCCCCAATTCGTCGTCCTTGATCAGCGGGTTGGACTGGAGGAAGTTGTGTGAGGTTGAGTGGAGGTCGTGCCGAAAGCCGGGAAGAGTCACTTCGCGCGTCGTCACGCCTCCGCCGATGAAGGAATTGCGCTCGAGCACGATCACCTTCAGCCCCGCCGCGGCGAGATATGCCGCTGCTATCAGCGAATTGTGGCCGGCGCCGGCCACGGCAAAATCAAATGAGGTCACACTCGCCTTCCTCTCCGCTAGCACGATGCGCGCTTCTGAATGGAGACCTTGGGCGGTCTGGCAGGCAGGGAAAAATCGCCATTGGCGATGCCAATCATGGCCCGCCTCTATGATGGCTTCCGCGTTCTGAAAAAGGCGATGGCCGTCGCCAGGATATTCAAGTCGCTCTCACGGTTGGTAAATAGGTAGGGAATGCCGGTAGGATCCAAGCCTTCGTTGATAGTTCGAGGCTACTGATCCATTAGCCATCGCCTTGCTTCATCCAGATCTTTGAAGGTCTGATGGCTGGCGCCGGGCTTTATCCGAGAAGCCTGGCGCCCGGAGAGTGCGCTTTCGACCACGAAGGCTACCTTGGCTTCTGCAAAACTGGACGCCGCTGCGGCTTGGGTGTTAAACTCCACCACGGGTTGCGACTGCACTTCGAGTTGGCGCGCGTCGATCAGATATTTGCCACCAGTGCGTCCTATATTCGCCCGCTCGCCCGCTCCAAGCAACTCTCCCCAATAAGCTTGCGCAGTCTCAAACGTCCAAAAGCCATTGAGTATCGCCGTGACTATGCCGCTCGAGCTGTCTACGGACACCGAGTAATACATGGTGGCTCGTCCTTCTCCGATCCCCTGCCACTACCGCGCAACCTGCTTGTGACACGAGCGGTTCTGAACGCATGGAATGGAGGAGAAACGTTAAAGTCTCAATTATGATTGTGCAGCCACACTGAACTGGCTCATCCGCTCGACTTCATAACGGTGCTGATCGACACCGCTCACGGGCACAACCTCGCCCTCCCGCGAACCAACCACATCGAAGCTGGAGATCAGTTCGCCCGCGATATCCGCCTTAGCCCCGAGATAGATCCCGCGAGTCATACCGATGTGCGCTTGGGAAAACCCTCCGGCGCCAGCCAGGATGATCGCGCGGGTTGGCGCATCACATGAGGAAAGGGCTACCACGGCGGGGCTCACGGCTTCGGCGCCGAGTGACCGCAGCAGTTCTGGTGGGTAGAGGCGCTCCGTCATCCCGGTTGCCGCGCTCGGCGCGAGGCAGTTTACGCGGATGCCGTATTTTTCGCCTTCAATACCAAGCGTCTGCATCAGGCCCACCAAGGCCATCTTCGCTGCACTGTAGTTAGATTGGCCGAAATTGCCGTAGAGACCCGACGACGAGGTGGTGAAGAGGATACGGCCGTAAGAGCGCGCCCGCATCCCTTCCCACACTGCCTTTGTGCAATAGACGCTGCCCATGAGATGCACGTCTATTACGGTCTGGAAATCCTCCAGGCTCATCTTGCTGAAAGAGCGGTCGCGCAGGATTCCGGCGTTGTTCACGAGAATATCAACCGGCCCTAAACATCGTTCGGCATGCTCGACCATCGCGTCGACGCAACCCTTGTCGGCAACGGAGCCCGCCCACCCGACCGCGTCTCCTCCCTGTTCAACGATCTCAGCAACAACCGCGTCCACCGCCTCGCTCGAAAGATCGTTGATCACCAGCCGCGCGTTATGCCGGGCTAGCGCCAGCGCATGAGCCTTGCCCAAACCTGCGCCCGCTCCCGTGACGAGGGCGACCCTTCTTTCGAGATCGATCAAATCATTGCTCCTATCGACAAATGGGGCAAGGAGCGCTCGGAGACAATGTGACCACGCGAGCGCTTACCTTTGCTCCTCGGCCATTTTGCTAGGAAACTGGACGATCCCGGGGAAATTGCGATCCTCAATACCGATCATCAGGCCGACCGATCCTCGATTTGGGTTTTGATCGCTATTTGATGAATCTTAGCCGGTTATGCGCTCGGGTCACTTGGAGCGAGCGGCAGCGAACATCCAAGCTCCGGCGCCGAATTAGCTTTTTTCCCGTTGGTTGATGGAATTGAGTTCTGCCGGTGAGTCTCGGGTGCGGGGCGCAGCACCCTCATCGTCAACCCTGTCAGGCCCGCCGCACGCGCCGCAAAGCGTTGTGCCAGTACTCAGACTTGGGCCATGCCACCGTCGGCGAACACCTCGCTTCCGGTCATCACGGCACTGTCGTCCGATGCGAGAAACACCGCAACGGCCGCGATATCGGCGGGATCGGCAATGCGTCCCATAGGTGTTTGCGCGAGGATCGCGTCCAGCATCGCGTCGCGCCCAGCGATCTCGGCGACACTGTCCATACCGGGTGTTGCCGTGGCGCCAGGAGATAGCACATTCACGCGTATGCCGGTGCCTTTCAGGTCCAGCGCCCAACTGCGTGCCAGATTCCGGATAGCTGCCTTTGTCGCGCTGTAGATGCTGAACGCGGGCGTCCCTTTCTGCCCGGCAGTCGATCCGGTCATGATGATCGAGCTCCCCTCGGCCATCAGTGGGAGGGCCTTCTGAACCGTGAAAACCGTTCCCTTCACGTTTACGTCGAAGACCCTGTCGAAGGCGTCCTCGGTTATGTGCCCTAACGGCTCCAAACTTCCAGCTCCGGCGTTGGCGATTAGCACGTCTATGCGGCCGTGCCCAGCACGTACGGCTTCGATCAGCCGGTCCAGATCCGCAAAGCTTGTTACATCGCCTTGCACGGCAGTGACGCCGGGCCCGATTTCGCCGACGGCGGCATCAAGCTCGGCTTGCCTGCGACCTGTGATGTAAACATGCGCACCCTCGGCGACGAACCTCCGGGCGGTGGCAAGTCCGATACCGCTATTAGCGCCGGTTATGACGGCCACCTTTCCTTCAAGCTTTCCCATGTGTCGTATCATCCCTTTAGAAGGTTTGAACTTACAGGCTTGAAGTATGGCGCATTGGCTGCTTGTGCCAGTATGCACCTTTTGGTAAGTGCCTATATGTTGAGTATTGCAATGGTGAGCCCCTTTACATGTGGTCTGGAGGCGGTCTTGTTCGTCATTGGCGGCAAGTGGAAGCCGCTGATCGTGTTCCATCTGACACAAAGCACTTTGCGGTATGGCGGACTGCGCCGCGCCGTCGGCAAAGTCAGTCATAAGGTTCTGATCCAGCAGCTTAAAGAACTGCAGTCAGATGGCATCATCGAGCGTCTGGATCATGGGGAGATTCCACCGCGTGTCGATTATTCGCTAACGCCCTTTGGGCAGAGCCTCGCCGACGCTCTTTTTCAGCTGTGCACATGGGGCTCGGCACATGCGGATCGCTTATCCGACATTGTCGCACGTCGCGAAAAGGTCGCAAGTCACGAGACGTCGACTGCGGCGGGGCCCGGCTAAATCTGCTCCTCAGGTCGCAGGGGACAAGACGCTCTCCGGATGCCCGCGATGATCGCTACCGGCGATCACGCCCTGTAACCATCCTCTTCGGCGTGTTCAGGAATTTAAGGTAGCCTCGAAAGCCCGCGTGCGCTGCGGATAATTAATATATGCAAAATGCACGCGCTGCCAACCTGGCGAGGTCGCTCGCTTTACATAGCCCTCTCGATTCGGAAGTTGCATGATCTCGCTGGCGAGTATCGCCTCCTCGACCGTTCGTTTGCTCTGCGTTGATGTCGAACGTGACGTGTAGCGCCCCCGCGTGCGCGACCGACTGACATCGTCGCGCTCTATCTCGCGGCTACCGATGAGGTCGGAGACGAGTTCGGCGGTCCCGCCACCCTCGCTGAGGCCCGAGCGGAGTAACAACAGGTTTCCACAGTTCTCAATGATCGTGTGAGCCCCCTCGCCATAGACGGCTTTGACCTGCGCCGACGACTGAAAGCCGATCGCGACGCAGCCGCCGAATTTTCTAAGGCGAGCTTGCGCGTCCCTCAGTCCCTCGATCCGTCCTAATGCGTCTAGCTCGTCGATGTGAAACCAGATCCGCCGATCGCGATCAGGCGACAGTGACAGCGTCTCCAGAATGGCGATGTTCATCCAGCATGAGATTAGGCCACGAAGCGCCGCTATCTGGTTGGCGGAATAAGGAAGCCAGAGCGATCCCGCTCCGGTTCGGATCCATTGCCGTATCGAGAATGATTCGCCGTCTAGCGCCGTTATGAAGCGAAGATTTCCTATAGCCGGCGCGAGCGTACCGAGGATGCTGGCGAGCATCTTCTCACCGCCAGGCTCGAAATAGCGTGCTGCTGCCGTGCCTTGGCAGAGAAGCTTCAGTTCGGCAACCGAGCCCGACGCGAGGATATTGATGAGATCGCTGATCGTGCCGAGCCCCAGCCGCCCAAAATTTTCCAAAGCTGCGGCGAGAAGCTGCTGAGCATAGGTGATCCACTGGTCATGTTCGCCGATACCGAGATGCGGCAGGACCGATTGGGCGAGAAAGGCATGGTCGCCGGCGCGTTCGATCTCGGCCAACAGATCCCACCGCGCGCACCGTCGATCGAAAGGGTTCAAAATGATGTCACCCGCTTCGTAAAAAGCGCTCATTGCCGCACCGTCGGGATCGGCCACGACCTGCCGGTCACCGCGTCGGATGGCGTCAGCCATTAGCCCGCGCAGAGCGGTGGACTTACCGGAACCGGTCGCGCCGATCGCGGCCACGTGCATGGTTTCGTCCTCCCGACTCAGCGGCACGCCTGCCAGCGTCACGCCCCCGGCGAGCCGAGCGCGAAGCCGCCCGCCACGTCCGCCGTTGAATGCGCCGACGCGCGTGCCACGAAGATGGATGACCCTGCGCGGACTGGCGGCAATCCGGGCAGCGATGGCGCCGCCGAGGAAACCGAACGCCGCCGGCATTAACACCGCGAGCGGCCAGCTATCTCCGCGGAAGCTGGTGTAGAGCCAGTAACCCAGCACGCTTCCACCCAGCCAGCCCACCGGCGCATGCAGGAGCGGCCAAAAGGTTCGGCGATCCGCGCCCTGCACGATCGCAGTCGCGATGACGCCGGGGAGAGCGGCGAGCGCGAACCAGAGATGATAGCCATGTAGCGCGAGCCAGGCCCAGCGCTGCTCGAGCCATGGTTCGAGCGCATGCCGGTGCGTCCAATGCTCCCGCACCAGGTCGGCAAGCGCGAACCGTCCATCAGGCGGAACAAGGGAACGAACAAGCGGCCAGCACGCCGCGATCGCGGCCACTGCCGACAGGAACGCGATCTGTTGAACGACGGGCTCAGCGCCGCCCCGGCCACCACTCGCGACCGCTCCACCGCTCACCGCTCGGCCCCATAATCCTGATCGCGCGAGATGCCGGGCGCCTTCTTAGCCGCTGCCAATGCCTCCCGCATGGACTCGGCTGTTTGGCGAGGCGCACGCTCACGCGCCGCCATCATGGCGCGCAGCGCCTTCGCCTGTTCGCTGTTCGACGGATCGGCACCACGGCCGGTGTCCGTACCCCGTCCTTCCGTCACGGAAGCGACGCGCACGGCGGGCTGATCCTTCACCGGTTCACGGGCGGCTCCGCCGCTGCGATCGGCCGCGCGGTCGCCGTTCGCTTCGCGGGTCGGTTCAGGCGATGCCGTGCGTTCGTCACCGGACCGACCGAGCACGCGCGACACCAGCGCAGCCAATCCTCGCGGCTGCTCGCGCGGCGCGGTGGAACTGCGGTCATCCCCGGCGCGGGCGGCAGCGACTGTCTGCGGTCCCGACGGAGGCGAGGCAGTCTGCCGCTCATAGTCGAGCGCCATGTCCTTCGGTCGTTCGCGCGCGAGTGTGCGGCGGAGGGCGGCTTCGTCGGCGAAATCGTCGCGGCCATAGTGTACCGCCGTGCCCTCACGGTGGCGGCTGAGCGCAACATAGGAAGAGTGCGCATCGAGCCCCGGCGTCGCCAGCACATGCGTGCAATCAACGGTCATGCCCTGCGTCTTATGGACGGTCGCGGCATAGCCATGATCGACATGCGCATAGGTCTTGAGATCGACGTTGACGCGCCGGCCATCATCGAGCCGCACCGCCAAACTATCCGGCTGTACTTTCTCGACCTGACCCAGCGTGCCGTTCTTCACGCCAAGGTCGCGCTCATTCTTGAGGAACAGGATGCGGTCGTTGTCGGCGAAGTCGCGCAGACCGCGGTCGGTGCGGACCGCGACGTCGGTGCCGAGTTCGCCTTGCGCATGGAGCCGCTCGCGCGCAGCAAGATTGAGCATGTGAACCTCCTGATTGGTGTGCGTGAGGATGATGCGACTGGCGGTTGGTGCGGCGCGGCGCTCTGTGCCCCAGCGATCGATCAGAGCAGCGCGCGCCGCGTCTCGCGTGTCGGCGGCATGAACCATGCCGCCGTTCGAGTAAGCGGAGATCGCCTCTGCGGTCCGACCGGTCGCGAAGGCGCGGGTCGCCTCGCGCATCCACTCAGCGGTCTGCCGACGCACCTCGCCGATTTCGGCGGCGCCATGGCGCTCCGCGAGCAGCCGAAACGCAGCGCCGGCCTCGATCGCCTGGAGCTGCTGAACGTCGCCGACCATCACCACCTTGGCGTCGGCTCCCGCCACTTCGGCGAGTACGCGCTGGAGCTGGCGTGTGCCGATCATGCCGGCTTCGTCCACGACCAGCACGTCACGCGATGTGAGCCGGTCGCGGTCACGCGCCCAGCTATGCTCTAAGCTGGCGATGGTGCGCGACGCGATGCCCGATCCGCCTTCCAGATTCTCCGCCGCGATGCCCGACAGCGCGGTGCCGCGCACGATGTAACCGGCGGCCTCCCA
>NZ_MINO01000044.1 GCF_001757355.1 Sphingobium phenoxybenzoativorans
TGATTATTTTACCGGGCGATGGTTTCTTTCCCCATTGCGGCGCGTGGCATAGGATATCGCCATGCCCCCCAACGACGATCCGATCGCAGATATCTCCTTTACCGCCGAGATCATTCACTGGCGCGGCCCCTCTCCCTTCTACTTCGCGGCCGTACCGGAGGAGCATGTCGGCGAGGTGCGCTATGCGGCGCGGCAGGCGAGCTATGGCTGGGGCGTGGTGCCGGTGGAGGCGGAGATTGGCGGCGTGACGTTCCGCACATCGCTGTTCCCGAAGGATGGCGGCTATCTGCTGCCGTCGAAGGTCGATGTCCGCAAGCGCGCAAAGATCGACCTGCAGGGACCGGTTCAGGTGGCGATGCGCATTTCGGCAGGCAACTCGCGGCGATCCTGAGACGGACGCCCCCTAGTCGCGGCGGCGCAGGCGTATGGTCAGGCCGCCATCGCCGGTAAGGCTGGTTTCCTGTCCCGGTTCCAGATTGAACGTCTGGGTCAGACCGACGCTCCGGGAAGCGTCCCGGCCTCCACAACCGTTGACGTCGGCAGGGCGGTCCCAGTTGACGGTCAAGCGGAACCCGCTCTTGCCGGCGCCATAGTACATCAGGCTGAGATTGACGGACAGCGAGGACCGCACGCCTGAATAGCGATTTTCCTCTGGCGCACAGTCGCCAGCGGGCGCGTCGCTTTTCTGCCTGCTGAACGTCGCGGGCACGCGCCCCGCAAGGCGCATCGGGCCGGACCATAGCTCCTGCCCGCCCGCGCGGATATCAACCTCGATCGTCGCCTTCCGGCTTAACAGCTCATCGCGTGATTCCTGAAAGATAGGCGGCGGCACGCGCACCGGAGCCGGCGGAGGCGGCGGCAGAGCCGCGGCCGGGGCGACGGCCAGAACAAGCCATGTCATCATATCATACCCGTTCGGTTGGAGGCGGCATGCTACCGCCGGTCAGTGACCTTGATCCCGCTCGCAATCCTGTTCGCGCCTATGCGCACGCGGTCGTCGGTCCAGTTGGCGACGAAGGTGCTCTGACGCGAGAGGCCGGGGACGAAGGAAGCGCTATTGTCCGCGATCACCAGGCCGGACGAGTCATGCTCCCGCCCCTCCGGCGCGACGGTGATGAAGGCGCTGTAATTTTCCTTGTCGCGGCCCTGCACCATCTCGTTTCCGCTGATCGTGCCGGATGCGCCATTGCTGAGGTCGATCATATAATTGGTCGCGCGGCCGGCGCTGTCGTCGAAGCTGTTGCCGGTGATCGTCACGCGCGGGCTGCGGGTCTTGAGATAATGGCCGCCATTGCCCGCCTCGAACCGTGAGCGGGTGACGGTGAGGCTGCCATAATTGCCGGTATAGACGCCATGCGCGCAGTCGAGATCGCGGTCGCAGCGGCCAAGACGCTGGAACGTGCTGTGGTCGATGCGGATCGCGCCATTGGCGTCGTCATGGGTGAGGATGCCCTCCTCACTGTTGCGAAAGACCGCTCCCTCCACGTCCAGATTGCCCTGCTCCAGCCGGATCCCCGCGCCATTGCCGTCCGGCACGCGCAGGCTCTGGAAGATGAGGCCATCGACATGGGCGGCGCGGCCGCGCAGGACGAGCGCGGCCTTGCCCTCGCAGATCGCGCCGTCGAAAATGACCGTGCGGGGCTGTGCGGCGCGATAGGCGATGTCTCCGCCCTCCTGCACTGCGCATTGACGGTAGGTGCCGGGCGCGATGACGATGGTCCCCGCGCCGTCGCCGATCGAGGAAACGGCGGAGGCCAGCGACGCGAAGCTGCGGCCGGTTTCCGCGACGGTGAAGGCGGTGCCTCCCCCCTGCGCGGTCGCGGTGGCGGCGATGGCGGCGGTGAGCAGCAGGGCGATGGGCAGGATACGCATGAAGGCGCACTTAACCCATGGGACGTGAAAGCGCGATGAGCGGAAGTGGTTAACTCGCGACCGTGGATTGCAGGGCGCGCCTGTTGGAAAGGACCTCCTACACCGACCCTGAAAATCCAACGAAGTTGCGGAAGTTGCGGGTTGTGAGATGTTTTAGCCGGATTTTGCGTGGAAAGTCGCATGGTGGTCGCACAAAAGTCCCATGTAGGTCGCATGTGAGTCCCACGTACGTCTCTCCTGCGTCGCACTTGAGTCCCACCTACGTCCCATGTGCGTCTCACTTGAGTCCCATATACGTCGCACTTACGTCCCATGTGCGTCCTATGCACGTCGCAGTCGGGGGACATATGCGGCATGGGCGGGATCAGCGCTTTGGCGTGGCGCGCGGTGGGTGCGGACTTCTGTTCCATGTGCGGTAGTAGAGCATGGACGCCCGGATGTAGGACAGGAATTTGGCTTTGGCCGTTTGTCCGGAAGCGACCATTTGTTGCCCTTCAGCGTTGCGGATCGAGCACTCTCAGGATCGTGCCGGTAGCCACCAGCTTGAGTCCTTCTTGAATACGCCACTCACGCCCTTTGCGAATTTCGGATGCAACTGCAGGGGATACCCACAGAGTTATTGTTTTTTGGATTGTATCACCGGGCGCAACCCGCTCGCCTTCCGCTAACTCTATGAAACCCATACACATGTCGCTGTCGTCGGGGCCGAAGAAATTATGGTTAGGCCGATAGCTGCCGCCACCCAGCAGCGGTGAACTTCGGCCACCTTCTTCCGTCGATAAAAAATGGATGCGTGCTTCTACAAGGAACTGATCGGTTTCCATTGCGACACTTTGCAATCGTTCGGTTGGCGGCGCAACGAATGTCCGCACCCCACCCATATCGTCATCCCCGCGGACGCGGGGACCCAACGCGCCTTCGGCCTGCAAGGCGTGGGAGGGGAGATGGGTTCCCGCTTTCGCGGGAATGACGGGTTATAAAATGGGGCGATGCTCACTCCACCCGATCCCCATGAATATCGGCCGGAAAAGCTCAATCCAGATTCGGCCGCAGATAGCGCTCCGCCGTTTCCAGATCGATCCCGCGCCGCGCGGCATAATCCTCCAACTGGTCGCGGCCGACGCGGGCGACGCCGAAATATTCCGCCTGCGGGTGACCGAAATAGAAGCCGCTGACCGCCGCCGTCGGCAGCATCGCGAAGCTTTCCGTGAGCGTGATGCCGGTCTTGTGATGCGCGTCCAGCATTTTGAACAGTATCGGTTTCAGGCTGTGTTCGGGGCAGGCGGGATAGCCGGGCGCGGGGCGGATGCCGCGATATTGTTCCTTGATCAGCGCCTCATTGGTGAGTTGCTCACCCTCCGCATAGCCCCAGAGCGCGGTGCGGACATAATGGTGGAGCCGCTCGGCAAAGGCTTCTGCCAGGCGGTCGGCCAACGCTTTCAGCAGGATGTCGGAATAATCGTCAATGGCATTTTTGAAGCGGGCGAGGTGCGGTTCGATGCCGTGGATGCCGACCGCGAAGCCGCCGATCCAGTCGCCGTCATGGCTGATGAAGTCGGCCAGGCACATATTGGCGCGCCCCTCGCGCTTCTGGATCTGTTGGCGCAGCATCGGCAGGCGGACATGATTTTCATCCTCCACATGGACGATGATGTCGTCGCCCTCGCGCCGGCAGGGCCAGAGACCAGCGACGCCGCGCGCCGTCAGCCAGTTTTCCGCGATCACCTTGTCCAGCATCGCCTGCGCATCGTTGAACAGGCTGGTGGCGCTTTCGCCCACAACCTCATCGCTGAGGATCGCGGGATAATTGCCCGCCAGCTCCCAGGCGCGGAAGAAGGGCGTCCAGTCGATATAGTCGCGCAGGTCCTTCAAGTCCCAGTTGGGGAAGCTGTGGACGCCGGGCAGGCGCGGGCGCGGGGCCTTCAGGCTTTCGTCAATCTCGAAGGCGTTGGCGCGGGCGTCTTCGATACTGACGAGTTCGCTCTGCCCCTTGTTGGCGCGGGCGATGCGGACATGCTCATAATCGTCCTTGGTCTTTGTAACGAAATCGGCCTTCTGCGCTTCGCTGAGCAGCGCGGTGGCGACGCCGACGGCGCGGCTGGCGTCCAGCACATGCACGACCGGGCCGGTGAAGGCGGGATCGATGCGCAGGGCGGTGTGGACGCGCGATGTCGTGGCACCGCCGATGAGCAGCGGCATCGTCATTTCCGCGCGCTGCATTTCCTGCGCCACCGTCACCATCTCGTCCAGCGAGGGGGTGATGAGGCCGGACAGGCCGATCATGTCGGCGTCATTCTCATTCGCGGCCTTGATGATGTCCTGCCAGGGGACCATGACGCCCAGGTCGATGACTTCGAACCCGTTGCACTGGAGCACGACGCCGACGATGTTCTTGCCGATGTCATGGACGTCGCCCTTGACGGTCGCCATGATGATCTTGCCCTTGCCCTTTGCGCCGGGTTCCTTCGCGGCCTCGATGAAGGGCAGCAGGTGGGCGACGGCCTTCTTCATGACGCGGGCGGATTTCACCACTTGCGGCAGGAACATCTTGCCGGAGCCGAACAGGTCGCCGACGACATTCATGCCGTCCATCAGCGGGCCTTCGATCACCTCGATCGGCTTGTCGGCGGACAGGCGGGCTTCCTCCGTATCCTCGACGACATACATGTCGATGCCCTTGACCAGCGCATGTTCCAGCCGCTTGGTCACGGTCCAGCCGCGCCATTCCTCCGCCGCCTTTTCCGCCGCCGCGTCCGTGCCGCGATATTTCTCCGCGATGGTAACGAGACGCTCGCCCGCCTCCGGGTCGCGGTTCAGCAGCACATCCTCGCACGCGGTGCGCAGTTCCGGGTCGATCGAGTCGTAGACGTCGAGCTGCCCGGCATTGACGATCGCCATGTCGAGCCCGGCGGGAATGGCGTGGTAGAGGAATACCGAGTGCATCGCCCGGCGCACCGGCTCATTACCGCGAAAGGAGAAGCTGAAGTTGGACAGGCCGCCGGAAATATGGACGTGCGGGCAGCGCGCCTTGATCTCCCGGCACGCCTCGATGAAGTCGACGCCGTAATTATTATGCTCCTCGATCCCCGTCGCGACCGCGAAGATATTGGGGTCGAAGATGATGTCCTCCGGCGGGAAGCCGATGCCCATCAGGAGATTATAGGCGCGCTCGCAAATCTCGACCTTGCGCGCCTGCGTGTCGGCCTGCCCCACCTCGTCGAAGGCCATGACGACCACGGCGGCACCATAGGCCATGACGCGGCGGGCGTGATAGAGAAACGCCTCCTCGCCTTCCTTCATGCTGATCGAATTGACGATCGGCTTGCCGGACACGCATTTCAGGCCCGCCTCGATCACCGACCATTTGGAGCTGTCGATCATCACCGGCACGCGGCTGATATCCGGTTCCGCCGTCATCAGCTTGAGAAAGGTGGTCATCGCCGCCTCTGCGTCTAGCAGGCCCTCGTCCATATTGACGTCGACGATCTGCGCGCCATTCTCCACCTGCTCGCGGGCGATGTCGATCGCCGCGGCATAATCGCCCGCCATGATCAGCTTCTTGAACTTCGCCGATCCGGTGACGTTGGTGCGCTCGCCGATATTGACGAAATTGGCGGTGGTGTTGGTGGTCATCTTCTTTTCTCACTCCCCTCCCGCTTGCGGGAGGGGTCGGGGGAGGGTCTGTCTGTTCGAGCGGGAGCGCACAGGCCCTCCCCTAACCCCTCCCGCAAGCGGGAGGGGGATAGTCACGCCGCTATATGCATTGGTTCCAGGCCCGCAAGCCGCGTCACGACCGGCAGCTCCGGCACGGCGCGCGGCTTGTGACCCGCAAGCGCCTTCGCCACCGCGCCGATATGCGCGGGCGTCGTGCCGCAGCAGCCGCCGACCATGTTGACCAGCCCCTCATCCACCCACTGGCCGATCAGCTTCGCGGTGGTTTCGGGCAATTCGTCATACTGGCCG
This sequence comes from Sphingobium phenoxybenzoativorans, assembly GCF_001757355.1. Lineage (GTDB taxonomy): Bacteria > Pseudomonadota > Alphaproteobacteria > Sphingomonadales > Sphingomonadaceae > Sphingobium > Sphingobium phenoxybenzoativorans. Next base: position 5,836 of record NZ_MINO01000044.1, read on the forward strand.
AGTTCGTTCGGCAGTCCGGCATTGGGGTAAGCGAGGATCAGCGTGTCCGCATTCTTCGCCAGCTCGCCGAGATAGGGACGCAGCAGGTCGGCGCCGAAGGCGCAATTGACGCCGATGGTCAGCGGCTTCAGGTGCCGCAGCGAATACCAGAAGGCGTTGACCGTGTGGCCCGACAGATTGCGGCCGGACATGTCGGTGATGGTGAAGGACAGCATCAGCGGCACGGAGCGGCCCGACGCTTCCTCCGCCTCCCGCGCGGCCATGCCCGCCGCCTTGGCGTTCAGCGTGTCGAAGCAGGTCTCGACGAGGAGGAAATCCACACCGCCTTCGATCAGCGCCTCGCACTGTTCGCGATACTGGTCCTTCAGCGTGTCGTAGTCGACCTCGCGATAGGCCGGGTCGTTCACATCGGGGGAGATGGACAACGTCTTGTTCGTCGGACCGATGGAGCCAGCGACGAAGCGCGGCCGGCCGTCCTTCGCGGTGGCGGCGTCGCAGCATTTCCGCGCGATCTTCGCGGCGGCGACGTTCAATTCCTTCACCAGATGCTCGCAGCCATAATCGGCCATGGCGATGCCGGTGGAGCTGAAGGTGTTGGTTTCGATCATGTCCGCGCCCGCGTCGAGATAGGCGGTGTGGATCGCCTCCACGATGTCCGGCCGGGTCAGGCAGAGCAGGTCGTTATTGCCCTTCTGGTCTTTCTCAAGGTCCAGGTCGCCACGATAGTCGGCTTCACTCAACCCATATTTCTGGATCGACGTGCCGTAGCCGCCGTCGAAGATCATGATCTTCTCTGCGGCGATTTTGCGGAATTGGTCTTCAGCGGTCATTCTTGAAACCCCGTTCGGGCTGAGCTTGTCGAAGCCCTGCCCTTTCTCAAAAAGAAGTACAGTCCTTCGACAAGCTCAGGACGAACGGAAACAGTCTTTATGCCAGTGCTTCGACCGCCACCCTCGGCCGCAGCCCAAGCAGGTGGCAGATCGCGTAGCTGAGTTCCGCGCGGTTGAGCGTGTAGAAGTGGAATTCCCGCACGCCGCCGGCATAAAGCTTGCGGCACAGTTCCGCCGTCAGCGTCGCGGCGACGAGCTGACGCGCGCCGGGATGGTCGTCCAGCCCTTCGAACAGGCGGCCCATCCAGGAGGGCACCTCCGTATTGCACATCGCCGCCATGCGCAGGGTGCTGGCGAAGTTGGACACGGGCATGATGCCCGGCACGATTTCCGCATCGATCCCCGCCGCGGCGGCCTTGTCGCGAAAACGGAAGAAAGCTTCGGGCGTGAAGAAGAACTGGGTGATGGCGCGGGTCGCCCCGGCGTCGATCTTCCGCTTCAGATTGTCGATGTCGCTCTGCGCGCTTTCCGCATCCGGATGGGTTTCGGGATAGGCGGCGACGGAAATCTCGAACGGGTGCAGGCGGGTCAGCCCCTCCACCAGTTCAGCCGCGCCGGTATAGCCCTGCGGGTGCGGCACGAATTTCGTGCCCGCCTCCGGCGGATCGCCGCGCAAGGCGACGATATGACGGACACCGGCTTGCCAATAGGCGTCGGCGACCTCGGCAATCTCATCCTTGCTGGCGGCGACGCAGGTCAGGTGTGCGGCGGCGGCAAGGTCCGTTTCCTTCGCGATGCGCGCGACGGTGTTATGCGTCCGCTCCCGCGTCGATCCGCCCGCACCATAGGTGACGGACACGAAGCGCGGACCAAGCGGGCTGAGCGTCTGAATGCTGTTCCACAGCGTCTCCTCCATCTTCTCCGTCTTGGGCGGGAAAAATTCGAAGCTGACCTGCGCATCGCCGGACAGATCGGCGAACAACGGCGCATCCAGCGCCCGCCGGGCTTCCTCAAGCTGGGAGAGGGAGAAATTCATGCGCCAAGTCTTCCTTCAATCTGGCGTCCATCCATTGAGAGGACGCGGCCGCCGCGGCGGCGGCCAAGCCATAATGTCACGGTGAGTTCCCCGCCGGGCAATGTCTGGGCGCGTTCCAGGTCGAGACCGGCGGCATCGAACCATCCGCCCATCTGATCGTCGGAGAAGCCAAGCCGGGCGTGCTGGTCGCGCACGCGCAGCTCCTCCCGCTCATGCGGCGCGAAGTCCGCGATCAACAGGCGGCCGTCCGCGTCGAGCACGCGCGCAGCCTCCGCGATCACCGCCTCCGGGGCCTGCGCATAATGCAGGACCTGATGCAGGATCACCGTGTCCACGCTGTGGCCGCCAAGCGGAAGCGCCATGAAATCGCCCATGATCAGCGCATATTTCTCCGCGCCCTCATGCGGCAGTTTGGCGCGGGCGAGACGGAGCATTTCGGGGCTGCGGTCGATGGCCGTCACTTGGTCGGCGTCCCCGCCGAAAAGCTGAATCATGCGGCCGGTGCCGGTGCCGATGTCGAGCAGGCGGCCGATATTCTCACCGGCCAGCAGCGCCTGCATCGCCGCCTCCACCTCCGCCTCCGCGATGTGGAGCGACCGGATCGCATCCCACTCCCCGGCATGTTCGGCAAAATATTCCTCGGCGGCGTGCGCGCGGTCATTGCGGACGGCGGCCAGGCGGGCAAGGTCCGCCTTCTGCCAGAGCGCCTCGCTTTCCGAAGGGGTCACGCGGTCGAACAGGTCCAGGAAGGGCGCGACCGGCCCCTTGCGGTCGATACGCAGGAAAACCCAGTTCCCTTCCTTGCGCTTTTCGATAAAGCCCGCCTCGACCAGAATGCGGACATGGCGGGACACGCGCGGCTGGCTCTGCCCCACGACCTGCGCAATCTCCCCCACGGCAAGCTCCATGGCGCGCAGCAGGTGCACGATGCGCAGCCGCGTCGGATCACCAAGCGCGCGGAATATGTCCAGGATCGGAGCCATGCAATTCATATAAAGATTTCTTTATATACGTCAATCGCAAAGACTTTCAAATGCCCGGCAAGTCTAAGATGGTTAACACTATCCCAAGCGTTATGATTGTCATTGCCTTACCTCAGTCAAAGCATTAGGAATGGAAGTGGCAGGCTTGACGGGGGTGAGCTGTTCTCCAAAGCATGCCTGCACAGGTTTTTCTTCTAGAGGGGTTTGCCCATGTCCAAGTCTATTGCTCTTTCGCTCGTTCTCGCCACGTCGCTCGGTCTGGCCGCCTGCTCGGGTGCCGCCGAAAACGCCGCCAACGCTGCGGCCAACGCCGCTGAGAGCGCATCGAATGCTGCAGACAACGCCATGGAAGCGGCTTCGAACGCCGCCGACAACGCCGCGAACGCCGCTTCGAACGCCGCAAACGCGATGTAATCTTCGGCTTTTGCCGAACGGGATTTGGGGGTCGTCCGGTTTGCCGGGCGGCCCCTTTCTCTTTTCAGGGAGTGTGAGACGATGAGCCCAGGACGTTTGAACACAGGACGTGTATTGGCATCTGGCCTTGCCGGCCTCTGCCTGATCGCCGGACTTGCCGCCTGCGGCCAGGGCGAGGAAGGTGTGGGCGGCGTATCGGCCGACGAAGCGAGCGCGCTCAACAATGCGGCGGAGATGCTGGACAATCGCGGCGCGCCGCAAGCCTTTGATGAAGACGCGGAGAATGGCGCCAACGCCTTTGACGTCGACTAGCGGGACGGGGACTGGCGAGACGGGAACTGGCGAAAACGGGACTGACGAAAAGGGCCGGATCTTTCGAACCGGCCCCTTGCGATTTTCATATCAGGACGATCTTAGCAGCGGCTGTTGCCGCGATCGATCGCGCGTCCGGCCAGAGCGCCTACGCCCGCGCCGACGATGGTTCCGGCGGTGCGGTCGCCACGGCGGCCGACAACTTCATTACCGAGCAGACCACCGGCGATGGCGCCGATGATCGTGCCGCCCGTGCCATTGTCGCGGCAGCGATAACCGCTGCGGTAATAGCGATCACCGCGATAGTAACGGTCGCCGCGATAGCCGCGATCGCCCCGGTAATAATTGTCGCCGCGATAATAGTTGCGGCCACCATAATAGCCACGACCGCCATAATAATCGCCACGGTCATAGCCGCGATGATGATCGCGCGCCGCTGCAGGGGTCGCGGTCGCCGCGAAGGATGCAATGCCCATCGCGAGCGCTGCGCCCATATTGATCAACATAGACTTCTTCATGGCGTTGCTCCTTGCCAATATCTTTTCGAACGGACCGTCGGGAATGAAGTTCCTTTCGAATGTGCCCCTTATGACCGAGTCGCGTTGAGCGGATGCTGAATGGGCATGTCAGCGGCCGTTCAGTTATTTTCCGTTCATAAAAAGCGCGTGGAGTTGCCCGCGCAAATCGCCTATCCGCCGCACCCATGCGCCGCATCCTGCTGATCCTCGCGATTTTCGCGGCCCTGCTGCCGCAGAGGCACACGGCGAAGGACGATCCGGTGAAGGCGGGGCCGCTGCTGGTGACCGCCGAACCGCTGCTCCTGAACGACGATGATCCGGCGCAGAAGGCGGTGGGACCGCTGCGCTGGCTGGGCAGTTGGGACATTCGCAGCAAGCAATCGGATTTCGGCAGCATTTCCGCCATGCTGGTGCAGCCCGACGGATCGATCCTGGGCCTGAGCGATTCGGGCACGCTGATGGGATTCCGGGTCGACGCCGCCGGGCGCACTGACGGGGGACGACCGTTCATCGCCCCGCTGCCGATCCAGCCGGAGGAACGGGACTGGCCGACATGGCGCTGGGATTCCGAATCGATGGTGCATGACCCGGCGACGGATCGTTACTGGGTCGGCTTTGAGCTGCAGAACCGCATCTGCCGCTATTCCCCCGGCTTCGCCCGCGTGGAAAGCTGTGTCTTCTGGCCGGAGATGGCGGACTGGCCCAAGACCGGAGGGCCGGAGGCGATGGCGCGGCTGGCCGATGGACGCTTCCTGGTCTTTTCGGAGAAGGCGGAAGGGTTGGACGGCGGCAAGGACCTGCTGCTGTTCGACGGCGATCCCGCCGAGCCGGACACGCCCCACCCCGTGCGGATGACGTACCGGCCGCCGCAGGGCTATATGCCGACCGACGCGCTGCCGCTGGGCGGAAACCGGCTGCTGGTGCTCAACCGGCGGGTGACGATGCATGAGGGGTTCACCGGCTCCATCGCGCTGGTCGAGATGCCGGAGTTGAAGGCGGGCGCAGTGCTGACCGGCAGGCAGATCGCCCGGCTGGCTCCGCCGGTCATCTCGGACAATTATGAGGCGCTGGCGCTGTCCTATGAAAAGGGGCAGCCGGTGCTGTGGGTAATGTCCGACGACAACTACCAGTTCTTTCAGCGGACCTTGCTGATCAAATTCGCGCTGCCGCCGGAATGGATGCGTTAGGGCGAACGTCGGTTAGTCAGAACTACCCCGCCTCCGTTCGGGCTGAGCTTGTCGAAGCCTTCCAACGAGCGCAGCGAAGTGACCTCCCTATCGGTCGGTCGAACCCCCTTCGACTTCGCTCAGGGCGAACGGTTCAGATTTCATTGTGCTGCTTCAACATTGTAGCAGACAAGAAAAAAGCGGCCCGAACAGGCCGCTTCCTTCGATCAGACTGGAACGCGCGCTCAGGCGGCGGTTGCCAGCTTCTTCTTGATGTCGCGCTTCAGACGGCGGGCCTTCAGCGAAAGCTGATCGTCGCCGGTCTTGAGCAGCCAGTTGTCCAGACCGCCGACATGCTCGACCGAACGCAGGCCGTGGGTCGAAACCCGCAGCTTCACGCCCTGCTCCAGAGCCTCAGAGATCAGCGTGACATTCTGCAGGTTCGGCAGGAACACGCGCTTCGTCTTGTTGTTCGCGTGGGAAACATTGTGTCCCACCTGACGGCCCTTGCCGGTCAGCTCGCAAATGCGCGACATAAAAGATCAGCCTTGTAGTTCGGGTTTATCCGGAAAGCGGCGCGGATAGCGAGAATCGCCCGGCGCGTCAACCCGCCAACATGCGCGCGCCGGGGAAGATCGGTGCGCTAACGCAACCATCTGCTCCGGCCGGGCGTTTGCTTCTCCGATATGGTTTACAGGAGGTCAAGATGGTTCGATTTCTCGGCGGTCTTTTGCTGATAGGTCTGATATTGGTCGGCACGGCGTTCGCCTTCGGCCTGGTCAAAGTGCAGCAGACGCAGACAGCCACGACACCCAAAATCGCCGTCCAGCCGGGCACTTTGCCCGAATATAAGGCCGATGTGGTCAAGGTGAAGGTCGGCACCAAGGACGAGACGGTGAAAGTGCCCACGGTCGACGTCGAAAAGCCGGAATAGCGGCCCGCTTGTCGCGGGGGCGCTTGCGCGGGTAAGGCGTTGGGCCATGCCCGCCTTTCCCCTGCCCGATCCCATGCGCCGCGCGCTGGACCTCGCCCGCGCGGCGGAGGCGGCCGGAGAGGTGCCGATCGGCGCGGTCGTGGTGAAGGATGGGCGAATCATCGGCGAAGGCGAGAATCGCAACCGGCGCGACAATGACCCCACCGCCCATGCGGAGATGGTGGCGATTCGCGCCGCCGCCGCTGCGCTGGGCGATTTCCGGCTGACCGGTTGCGACCTGTGGGTGACGCTGGAGCCATGCCCGATGTGCGCGGGGGCGATTTCCCACGCGCGGATAGAGCGGCTCTATTATGGCGCGGCGGACCCGAAGGGCGGGGCGGTCGAACATGGTTCCCGCATCTTCGCCCAGCCGGAATGCCTGCACCGGCCCGAACATTATGGCGATATCGGCGCGGAGGAGTCTGCCGGACTATTGCGCGGCTTTTTCGCCGCCCGGCGCTGAATAATCGATCCGGTACAGGGTATAGGGCAGCGTCAGGCCGGTGCGCAAATGCACCGGAGACAGCCATGACGGGACCTTGCCCCGCATGAGCTGGGCATAGAGGCCGTTGGGGCTGCGCGCCTGATAGACCGTACCCTCCGGGAAATGGGGGCAGATCAGCAGATAGGCGGCATTATGCCGCTGCGCGATCGGGCGGAAGGCGTCCGGCGATCCGTCAAAGGCGTGATGGATGTCGAGTATGGCCGCGGCGTTGCGGTGATAGGGACCGGCAAGGGCGCTGTGATGCGTCGTCGCCAGCAGGCGCGGCCCCAGATCGACCATCGTGAAGATCACCGCCGGGGGAAGCTGGTCCAGCACCTCCAGCGCAGGCAGGGTGCGGCAACGGCCATTCGCTTTCCTGATCGCCTCCCGCCGCAGCTTCACCATCGGCCGGGTCCCGGCGACTTTCTCCTCCATGATGTCCGCGATCAGCATGTTGGCGCGCGGATAGAGCGGATAGGCGAGCAGCACTGCGGCCACCAGGACGGCGGCGGCGATCCCTGCGGCTCTTGCGAACCGCTTGCCCTCCCGGATGGCCATCAGCGCCACATAGGCGGCCCATGCCACCGCCGGGATGGCGAGGAGCTGCGCGGCGGGGCCGGCGCGCAACTGCCAGAACAGCAGGCCGAAAGCGACCAGGGTCATGATGGATATCGCTGCCCAGGCCCACAGCCTCTCCCTGTCCCGCCGGGCGGACCAGCAGCCAAAGGCGGAGGCGGCAATGGCGATCAGCGGCAGCGCGAGCAGCGGCACGGCGACGTTGCGCGCCTGCGCAGTGATCGGCTTTGCCTCGCGGATGTTGGCGAGCCAGAGCTTCTCCAGTTCCGGGGAGAGTTGGTAGGCTCCGGTCAGGCATTGCGGCCAGTTGAGCCAGGCAAACAATGCCACCGCGCCACCGACCACGACGCCAGCGCCCAGCCGCGCGGGCCAGGAACGCAGGGGCAGAAGCGTCAGCAGCAGCATGCCACCGGCCGCCATGCCCAGAATCCCGACCCAGATGGGCGACAGGGCGTCGCACATCGGTTGCCGGTTCGCATAGCTGGCAAAGACCAGAAAGCAGAAGGCGCTGCCGCCGCCCAGGCTGAGCGCATAGGGGCGCATCCGCTCCGCCGCGCCCTCGTCAAACACCCAGCGCAGGGCAATCAGCGCCCCTGCCGCCGCGAGATAGACGATCATCTCCATGCCGATCGCGATGGAAAGCGCGCTGGCGACCCCAGCAATCACCCCGCCGCGCCGCCGTTGCGGATCGAGCAGCCCGGCGATCATCGTCACGGTCAGGGCGAGTTGCCAGCCATGATGATCGATGCGCAGGGGCATGAACATGCCCAGCCCCATCTGCGCCGCCAGCGGGGCGAGAGCGGCGATGATCCAGGCGTTGCCGGGCGCGAGCCGCCGGGCGATGAAGCCAAGGCTGAGCATCAGCAGCAGGAGCGGAAGCAAGGGCGCGATGGCGCAGGCCAGCCGGTCGGCCATGCCCGTGCCGACGAAAGGCCGGAAAAACAGCATCAGCCCGGCGATCGGCAGGTCGACGATACGGGACCAGTGAATGTTCGCGCCGCCCGGCGGGTCCAGCCGGTATTGGCGCAGGTCGAACCAGCCCTGTCCCGCCAGCCAGTCCTTCACCTGCACATAGCGGATATTATCGTCCGTATCGCCCAGTGCGAACCATTCGATCGAGGGCCAACGTATCTTCAGGAAATAGACAACCAGCCCGACCCACAGCGCGAAGGTCGTCCATTTCCAATTGTCGCGAACCCAGTCAGCCAGATCCGCCACGGCAGGCGCGATGCGCGCGCGGAGCGTTGCCAACATCTTCTTGCCGCTTTCCAATGTCATCTGCGCGGATTAGACCAGCCGTGGCAAAGCGCAACGGGAACAAATGAAAATCATGGACGGCCTGCGGGCACCCTCCGCCCGGCACCGGGCGCTGTTCTGGCAGATTGTGCGGTATGGCGTAACCGGCGTGGCCGTGACGGCGGTGCAGGCGGTAATATACTGGATATTGGCGACCCATGCCGACTTCCATGTGCAGACGGCCAATCTGTGCGGCTATCTGGTGGCGGTTTGCGTCGGTTATCTGCTGCATGGGCAGTTCACCTTTCGCGGGCATGGCGGCCGCGACCGGCCCGCCGCGCGGGGTTTCCGCTTTGTCACGGTGTCGCTGGTCAGCCTGGGGCTGAACGCGGTCTGGGTGTGGCTGTGCGTGACGGTGGCGGGATGGCCCACATGGTCGCCGATCCCCGCCATGTTCTTCGTCACGCCCGCCATCGTGTTCGTGCTGAACCGGCAATGGGTGTTCCGCTGACGCCCGGTCAGGCGGCGGCTGCCTTATCCAGTTGATCCGGGGTTGCCCGCGCGTCGCGCCGGGCGGTCATCGTCACACCGGCGGACGCCAGGATGATGGTGCAGATCGCGACCCATTGCATCAGCGACAGCCTCTCACCGATCAGCAACAGCCCCATCAGCGCACCGACGGCGGGTTCGGCGCTGACCAGGATGCCGAACAATTGCGCGCGCAGGCGGCTGAGCGAGAACATCTCCAGCGAATAGGGCAAAGCGCTCGACAGGATCGCCACGCCCAGCGCAGGTCCCCAGATGGCGGGCCGGGCGAATGCGTCTATCCCCGCATGGGCGATGCCGATGGGCATGACCACCACCGCGCCGACGATGGTGCCAAGCGCCGCCGCCTGCACGCCATGTTCCGCCGCCGCCCGCTTGCCAGCGACGATGTAGATCGCCCAGCCGACGCCAGCGGCGAGCGCCAGGAACGCGCCGTGCGGATCGATTGCCGTCGATGTCTTGCGAAGCGGCAGCAGCAGAGCGAGGCCCGCAACCGCCAGCACGATCCAGAGAAAATCTATGCGGCGGCGGGAGGACAGGATGGCGACGGCGAGCGGCCCGGTAAATTCTATCGCGATGGCGATGCCCAGAGGAATGGTCTTTAGCGAGGAATAGAAGCAGAGGTTCATCAGCCCCATGGCGACGCCATAGACAAGCACCGGCCGCCAGTTGCGCGCCGTCAACCGCACCCGCCACACCCGCAGCAGGACGGCGAGGATCACTGCCCCCAGAGAGAGGCGCAGCGCCGTCGTCCCCTCCGCCCCCACGAGCGGGAACAGTAATTTCGCGAGCGATGCGCCGCCGGTCAGCGACACCATGGACAGGAACAGAGCGCCCACGGGGACGAGTGGGTTGGAGGCAGGCTGACCGGTTGCGGAAGGCATGGGGAAATCTTTGCTGGTATGACGCGGAATAGCGTCAGACCAAGCTTTAAGGTCTTTTCCATTCAAACAGAACCAGACTTTGTTCAGTTCAGACCGAGCAGTGCTCCTGCGAAAGCAGGAGTCCAGTTCAAACGGCGGGACTGGGCTCCTGCTTTCGCAGGAGCACGCTGGATATATGGCTAATCCTTGCTGTCCAAAGATATTCCGCCCAGCGGGGAACAGCCGGTCAGGCCCCTGCCCGCTCCGCCTGTTTCCAGGCCAGTTCCATCAGTTCGGGAAGCACCTTCACCCGCTCCTGCGCTTGGGCGGAGGAGGCTGTGCCACGGATGACGCGGCCCTTTATGCCGTGGAAGATGGCGGCGATGCGGAAGAAGTTGAACGCCATGTAGAAGTCGTAACCCGGCATGGAAGTACGGCCAGTGCGCGCGCAATAGGCTGCGAGATATTCCTCCTCACCGGGAATGCCGAGCGCCGCGATATCGGCCCCCGCAAGGCCGGCCACAATATGCGGCGGCATGCGGTACATCATCGCATTATAGGCGAAATCCGCGCCCGGATGGCCCAGCGTCGACAATTCCCAGTCGAGCACGGCAAGCACCTTCGGCTCGGTGGGATGGAAGATCATATTGTCGATGCGGAAATCGCCATGGGTGACGCTGGTCGCATCGTCATCGGCCGGGATATTTTCCGGCAGCCATGCGATCAGCCGGTCCATATTGGGGTCGCGCCCGGCGTCGGCATCCTCCAGATACTGCTTCGACCAGCGGCCGATCTGCCGCTCGAAATAATTGCCGGGGCGGCCATAATCGCCAAGACCGACGGCTTCGTAATCAACCATGTGAAGCTCGGCCATCGTCGCGTTCATCGCGTCGAAGATGGCCGCCCGCTCGGCATTGGAAACGCCCGGCACCGTGGCGTCCCAGAAGATGCGGCCCTCCACCATGTCCATGACATAGAACCAGGTGCCGATGACGCTGTCGTCGGTGCACAGGCCGTGGACATGGGCGACGGGGAAATCCGCCTTCGCAAGACCCGTCAGCACCTTCGCCTCGCGCTCGACGGCGTGTGCACCCTTCAGCAACTGGCCCGGCGGCTTGCGGCGCAGGACATAGGATTTGCCCGGCGTCACCAACTTGTAGGTCGGGTTGGACTGGCCGCCCTTGAACTGCTCGACGGTCAGCGGACCGGCATAGCCCGCCACATTGGCCGCCATCCACGCCGCCAGCGCCGCCTCGTCAAAGGCATAGCCTTCGCGGACGGGCGTGGTTCCCACATTCGCGTCGGCGGTTCCGCTCACGCCGGATTGGCCTTCAGGAAGTCACGCTTCACCTTCTTGGCGAGGCTCCATTTATGCACTTCGGTCGGGCCGTCATAGATGCGGAAGGCGCGGATCTCCCGGAACACCTGCTCGACGATGGTGTCGCCCGAAACGCCGGTGCCGCCCATGATCTGCACGCAGCGGTCGGCGATGCGCATCAGCGCCTCCGATACGGCGACCTTCGCCATCGAGCTTTCCGCCGTGCCCAGCGATCCGCTGTCCAATACGCTTGCGCACCAGTCGATCATCAGTTCGCTTTGCTGAATGTCGATCAGATTCTCCGCCAGCATGAAGCCGACGCCCTCATGATCGACGAGCAGCTTGCCGAACGCCTGCCGCTTGCAGGCATAGGCGGTGGCGATCTCGTTCGCGCGGATGCACGCGCCCAGCCAGCGCATGCAATGCGACAGGCGCGCGGGCGACAGGCGGACCTGCGCATATTGGAAACCCTCGCCGCTCTGGCCCAGCATCTGATCGGCGGGCACGCGCAGATTGTCGATGGTGATGACGGAATGGCCGCCGGGCATGGAGCTGTCGATGGTGTCGAGCACCCGGTCGATGCGGATCGCGGGATCGGGCAGGTCGACCAGGAACATGCAGGCGCCATCCGCCGACTTCGCCATGACGATGCCGACCTTCGCGCCGTCCGCGCCGGTGATGAACGCCTTGCGCCCGTTGATCACCCAGTGATTGCCGTCCTGGACGCAAGTCGTCTGCATCATCGACGGATCGGAACCAGCGCCGCCCTCCGCCGCCGGCTCGGTCATGAAGAAGGCGGAGCGTGCCTCGCCCGCTACCATCTTCTTCAGAAAACGATCCTTGAGCTCCGGCGACCCGACCTTGCCCAACAGGTACATATTGCCCTCGTCCGGGGCCATGGTGTTGCACGCCAATGGTCCCAGCGGCGACAGGCCGGACTTGATGAGGACCTTGGCGGTCTCGCGCTGCGACAGATGCGACCCGTCAGGCAAAATATGCGGGGTGAGGACGCCAGCTTCACGCGCCTTGACGCGCAGCGCCTGCACGAAATCGTCGCTGGGGCCGTGGCTGCTGCGCGGCGCGCCCTGTTCTAGCGGGATCACTACATCCCGCACAAAACGCTCTACGCTGGCCGCTATCTCAGCCGTTCGTTCAGCACCCACTCCGACCATAACGATCTTCCCTATCTGGGGGCCATGCGAATCGCCCCGTCCAGTCGGATCGTTTCACCATTCAGCATCGGATTGGCGATGATGCTTTCTACTAGTTTTGCATATTCTTCCGGCCTGCCCAGGCGGCTGGGATGCGGAACCTGCGTGCCCAGACTGTCCTGCGCCGCCTGCGGCAGACCCATCAGCATGGGGGTGAGGAAAATGCCCGGCGCAATGGTCATGACGCGGATCTTGTGCTGCGCCAGATCGCGCGCGACGGGCAGGGTCATGCCGACCACGCCGCCCTTTGACGAGGCATAGGCGGCCTGCCCGATCTGCCCGTCATAGGCGGCGACGCTGGCGGTGTTGACGATGACGCCCCGCTCCTCGCCTATCGCATCGGCAGCGGCCAGACGCGCAGCAAAGCGCGAAATCATCAGGAAAGTGCCGATCAGGTTGATCTCTATCGCCCGGCGATACTGGTCCATCGGATGCGGCGCATTCTCCTTGCCGACGGTCTTGATCGCCGGGGCGACGCCCGCGCAGTTGACGAGGATGCGCGCCACGCCATGCAGCGCCTCCGCCGCGTCCAGCGCAGCGGTGACGCTCGCCTCGTCAGAGACGTTCGCCTTGACGAATATCCCGCCGATCGCCCTGGCGTGCGCTTCGCCCGCTTCTTCGTTGAGGTCGAAGATCGCAACCTTCGCGCCGCCTTCGGCCAGCAGCTTCGCCGTCGCGCCGCCAAGGCCCGAAGCGCCGCCAGTCACGATGGCGGCCAAACCCTTCAATTCCATATCATCCTCCCTTTGTTCGATCAGGCCAGTTCGAGCGCGACAGCCGTCGCCTCTCCGCCGCCAATGCACAGGCTGGCCACGCCCTTCCTGCCCCCGCGATGCTCCAGCGCCGCCAGCAAGGTCGCGATGATCCGCGCGCCGGACGCGCCGATGGGGTGGCCCAGCGCGGTCGCGCCGCCATGCACATTGATCCTGTCATCGGGAATGGCGAGGTCCTTGGCCGCGATCATCGCGACGACGGCGAACGCCTCATTGACCTCAAACAGATCGACATCCGCCACGTCCCACCCCGCCTTGTCCAGCACCTTGCGGATGGCGGGGACTGGCGCGGTGGTGAACAGTGCAGGGGCGTGGGCATGCGCGGCGGTCGCCACGACGCGCGCCACGACCGGCAGGCCGTGCTTCCTCGCCACGCTTTCCCGCGTCATCAGCAGCGCAGCCGCGCCATCGGAGATGGACGAGGCGTTGGCGGCGGTGATCGTGCCGTCCTTCACGAAGGCGGGCTTGAGCGCGGGAATTTTCTCCGGCTTCGCCTTGCCCGGCTGTTCGTCGGTATCGATCACGGTGTCGCCGCCGCGCCCCGGCACAGTGACCGGCGTCACTTCCTTGGCAAACGCGCCGCTGGCAATGGCCGCATTGGCGCGCTCCAGCGAGCGGATGGCATAGGCGTCCTGCATCTCCCGCGTGAATTGATAGTCGCGGGCAGTGTCCTCCGCGAACACGCCCATCGCCTTGCCCGGCTCATAGGCGTCCTCCAACCCGTCCATCATCATCGTGTCGATGATCCGGTCATGGCCGATCCGCGCGCCGGAGCGATGCTTGGGCAGCGCATAGGGGGCGTTGGTCATGCTTTCCATGCCGCCGGCGATCACGACATCCGCCGTACCCGCCAGCAACGCCTCCTGCGCCATGATCGCCGCCTGCATGCCCGATCCGCACATCTTGTTGACAGTGGTCGCCTCAACCGACTGCGGCAGGCCAGCGCCCAGCGCAACCTGACGCGCGGGCGCCTGGCCAAGCCCGGCGGGCAGCACGCAGCCCATATAGATACGGTCGATGGCGTCGGGCGATATGCCCGCCCGCTCCACAGCCGCCTTGACCGCCACCGCGCCCAGGTCCGTCGCCTTCACCCCCGCAAGCGCGCCCTGAAAGCCGCCCATCGGCGTACGGGCATAGCTGACGATGACGACGGGATCTGCGGCGGGGGAAGCGGTGGACATGATGATCTCCTGACCTGGCGGCGGGACTCGTGCAGCCAATATCTACTGACGAGTAGATTGCATATTGATCGGTAGAATGTCAATGTAGGGCGATGACCAGTCCGACCGTCGCCACCGCCGCATATGAACGCGCCTCCCCCTTTCGCAGCAAGGCGGAACGTGCGCATGATCGCGGCCAGAAAAGGGAGGCGGTGCTGCGCGCGGCAGTGCGGATGTTCAACGCGCGCGGCTTCCACGCCACATCCCTGGATGATGTCGCCGCCAGCCTGCACATCAGCAAGCCGACCATCTATTATTATCTGGGCAACAAGGATCAGGTCCTGCTGGAATGCGTAACGCGCGGCCTGGGCGAACTGGCGGAGGCGGCGGAACGGGTCCGGGAAACGCCGGGCACGGGGCTGGAGCGGCTGCGCGCCTTCCTGTTCCTCTACGCCAAGGTGAATATGGACGATTTCGGGCGGTGCGTGGTGCGGACCGGCGACGAATGCCTGGTGCCCAAAAATGCCGAGCGCTTTAGGATGTTGAAGCGCCGCATCGATGGCGCGATGCGCGCCCTGATCGAGGAGGGGATGGCCGATGGATCCATCGCGCCGGGCGATGTGAAGCTGATCGCCTTCACGCTGGCGGGGGCGCTGAACTGGCCGGCCCGCTGGCATGATCCGGCCGGACCGGAGACGCCCAACCAGATCGCGGAGAAAATGGTCGGGATATTGACCGCCGGACTCGCCCCCCGGCCTGCGGAACGGCCGGTTTAGGCTTCCCGCGCGCCAATCCTGTGCATGGCCCAGGTGGCGCTGATCACCACCAGCGCGCCCACCGCCTGATGCAGCGCCGCCAGCGGCAGCGAAATGCCGCTGATGACCGTCGCGATGCCAAGCAGGATTTGCGTGCCCAGCGCGGCGTTTACGGCGATGGACGGCCCGCGCCCGCCCATTCGCTTCGCCCGGCGCGCCAGCAGGATCAGCGCGACCGCCGCTACCCACGCCCACCAGCGATGAATGAAATGGACCAGATAGGGATCACTGCTGACTGTGGCCCAGAGCGAACCGGCCCATGTCACGCCCT
Source organism: Sphingobium phenoxybenzoativorans (assembly GCF_001757355.1). Lineage (GTDB taxonomy): Bacteria > Pseudomonadota > Alphaproteobacteria > Sphingomonadales > Sphingomonadaceae > Sphingobium > Sphingobium phenoxybenzoativorans. The sequence continues at coordinate 21,321 of NZ_MINO01000044.1, forward strand.
CCGGCACGAAATGGTCGTTCATCAGCGGCCAGGTGTTGGAGACATAGCCCGCATCAAGACCCGCCGTGAAAGCGCCGAACAGCAATTGCGCTGTCAGGATCAGCGCAACGGCCAGCGAAAAGCCGGTAAGGCGCGCGGGGCGCGACGCAGGGTTGGCGGCCAGGGCGCGCAAGTCCAGGGCGGTCCACACAAGCCCGGCAATGATGAACAGCGCCGTCAGCAGATGAACTGCCAGCCGGTAATGGCTGACATCGGTCCGGTTGACGAGGCCGGACGCCACCATCCACCAGCCGATCACACCCTGCAATCCGCCCAACATAAGGAGAGCGACCAGCCGCCCGCCATATCCCTTCGGAATGGCGCGCCGCCATGCGAACCATGCCAGCGGCAGCGCGAAGGCAAGGCCTATGATCCGCCCCAACAGCCGGTGCGCCCATTCCCAGAAGAAGATGAACTGGAACGCCGACAGGCTCATGCCCCGGTTGATCTCCTTATATTCCGGGATCTGCTGATATTTGTGGAAGGCGTCGAGCCACTGTTCATGCGTCAGCGGCGGGATCGCGCCCGTCACCGGTTTCCATTCGGTGATCGACAGGCCGGATTCCGTGAGGCGCGTAACGCCGCCGACAACCAGCATGGCGAATACCAGCGCGGCCACGGCGAGAAGCCAGGCGGACATGGCCCGTGGCCGGGCGGTGGAAGGAAGGACGGACATCCGCGCCTATTGCGCCGAGCCGCGCGCACATTCAAGCCGGACCAAATGCCCCAGGCCGTAGCGGCATGTTGTTGCACCGCAGCAACAGGTGCCCGCAATTGCGATAACTTGAGGCCAGTTCGGCCCATTAACCAATTGTACGCCCGCTACAAAGGCGTAACAATCCAGACATAATAGGCTCTGGGAGGTCATTATGTCATTGAAATCATTGCTTCTTGGCGGCGTAGTTCTGTCCACGCTCATCTTTGCGGAAAATGCCGCTAATGCGCAAACCGCTGCAGCCGATGAATCGGAGGCCATCATCGTCACCGGATCGCGCATCCGGCAGGATCCGCTGAGCCAAAGCTCGCCAGTCGTGACCGTAGACCAGAGCGCGCTGCAGCGCACCGGGCTTTCCGCCGTCGCCGACGTGCTGCAACGGCTGCCCAGCGCCAGCGGCGGCCTGAACAGCAAGGTCAACAACAGCGGCAATATCGGCAACCCGCCCGATGGCGGCGGCGTCGGCGCGGGTTCGGCGGAAATCGAGCTGCGTTATCTGGGCGCGAAGCGGACGCTCGTGCTGGTCGATGGCGTACGCTACGTCAACGGCTCCTCGGCGAGCGGCATTCCGTCGACGGTCGACCTGAATACGATCCCGGCGAACATGATAGAGCGCATCGAGGTGCTGCAGTCCGGCCAGTCGCCGCTTTACGGCTCCGACGCGCTCGCCGGCGTCGTCAACATCATCACCAAGTCCAGCCAGAAGGGCCTGCAGGCGTCCGCACAGTTCGGCACATTCCGCGCGGGTGACGGGCACACACAGGATTATCAGCTCAGCTATGGCTTTGGCGGCCCGACGACGAGCGTTGTCATCGGTGGCAGTTACGTGAAACAAAATGCAGTACGTACACGCGACCGCGCTCTTTCCGCCTTCCCCAACCCGGGCCAGACAAGCTGCAGCAATGGCGGCGGCGGATGCTCCAGCGCAACGCTGAACGGATTTATCGATCTCGGCGCGGATGTGAACGGTGATGGCGAAGGCGATGTCCTGACCGTCAAGTCGCCCGTCCTGACAGGCGCGGCCCCCCGCTACAACCCAGCCGACCCGTTCGGCGCGACAAGCGATTTCAAGTCGTTGACAACAGAGGATCGCTTCAATTTCGCACCCTATAATTACTTCCTGACGCCATCCGAACGCTACGGCATGTTCATCAGTGCCAAACAAGAACTGAGCGACAGCGTCAATTTCCGGGTGAAAGCGGTTTACAACCGACGCAATTCACAGAATCAAGCGGCCTTCCTGCCGCTGTTCATCGGACCGGATGCGGGCAACGGCAACCTGCTCGACACGATTTCGATCGACGCGACCAACCCCTACAATCCGTTTGGTTTCACGCTCTCGTCGGGCGCGGATGGTTCGGACCCCACCTATCTGAGCGTGCGGCGCCGCCTGATCGAGGCTGGCCAACGAACTTATACGCAGCGGGTGGATACGCTATCGGTGACCGCCGGCTTTGATGGGTCGTTCGATATCGGCGACCATAAATGGTATTGGGATACGACGGCCGTCATCGGCTTTAACGACGCCCATCAACTCTTCACCGGCAACATAAACGCGGCCCGGTTGCAGCAGGCCCTCGGCCCTGTCGCGGATTGCGTCGCGCCGTGCGTGCCCTTCAACATCTTCGGCGGCGCAGGATCGGTCACGCCCGAAATGCTGGCCTTTGTCGGCTTCGACGAAAAGGACAAGAGCAGCCAGTCGCTTCAGGACTACACTGTCAATCTGAGCGGCGACCTGTTCGATCTTCCCGCCGGCCCTGTCGGCGTCGCCATCGGTTACGAACATCGCTACCAGCGCGGCACATTTGATCCTGATCCTGTGATCGTCGCCGGTCTGGGCGCGGACATCCCCGCGCAGCCCGCCCGAGGCAAGTATAATTCGGACGAAGTCTATGCCGAAGTCCGCGTTCCGCTGCTGAAGGACACGCCCTTCTTCCACTCGCTCGATCTGGACGGCGCGGTCCGACACTCGAACTACTCGACCTCGGGCAGCAACACCTCGCTCACAGGCAGCGTGCTGTGGAAACCGTTTGAGGACCTGCTGCTGCGCGGTTCCTATGCGGAAGGGTTCCGCGCTCCCAGCATCGGCGAACTGTTCGGAGCCGCCTCCCGCAGCGATGCCCCGATCAACGACCCCTGCACCAACGTACCGGGATCGCCGTTCGCCACAGATGCGACCGTACGCGCAAACTGCGTAGCGAACGGTGTGCCCGCAAACGGCAGTTATAACGAACCGACGGGTGGCCAGCTTGGTGTCCTGACGGGCGGCAACCCCGACCTCAAACCCGAAACGTCAAAGACCTATTTATTCGGCGGCGTGTATAGCCCGAGTTGGGCACGGGAATCCGGTTTTGCCAGCCAACTCAATCTGGAAGTAAATTATTACGACATCACCGTGAGCAACGCGATCGCCAACATTGCGCCGCAGGCCACGCTTTCCCGCTGCGCGCTGCTTGCCGATGCTCTGAGTTGCGCGTCGGTTATCCGCACCCAGAGCGGCCTGATTTCGCGTATCAACGGCGTCTTGCAGAATATCGGCAGCATCAAGACCCGCGGCATCGACGTGGCCTTCAATTACCGGACACGGGAAACCTCAGTCGGCAGCTTCGGCCTGTCGGTCAACGGCAACTTCTTGTTGAAATATACCGAGACGTTCCCAAGCGCGACCGGCTTCGCGACGACGGACTATCGCGGGACGACCCGGGGTTTCCCCGATCAGTCCTATCCCAAATTCAAGGGCAATGCGGTCATCGACTGGTCGATGGAAAGCATCACGGCTTCTTTCACCGGACGCTATATCTCCGCCGTCGACGAGACGGGCGATTTCGATGGCGAACGGCTGGCCAGCCGCTTCTATGGCGATGTTCAGTTGATCTTCACGCCCGGATGGCTTGACCGCAAGACTTCGCTGACCATCGGCGTGAACAATGTTTTCAACCAGGGGCCGCCGCCATGCTTCTCGTGCACGGGCGCCAACTTCGATTCTACGACTTACGACGTGCCTGGCCAGTTCGGGTATCTTCGCCTGTCCTACAAGATGTAGGCGTTCGTGCTGCGGCGTCCTCCACGGGGACGCCGTTGCCGGAATATGAGCAACAGGTTAGACAGCCCAGGCGATCACACATCGCCTGGGCTTTCCTTTTTCTTGCCAAGGATGACATCATGTTCCGTCAGGTTACCGACACTTTCTTCGTCTCTCCCCAGATCACGGTCGAGGATGTGGCCGAGGCGAAGGCGTTGGGCGCGGTGATGGTGATCAATAACCGGCCGGAAGGCGAGGAAGCGGGCCAGACCCCGGCGGCCGACATAGAGGCGGCGGCGCGCGCGGCGGGCCTGGACTATGCGGAGGTGCCGGTGACCCATGCCGGTTTTTCCCCCTGGCAACTGGACGGCATGGCGGAAGCGCTGGCGAAGGCGGGCGATGGCAAGGTGCTCGCCTATTGCCGTTCGGGCACGCGCAGCACGTTATTGTGGGCGCTGACCCAGGCCCGCGCGGGCGGCGATCCCGACGCACTGGCGGCAAAGGCGGCGGGGGCGGGATATGACCTTTCCCCCATCCGCCAGATCATGGATGCGCTGGCCGCCGAGGGCAAATAAGCTTCGGCCAGCCCGGCTTGCGCGGCGCGATACCGCGGATGCAGGAATAACAACCGGCTTTCGCGCGGCAGACGCTTGAGGCGGGCGGCCCGCGCACCTATCTGCGCAGCTTGTTTGCAGCGCAGCATGGAATGACATGACCGATATCAAGCCCGCCGTTCATCCCGCGCTGGTCCTGTTCGCGCTCGCCATGGGCGGCTTCGCGATCGGCACCACCGAATTTGCGGCGATGAGCCTGCTTCCCTATTTTTCGGCGGGACTTTCCATTGATGCTCCCACCGCCGGCCATGTCATCAGCGCCTATGCGTTGGGCGTTGTCGTCGGCGCGCCGATTGTCGCAGTGCTGGCGGCCCGGTTGCCGCGCCGTACGCTGCTGATCGGCCTGATGACGATGTTTGCGCTCGGCAATGCGCTGAGCGCGCTGTCGCCGACCTATCACTGGATGCTGCTGTTCCGCTTCCTCAGCGGTCTGCCCCACGGGGCCTATTTCGGCGTGGCCGCGCTGGTCGCGGCCAGCCTTGTCCCCGCCAATCGCCGGGCGCAGGCGATGGCGCGCGTCATGGCGGGGCTGACCATCGCCACGGTGATCGGCGTGCCCGTCGCCAACTGGCTGGGGCAGGCGATCGGCTGGCGCTGGGGATTCGGCATCGTGGCGGCGCTGGCCCTGCTGACCGCGCTGCTGGTCTGGGCGTTCGCGCCGCGCGATCCAGTGCCGGAGGGGGCAAGTCCCCTGCGCGAACTGGGCGCGCTCAGGCGGCGGCAGGTCTGGTTGACGCTGGGCACCGGCGCAATCGGCTTCGGCGGATTGTTCGCGGTCTATACCTATGTCGCGTCCACGATGCTGGAAGTGACCGGCGTATCGGGCGACCTGCTTCCCGTGATCCTGGGCATTTTCGGGATCGGCATGACAGTGGGCAATCTGGGCGCGGCCTGGGCGGCGGACCACGCGCTGATGCCGACGGCCGCGGGCGTGCTGCTGTGGAGCGCCTTTTCCCTGGCGCTGTTCCCGTTCGCCGCGGGCAATATCTGGGCGCTGTCGGTGGATATATTCCTGATCGGCCTCGGCGGTGGTCTCGGCGTCGTGCTGCAGACCCGGCTGATGGATGTGGCGGGCGATGCGCAGACGCTCGCCGCCGCGCTTCACCACAGCGCGTTCAACGTGGCCAATGCGGTGGGGCCGTGGCTGGGCGGCATGGCGATCGCGGCCGGCTATGGCTGGACATCGACCGGCTGGGTCGGTTGCGCGCTGGCGCTGGGCGGCCTCGCAATGCTGGGGATTGCCGTGCTGGACGACCAAAAGACGGAGCGCAGGCTGGCGACCTGCTAGAGATCAGCCTGTATTTCGGACTACAAGCGAACGGAGATTTGGAATATCCTTAGTGTGCCAATCCCTCAGCCGCTGTTGCGCAGCGCCGTGGCGATGGCGTTGATCGACAGCTCTATGCCTTCCTTGATGCGCGGATCGTCCTCGCCGCCGCGATGGCGCTTCAGCAATTCGATCTGCAGCAGGTTCAGCGGCTCGATATAGGGCAGGCGCAGACGGATGGAGGTTTCCAGCGCCGGATTCTTTTCCAGCAGGCGAGATTGGCCGGTCGCGGTGAGCAGGCCATCATGCGCCATGCCCCAGCCCTCGCGGATGCGGCCGAAAAGCTCCTCCGCCTTCGCCTGATCCTCCACCAGCGGCAGATAGCGCGCGGCGATGCCAAGGTCGGACTTCGCCAGCACCATTTCCAGATTGGCGAGCGCGGATTTCAGGAAGGGCCAGACCTGCGCCATGTCGGTCAGCAGCGCCTTGTCCTCGAAACCCGCGAGCGCATGGCCGACGCCATACCAGCCCGGCAGCATCACGCGGGCCTGCGCCCAACTGAACACCCAGGGAATGGCGCGCAGATCCTCGATCCGGGTGCTCTTGGTCCGGCTGGCGGGGCGCGATCCGATCTTGAGGCCGGCGATCTCCTGAATGGGCGTCAGTTCGCGGAAGAATTCCTTGAACCCCTCCGTGCCGTAAACCAGGTCGCGATAGGCGGTGAACGCCGTCTGCGACAGGCTGTCCATCGCATTGGCGAAGCGGGCGGCGTCGCGCTCGGACAGCTTCTCCGGCTCCAGGCTGGCCAGCAGCGTGGCGCTGGTCATCGCCTCCAAATTGGTCATGGCGACGTCGCGCGTGCCGAATTTCGCGGCGATGATCTCGCCCTGCTCCGTCACCCGGATGCGGCCCTGCACCGTGCCGTGCGGCTGCGCCTGGATCGCGGCGAAGGCGGACCCGCCGCCCCGGCCGACCGCGCCGCCCCGGCCGTGGAACAACTGCATCGCGGCTCCGGCCTTTTCAAACACAGGAGCCAGCGCCGTCGACGCCTGGAACAAGCTCCATGTCGAGGTGATGTAGCCGCCATCCTTGTTGCTGTCCGAATAGCCGATCATCACTTCCTGATGACCGCGCCCGCGCACCAGCCCGCTAATCTCCGGCAGGCCGAAATAGGCGGACATGACCTTGGGCGCATTCTCAAGATCGCCGATGGTTTCGAACAGCGGCACCGCCATGATCGCGGCATGGGGCGGTTCGCCATTGGCCGCGCGCCACAGGCCCGCTTCCTTCAGCAGGATATTGACCTCCAGCATGTCGGACACGCTCTCGGCCTTGCTGATCACATATTGGGTGATGCATTGCGGGCCATAGGTGCGGTGCGCCTCCGCCGCCGCATGGACGATGGCCAGTTCCGACGCCGTTTCCTCGGAATATTCGGCGAAGCGCGAACCCAGCGGGCGGTTATTCGCAAGCTCCCGCCGCAGCAGGGCGATGCGGGCATATTCGTCCAGCCCGGCATAATCATCCTCGACGCCCGCAACCTTCAGCAGTTCAGCGACGACGCGCTCATGCACGTCGCTGTTCTGCCGCATGTCCAGCGTGGCGAGATGGAAGCCGAACGTCTCCACCGCCCGGATCAGGCGGCCAAGCGCGCCGCCCGTGGACAGCGCCCCTCCGCCCTCGGACGCCAGGCCCTGCGCCACGGTGACGAGATCGCGGCGGAATTCCGCAGGATCGCCATAGGCGGTCGCGGTGAGCGAGGATGGGCGGGGCGGCAGCTTGCCCGTCAGGCTTTGATGCGTGGCGCACAGCCGGGCGTAGATGCCGGAAAGCGCCCGGCGATACGGTTCGTCCTGACGGCTGGGCGAGGTATCGCCGCTGCGGTCGGCCAGGTCGAGAACCGCCTGCGGCACCTTGGCCAGTTCGGTGGATAGGGACAGTTCCGCACCGAGGGCGTGGAGCGATTCCAGATAATAGCCAAGCGCCGCCTCACAGGCGCGGGCCAGCGCGAATTTGAGCTGGGGCGCCTGAACGAAGGGATTGCCGTCCCGGTCCCCGCCGATCCAGCTTCCCACGCGCAGGAAGCTGTGCGGCCGGTCGCCCAGCACCCGTTCCCACCGGGCATAGAGCGCCGGGAGGACAGGCAGGAACGTGTCGCGGAAATAGGCGAGCACATTCTCGATCTCGTCCTGGACATAAAGCCGCTCGCGGCGCAGCGGCCGCGTCTGCCACAGCAGCGCGATCTGGCGGCAGATCGCCTCGTCGATCTTCTCGCCATTGTCGGTTTCCTCAAGCCCCGCATCCTTCAGGCGCATCAGGTCCGAAATGCGGTTCTTGTGGTCGATCATGCTCTTGCGCCGCACCTCGGTCGGGTGGGCGGTGAGCACGGGGACGATCAGCGCCTTGTCGAGCAGGGCTTTGACGGCATCGCGCCCGATGCCGTGCGAATCGAGCGTGGCGATGGCGGACGCGACATCCGCTCCGGGTTCGGCGGCCACGCCCTGCCTGTCCTCCGCCAGGTTCGCGAGCATCGAGAACAGCATGAAGCCGCGTACGAAATCGAGCGTGTCGTCCAGGCTGAGCGCCTCAAGCCCGGTATCGACCAGATCCGCCCCATCGACCCCGCGTGCGCGATCGACGGAGGAGGAGCGGATATATTCCGTCTGCCGGTACAGCTTCTCCCCGCCATAGGCGCGGATGACATGCCCCAGCAGGCGGCCGAGGAAGCGGATATCCGGGTTTTGCGTGATCGGCGGTGCAGCGCTCATGACGCAATGCTGCAATGCAACAGCGTGCCGGTCAAGCGATTCCGGGCGGGAAACGCCCGATATTGCTACGCCGCCTTCAATGCCCCGATCAGCCGGGAAAATTCGGCCTGAAGCTGCTCTGCGCGCTGACGCACCGCCGCGCCGCTCTCCCGCGTCTTGGCGGCCGCCTCTGCGACATCACCGAAGGATTTGGAGATGGACCCGACCGCCTCATCCGCATGTTTGGCGTGGATGGCGACGCCATGCGACGTGCGCTGGATTTCCTCTGCGGCGGCAAGCTGTTGATGGACGGCGGCTGATGCCGAAGCAATCGACCCGCCAAGCTCGCCCAATATGCTGTCGACCGATTCCACCAGGCCGAAGGTGGATTGCGCGGCATTTTCTATGCCCGCGACGCGCGCATGAATGTCGCGCGTGGTCTGGCTGGTCTGGCCGGCGAGCGCCTTCACTTCATTGGCGACGATCACGAATCCGCGCCCCGCCTCCCCCGCGCGCGCCGCCTCTATGGTGGCGTTGAGCGCGAGGAGGTTGGTCTGTCCGGTGATTTCCGCGATCAGGTCCGCGGCATCGTTGATGGACGCGATATGATGCATCAGATTGTCGTTCGCGTCGCGCGCCTTGGCCGACTGGCCGCTGGCGGCGCTCGCCGCGTCGCGGATGCGGCCCGTCGCCATGTTGATCTCGCCAATCGAACTGGTGAGCGCATCGATGGTGGTTGCGATCGCCTGCGCCGCCTGCGCCGTGTCGCGCGAGCGGCCCATGACGATCTCCGCCTGTCCGCGCTGCGCATTGATGGCGGCGAGCGTCTGGTCCGCGCTGCGCTCCAGTTCCGACGCGGTGGCCAGCATCTGTTCGACCAACGACGCCATCGACCGTTCCAGCGATTCCGCGACCTGCCGCCCATTGTCGCGCAATTGCGATTCGTGCCGGCGCTGCTCCAACACCTCCCGCTCCGAACTGGCGGCCGCTTCCCGGCGCGCCGCCTGGGCCTGGGTCAGCGCGACTTCCGCCTGTTCGGCTGCTATGCGGGAATCATCGGCCGCATCCATCGCCAGGCCGGTTTTCGCGACCAATGTGCAGTGCGCCAGATACACCACGCGGATCAGCCAGCCGGAAAAGGCCAGGAACAGCAAAGCCGATACGATGCCCACAGGCGCGATCTGACGCAGCGCATTTTTGCCCTGCGTCGGCTGGGGCCATTCGATGGCGCCCACTTTCCGGTTCATCCGGTCGAATATGGCGAGGCTCTGCATGCCATCATCGACCTGATCGTTGGTCCAGCGCAATCCGGGCAGACCGTGCGTTTCGGCAATCCGGGGGATGATCCCGTCATCAAGCGGCCGGACCATGAAGAAATAACGGGGAGCAAAGCCCGAAGGAACAGGATCGCGATAGGGGATGAAGGCCATGGCCGACATCAGCGCCGGCTTGCCCTGATACATGGTGATCTCGGCGACGCCATGTTTGCGCTTCACCGCCTCGGCCATTGTCCTGGGCAGCGCCGGAAGGATGTCGCGAAGGCCCTGCGGCGCGATCCGCTCCAGCGGGGGCGAGGGCCGGCCGTCCGGGCGGTTCGACCAGAGCGTGCGGCCGGACGCATCGACGACATAAGTGATGTGATGATTATAGTTGAGGTTGGTCGACGCCCATTTCGTGTCGATCGGTCCATAGACCGCCCGGACGGCATCGTCCCAGAGCGCGGGCGTGCTCACAGCTTCGACCGCGCCGGATACTTCCCGTTCGATAGAGCCGGAGACCATGCGGTACATATAATCTTCGGCATTGCGGTCCATCTGACGCGTCAGAAGCGTCGTGAACAACGCCAGGCTGATGACCGCAAGGCCAATCAAACCGATCAAAGGTGTCATCGTACCGGCCAGCCCCTGAAGGGCATAGCGGTGCATAACCGCCCGGATATCATCGATTTTCCACATGGTTTGAAGGTTAATGGCGGCAAAACATTGATATTTGGTGATCGAATTGCTCCGCTTACGCACTTGCCTCCACCCGCCCTGCTGGGCCAAAGGCAAGGGGTGACCGCAACCATAGATATCGGAACGGACAGCGCAGGCGCATCCGTCCCCATCGACATTGAGGAACTGCTGGCCACCCGCCTGTTGGTGCAGGGCAATAGCGGGTCGGGAAAGTCGCATCTGCTCCGCCGTCTGCTGGAGGAGAGCGCCCGGCTGGTGCAGCAGGTCGTGATCGACCCGGAGGGCGACTTCGTAACCCTGTCCGACGCCTTCGGCCATGTGGTGATCGACGCGGGCGACTATAATGAGCGGGAGATCGCCCGGATGGGCGCGCGCATCCGGGAACATCGCGCGTCCGTGGTGCTGTCGCTGGAATCGCTGGAGATCGATGCGCAGATGAAATGCGCCGCCGCTTTCCTCAACGCCCTGTTCGACGCGCCGCGCGACCATTGGTATCCTGCGCTGGTGGTGGTGGATGAGGCGCAGATGTTCGCGCCCGCCGCCGCCGGGGACGTGTCCGACGACGCCCGCCGC
>NZ_MINO01000045.1 GCF_001757355.1 Sphingobium phenoxybenzoativorans
CTCCGCATGGGCATGAGCGCGGCCGATGTGGAGGACATGCTTTACCGGCAGTCCGGCCTGCTCGGCGTGTCCGGCCTGTCGAGCGACATGCGGGCGCTCGCGGCCAGCGATGCGCCGGAAGCGGAAGAGGCGATGGCGCTGTTCGCCTGGCGCGCCGCGCGCGAGACGGCCGCGCTCGCCTCGTCGATGGGCGGGCTGGACGGCATCGTCTTCACCGCCGGGATCGGAGAGAACGACGCCGCGATGCGCCAGCGTATCTGCGCACGCCTCGCATGGCTGGGCGTGGAACTCGACGAACAGGCGAACGCTGCCGGCGCCCCGCTTGTCAGCACGCCCGGCAGCCATGTCGCGGTGCGCGTCATTCCCACCGACGAGGAACGGATGATCGCGCTCCACACCTTGCATGTGCTGGGGGAGAATCCATCATGAGGCGCGCGATAAGCCTTGCCGCCATCGCGCTTGCCACCCCTGCCGCGGCTCATGCCGCATCGCCCGTCGAAATCCTGATCAGCGATGCCGGGCAGGAGGACGAAACCGGCGCCGTTCTGGTCGATCTGCGCCTGCTCAATGACAGCGGCGATCCGCAGGGCATGGCCCTTCCGGACCGCATCGAAGCGCAGGTGGAGCAGAGCGGCGTCTCTCGCACCGTCTGGCTGGAGCGCATGGCGACGACGCCTCCAAACCCGATCATTCCACCTGGCGGTTTCACGCGCGCGACCTACCGGCTTGCGCGGAGGACCAATCTGTCGCTGGAAGGCGCCGCGATCTCCGTTCCCGCATGGGGCACGCGGCAGATCACGCTGGCATTGCGGCCCGCGGACCGAGGGGCGCAAATAGCCACGAACACCTCCGCGCAATCCGGGCCTCCCAACGCGCCGGGGTTGGAAAACAAGGCTGTGCCGCCTCCCTCGGACCGGTCGGCGGGCAACGCCTTTTTCGCCAACCTGTCGGCCTATGAACCGATCTATGCTGTCTATGGTCCGAGCACCGACAGCGCCGCACGCATCCAGATCAGCTTCAAATATCAGATTTTCGGAACGAGACGCGCCCAGGGCTTGCCACTTTCCTGGCGCGACGGACTGCATTTTGCCTATACCCAGCGCATGTTCTGGGATCTTGGCGCGGATTCCTCGCCGTTTCGTAACATCGACTATCAGCCGGAACTCTTCTACCTGACCCCTTCAGCTACGTTGACACGCGGCATCTCGCTGAGCGCACAGGGCGGCTTTCGCCATGAATCCAACGGTCGCTCCGGTCTCGATTCCCGCAGCCTCAACACGCTCTATGTGGCGCCGATGGCCGCCTTCCCACTGGGCGGCGGCTATCGCCTGTCGGTAGCTCCGCGCTTCTCCCTCCTTGTCGGCGACAAATCCGACAATCCCGATATCCGCCGCTACAGGGGCAATAGCTCGCTCTTCCTGGAAGTCGGGAAAGATGACGGCCTACGCCTTACGACATCCACGCGGTTCAGCGTCTCCAGCGGCAAAGGCGCACTCGCCGCCGATCTTTCCTATCCGCTCTCGCGGCTATTGGGTGGGGGACCCGACTTCTATCTCTTCGGCCAGAGCTTCATCGGCTATGGCGAGAATCTGCTCGACTATGATCGCCATACGACCCGTTTTCGTCTGGGCGTGGCACTGGTGCGTTGAAACCCGCCTTCATGCACATCACGCACTTGAGCGACGCCTCCTGCGACATCAGCGCTTCCTGCTCGACTTGAGGTTGCACTCTGGCAATAGTCGACACGCTCACAGCAAAAGTTCCGAGTCACCAAGAAGGAGCCCTTCACATGCCGTCACAATCGAGGCGCTATTCCAGCCCCTATGGTATGGCCGACCCGGCATTGGAGACCAGTTGGGGCTGGGTCCTGGCTTATGGGCTGCTCGTGATCCTGATCGGCGTTTTTGCGCTCCTCAACCCAATCGCGACGGGCTTCGCGACAGGTGTTTTCCTTGCCGTGGCGCTCCTCATATACGGAATACTGGCTATCGCGGCCGGGTTGTCCTCGCTCTCCCGGCGCGCACGCTGGATCGAGATCCTCCTCGGCGTGCTGAGCCTCGTCGCGGCCGCCATCACTTTCTTCAATCCCTTCGCCGGGGCCTTGACGCTCGTCGCGCTGATCGGCGCCTGGTTGCTCATCATCGGCGTTTTCGAAATCGTCGGCGCATTCCAGTCTGCGCATGACCGGGGCTGGCGCCTGCTACTCGGCGTTCTCGACACTGTTCTGGGCGGTCTCCTCCTGTTCAGCGATCCCGCGACCGGACTTGCCTTCCTGGCATTGGCGGTCGGCCTGAGCTTCCTGCTGCGAGGAACCTTCCTCATCATCCTCGCCATGGGTCTGCGCCGCATCGGTAAGCTATAGACTTAGTGCGGCAAGGGTGCCCTGCCCCGAACAACAAAGGAAACGCCAGGATGATCGGAGGATACAAACCGCTTTCGGTCTTGCTCATCCTGGCGGCAACGGTCGGAAATGCTCCGGCATCGAGCATTTCCGGGACTATCTGGCGCAACCCTGCAAACAGTGTGCATATCCGCGCGCAACCGTGCGACGACAGGATGTGCGGTGTCGTCGTCTGGGCTAACGACAAGGCGAAAGCCGATGCGCGCAAGGGCAGCCCGGATCCTCTGGTGGGCGCACAGCTGTTTCGTGATTTCGAGCAGGAGCAGCCCGGCGTGTGGCGCGGCCGCGTTTTCGTGCCCGATATCGGCCGGACCTTCACCGGGCGCGTCACGGTACTCGACAGCAACAGGCTCGAGGCGAACGGCTGCCTCGTCGGGCGCATCGGGTGCCGGTCGCAGATCTGGACGCGCGTCGAGAAGTAGACGCATGGATTGACAGGCTGAAAGACATCTCTCCCATCCGGCTCGCTGACCCTGCGCAAATGCGATAACGCCGAAGGCGAAATGACCGCGTGCCTGATTCTCTTCCTGATCGTCCTTGGTATCAACCTGTTGCCCGCGTTCGGTCCCCCGACATGGTCGATCATCGTTCTCTATGGCCTGACGACCGATCTGCCTGTCGCCTTGATCGTGTTCATTGGCGCGCTCGCGGCCGCTCTTGGACGTTTGCTGCTTGCCTGGGGCTTTCGATTTCTCAAGGACTATTTGCCCGCGAAACAAAAGCGCAACCTCGAAGCAGCGAAAAAAGTCGTCGAGGACCGACCGAAAAGCGCGATTTTCGGGCTCGCACTGTTCGCTCTCTCTCCGCTTCCCTCGGCGCAACTGTTCGAAGCGGCCGGCCTTGCGGGTATCAGGCTGGGGAAGTTCACAGCAGCGTTTTTCGTCGGGCGTCTCGTCTCCTATTCGATCTATGCCGCGACAGCAGGCGTGATCCGCAAATCGAGCCTGGGTGACGTCTTTACCGAGCGCCTCACCAGTCCGTGGGGCATCGCGATGCAGATCGGCATGATCATCCTGCTTGCTGCGCTCGCCCAGATCGACTGGAGCAGATTTCTGCGCTCCGACAACGATCCGCGCTCAAGCGCATGATCTCAAGGAAACAGGTCCCCGTCGCAGACGGTCCATTCGTCGGCAACACGCAAAATTGAAGACGGCGCCGAAAGCCTGCTTGGGTCAAAGCTGCGATTCCAGCGGCAGAAGGCCAATGGCCTGTGCGGTTAGTCTGCGCCAGAACGAGGCTTCCGGTTCCCGGTCGTATCGGACGGGCACGCCGTTCCGGCTCCCGGCCCATTCCACGTCGCCATCCGACGTCAGACAGACCTCATAGCTGCGGGAGGGCGCGGTATCGCGCTGCCAGATGGCAGCCATCTTCCGGGCCAGGGCCTCGGACTCGAAGAGGACGCCCATTTCCGTGTTGAGGGAAGCCGAACGAGGATCCAGGTTCATCGAGCCGATGAACCCCATATGCCCGTCGGCAGTGAAAGCCTTGGTGTGCAGGCTTGCCCGGCTCGATCCTCGCAGGGAAAAGTCCCGCTCCTGATGCTCGGGCCGCAATTCCCAGAGCTTGATCCCTGCCTCGAGCAGCGGAACACGGTAGCGCGCATAACCGCCATGGACCGCGGCGACATCGGTTGCCGCAAGAGAATTGGTCAGGACCGAGACCGAAACCCCCTTTGCCGCAATCGCGGCGAGCGCCGCCGTGCCTTCCTCGCCGGGGATGAAATAGGGCGAAGTGATTTCAAGCCTTTCCCGCGCCGCATCGAAGACCGGCAGCAGGTCGTGCATCAGCCAGTTCTTGCCCTCCTTGCCCAGCACTTTGCGCGGCGGATCGGCGATCACGCGGGCGGCGCGAGTCCAGTCGGGCCGCGTGGTCTCGGGATCGAGAAGCGAGAGCCGTTTGGCGATGCGCTCCAGATAGGGGCGCGCGGCAGCCTCATTGGCAGCGTTGCTCAATTCGGCGGCGATCCGCGTCAGCGCCACGCCAGGATCTTTCAAGGGCGAAAGCCTATCGACCGGCAACGCCAGGCCGCTGTTCCAGTAATCGTCGAAGATCTTCTCCGTCTGGGCGACGGCTGGCCCCATCACCAGCACGTCCATGTCGCGGAAATTGGTTTGCGTCGCGGCATCGAAATAGGCGTCGCCGATATTGCGCCCGCCAAGGATGGCGACGCGGCCATCAGCGATCCAGGCCTTGTTGTGCATGCGCCGGGTCACGCTGAAGGCGCGCAGCATCATTTCGATGCCGCGCCGCAAGCCGCCCTGCCGCGCCCGGGTCGGGTTGAAGATACGGATCTCGATATGCGGATGATGCGCCATGGCGATCATCGCATCAGATGTATGGCTGGTGCCGATGTCGTCGATCAGGATCCGCACCCTGACGCCGCGATCGGCCGCGGACAGGGCCTCGGCCAGAAGAAGGCGGCCGGTCAGATCGTCGTGCCAGATGTAATACATCAGATCGAGCGAGCGCTCGACCTTGCGCGCCGACAATCCACGTGCCGCGAAGGCGTCGAGATTCTCGTCCAGCAAAAGCAGGCCGCTCTCACCGGGGTGCGCATCCGTCGTGGCGCCAATACGCTGATCGAGCGGCGTCCGGCCGCGTTCGATCGACAGTGCGTAGGAAGGCTCCCCCTGCGCGCGACTGGCGAACAGGCCGTAGACCCAGGTCGCGAGCATCGACGCCGCGACGAAGCCCAGGCAGGCAAGGATGACGATCCGGATCAGACGGCAGCATCCGCCTGCGGCTGCTGGCGCACGAGCAGGACATCGCAATCGAGACGGCTGAGCAGCGCCCGCGCCGTGCTGCCGAGCACCGCCACCGTCAGGGCCGATCGACCGTGCGTTCCGATCACGGCCAGGTCGGTTTCGCTCAGCTTCACATGATTGCGGACAACCTCGCAAACCTCGCCATAGTCGACATTGATATCCAGCCTGTCGCGTGCGTCGGCGGGCAGATCGGTCCTGTCCAGAAAGGCATCCAGATCATAGGCTATCCTGGCCTGCAGCGCAGCTGCCGGCCCTTCCCGGCCCCGAAGTGCCTCCAGCGGCACGTGATAGGCGTGAACGAGAGTGATCTCGGCAGCGGGGAATGCGGCCATGGCCGTGCGAAGCGCCTGGGCCGAGCAGCCGGAGAAATCGGTTGCGACCAAGACCCGGCGATAGTGGTGCTGAGTCTTTTCCTTCACGATAAGCACCGGCGCATGAGCATGGCGTATCATGCGCTCCACGGTCGTGCCGATCAGGAAATCCCCGATATCGTCATGGCGCGAGATGCCGGTCACGATGAGATCCGCCCCGCATGCGGTTGACGCTTCCAGCACCGCCTGCGAGACGGCGCCGGTGGCGAGGCGTGTCTCGACCGGAATATCCGGGTCCGCCACCTCCGCCCGCAAGCGGGCATGAAGGCGACTCTCGGCAGCCTGCAGTCCGTCGAGCATGTCTGCGGGATCGGGATCCCTCTGAACATGGAGAAGAACCAGATGTGCGCGCCACTCGCTCGCCAGCTGTATCGCGCGGTCGCGGGCTCGGTCGCAGCGACCGCTAAAATCGGTTGGAAACAGAATCGTTCGCGGGGTCATATCGACGCAACATAGCAGCAGTGGTCCGCCAACCAAGGAACGTGTCGCCGTGTATTTGCAGGACGGACAGAAATGTTCTTCGGCAAGGATTCGCTGGCCGTCGCGAAGCAGACCGATATTATGGCCTGATCAGAAGAGGATGGATAAGATCACAACACCAGACATCATATTGCGAACCCCGACGCTCACTGCCGTGGCAACGGCCGGCGCATCCCACGCACCATCGACACGCTTCTCGCGCCGAACGCTTCTTGCCGGCACCATGACTGCCGCGCTCTGCCTGACCGCCGCTCCGATCCGCGCTATGGCGCTTGATCCAGGATCGATCGCGGCGAGCGTGGAAGCGTTACGGCCAGGAGAGTTCCTGTGGGCGCCCGAAACGGCTCCCGATGGTCCGGTGGTCATCATCGTCAGCCTCGCCAGGCAGCGGGCCTATGTCTATCGCAACGGCGTCCTGATCGGCATCTCGACCGTTTCCACCGGCGCAGCCGGCCACGAAACGCCCACCGGGGTTTTCACCATCCTCCAAAAGAAAGTCGCGCACAGATCGAACCTCTACAATGACGCGCCGATGCCCTACATGCAGCGCCTCACCTGGGACGGGATTGCCATGCACGCCGGCAATCTTCCGGGCTATCCCGCCTCGCACGGATGCATCCGGTTTCCCCTGACGTTCGCCGAGCACCTCTATGATGTCACGCAGCTTGGCCTGACGGTCATCATCACGCAGGCAAGCGAGATTCCGCGCTTTGCCCCAGCTCCCCGTATCCTGCAGGATACGGCCCGGCGCTCGTCGTTCGGGAATGCCTTTTTGACGGTCTGGCAGCCAGAGAAAGCACTCACAGGGCCGATCTCCATAATCGTCAGCGCGGCGGACCAGCGCGCCGTGGTGTTGCGAAACGGCATCGAAATCGGTTCGGCGCCTGTCGCCATCCGCGGCAAGATCTCCGGCCTTCAGGCCTTCAACCTCGCCTCCATCGACGAACACGGGACGCATTGGATGTTCCTCCCTGTATTTGGCGGTGCACAGACGGGGGAAGTCTCGCGGCAGGACCGGGAGCGGCTAATCCTTCCCGAGGACTTCAGACGGGGCCTGCTGTCGGTGCTCAAACCGGGAAGCACGCTGATCGTCACGGCCGATACCCTCGAAAGCGGGAGTACAGGCACATCCCTGACCGTGCTCACGGGCGAGGATGCCCAAGCGGATACAAACGAACGATGACGTTGTGCAATCCCGACTTCGCGTCCATCGCAGCGTCTTACCGCCTGATTCCAAACAATCCCCTGCCGTAATTGCGAAGACCGGCCTAATTACGACATACTCACCAGAGGATTTGACTTCGATGTCCCGATCATTGCGCGTTCCAGTTTCCCTTGCCGCCGCCATCCTGCTGGGGCTGTCCTCGGCGGCTCCGTCACTGGCTGAAACCGCGCCCGCTGCGCCACCTTCGGCCGACGCCACGGCAATCGCGGTACCCGACGGATTTGAGTTGGCGCCGGACGGCACAACTCTTGTCCACGTGGCCAGCGGCCTGCGCTTCCCGGAGGAATTCGAGGGCTTTACCCGCCTCAGGGAACGGGCATTCGATCCGGGCGGCGAGTATATCGCCATCGGCTACGACCGGCCACTCGGCACCGGCGACGATCGCATCGTGGTGCGGATGGCGGTGGTCCATATCGACCAGATGCCGCCACGCGACCACTATATGATCATGCGTCAGGCTACGATGTCCCATTTTGCCGCGCCGACCATCGTGTCGGAAGGACCGGCGACGATCCCAACCAATCGCCGCCTCAAGGCCTATCGCGGAACTTTCACCGGCTATCGCGACGGCAAACCATGGCGTTCCAGCCTGACGACAGTCGACTATGGCTATTGGAGCGGACGCATGACGGCCGCCTATCCCGAAAGCGAAGCTGCCGAAGCTGAGAAATATCTTGGCGTGCTGCTGGCGGAAATCCGCGCGCAGCGCCCAAAGGCGCCGAAACGGTAGACTGGGGACGATGCCCGCGCGAAACCGCTCACTTTGACGGAGCAAGCAGCGAGAGGAGGCGCCGCCAATCTTGTTCGATCATCCGCCAGCGAAAAACGGCAAGCATGTGGGTCAGCAATCGGGAAAGATAATTCCTTTCCCGTGATCGGGCTACGATTTCGTGGACCTCCCTTTCGGTCCACGGCTTCCATTGTCCAGCGACGGCGATCATGTTCGAGCGGAAGGCCGTATCGCTTCATCTCGCAATATACGCTCGGTTTCCGTTATCCGAATGGGGATTGCCGCAGTTATTGAGCGACGTAGTGCAAGTTATCCTTGCCCAGTTCGGCTCCCGTTCCGCTATTTCCTGGGCTGGAAGCTGATGCGGCTTGTAAGCCCCTCTAACGCGCCTCTCACTCATACGCGACGTTCCGCAGCGATCAAAGCGGCCTGATAGGCCGCATCCTCACCCATAATCGCACGCGCTGTCGCGATTAGTTCAGGACTCGCATTACGTGGACGACCCGTATCGAACGGGGGGCTGGATCATATTCGATCGCGAGTTACGTAATTTTTGCAGTCTCTTCACCCCGAAGTTTCGCAAGAAGACGGATTCCGAAATCGATCCCCGCGGTCATGCGAAGGCCAAAGCTGTGAACATAGCCGTCATGCACGTCGAAACCATATTGGAGGCAGCCGTCGAACCGGATGATCTGGAATTGGCGCTGCCTCTCATGAGCCGCCTGCAGGAGGCCATGATCACATGAACTAGGCCGGGTCTCTCCAATCTCTATGGATTCAAGCGTGACGGCCCCTTCACCGAGTGCCGATTTCAGCGTGGTGCGACAAATGTAGACCGATTCAAGTAGGGATTGCTGAGCTATGCCGGCTACCAATCATCGTCAGGGTTTCGTCAGGAAAGACTGTTGAACTTTTTCACGGCATTTTACGAAGGACACCATGAGCCGACTAAGATCCCATCCCGAACGCCATGCGGTGTCACGCATCGGCTGGCTACGCGCGGCAGTGCTGGGAGCCAATGATGGGATCGTTTCGACCGCGAGCCTCATCGTCGGCGTCGCAGCCTCCGGCGCGGGCAAGGCCAATATCCTGGTCGCAGGGATGGCGGCGCTGGTGGCAGGCGCCATGTCGATGGCCGCCGGCGAATATGTCTCGGTCAGCTCTCAGGCGGACACGGAGAATGCCGACCTCGCCCGGGAAAGAGGTGAACTCGCCGTTCAACCGGTGCTCGAGCATCAGGAACTGGCGGACATCTATGTCAAACGCGGTCTGAATGAGGAACTGGCCCGGCAGGTAGCCGACGAACTAATGGCAAAGGATGCGCTGGCCGCGCATGCCCGCGACGAACTCGGCATTTCCGAAGTCGTGACCGCCCGCCCTATCCAGGCCGCGCTCACATCCGCCGCAACTTTCAGCACAGGCGCCCTCATGCCCCTGATGTTGGTCGCCGTCGTTCCGCATGATAGCCTCGTCGCAATCGAGGTCGCGGCAACCCTGTTGTTTCTCGCACTGCTGGGCGCGCTTGGCGC
Organism: Sphingobium phenoxybenzoativorans; assembly: GCF_001757355.1. GTDB lineage: Bacteria > Pseudomonadota > Alphaproteobacteria > Sphingomonadales > Sphingomonadaceae > Sphingobium > Sphingobium phenoxybenzoativorans. The sequence continues at coordinate 9,502 of NZ_MINO01000045.1, forward strand.
CTGGGCCGGGGGCGCCCGCCCCATGAAATCAATCCTACGGGTCACATTCTGGGGCGCGCTGGCCCTGGCTGCGACCGCGGGCATCGGGAGGCTGTTCGGAACAGTGGTTTGAACCACGCTGCTCACATCGTCAGGATTCGGTCAGTGAACACCCGTAGCCCTTCCAGCTGGAAAGGCGAACGTGATGACAAATTCTGAATATACAAGGACATTCAAGGTTTGGGACACGCCGCTACGGCTATTCCATTGGCTGCTGGTCCTAGCGATCTCGATCGCGTTTCTCTCTTCCGACGACGATAGTCCGATCGCATCGTGGCATATGGTCGCAGGATGGTCTGCTGCTGCCTTGCTTGCGTTCCGTCTGATCTGGGGCTTCGTCGGAGGCGAGCATGCCCGGTTCGTGAATTTCATTCGGCCAACAGCAATCGCCACCCATGCACGCGACCTTCTAGCTGGCCATCCTCGACGTTCCGTGGGTCATAATCCACTGGGCGCGATCGCAGTCGTGGCGCTGATCGGATTGACCGGAATCGTCATCTGGAGCGGCAGCAGCGTTGCGGCAGGCGGCATGGACAAAGACCTTCATGAAGCCCTCGCCTACAGCCTGCTTGCTTTGATCGGGCTTCATGTCGGCGCCGTGCTGTTGATGTCGCTGCTCACCGGCGAAAACCTTGTTCGCGCGATGATCAGCGGCCGCAAGAAGAACAGCCTCTATCCGAATGTGCGTGAGGCTCGGGGACCAGGCTTGTTTGCGGCTCTACTTGGTGCCGCAGCGATCGTTCTGGCAATCATCGCCATTGTCATGGTGGATCCGACCGCCTTCGCGCCGCAGCAACGCCATTCCCATCACGGTTCGCACGAGGAAAGGGATTGAAAACATCGGTTGATGGTCTGGTAGAAAGCTTCAATCCTTCTTGCCTTTCGTTCCTGGTGGAAAGTCTACATTAAACCCATGCGCCTTCTCATCGTCGAAGATAATGAGCGAATGGCGGCACTGATCGCCGACGGTCTTCAGCGCCGGGGCTTCGTGTGCGATGTTGCCCATGATCTCGCACAAGCCGACGCTGCGATGGGCAGCGCGAGCTATGATGCCATCATACTCGACCTCGGCCTGCCCGACGGCGACGGGATCGACTGGCTCGCGAGCCGCCGAAAATATCAGCAGATGCCGCCTGCCATCATCCAGACCGCGCGTGGGGCGCTGGAGGATCGCGTCACCGGTCTCGATTCCGGCGCAGACGATTATATCGTCAAACCCTTCGAGATCGACGAGCTCGCCGCGCGCATCCGCGCCCTGCTGCGCCGGCCTGGCGTTCGAACCCAGCCCGTCATCGAAGTCGGCATGCTGCGTTTCGACACGGCAAGCCGCTCTGCCAGCATTGGCGATCGCGAGATCGACCTTTCGCGCCGCGAGGCGGACCTTCTGGAACTGCTGATGCGGCGAGCCGGCACGGTGGTCCATCGCGAAGTGATCGAGAACGCGCTCTACAGCTTCAACGATCCGGTGACCCCCAATGCGGTCGAAGCCGCCATTTCGCGTCTGCGCCGCAAGCTCGAAGACACGGGCGTGGCCGGCGCGCTCCATACCGTTCGGGGTGTCGGCTATATGCTGAAGGACGGGAAGGCATGACCGTGCAGCGCTCCATCTCACGGCGCCTCAAACGCGGTTTGGGCCTGATTGGTGTGGCGGGCACCGTTCTGCTGCTGGCGGCGGTCGCCTTCTTCTACAGTGTCACCTTCACACATCTCGATGCACGCGCGGCGATGATCCGCGCGATCAAGGAAATGCTTGAGCATGTCGCTCTGCCGCTTGTCGTCCTGCTCGTTCCCGTCGCGATCATGGTGCTCCGAGTGATCCGCCAGGCCTTCGCACCGCTGGAAGATGCCGCCGCCCGGATCGAGGCTGCACAGGGCCACGAACGAGGGTTCCGCATCGATGCGTCGCAAATGCCCGCCGAGGCGCTACCCTTCGTCTATGCGGTCAACGATCTGTTGGCGCGGCTCGATCAGGCCGCGCGGCGGCAGGAAGCGTTCGCCGCCGACGTCGCGCACGAGTTGCGCACGCCGCTCGCCCTCCTGTCTCTCGAACTCGACCGGCTTGACTATGACGACGCCGCGCGCCTCAAGGAAGACGTGGCGGCCATGCGCCGGCTGATCGACCAACTCATGCTGCTCGCGCAGATCGACGCGGCGGAGGCCGCCCAGACCGCTCCCGAACAGGTGTCACTCGCGGATGTGGCGAGCGAGGTCGTCAGCGCCGTGGCGCCGGGGATCATCGCACAAGGCAAGCTGATCGCGTTCGATACCCGCGGTCAGGCTGCGGTCGTGAACGGCAGGCGCGAAGCGATTGCGGCAGCGCTGCGCAATCTGATCGAGAATGCCGCGCGCGTGACGCCGGCTGGTGGCACGATCCAGGTCTTCGCCGGCCCCCACGCGCTATTGGGCGTGCGGGACGAGGGCCCTGGGCTGGCGCTCGAAAGGTTGCGCGACCTTGTGCAACGCCACCGCCGCGCCGACCATGCGAGCAAGGATGGCGCCGGCCTCGGCCTCGCTATCGTCGACCGGATCATGGCGGCCCATGGCGGCACGCTTGAGACCGATCCGGCCGACCGTGAACTGGTGCTGCGTTTTCCCGCGACCTGATCTTCAATCCTCATATCCCGTCAGGGTTCGGTCAGGAACGCTCCCTAGCCCGAGCGCATGTCCAGACGATACACCCTCATTGCGGGCGCCGCGACGATCGCCTTGATTCTATCAGGCCTGTGGTGGTTCGCCAGTCGGCCGGTCGAGACGGGCAACTCCGCGCCGGCAAGCAACGCCCAACCGACAGATGGGATCCTGGCGGTGGATGCGCGCCGCGCCGCGCAGATGGGTATCCGCCTTATGCCCGCGACGGCAGCCGCGGATGCGGCGCTCGCCACCATCCCCGCGATGATCGAGCCTCCCGCCAACGCCCGGGTGGCGGTGGCCGCGACCTTTCCCGGCACCGTGTTGCGGACTCTCGTGGTCGAGGGCGACAGCGTGCGGCGGGGCCAGCCGCTGGCGATCATCGCCAGCCGCGACGTGCTGACGATCGGCGCGGACCTCAGCCGCGCGAACGCGCGGCGTGGCGTAGCCGAGGCCAATGCCGCGCGGCTCTCCCTGCTCAGCCGCGAAGGCATCATCGCAGGCGCGCGCGCTGACGAAGCCAATGCCATCGCAGCCGAGGCTCGCGCCGACGTTTCGGAAAAGTCGCGCATCCTGGCGATGGTGGGCGGTCATGGCGCCAGCGGCTCCTATACGCTGACGGCTCCTATCGCGGGTCGCGTCACCAGCGCCTCCATCCAGACCGGCAATCCGGTGGACGGCACCACCGCGCCCTATGTGATCGACGCGACGGATCGCTATGAAGTGGTCGGCCAATTGCCCGAACGGCTGATCGGGCAAGTGCGCCCCGGCATGAGCGTGCGGCTACTTCCCAACCTCACCGGCCGGATCGTCGCGGTGGGAACGGCCATCGATCCCGCGACCCGTTCGGCCGGCCTCAAGGCGGAGATTCCGGCCGGACCCGGTGTTGTCGCGGGGCGCGCAACCAGCATCGTCATCGTCGGCCCGGCGCCGGCGGGCGCGGTCAGCGTGCCCGATACGGCGGTCACCATGATCGACGGCAAGCCGGTTGTGTTCGTGACCGCGCGCGGCGGCTTTGCCGTGCGCGCCGTGACCGGCGGCGGCGGCAGTGATGGCCGCACGGTGCTGCTCTCCGGGATCAGGCCCGGTGAACAGGTGGTGGTTTCCGGTACGAGCGCGCTCAAGGCGCTCGCCACCGCGCAATAGGCTCTCCCGATGCTGCGTTCGCTTGTCGCCACCGCGCTGTCCTATCGTCTGCTCGTCCTGATCCTTGCCGCCGCCACGGCCGGGCTCGGGGTCTGGGCTTTTGTCAACTTGCCGGTCGATGCCTATCCCAACATCGCGCAGACCCAGGTGAAGCTGATCCTCAAAGCCCCCGGCATGACGCCGGAGGAGGTCGAGAGCCGCGTCATCACGCCGATCGAGACGGAGATGCTCGGCATTCCCAACCAGGCGATCCTGCGCTCGAGCGCCAAATATGCCATCGCCGACATAACCATCGACTTTACCGACGGCACCGACATCTACTGGGCGCGCCAACAGGTCGCCGAACGGCTGGCGGGCGTGACGGGCGATCTGCCTGCTGCCGTGACCGGCGGTCTCGCGCCGATCTCGACGCCCCTGTCCGACGTCTACATGTTCACGATCGAAGGGCCGCTGTCTCTCCAGCAGAAACGCGAACTGCTCGACTGGACGATCCGCCCGGCGCTGCGCACAGTGCCCGGCGTCGCGGACGTGAACGCGCTGGGCGGCTATGTTCGTACCTTCGAGGTCCGGCCTGATCCGGTGGCGCTGGCGAGCGCGAAGCTCTCGATCTCCGATCTGCGCACCGCGATCGAAAGCGGCAATCGCAATGACGGCGCGGGGCGCCTGACCGATGGCGAGGAATCGCTGATCGTCCGGGCCGTGGGCGCGATCCGCAGCGTGGAGGATCTGCAAACGCTGGTCATCGCCAGCCGGGACGGCCGCATCGTCCGCCTGGGCGACGTCGCCACAGTCGGCACCGGCAGCCTCACCCGCTATGGGGCGGTGACGCGCGGCGGCAAGGCCGAGGCGGTGGAGGGCCTGGTGATCGCGCTGCGCGGCGCGGATGCGCGGGCGGTGGTCGATGGCGTGCGGACGCGGCTTGCCGGGCTTCAGCACAGCTTGCCCGCAGGCACGCAGATCCATGTCTTCTACGATCGCTCCGATCTGATCGGGCGCGCGGTCGGCACGGTCGAGGAGGCGCTGCTGGAAGCGACCGTGCTGGTCGTCGTGCTGCTGATCCTGTTCCTCGGCGACTGGCGTGCGGCCACGATCGTCGCGGCGACCCTGCCGATGGCCGCGCTCATCACCTTCCTGTTCATGCGCGTCATGGGGCTGTCCGCGAACCTCATGAGCCTCGGCGGGCTCGCCATCGCGATCGGGATGCTGGTCGACGGCGCGGTGGTGGTGGTCGAGAATGTCGTCGAGCGCCTGAGCCATGCCCAGGGCGAGGACACGCCCCGACTCAACCACGTATTCCGCGCAACCAGCGAGGTGATCGTGCCGGTGTCGGCGGGCATCGTCATCATCGCGCTCGTGTTCCTGCCCCTGCTTTCGCTGCAGGGGCTGGAGGGCAAGCTGTTCGCGCCCGTCGCGCTCACCATCGTCTTCGCGCTCGCGGGCTCCCTGCTGCTCGCCCTGACGCTGGTGCCGGTCCTTGCCTCCTTCAGCCTCAGGAGCGGCCATCATGGTGAGCCATGGATCATGCGGCAGATCGGCCCGCGCTACCAGGCGCTGCTCGACGCGGCGTTCGCGCACAAGAAGCTGGTCTATGGTCTCTCCGCCACCGGGCTGGTGCTGGCGGGCCTCGCTTATGGCGCGGCCGGGAAGACCTTCATGCCGACGATGGACGAAGGCTCGGTGATCGTGCAGCTTACCAAGCTGCCCTCGATCAGCCTGGACCAATCGGTGGCCGGCGACATGGCGGTGCAGCGCGCGCTCCGCACCGTGCCGGAGGTGGAGGACGTGATCGCCCGCGTCGGCTCCGACGAGATCGGTCTCGATCCGATGGGACCGAACGAGACCGACAGCTTCGTCCAGTTGAAGCCGCGCTCGCAATGGCGCGGGGACAAGGATTTCGTCGTCGGGGAAATGCGCAAGGCGCTGGACGGCCTGCCCGGTATCCAATCGAGTTTCACCCAGCCGATCGAGATGCGCGTCTCGGAGATGCTCACCGGCGCGCGCGGCGATCTAGCGGTCAAGATTTTCGGGCCTGACACCGCAACGCTCGCCGAGCTCGCGGGTCGGATCCAGGATATCCTGTCCGGCATCCACGGCTCATCGGAGGTCCTGACGGTCGCCAACGACAATGTGGACTATCTCCAACTCGACATCGACCGCGCGGCGGCGGGGCGGTTCGGGATGCCGGTCGACCAGTTCCAGGACGCGCTGCGCGCACAGGTCGAGGGCGTGCGGTCCGGGGTCGTGGCCGAAGGTCAGAAACGCATTCCGATCGTCATTCGCGGTGACGACGGCATCCGGAGCGATCCGGCCCGTTTCGCCGACCTGCAATTGCGCACGCCCGATGGCACGCTGGCGCGTGTCAGCGACATGGCGCGGGTGGAGCGCACGCAGGGACCGGTGAAGCTCGATCACGAGAACGGCTCGCGCTTCGCGCTGGTGCAGGCCTTCGTCTCCGGCCGCGATCTGGTCGGCTATGTCGATGAGGCGAAGGCGCAGGTCACCGCCAAGGTACGGCTACCGGCAGGCTACAGCATCGTCTGGGGCGGTCAGTTCGAGAACCAGCAGCGCGCATCGGCCCGGCTGATGATGGTGGTGCCCGTAGCGCTGGTGTTGATCTTCCTCGTCCTGCTGGCGGCGCTGCGCTCATTGCGCGCCGCGCTGCTGATCCTCTCCAACATCCCCTTCGCGATGGTCGGCGGGCTGATCTCGCTGTGGCTGTCGGGCGAGTATCTCTCGGTCCCGGCGTCGGTGGGGTTCATCGCCCTGCTCGGCATCGCCGTGCTCAATGGGTTGGTGCTGGTGGCCTATTTCCGCCAGTTGCGCGCCGACGGGGTGGGTATGGCCGAGACCGTGCGCCTGGGCGCGCAGCGTCGGCTGCGACCGGTGCTGATGACTGCCGGCATCACGGCCTTCGGCCTCGTCCCCCTGCTGTTCGCCAGCGGGCCGGGGTCCGAGATCCAGCGGCCGCTCGCGATCGTGGTGATCGGCGGCCTCATTACCTCCACTTTGCTGACGCTGGTCCTACTGCCGATCCTGTTCGAGCGCTTCGGGGAAAGCGCCGGGGAGGCCGCTAATGCCTGACCTGCTGTTCACCCTCCATTGCGCCACCCGCGATACCGAGCTTCTCGTGGACGCGATCCGCGCCGTCTCCCCCACGCCAATCCATGTCCGCGGGGAAGCTGTGCGAGGTCGCGATTTTGGCGATGCGGGAACCGCCGAGCGCGTGTCGGGCGAATTGAAGCGTTCGACGCTCGAACTGATCGTGAGCGCAGACGCGGTGCCCGACCTGCTCCGCACCGTAAAAGACGCGCGGCGCGATCTGCCGGTCCGGTGGCGCACGACGCCCCTGCTCGATCATGGAAGGATCGCCTGATGCGGATCGTACTCGCCGCTCTCGGCCTTCTGACGGCCGCGCCTGCCCTGGCCCAGCATACCGATCTGCCGCCTGCCGACAAGGTCAACGAAGCGCTCGACAATCACCCCAGCGTCGCCGCCGCAATTGCGCGCGTCGAAGCCGCACGGGCACGCGGCGATATGCTGCGCAAAGGCCCCCACGAAGTGACGGTGAGCGGCAGCTACATTCGCCGAACCGTCGATCGCGAAGGCGGGTTCGACGAATTCGATACGACAATCAGCCGCCCATTCCGCCTGCCGGGCAAGGCCGCGCTCGACCGCGAAGCCGGTGCGCTCGGCATTGAGGTCGCGGAAAACCAGATGGAGGATGTCCGCCATCAAACCGCGCTGCTGCTGGCCGGCTATTGGCACGACTGGCTCACTGCGGGAAGCCATTATCGCAACGATCTCGACAGCGTCCGCGGGCTGGAGGAGGCAATCGCCGCCATAAAGCGGCGGGTCACGCTGCGAGACGCCGCCCAACTCGACCTCGACCAGGCGCAGGCGGCGCTGGCTCAGGCGCGCGCGCAGGCCGCATCGTCACTCTCGCTGCGCGAACAGGCGCGCGTGACCTTCGCAGCGTCCTTTCCGGAAATCCCGCTCCCCTCCGAACCACCAGAACTGGCCGACCCCATGCTGCCCGCCCAGGGGCTGGAAGCGATGCGCGACCTGGTAATCGAGCGCAGTCACGAGATCCGCGCCGCCGACAAGGAAGCGCAGCGTCTGAACGTGACTTCGCGTCGGGTGCGAGCGGATCGCATCGCAGACCCGAGCTTCGGCGTCCGCCTGTTCAGCGAGCGCGGCGGCGCGGAAGCCGGCGCGGGCGTGGTGGCTTTAATCCCGCTCGGCGGTGGCTATCGCAGAGCCGCAGCCGATCAGGCGTCAGCCGAGGCCAATGCCGCGCGCATGGAACTCGCGGCCGTGCAGCGCAGCATCGAGGCGACCGCCAATGCCGACCTTTCCAACGCGCACACCCGGCTCGATGCCTGGCGCAATGCCGACGCTTCGGCGCGCAGCGCCGGCGACGCCGCCGAAAGGACGGTGCGCGGTTACCAACTCGGGCAGATCGACCTCTCCGATATGCTCTATGCCCGCCGGCAGGCCAATGACGCGCGCCGAATGGAAATCGAGGCGCGCTCCGAAGCCGATCGTGCTCTGCTCAAGATCCAGATCGATTCCCACAGCATCTGGGCACCAGATGAAGCGGGGCACGACTAGCTAACATACGGCAAGCAAACATTCTCGACATGAAACGAGCCTGCACTTAGAGGATGCTGCGTGACCGAAGCTCGCAAATTCCTTGTCCGGCACCATTGGCTGTGCGCGCTCCTGCTAGGCGCTGCGCTGCTCGTGAAGGCGTTGGTGCCGGCGGGTTTCATGCCGGTCGTCTCGAATGGCGTGATCCTGGTCCAGCTGTGCTCGGGGCAAGGGCCTCAGAAGATCGCAATCAAGTTGCCGAGCAAAGGCGGCGAGCAGGACCATGACGAGCACAAGAAGGCGGAAGCGCCTTGCGCCTTTACCGGCCTGTCCTCGCCATCGCTCGCGGCCGTCGATGCGCTGCTCCTAGCCGTCGCCCTCGCCTTCATCCTCGCAACGGTTTTTCGGCGTCCAAACCGCATAGTCCTCCGGCGCGGCACCTATCTGCGCCCGCCGGCGATCGGTCCTCCCACCACCTGATTCCTTCGACATTCCCCGTTGATGGGCGCCCCTCGCCGGGGCGCCGCATGTGAATCAGGATTCCGACATGACGATTATGCTTGATTCCGCGCATTGCGCGGCAACCACCATGCCTGCCTTCGCTCGCTCCACCAGCAAGCAACCAACTTTCAAGGTTCGCCTCGCCGGGAGCTTCGCTTTTCCCGCACTCGTCGCTGTGCTGGCGGGCGCCCCCATCTCGCGAGCCTTCGCCCAGGACGGGACGCCGCTGCCAGAGGTCGACGTTAGCTCGGCGAGCGAGGCGGGGTCGACGGTTTCGGGTGAGCGGCTTTCCCCCTCGCGCCTGCGCGACCTTCAGGTCGGCTCGAGCGATACCGCAGCGATCCTGCAAAGCGTACCCGGCGTCAGCGGCTATGGGGCCGGGGGCTTCTCGACCTTGCCGGTGATCCGGGGCCTTGAAGCGCAGCGCTTGACCGTGCTGGTCGACGGCGTGGCGATTGCCTCGGCCTGTCCGAACGATATGAATCCGCCCCTGTCCTACACCGATCCGCAAACCGTGAGCGCGATCGACGTCATTACCGGCGTTTCGCCAGTCAGCTATGGCGGCGACAGCATCGGCGGGATCATTCGCGTCGAGAGCGCTCCGCCCCGCTTTGCGAAACAGGGCGAAACGCTGCTGACCGGCGAAGCATCGGCCTTCTATCGAAGCAATGGCGACGGGTTCGGCGGCGCGCTGTCCGTGACGGCCGCAAGCGACAGGCTCAGCCTGACCTATAGCGGCTCCTATACCCAGGCCGGCAATTTCAAGGGCGGCGGCTCGCTGGGGGGCGTGCGGTCCAGCGAATATGCCAAGACCGACCACAGCCTCAATCTCGCAGCGCAAGTCAGCAACGGCCTGATCGAGCTGAAAGGCGGCTATCATTTCACGCCCTATGAGGGTTTCCCGAACCAATATATGGACATGACGTCCAACAAATCATGGTTCCTGAACGGCCATTATGCCGGCGTCTTCGATTGGGGCAATCTCGATGTGCGGGCGAGCTGGCGCGACACCGACCACGTCATGAACTTCCTCGCCGACAAGGGCGGGACCGCGACCGGCGGGATGCCGATGAACACGGAGGTCCACAGCGCGAGCTATACCGTCCAGGCGGATATATTGCTCGGCGGCGGCACGCTGCGCCTGGGCAGCGAATTCCAGCATCAATGGCTCAACGACTATTGGCCGCCCGTTGTGGGCAATATGATGATGGGGCCGAATGCGTTCATCAACGTCAACGGGGCCAAGCGCGATCGGCTCGGCACCTTCCTCGAGTGGGAAACGCGCTGGGATAGCGGTTTCTCCCTCATCGCCGGCATCCGTAACGATCAGGTCTGGATGAACACCGGCAAGGTCGCGCCCTATGGCACCGGCATGATGCAGATGGCCGATGTCATGGCGGCAGCGGCGTTCAACAAGGCCGACCGCAAGCGCCACGACAGCAATTGGAGCGGCAGCCTGCTGGTCCGCTACGCGCTTTCGGACGGGGCGGATATCGAGATCGGCTATGCCCGCAAGGTTCGCTCGCCCAATATCTACGAGCGCTATAGCTGGGGCCGGGGCAGCATGGCGAGCCGCATGATCGGGTGGTTCGGCGACGGGAACGGCTATGTCGGCAACCTCGACCTTCGCCCCGAAAAGGCCGATACGCTGAGCGCCGCCCTGGCCATTTCCGGAGGCGGCAAGGATGGCTGGTCGTTCAAGATCGCGCCCTATTACACCCATGTCGACGAATATATCGACGCCGTTAAGCTGGCGGACTTCACCGACATGATGGGCAGTCCGACCGGGTTCGTTCAATTGCAGTTCGCCAACCAGAAGGCAGAGATCTACGGCATCGACATATCGGGCGCCGTGCCGCTATGGTCATCGTCGTCGGCCGGCACCGCGCGTCTGACCGCGCGCGCGAGCTGGCTGCACGGCCAGAATCTGACCGACCACGCACCGCTCTATCACCAGATGCCGTTCAATGCGGCGCTGAGCCTCGAGCATCGGATCGGCGGCCTCGAAACCCGGATTGACCTCGACATCGTGACGGAAAAGGATCGCGCCGATCCGACCCGCAACGAACCGCGGACGGGCAGCTACGCGCTGCTCAATGTCCAGCTCGCCTATCGCATCGACAAGGTTCGCCTGACGCTCGGCGCCGACAATCTGTTCGACAAGGCCTATTATGCTCCGCTTAGCGGCATGTCGCTCGGCGATCTGAAGGCGACCGGCGTGCGCCGCCCGGTTCCGGGCCGGGGGCGATCGGTCAACGCCGGGATCACGATTGCGTTTTGAGCGCCCATGCTCCCGAACTCGCACGACATGAACGAGGAGCCGAGGGCAGGCTATGGCCAGCCCTCGGCCTGGTCGCAGCGCCTGGGCGCGGGCCTTGCCGCCGCGTCATGCTGCCTGCTGGTGCTAGTGGCGCTCAATGCCAATCTATCGGGACGGCTGCGAATGACGCAGCCTGTGCAGGTGAGCCGCTTCCGGTTGTTTACCCCGTCGCCACCGTCACCACCGCCTTCAACGTTGTCGCGATCGCGGACAGACGAGGCCCGCCTATCGCCGGAGCGGCGCCCTGCGCACCCGCCTGAGCTGGCTACGACGGGAGAAAGAGGCGGACCAGCTTCGTCGCCTATACCCGCTGCTCCAGCAATCGCCTCTCCGTTCGCTGTCGCGCCGGTAAGCAGACCGCCCGCGCCGGAACCCGAGGTCGCGCCGCCGCAAGCCCAGGATGATAAGAAACAGTCCGCGCTTGCGGCCTATCAGCGCCAGCTCTGGGCGCGAATAGCCGCGCGCAAGCCCGCGGGGATCCACCTCGACGGGGTCGCAACGGTCCGCTTCATCGTCGGGGCTGACGGCGCGCTGATTGCCGTCGAGCTGGCCGGCAGCAGCGGGAATGCCGCGCTCGATCGCCTGGCGCTCCGCACGGTGCGCAATGCTGCTCCTTTTCCAACACCGCCTATGGGCGTGGAAAGCGAGCAGTTGGTCTTTACGATACCATTCAGCTTTCATTGAGGCCGCATGGCGGACGAGGATGGCTCGATCGTCAATAGGGCGACGCGCACACGTTCCAGAAACAAAACACGGTGATCGTCGCGAGCCTTGATGGGAGCCTGCGCCTCATCGACAAGAGCCTGTCCGGCACGTTGCCCATGCGTCTCGATCAGTGCGAGCGCCGCCGCTATTTCCTCGGAATTGGCAGCGTCACCATCGGATGAACCTTTCCCCGGAAGCCGAAGCGATAGCTTCTTGCGCGCCATATTATCACCCTTTTCTTGAATGCTCTCAGGCCCGTGCGCTCACCAGCCAGGCCTTCGCCCCCATATGAACGCCATTCTCATCGCAATGGCGCTCGAACAGCTCGACAAGATGCTGGTGAATGGCCTTGCGTACCTCTGCCCCGTTCTGTCGAACAAGATCGCCGATCTGCATCCCCTCAAGCACGAAGCGAGCGGCGCTCTCGGGATCACTGCCGGGGCCGCCCACGCGCTGCTCACCTGTCCAGGCATCGAATCTGACCTCGCAGAAACCCGCGCTTTGGAGAAGGTCGATCACATAGTCCTGCTCGCCGAGCGCGAATGGTCCCGGCGCGCGCGACTGCGGCGTCGGCAGGTCCATATGCTCCTTGATGATGCCCATGACACTAAGCTGCCACGGATTGTCAGCGATGGGCGCCCAGACAGCGATGTCGAGCCGCCCGCCATCGCGCAACATCCGGCGCAGATTGGCGAAAGCGGGATAAGGCTCAGCGAAGAACATCGAACCGAAGCGCGAGAACAGCCGATCGAACGGCGCTTCTTTCGGCATCGCAGTGGCGGCATCGCCCTGCTCAAAGCGGATATTGGCAAGGCCCGCGCGCTGTGCCCGTTCCCTGGCCATCCCCACCAGATCGGGTGAGATGTCGAGGCCGAGCACAAATCCGGTGTTGCCGACGGCCGTGGCGATCTGCCGCGTGGTCCAGCCACCGCCGCATCCGACATCGACCACCGTTTCGCCGAAGTTGTATGCGGCCTGGGCAAGCAACGCCCTGCCGATCGGCTCGATCATGCTTTCGAAGCGGTCGAGCTGGGCGAGCCAACGCATGCCCGCCTGGCCGGCCCAATCGTGCGCGGCCAAACCTTCCCTGTTCTCCCCAGCATCGTTCATCGATGTATTCCCATCGTCGTTACAAGAATCAGCCCAGGATCGCGGCGGTGCTTTGCCACAGCATGTAGGCGGCAACCGCAAAGATCAGCAGTGCGAATATCGTATTGAGCACCCCCTTGTGCGCCGACAGCCGCCGAGAGAGCGCCGCGCCCACAAGGCCGCCGATGACGCCGCCGGCGATGAACGCCGCAGCAAGCCCCCAATCAACCAGGCCGGAAAGGGCATAGTTGAGCGCGGCAGTCAGACCAAAAGCGGTGACGGCGACCAGCGACGATCCGACGGCGTTGCGCATCGGCATCCCGGTCGAAGCCATCAGTCCCGGCACGATCAGGAAGCCCCCGCCGATGCCGAAGAACCCGGAAAAGAGACCAGTGGCGGCCCCATAACCGATCACCTTGGGCGCATTCTCGCGCCGGCATTGGACATCGGGATTGCCGGGATCGCCCCGGCTTTTTAGCATCAGCCCGCCAACCAGGACCATCAGCAGAGCGAACAGGAACAGCAGCTTCTGTCCATCGAACGCTTTACCGAGCGTCGATCCGGCATAGGCGCCGGCGACACCAGCGGCGGCGAACATGCCGGCGCAACGCCATTTGATCGTCCGCTGGCGCGCGTGGGGAACGAGATTGGCCCCGGCATTGGCGGCGACCGCCAGCGCGCTGGTGCCGATCGCGACATGCGGCGAGGCGACGCCGACCAGATAGACCATGAGCGGGACGGCGAGGATTGAGCCCCCACCGCCCACCAGCCCCAGCGTGAATCCGACGAGCGAGCCCGATCCGGCACCAAGCAGATATTGGATGGGTTCGAGTGCCATGGCCTTACAGCGCGTTTATCGGCAGCTTGAGGTAGCGCATGCCATTGTCTTCCGGCTCGGGCAGGTGGCCGCCGCGCATGTTGACCTGGATGGACGGCAGGATGAGGCGCGGCATCCCGAGCGTCGCATCGCGCGCCTCGCGCATGGCGACGAACTGGTCCTCGCTCACCCCGTCGCGAACATGGACATTATGCTCTCGCTCCTCGCCGACCGACGTTTCCCAGGCATAGGTATCGCGCCCGGGGGCCTTGTAGTCGTGGCAAAGATGAAGGCCGGTCTGATCGGGGAGCGACAGCAGGCGGCGGATCGACCGATAAAGCGTGCGCGCATCGCCGCCCGGGAAGTCAGCGCGGGCCGTGCCGTAGTCGGGCATGAACAGCGTGTCGCCGATGAACGCCGCATCGCCGATCACATAGGTCATGTCGGCGGGCGTATGGCCCGGCACATGCAGCGCGATCGCCTCGATCGAGCCGACCCTGAAACGGTCGCCGTCATCGAACAGCCGGTCGAACTGCGAGCCGTCGCGAGCAAAGCGCGTTCCCTCGTTGAAGATCTTGCCGAAGACCTCCTGCACGGTGAGAATATGGCGACCGATCGCCAGCGTGCCGCCCAGCTTCTCCTGAAGATAGGGCGCGGCCGACAGATGGTCGGCATGGGCGTGCGTCTCCAGCAGCCATTCGACCTCGAGCCCTTCGCTCCGGATATAGTCGATCACCTTGTCGGCCGACGCGAAGGAGGTGCGCCCCGAAGCCGGATCGAAATCGAGCACGCTATCGATGATCGCGGCCTTGGCCGTGGCGGGATCTGAGATGACGTGGGTCACGGTAAACGTGTCCTCGTCGAAGAAGCTGCGGATGACCGCGGGCCGCGCATTACTCGCGGCCTCGACGATGCGGGTGGCTTCACGGATTTGCGGGTCGGCCATGGGCCTTGTCCTTTCCTGTCTGGCCCGGCGTACCGGCTTCGCACTTGGGACGCGAAGCCGGCCCAGCTGCCTCAGAGGGTCTTCTTGCTGAAATACCAATCGGTGTAGTCGTAACCTTCGTCCTTGCGGGCCCTGGCGGCTTCAGCCGTCGCGGGCGGCAGCACGATCACCGGCTCGCCGGGCTGCCAGTTTTCAGGCGTCGCCACCTTGTTGGCGTCGGACGTCTGGAGCGCGGTGAGCAGGCGGACGAATTCATCGACCGAGCGGCCGTTCGACATCGGATAATAGACCATCGCGCGGACAATGCCTTCGGGGTCGATGATGAAGGTGGCGCGAACGGCCGAGGTGTCCGAGGCACCGGGATGGATCATGCCGAAGGCCTTGGCGACGTTCATCGACAGATCGTCGATAATCGGGAACGGGATCTCGACGCCGAACTTCTCCTCGATGCTGCGCATCCAGGCGATGTGCGAATGCACCGAGTCGATGGAGAGGCCCAGCAGTTCGCAGTTGAGCGCCTTGAAGCGGTCGGCGGCCTTGGCGAAGCCCATGAATTCGGTCGTGCAGACCGGCGTGAAGTCGGCGGGGTGGGAAAAGAGAACGAGCCACTTGCCCTTGTAATCGTCGAGCGAGCGTTCGCCGTGGGTCGTCTTGGCCTTGAAGGCAGGCGCGGGTTCGTTGATCCGCGGCATGGAGGGAGTGACCTGGTCTGTCATTTTATCGTCTCCTGTGACTGAGTGAGTGACAGATATTGAATACACATTTCTATTAATCGTGATAACACGATAAATCTAATTCCTTTGATCGGATTTTTCAATCACTTCTGCAATCGGCCGAATTAGGCCGGATTCGCAGCGCACGGGACCAGAGGCGCGAACACGTCAAAGCATCGTTTATGCTAAGTATGGGGTCATCACACCCCGAATCAGGCGGTGACGAGCGCCTGCCTTGTCCAGGCGACGAGTCGCGCACGGTCCATCGCCCCGGCCTGTCGGGCGACCTCGCGGCCACCCCTGAACAGGATCAGCGTCGGAATCGACTGAATGCGGTAGCGCCCGGCAATACCCTGCTCAGCTTCGGTATCGACCTTCAGGAGCCGGACATGCGGCTCCAGCTCCGCAGCGGCCGCCTTGAACGCCGGCGCCATGGCGCGGCAAGGTCCGCACCAGCTCGCCCAGAAATCGACGAGAACCGGCAGGCTTCCGCGACCTACATGCCGATCGAATGCCGCCTGGTCGACATCGACCGGCTGTCCCTGGAAAAGCGGCATTCCGCATTTCCCGCAAATTGGCGCCGCGCCGATCTTCGCTGCAGGAACGCGGTTGATGCTCGCGCAAACCGGGCAGGCTACCAGCGGGACATCGGACATGCGCTTCTCTCCTGTGGAACGCCAATACCGCTTAATCGTTTACCCGCATGATGTAACCGTGTAAGGGAGAGGGTTCAAGACTTGCCTCTCTGCAGGAGTGAGAAAGTTGAACTCGAACGCAGACGACAATGCCGTGTGCTCCCCTATCCAGATCGGCGATCCCGCGCCTGATTTCCGCGCCCGCACGACGATGGGCGACATGACCCTGTCCGGCCATCGCGGCCGCTGGGTACTGCTGTTCTCTCATCCCGCCGATTTTACGCCGGTTTGCACCAGTGAATTCGTCGCCCTCTCGCGCGCCAGCGATCGGTTCAAGGCGCTCGGCTGCGACCTGGTCGCGGTGTCGGTCGACAGCCTCTATTCCCATCTCGGATGGATCAGGGCGATCCGCGAGCATTTCGGCGTGACCATCGCTTTCCCGATCGTCGAAGATCCCTCGATGGTGATCGGCCGCGCCTATGGAATGCTCGCGGACAACGCCCCCGACGCGGCCACGCTGCGCTCGACCTTCTTCATCGACCCCGAAGGCATTGTCCGCGCCAAGCTCTGCTATCCAGCCACCATCGGGCGATCGGTGGAGGAGCTGCTTCGAGTCCTGACCGCGCTGCAACGGGTCGACAACGACAACGTAGTGACCCCCGAAGGCTGGCATCCCGGCGATGACGTGCTTCTTCCGCCCTATCAGGACCAGCACGGTGCGCTCGATGCGGCGGGCGATGGCTGCTGGTTCCACCGCACGCAGCCCGACAAGCATGGGAAAACAGGCAAGTGATGACTTTCACCGATACGCAGCTTGAAGAGGCTGCCAGCGTCCTCAAGGCGATCGCCCATGACGTCCGCCTGAAGCTCCTGCGGACGCTCCTCGAACATGGCGAGAAGTCTGTAGGCGAACTCGAAGCCCTCACCGGCATCGGTCAACCGGGCCTGTCCCAACAACTCGCAATTTTGCGCAAGGCGGAACTGGTTCAGACGCGCCGCGATGCGAAACTCGTTTTCTATAGCATCGTATCGGCCAATATGGAGGGAACAGCGGAATTGCTATGCGCTCTAGCGGGAACTCCGATAAATAGAGGAGACACTGCCGCGAAAACAAAGCGACCTTTTCCCCAGGGATCGGTCGCTACCTTCGCCAAGATTTTGTGACGATATTGTCCTGGACGATGTCTACGAAGAAAGTTCTGAACATCATCGCTGCAACGTTAGAGAGCATTTCGAGGCTTGTGGAATACCATAACTGCAAGCATTCGCCGTAAGCGCCTCGCCTGATCCGCTCCAGCGTCCGGCTCATGGGAGCAATTTCGCGGTCAAGAAGCGAGGTCTGGCCTTCGAGGGCGGCATCGTCCTCCATTTTCCCTGCTTGAGCTCAACCAGTTCGCGGACGTCGCCCACGTCCTTGCAAGAACTCCATGGAATCAATCTCAGTGCCACTATCGATCCGGGCTTCACCGATCAAATTCGGAACCATACGTAAGGACAGACGAAGATCGGCGAGTTTACAGATGATTGGCCTGCGACCCGCGCATAACCAGCCTATTGGACCGCCGGCGAGAGAATGAGAGGACCGATGAGTAGCGTACCCACCATAACCTTCCACGGCGCTGCCGGCACAGTCACTGGTTCCTGCATGGAACTACGCCATGGCGGAAAGACGATCCTCATAGATTGCGGCTTGTTCCAGGGATCCCGGACGCTGGAAACACTCAATCGCGACCCCTTCGAGTTCGACGTGCGCAAGATCGACGCCGTTGTCCTGACGCACGCGCATATCGACCATAGCGGCCTGCTGCCCAGGCTCACGGCGGAAGGGTATCGCGGGCCGATCTTCGCGACACCGCAAACCCGCGACCTTCTGTATTACATGCTGCCCGACGCCGGACGAATTCAGGAGGGCGATGCGGAGCGCCGCAATCGACGGCAGGATCGCCGGGACGAGGAGCCGATCGAACCGATCTATACCGAAGCGGATTCCAAAGCGGCCTATGAACAGGTCGAGACAGTAGCGCTGCACGACTGGTTCGCACCTGCCGCCGGTTTTCGGGCCCGCTTGTGGAATGCGGGCCATATCCTGGGTTCCACATCCGTGGAGATCGAGGTCGGTGGCGTGCACTTGCTCTTCTCCGGCGACCTGGGTCCAGACCACAAGGCCTTTCATGCCGATCCCGAGGGTCCGGCAGGACTCGATCATGTGTTCTGCGAGAGCACCTATGGCGACCGCGTCCGCGAGGACGTGACGATCGAGCAGCGCCGGACTTTGCTGGAAGCCGAGATCAATGCAGCGCTTACGCGCGGCGGCAACCTCGTCATTCCCGTTTTCGCGCTCGAACGCACCCAGGAATTGCTCCTCGATATCGCGACCCTGATCAACACCGGACGCCTGGCGCATCCACAGGTGTTCATCGATTCGCCACTTGCGACCCGCGCGACAGAGGTGTTCGCCAAACATGCCGGGGAACTCGAAGACATGGGCTCGGGTGAAATCTTCCGTCACCCCTCGTTCCACTACACTGCCAGCACGATGGAATCGATGCGGCTCAACGACATGTCCGGAGCCATCATCATGGCGGCATCCGGCATGTGCGAAGCGGGACGCATCCGTCACCATCTGCGGTACAATCTCGGCCGCCGTGAATCGACGATCCTGTTCGTCGGTTTCCAGGCCGCAGGCACCCTTGGCCGGACAATCCTCGATGGCGCGAACCGCGTGCGCATCTGGGGGCAGGACGTCGCGGTGCGCGCGCAGATCCGGCGGATCGACACTTATTCGGCGCATGCCGACCAGAAGGATCTGCAGCGCTGGATAAGGGCGCGGAAGCCGATCGATGGCAGCCTGTTCCTGGGACACGGCGAAGAGGGCTCGATCGAGACGTTCCGCCGCCTGATGCAGGCGGACGATGCTGCGGCATCGATTGTCACGCCGAAGATCGGGGAAACCTATTCACTGCCGTCACGCGCCTCGTCCAAGCGCCTGAAGACCGGAAAGCTGGAACTACAGGAGGCTGTCGGCCGCGATTGGCAGAATGACTATGCGGATTTTTCGACCCATCTGAAAAAAGAACTGCAGAATATCGAGAGCGCGTCGGCCCGGCGCGAGGCACTCGCCCGCATGGCCGAGATTCTGCATTCCTATCAGGCCTATCGCGAGCATCGTAAGAGCCGATCGAGCTGATCGGCGAAAACAAAGTGACCAGCCCCAGACATAAACGGGTGCCGGCATGCGCGAATTCGCTATATATCATAGTTTCATCAAAGGAGTAATTATGTCGAATACCCCCCACACCCTGAGCGAGGAATTCCCCGGTCAGATGGACAAGATTCACGCCTTGAAGGTTTCGGACTCTCGCTTCGCGCAGCTTCTTCTCGATTATGATGTCGTGAACGACGAAATCCACGTGGCTGAAACCAATATCGAACCGACCTCGCAAGATCACGAGACCGAACTTCGCAAGCGCCGCCTCGCGATCAAGGATCAGATCGCCGAAGCCCTGTCGCAGGCCGCCTGATCTGCCCAAGGGCCGGATGCCGCGCGTTCGGCCCTTACGACAATAGCCGGCCATGGCTCTGCGTCGCCACAAATTCACGGCCAGCAACGAAAGCGCGCATCCCCCCTCAGGAATGGACCTGAACCAGCTTCGAACCAGGCACGAGCTGCCCGCTCATCGCTCCTAGCGAAACACCATGAGCGCGGCGATACCGGCAGCAGATGCCAGAACTGATGCGAAGAGTGGGCCGGACGCCTTCCAGCCTTGCTTTGATGGCCCTGCCAGTACCAGCGTGAGTACAGCCTTCCACATCGTGTTGGCGAGCACGGGCACCGCAAGCACCAGTCCGGCCGTGTCGGGTTTCAACATATCCTCAGGCAGCCCCGCGAGCGTGAGTACGGCTGCGTCCACATCCCACATGCCCGTAAGACCAAGCACAACGACAATGCCCTGATCGCCGAACCGCGCGAGCGCCCAACGTGCCGGGACAGCAATCAACGCAACCGCGCCCGCCAGCAGAAGCGCCGGCCCGAAATCCAGCGGATTGCCCAGCTTCACCTCGCTGGCGCCATCACCATCCACCTTGGAGCGTAGCGCCAGAAGGGTTGTCAGACCGCCGACGACGAAAGCCGGAACCATTGCAAGCGCGAGCGATGTGCTGGCGTAGGGGATGAGGGTAAAAGAGAGTATCTGGACGCGCGCGAACATCACGAGCGAGGCGAGCGCAATACCAGCAATCAAGGGGCCTTGCGGACCATCATTGGCGCGCAAACGCCGGGCATAGGCAACAGTGACCGCCGTGGACGATACCAATGCCCCGAACAAAGCGGTTATCATGACCCCCTTGTCCGCGCCGAGCCGACGACTGGCGACATAGCCGGCGAAGGAGAGTCCGAGCACGACGACGACGACCATCCAGATTTGCCGCGGGTTCCAGGCCTCAAAGGGGCCGTAGCTCGCATCCGGCAGCAGCGGCAGGATGACCAACGCGACGATCGCGAACGTGGCGATCGATTCGACCTCCTTGTGGCTCATCCCTTTGAGCATGGCGTGGGATTGCTGCCTGAGCGTCAGGATCAAGGTGGTTACCGCCGCGACGGCCAGCGTCTCGCTCACCAGGCCCTGCCCGGCCATATATCCCAAGGCGAAGGTGATAATGCCGACCAACGTATTGGTGATGGACAGGCTGGCCGTGCGGGCTTGTTCGCTGCGATATCCAAGAACCAGGCTGGCAGTGACCGCCAGCCCGATTACCGCCGCAAGGCTTTCGGGCATATGGCTGGCAAGGCCGCCGGCAAGACCGAGCAGGCCAAAGGTGCGCAAACCGCTGACCCGGCTGCCATCCGCTGCCTCGCGCTGCCGCCAGCCTCGCTCGATACCGATCAGCACGCCTACCGCGAGCGCCGCAGCAAGCGAACGAAGCAGTTCCATATCAAGCGATATCAAATGATCACTCCACGGCAAGGTAATCGATCGGGAACGGTAGTATGAACGCGGCAGATAGGCTCCTCCTTATGCGCGACGTGGATTGAATGGATTTGATTACGCGCGCCAAATCGATCCGCCCCCAGGCCAGCTACAGATATCCCTATATTAGCGGCGATCCTTCAAGTTGATTGTTCGACCCTTGCCGACGAGACTCAAGAAGGTCGGTCGATGACTCACCACCACGACTCCGGTCCCTGTCTCGCGAAGCCACGCGTCGAGGTGGCCCGCAAGCCGCGCCTCCGTCGCCATGTCCAACCCCTCGCTCGGCTCGTCGAGCAGCAGCCACGGCCTGCCGGCAAGCAAGGCGCGGGCGATCGACAACCGCTTGCGCTGGCCGCCCGACAACCGCGCTCCGCCGTCGCCGACCCATTGGTCAAGCCCATGCGGCATCGCGCGAATATCGACAGCGAGGCAGGCGACTTCCAGCGCCGCCCAAAGCCGTTCGTCGCTGAGGCCGGGGCGCGCCACACGCAAATTGTCGCGGATGGTTCCCGACAGGAGCTGGGCATCCTGGGGCGAGAGCGCGAATGCCGCTCGCACGTCCTCGGACGGCAGGGAAGCAAGAAGCTGGTCATCAAGAGCAATGCCACAATGCTCGCCAGCGGGCCGAATACCAGCGAGCGTTTCCAGAAGGCTGGTCTTGCCGCTGCCGGATTTGCCTGAAATCCCCAAGCGCTCGCCCGCCACGATCCGGACATGCAGGCCGTCCCGATCAAAGGCAATGCTCCGCGCGGGCGCCATGGATGCCGTCGCCTTGCGGACAAGCGCAGAGGGTTGACCCGCCATGCCCTCCAATCGCGAGAGGGCGGCCGCGACCAGCGCGCTTCGCGATACGCCGCGCACATAGCCGGAAAGGGCCTCGATCGCACCCGCCGCCGCCAGCACGGCAAGCACCGTCAACGGCAGGGAGGCATGGGAGAGGATCAGCATCGCGCCCATGGCGATGCCTCCACCCAACACGAGGCCCGCGTCGATGATTGCTTCGCCGCGCGCAAAACGACGCCGCGCGCTGTCCAGTTCGGCCGTCTCGACCGCGAGGCTTCGCCCGATCGCCGGAGCGAGATCGTAGGCAAGGATTTCGGGCGAGGCGGCGGCATAATCCACCATGCCCGCCTTGAGCCGCGCAAGCGCCGCTGCCATGTCGGTCGCGGCGCTCGCCAGCAGGTGGGGGGTCGCCAAATGCGCCCAGAGGACAAGCCCGACAAGCAACGCCAGCAAGACAAGGCTCGCCCAAGGGCTGGCAAGCCATGCAAGGACAAGACCGATCGCAGCCCCGGCGAGCGCAGCAGGCAACGCGGGCCTACGGATCAGCCTGTCCTCCAATGCGCCGATGTCCTGCACGAGCCGCGTCACGGCATCGCCCGCCGAGACCGCCCGCACGTCGCGCTCGGACAGGATGCGATCGAACAGGCGCGCGCGAACCGCGGCGAGCGCCAACAGCGCGCCGCGATGGCCACA
>NZ_MINO01000046.1 GCF_001757355.1 Sphingobium phenoxybenzoativorans
AGGGCGTCATCGGCCAGTTCCTGCTCGCCGCCGAACAGGTGCGCGCAACCAGTGATGTCGAGCGCCAGCCCGTGCGGCGGGTCCAGGGCGGCCATCGGCGTATAGCGCCGCGCCCCGTCGCACAGCCGCTCCAGCCAGTCCTGATCGGCATGGGGATCACAATCGAACACGCGCAACTCCGGGATGCGCGCTCGCGCGTCGGCAAGCGTCATGCCGGGGGAAATGCCAAGCGCCAGCGCATCGGCATCCACGGCCGACAGCCGCATCGCGCCCCGCACCTTTTCGACCGTGGCGGTGGGCAGGCCGCCCTGTTCAGCCGGTGGCGACCACCGTGCGGGTTCCGCTATCCGCAGCCGGTCCAGCGGCAGGAAGGGGAACCACAGCGCCAGAAAGCGGCGGTTCGATGAAGCATCTTTGGTCACGATTCCACTCCAGCCGCCAGGCAAGGCCATCCGGCCCGGCGCGGCGGCGCAACAAGGCTATGTCGAAACTGCTGTGCCCCGGCGCATTGGCGGCCAGCGGGGCGGAGGGAGCGGCGGCGATGCGCCATCGCGTTTCGGCGGCGCTGGGCGACGGCTCGGCATCCAGCCGCAGAAGCAGGGCGGTCGTTCCCGCGCTTTCTGCCGCCAGGGTCAGGCGGCGGCTTGCCGTCAGGTCCAGAACCCTGGGATTTCCCCAGCATTCGATCACCACTGCGCACAGGACCGGGCACCGCAGCGCATCCGCCGCCGCCCGCAGCACCGTCGCATCGTCGGGCATCACGGCCAGCAGCATGTCGGCCGGGTCGATGCCCAGATCCGCAAGGCCGCGTCCATAGGGCATGCCCGACCGCCGCATCGCATCATCGGTCCGCAGCCAGAGAAAGCATCCTTTCCGCCGCCCTTCCGCCGGCGCATCATCGGCAAGCAGGGTGAGCAGAAGGGCGAAGGCGCTGGCGCTGCCCGCATCCTCCGGCTCGGCCCCGAACAGCTCATGCAAGCGGCCGCGCGCGAAGCCGCCGCCAATCGCCTTGTCCACCCCTTCATGGCCAGTGGCGAAACTGCCGCTGACGCGCCTGTCCCGCCCATCGCCGAGCCGTTCGATGCGCCGCCGGAGCGCCGCCAGGGTGGAGGACGAATCATGCACAATATATGTTCCCTATTTGTTCTATTCTGGACTTTCTTCCTTTCCTGTCAAGCGTGCGGCCTATCAACGGCTGACAGGGCCAGCTACCCTGTTAAACGCACCGTGCTCCTGCGAAAGTTCAGACGGTGGGACTGGGCTCCTGCTTTCGCAGGAGCACGCCGCAAACAAAAAAGGCGCCCGGAGGCGCCTTTCCCATTGTACCGGAAATTCCGATTACTTCTTCAGCGTCAGACCGCCGAAACGCTTGTTGAAGCGCGCAACCTGGCCGCCCTGGTCAAGCTGACGCGTGCCGCCGGTCCAGGCCGGGTGCGACAGCGGATCGATGTCGAGCGCCAGCGTGTCGCCTTCCTTGCCCCAGGTGGTGCGGGTGCGGAAGGTGCTGCCATCGGTCATCTGAACCGTGACGAAGTGGTAATCGGGATGCGTATCGGCCTTCATGTCATGCTCCATAAATGGCCGGTTCCGACCGGCGCTGGACGCTGGAAATCTGTGCGAGCGGCGCGGTTAGCGGGTTTGCCGCGAAAATGCAAGCGGCCTGCCGCCGCCAACGCTCAGTCCTTGGGCGGGTCGGCGACCATGGCGACGCACTGCGCCTCCGCAGCCAGCTTGCCATTGACCATCGCCTTGCCGGAAAATTTGCAGACGGCGCCGCGTATCTGGGTGATTTCGATATGGAAATCGACCAGGCAGCCAGGCTCGATCGGCGCACGGAACTTCGCGCCCTCAATCCCCATGAAATAGACCAGCTTGCCCGATCCGCGCAGCCCAAGCGATTCGACCGCCAATATGCCCGCGGCCTGCGCGATCGCCTCGATAATCAGCACGCCGGGCATGATCGGCCGCCCAGGGAAATGACCCTGGAAAAAAGCCTCGTTGATCGATACCGCCTTTACCGCATGGATCGAGGTGTTGGGCACCATCGACACCACACGGTCGATCAGCAGCATCGGGTAACGGTGCGGCAGCGCCGCCATGACCCCCCGGATATCCAGGGGGCCAAGGTCGGCCGGAACGGCCGCGTCAGAACCGTCGGTCATCGGTGATCAGCGCGACTGGGGCTGCTGGCCGGGATTGGCGGGCGCGGCCTGCTGACCGGCCTGGCCCTGCTGCCCCGGCTGCCAACCGGCGGGCGGCGTGATGCTGACATTGGGCACCAGCGCATTGATCTCGGTCACGACGGCCGCCGTGATGTCGACGGTCGGCTGATAGGACACGGTCGCATCCGGCGCGAGCACCAGATCGACCTTCGCCTTCGTCATCGCAGTCTTGAGCGCATCGGACAACTTGGCGCTGATCTGCTCCTCGACATAGGCGTTGGCGAGTGCGATCGGCTGGCCCAGACGCTGCAATTCGGTCTGCGCATTCTGCTGGCTCTGCTGGAACTGCTCATACTGGGTCTGGAGCGCGGGGGTGGACTTGCCGCCCGCGGCCTTGACGCCAGCCTGCAGCGCCTCGCCCTTGGTCTTGAGGTCGGCATCAATGGCCGCCTTGCGCGTGTTGAAGGCGTCGATCTGCGCCTTGTACGTCGTCTGCATCTGCGTGCGGGCGGTGGTGTAGGCGGCGCTGGTGCCGACTGCGCGCTGCAGGTCGACGACGGCGATGCCCTGCTTCGACTGGGCAAGGGCGGGAGCAGCCGTCAGGGCGACTGCGGCGACGGGCGCAAGGCCAAGGGCCGCGGCTTTGAAAATGGTCTTCATCAGAATTGGGTTCCTACGTTGAAAGTAATAAGCTTGTTGTCGTCCCCTGGTTCCTTGAGCAGCGCCTTGGCGATGTCGATGCGGAACGGGCCGAAAGGCGAATTCCAGTTCACACCGAAACCAACGGAAAGGCGCGGCTTGAGCGTATCGCCCAGATATTCTTCCTCAAATCCGGTGCCGCTTACATGCGTGCCAGATGCGCAAATGGGATTGGAAGCCGTACCTGTAGCGCGCACGGTCGACGTTGTATTGTCGGCAGCCGTAATCGAACAATAGCCGGGGAAATTGACCGTTGCGGGGTCTTTCAGACCTGCCACCGCACCAGCATCAACAAAAATAGACGGCCGCAGTCCCATCTCCCTAGCACCGGCGCCTAGCGGAATTTCCAGTTCAGCATGCGCCAAGTAATAGATCTTCCCGCCCAGAGCATCATCCGACCTGTTATTATTGCTTGCTGAGCGAACGCCGGTGATGACGCCATTATCTGTGACACTGTCGAAATAATAGCGCTTCACGCGCGGGCCGATGCCGCGAATGTCAAAACCGCGCATCTGCGGTTCGCCCAGGAAGAAGCGATCGGTCAGGCGAATCTTGTCGACCTCGGTCACGCCATCGGAGCTGAAGCGCTTGCCTTCCAGCGAATGGATGTAGCCGCCCTCGCCGCTGACCGAGAAAATGAAATTGCCCATCACGCGCCAATATTTGGCGGCGTTCAGGCGCGTGCGCACATAACGCACGCTGCCGCCCAGACCGGCGAAATCCTGGCTGAGCGAGATGTTATGACCGCGCGACGGGCGGATGCGGTTGTCGCGATTGTCGAAGATCAGCGAATAGCCGATGGACGATGTCGTGCGCTTGCCGATGGCGTCGCAGAGATAGCGGCCCGCAAGGATGGGGTCGCACTCCAGGATGCCGTCGCCATTGGTGTCCGAATAATAATTGTTCCGGTTCAGCGTCACATCGTCGAGATTGAGGCTGTAGCGCAGCGCCAGCGACATATATTCCGTGATCGGCACGCCAGCGCGGATCTGGAAACCGGTCGTGGTCTGCTCATAGGTCGTGTTGCGGTCGTTATTCGCAAGATAGTTGAAGCTGTTCAGGTCGCGGCGATAGATGTCGCCGCCCAGCGCGATATTCTTGTCGAACAGGTAAGGCTC
This sequence comes from Sphingobium phenoxybenzoativorans, assembly GCF_001757355.1. GTDB lineage: Bacteria > Pseudomonadota > Alphaproteobacteria > Sphingomonadales > Sphingomonadaceae > Sphingobium > Sphingobium phenoxybenzoativorans. Next base: position 3,980 of record NZ_MINO01000046.1, read on the forward strand.
GGTGAAACCGACCTCCACCGACTTGGAATAGCTGGAGTAATTGACGCTGGTGCGCAGTTCCTGACCCTTGCCGCGGAAATTGCGCTGAGTGACGGACGCCGAGACGATGAAGCGCTCAAGGCTGGAGAAACCGGCCGACAGCGACAATTCGCCGGTCGATTTTTCCTCGACATTGGTTTCCAGGATGATGCGGTCCGGCGTGGAGCCGGGCTTCTGCTGGATGTCCAGCTTGTCCTGGAAGAAACCGAGCGAGTTGATGCGGTCCTTCGAACGCTTGACCATGAAGCTGTTGAACGCGTCGCCTTCGTTCAAACGGAACTCGCGGCGGACGACCTTGTCCTGCGTCAGCGTGTTGCCGTTGATGTCCACCCGCTCGACATAGACGCGCGGCGCATTCGCGATCTTGAAGTTGATGCCCATGGTCAGGCTGTCTTTATCGCGCTGGAAGTCCGGCTGGACGTCCGCGAAGGCATAGCCGAACAGACCGGCGGTCTCGTTCAACTGGTCGACCGTATCCTCGACCTGCTTGGCGTTGTACCAGTTGCCCTTCTTCATCGGCAGCAACTTGGTCAGGCTGTCGCCGGACAGGTCGCGAATGTCGCTTTCGACCTTCACGTCGCCGAATTTGTAGCGATCGCCTTCCTCCACCACATAGGTAATGATGAAGTCCTGCTTGTCCGGGGTCAGTTCCGCCACGGCGGAGATGACGCGGAAATCGGCATAGCCGTTGGTCAGGTAGAATTGCCGCAGCTTCTGCTGGTCATAGGCCAGGCGATCCGGGTCGTAGGAGGTGCCGGAGGAAAAGATGCGATACCAGCGCGCCGCCTTCGTCGCCATCTCGCCGCGCAGTTCGCCATCGGAGAATTTCTCGTTGCCGATGATGTTGATCTGGCGGACCTTGGACTTGGGTCCTTCGGAAATCTCGAACACGATGTCGACGCGGTTCTGGTCGAGTTGCACCATCTTCGGCTCGACGGTCGCAGCGAAGCGGCCCTGCCGGCGATAGAGTTCGATGATGCGGGCAACGTCGGCGCGGACCTTTGACCGCGTATAGATCTGGCGCGGGGAAAGCTTGATCTCCGGCCGGATCTTGTCTTCCTTCAACCGCTTGTTGCCCTCAAGCACGATGCGGTTGATGACCGGGTTTTCCTTGACCTGGATGACGATGTCGCCGGTCTCTGCGCCGCTGATCTGCACATCGGCGAACAGTTCGGTCTCATAGAGTTCGCGCAGCGCCTGATCGAGCGATTCCCGCGTGTAAGCCTGGCCCTGGCGCAGCTTGGTGTAGGACAGGACCGTATCCGGCTCCAGACGCTGCTGGCCGGAAACCGAAAGCGTCCGGATCGTTGTCGCAGGCACGGAAGCGGCGGGCACGGAGGGAGCAGGCGACGGCGCCGACTGAGCCGCGGCTTGGGTAACGCCCAGCCCCGAAAGGACGGTGCCAGCCAACAGCGCGGCGATCACCGGCCTGTGGATGTTGCTGCGCTTGATCGCTGTCACCCGTTTTTCATCCTCAATTTTAACCATTAATGCGGCCTAGATCAGCCGATATCCCCACGCCGCCGACACTGGAACACCATATCAGCGAGCCTCCCTGCCCGAAGCCGCCTATCCGATCAAGCCGGACAGGCTTTTCCACAGTCCGAAAGACGATAAGTCGTTGAAAGTCACCAGAACCATTACAGTCAGCAGAACCGCCAGGCCGGAGCGGTAAGCCCATTCCTGCACCTGTGGACTGACCGGCCGCCTCTGAACCGCCTCGATCGCGTAGAACAGCAGGTGCCCGCCATCCAGCATCGGGATTGGCAAGAGGTTGATGAACCCCAAGTTAATCGAGATGAGCGCCATGAAGAAGATGAAGTCCTCAATGCCCCTGTCCGCCTGTTCGCCGGAAAGCTGGGCCATTTTCAGCGGTCCGCCAAGCTCGTCGAGCGGACGGCGGCCAGTGACCATCTGCCCCATCGTTTCCACCATCATGCGGACGATGGATACGGTGCGATCCACTGCGACGCCGGGCGCCTCCAGAAGCGAAACATTCCGCTGAACCGGCGCTGCGCTGCGGATGCCCAATTGCCCGAACCGGTAATGGTTGCCGAAGCGATCCTTCTCCTCCCGGACGCCGATCGTGATCGGCAGGATGATCGTCCGGCCGCCGCGATCCAGGGCAAAGCTCGACAGCTCGCCAGGACGGTGGAAAACCGATTGGGTGAGCTGGTCGAACCGGTCGATGCGGCGCCCGTCGATCGCCACGATGCGGTCGCCCGCGCGAATGCCCGCCTTTTCCGCCGCGCTGCCGGCCATGACCTTGCTTGCCACGGCGGGGGTGACATTTTCCCCATAGGCAAGTGCAAAGCCGGCCATGATGACAAGGGCGAACAGGAAGTTGATCGCCGGACCCGCAAAAACAATCGCCGCACGCTGCCACACCGGCTTGCCGGGAAAGCTCTGCGCGCGCTCGGCGGCGGGCAGCTCCAGCCATTTGGGATCGGCCTGACTTGCGACGCTCATGTCGCCCTTAAACTTCACATAGCCGCCCAAAGGCAGCAGACCGAGGCGCCAGCGCGTGCCGCGACTGTCCACCCATGCAGCGATTTCCTTGCCGAAGCCGATGGAAAAGGTCTCCGCCTTCACCCCGCACCAGCGGCCGACGATATAATGTCCAAACTCGTGCACGAACACGAGCGGGCCGATGACCGCGATGAAGGCGAGTACGGTCACGATAAAGCCGGGCGTTTCGATCAAACCTGCACTCTTTCCAAAATGCGCCCGGCGGCCGCTCTGGCTGACCGGTCTGCTTCCAATATATCCTCAATCCGGCGCGGCGCCTGCGCGCTATACGCCGTCAGGGTTTCCTCCACAATCATGGCGATTTCAAGGAAGCCGATCCGCTCGGCGAGAAAAGCCGCCACCGCGACTTCATTGGCTGCATTGAGCACCGCCGGATAGGCTCCGCCAGCCTCCGCCGCCTGCCGGGCGAGGCGCAGCGCAGGGAAACGGGCTTCGTCCGGCGCCTCAAAATCCAGTCGTCCGATCGCCGCCAGATCCAGGGGCGCGCATGGCGTCGCAATCCGTTCCGGCCAGGCCAGCGCATGCGCGATGGGGATGCGCATGTCCGGGCTGCCAAGCTGCGCCAGCGTGGAGCAATCGCGAAACTCGACCATCGAATGAATGACCGATTGCGGATGGACCAATATCTCGATGCGATCGAGACCCACCGGGAAAAGATGCGCGGCCTCAATAAATTCAAGGCCCTTGTTCATCATCGTGGCGCTGTCGACGCTGATCTTCGCGCCCATGGACCAGTTGGGGTGCTTGACCGCCTGCGCCGGCGTCACGGCCCGCATGGCCTCCTGCGACAAAGTGCGGAAAGGACCGCCGCTGGCGGTCAGCGTTATCTTGCGCACCTCCGCCAGCCTGCCCCCGGCAAGGCACTGGAATATCGCATTATGCTCACTGTCCACCGGCAGCAGGGTTGCGCCGGATGCGTGCGCGGCCTCCATCATCAGGCTGCCTGCGGAAACAAGCGACTCCTTGTTGGCGAGGGCAATGGTGCGTCCGCCCTCAAGCGCAGCCAAAGTCGGCTCCAGGCCAGCACAGCCAACGATGGCGGCCATCGTCCAGTCAACATCCCTGCGTGCCGCCTCGACCAACGCGGCCGGCCCTGCCGCGACCTCTATATCCGTACCGGACAGGGCATCGCGCAGGTCGGTATAAAGGGCCTCATCTCCGATCACCGCCAGCCTTGCGTCATGCTGGCGGGCAGCAGCGGCAAGCGCCGCCACATCGCGGTGCGCGGTCAGCGCAACGACCTGATATCCGTCGCGATCCCGGCCGATCAAATCGAGTGTCGATGTGCCGACCGATCCGGTGGCGCCGAATATCGAGACGCGCCGCATAGTCACAGCAGCCCCGGAATGGCGACCAACAGCGCCGCAAGCGGTGCAGAGGTGGCGACGCCGTCCAGCCGGTCCAGCACGCCGCCATGGCCCGGCAGAAGCGTTCCGCTGTCCTTGACCCCGGCCCGGCGCTTCAACCAGCTTTCAAACAGATCGCCGCCCTGCGCAGCCACGGCGAGTATGCCGCTCGCGGCCGCAAGCCGCACCGGCAGCCCGGCCGATATATGGAGCAGAAAACCGAACAGGAGCGCGCAGGCCACGCCGCCGCCAAGCCCGGCCCATGTCTTGCTGGGGCTGACCGAAGGCGCCAGCTTGGGACCGCCGATCGACCTGCCCGCGAAATAGGCCCCGATATCCGTCGCCCAGACAAGGCCAAGCGCCCAGAACGCCAGCAGCAACCCGTTCATATTCGGTAGCTGTTCCCTGAGAAACAGCAGGGCCAGCACGGGCAGCGAAATATACAAAATTCCAGCGGCGGTCATCAACGACCGCGCCGCCACCAGGGCGAACAGGAAGCCGCCAAGGGCAAGGCCCACCGCCAGAAACGAAGGGCCAGCCGCCCAGGGCGACATGATCGCCAGGGGAACGCAGACGGCGAACATGGACATGCGCTTCCCATGCGCGGACGCGCGCGTAAGGTCCGCCCATTCGGCCTGCATCAGGACGCCGGCGATCGACAGCAATATCCAGAAGACCACGCCGCCAGACAGCAGCGAACCGATCGCCACGCATATCAGCGCAATGCCTACCGTCGCACGGGTTTGAAGCTCATTGGCCACAAATAATCTCAAAGGCCGCCGAAGCGCCGCTCACGTTCTTTGAAGACCGACAGCGCCGCCGCAAGCGCCTCGCCATCGAAGTCCGGCCAGAGCATGTCGGTGAAATAAAGCTCGGCATAAGCCGCCTGCCAGAGCATGAAATTGCTCAGGCGCTGCTCGCCGGACGTGCGGATAAGCAGATCGAGCGGAGGAAGCCCGGCGGTATACAGGCAATTGCTGATATCCTCCGCGCCGATATCGCCCGGCGCGATTTCTCCCGCAGCCGCCTTTGCGGCCAACGTCTGCGCCACCCGGACCATCTCGTCCTGAGACCCGTAATTCAGGGCGACCGCGAGAATGGACCCGCTGTTGCCCGCGGTCCTGTCCACCGCATTGTCGATCAGCTTGACCAGTGCGGGATCAAAGGCGCGATAATTGCCGATGATTTTCAGGCGGACGTCATTGGCGTCGAACTCGTCAATATCGGCCTGGATGAAATGGCTGAGCAATCCCATCAGGTCGGAAACCTCGGAGGCGGGCCGCTTCCAGTTTTCCGACGAGAAGGCATAGAGGGTAAGGCATTCCAGCCCCATCTCTCGCGCGGCGCGCGCCGTGCGGCGCACCGCCTCCACCCCGGCCTTATGACCGGCGAGGCGCGGCATGAGGCGTTTCTTCGCCCAGCGGCCGTTGCCGTCCATGATGATCGCGACATGCCGCGCGCCATGATTCACGGCGGGGAGAGGAATGTCGCGCTTTGCCTTTGTTGCCACGGAAAACCCTATGCGCCGATTCGGCCGCTATTGGCCAAGGATTTCTTTCTCCTTGGCCTGGGCGGCGGCATCGATGTCGACGATGGTGGCGTCCGTCATCTTCTGGACCTCGGTCTCCAGGCGCTTGCGCTCATCCTCGCTGATCTCGCCCTTCTTCTCGTCCACCTTCAGGCTGTCCATGCCGTCACGGCGCACGTTACGCACGGCAATCCGCGCGCCTTCGGCATATTTGCTGGCGAGCTTGGCCAGTTCCTTGCGGCGCTCCTCGGTCAGATCGGGGATCGGCAGGCGCAGCGTCGTGCCGTCGGTCACGGGGTTAAGGCCGAGACCAGCGGAGCGGATCGCCTTTTCGACCGGCGTCACATTGCTGCGGTCCCAAACCTGCACGGACAGCATGCGCGCTTCCGGCGCGGATACGGTCGCGACCTGGTTGAGCGGCATATGGGCACCATAGACCTCCACCGTGATGGGATCGAGCAGGGCGACATTGGCCCGGCCGGTGCGCAGGCCAGAAAGGTCGCCCTTCAGCGATTCGACCGCGCCCGCCATGCGGCGCTCCAGACCGGCCTTGTCATATTGCGCCATGTTCAACTCTCCTGATTCTGTACGACCGTCGCCACGCCATCCCCCGCCAATACCTTGGCCAGATTATTGGTCTCGCGAATGTTGAAAACGACGATGGGAATGTGGTTTTCGCGGCAAAGGGCGATGGCGCTGGCGTCCATCACCTTCAGATTGTCATTGAGGACCTTGTCAAAAGACACTGTTTCATAACGGGTGGCCGTCGCGACCTTCTTGGGGTCCGCATCATAGACACCATCGACGCTGGTGCCCTTGAACAGCGCATCGCAATTCATTTCCGCCGCGCGCAGCGCCGCCGTCGTATCTGTCGTGAAGAAAGGATTGCCGGTGCCCGCAGCGAAAATGACGATCCGGCCCTTCTCCATATGCCGCATCGCGCGGCGGCGGATATAGGGTTCGCAGACCGACGCCATCGGAATGGCGGACTGAACGCGCGTGTCGCAGCCGATCCGCTCCAGCGCATTCTGCACAGCCAGAGCGTTCATGACCGTGGCCAGCATGCCCATATAGTCAGCGCTGGTCCGGTCGAAGCCCTTGGCGGCCCCGGCCAATCCACGGAAAATATTGCCGCCGCCGACCACAACGCACAGCTCGAAGCCCGCATCCTTGGCCGCCGCAATCTCCCCCGCAACCCGGTCCACCGTTTCCGGGTCGATGCCGAACTGCCCCTGCCCCATCAGCACTTCGCCGGACAGTTTCAAAAGGATGCGTTTGAAGGTTGGCCGAGTCATGGGCGGTTCGAGAATCCCGAAAATGCTTGAAAAGTCGGCGGACCTTAGTCGGGCGCGGCGGAGATGCCAAGTGGCCTTCGGCGTGAGATTCCGGCTATTCGATCATCGCTTCCACGGTCTCATGGGGATAGAGGGCAAACTCCCGGTAAAGCCGGAAATGGGCCGTATCTTCGAGAGCGACGGGCCGCATGCCAAACTGCTCCATCTGCCAAAGGGCAGCATCGGGAAGCGCCATCAATATTGGCGAATGGGTCGCCATGATCACCTGCGCATTATTGGCATATTGTATTCGGCGCAGCAGCTTGAGGAATTCGAACTGCTTTTGCGGAGAAAGCGCGGCTTCGGGTTCGTCGAGTATGTAGATGCCCTGCCGGCTCATCCTTTCCTCGAAAAAGTCCACGAAACCTTCCCCATGCGATGCAGCGAGATAATTAGGTCCAGCCTCACCCGCATCCATTGCCGCCTCGTCGAGATAGCGGGCGACCGAGAAGAAGGTTTCCGCCCTGAAAAACCATCCTTGCTTGACCTGCGGCAACCAGGAGCCACGAAGTTTCGCGCCAAGGGAGCCTGCATCCGATGCTGAAGCCCGTCCATGCCCCACGGCGCGCATGCCCTGCGCGCCACCCGCATCGCTAAATCCCGCGTGGTGCGCCAGCGCCTCCAGCAATGTCGACTTTCCCGTCCCGTTATCGCCAACCAGGATCGTGACGGGCTTATCAAATTGCAGATCGAGGCCGCGTATGAGCGGCAGGGAAAAGGGGTAAGACGCCCAGTCCGGCGCATCTTGCCCGTCGGCGTTAGGCAGCCATATCCTCTTGAGAAACGGCGGCGGCAGCGATGTCGAGCGTTGCTTTGAACCCATCGCCGGAACAATATAGCGGCGCATGTCGCCTGCAAGATGCGCACCCGGATCATTCTGACCCGATTTGAATATTTCAATGAAAAAGGGCGCCCGTTTGAGGCGCCCTTTTCTATTTGTGAACCGGCTATTTGTGAGCCAGCGAACGCCGGATCGGCTCAGATGCCGGCAGCCGCCGCGACTTCCGCTGCGAAGTCGCTGACTTCCTTTTCAATGCCTTCGCCGAGCTGGAAGCGGACATAGCTTTTCAGCGTGATCGACTTGCCGGCATCCTTCGCCGCCTTGGCGACGACGTCAGCGACCGGGGTCTTGTTGTCCATCACGAAAAGCTGGCTGAGGAGAGCATTCTCCTTGGCGTATTTGGCGACCGCGCCATCGACCATCTTGGCGACGATCTCGGCGGGCTTGCCGGACTCGGCGGCCTTCTCGGCGGCGATGCCGCGCTCACGCTCCAGCAGGGCCGGATCGATATCGGCGGACGACAGCGCCAGCGGGAAGGCGGCGGCGATGTGCATCGCGATCTGCTTGCCCAGCGGCTCCAGCACGTCTGCGGGCGCGTCACCCTCAAGCGCGACCAGCACGCCGATCTTGCCGAGGCCCGGCGCGGCGGCGTTATGGACATAAGGAACGACGACGCCCTGACCGACCGACACATGCGCGACGCGGCGCAGCGTCTGGTTCTCGCCGATGGTGGCGATGTTGGCGACCAGCTTTTCCGAAACGGTGCCGCCCGACGGATAGGTTTCCGAAGCCAGCGCGTCAGCATCTGCCGCGCCCTTGTCGAGCGCGATCTGCGCGACGGTGCGGACGAAATCCTGGAACTGGTCGTTCTTGGCGACGAAGTCGGTCTCGCTGTTCACTTCGACGGCGACGCCCTTCGTGCCAGCGACGGAAACGCCAACCAGGCCCTCGGCCGCGGTGCGGCTCGACTTCTTCTGCGCAGCGGCAAGGCCCTTGGCGCGCAGCCAGTCGGTCGCCGCCTCGATGTCGCCGCCGGACTCGGTCAGCGCCTTCTTGCAATCCATCATGCCAGCGCCCGAACGGTCGCGCAGTTCCTTGACGGCGGCGGCGGTAATCTCAGCCATCTTTAATTCCTTTGTCAGTATTTCAAATGTGCGGGAGGGCGCGTCCCTGTAAAGAGCGCGCCCTACCCGGTCAGCTTTGCAGTTTTGCGAAAGCGATCAGGCTTCAGCGGCGACGGCCTCTTCGGCCGCCGGCTCGTCCAGCGCGCCAATGTCGACGCCCGACGCCTGCTGAGCGCCTCGGTTGCCCTTGGTCGCGGCCGCCGCAATGGCGTCGCAATAGAGGCGGATGGCGCGGCTGGCGTCATCGTTCGCCGGAACCGGGAAAGCGATGCCGTCAGGCGACACGTTCGAATCGAGGATCGCCACGACCGGGATGCCCAGGGTGTTGGCTTCCTTGATCGCCAGTTCTTCCTTGTTGGCGTCGATCACGAACATCACGTCCGGGATGCCGCCCATGTCGCGGATGCCGCCGAGCGACAGCTCAAGCTTCTCGCGCTCACGGGTCATCTGAAGGACTTCCTTCTTGGTGAGGCCGTGGGTATCGCCCGACAGCTTCTCCTCAAGGGTCTTCAGACGCTTGATCGAACCGGAAATCGTCTTCCAGTTGGTGAGCATGCCGCCCAGCCAGCGATGGTTGACGAAATGCTGGCCCGAACGGCGGGCAGCCTCTGCGATCGGGTCCTGCGCCTGGCGCTTGGTGCCGACGAACAGAACCTTGCCGCCCGAAGCGACGCTGGCCGACACGAAGTCGAGGGCGCGCGCGAACAGCGGAACGGTCTGCGAGAGATCGAGGATGTGGATGCCGTTGCGGTCGCCGAAGATGTACGGCTTCATGCGCGGGTTCCAGCGGTGGGTCTGGTGGCCGAAATGCGCGCCGGCTTCAATCAATTGCTGCATGGTGACGACAGGTGCCGCCATAGTCATTCTCCTTACCGGTTGAGCCTCTGGGAATCAGTAACCGAAAGCCCTTGCGAGGCGGCCGGCACCGGGATGTGCGATTCCCATGTGGGTTAAGTGCGCGCCCTTACCTGTCCAAAAACGCATTTGCAAGGGTTGACAGGCGGAATAGAATGGAACATATCATGAACATACGGAACAAATGACGGATTTACGCGATTTACGGCACATTGTCGGCAGATGGTGTATCCGGCAGGATGAAAGGCTAGATAAAATGGTCGCTATCGTTGCAGCCCTTGTGTTCGCCGCCGCTTTTGCCCTGGCTGTGGGCACGATGACCTTCATGTTCGTCACCTATCGCGACAAAATGGTCGCGGCCCTGCTCTATCAGCCGGAACCAGCGCCTCAGCCCAGCTACTCTGTCGCCATCCTGCGCACGCGCCGCACGGTGATGGACGCGCAGTTCGCCCTTGCGGCGTGAGAATTTAATCCCCGCCCTTTTTTGGTGGCGTGCTCCTGCGAAGGCAGGAGCCTAGTTCGGAATCCAGAACCGGACTCCTGCCTTCGCAGGAGCACACCGCATTCCAAACGTCAGGAGAAGGGTTGATTTGATCAACTTGCCGGTTTTGCCGTGATCGGCTTTGCGCGACGGACGCGGGCGTAGCTGATCATGCCGAACGGGATCAGCAGGATATATACGCCGCTGATTGCGAGCAGCGTCAGCCAGGGGTTGGTCATCAGCAGCGCAGCCAGCAAACCAGCGAGAGCGATCGCCTCCAGCCGTACGGTCTTGCGGAGCCGGAGCGCGGTCCAGCTATAGGTCGCGATGCTGGAAATCATCAGGAAGGCGACGAATACCGCCCATGGCGCAACCACATACCAGGCGCGGAAAATATCCAGGCCGGTAACGAGCCACAGATATAAGGGCATGAAGGTCAGTCCCGCCCCGGCAGGCGCCGGCACGCCGGTCAGAAAGCCCGCCGATTTATGCGGCTGCTCATCGGCATCGATATTGGCGTTGAAGCGCGCAAGCCGGAGCGCGCAGGACAGGGCATGGCACAGCGCGAATATCCATCCAGCCTGCGGCATGGCCTGCAGGGACCAGAGATAGAGGATCAGCGCAGGCGCCACGCCGAAGGCGATGACGTCCGACAGCGAATCCAATTCCGCCCCGAACCGGCTTTCCCCGCGCAGCATCCGCGCGATCCGCCCATCCAGCCCGTCCAGCACGCCGGCAATGATGATCGCAGCGACCGCCCGCTCCCATTCCCCGGAAATGCCGTAGCGCACACCGGTCAGGCCAAAGCACAGGGCCATGGCGGTCACGGCGTTGGGCGCGACCATCCGCAGCGTTATGCCGCGGCGCAGTCCGCGGGGAATGGCGCGCCGCCGTCTCGTCACTGAAGCACGCCCGCTAGGCCCTGCCCATCGCCAAGCCGCGCAATGACAGTCTCGCCCGCCACAGTGCGCTGCCCCAGCACGACCTTGGGCATGGTTCCGGCGGGGAGATAGACATCCACCCGGCTGCCGAAACGGATGAGGCCTATACGCTGGCCTGCGGCAACAATATCGCCGGGCTTCACAAAAGGCACGATCCGGCGGGCGACCAAGCCGGCAATCTGCGTGAAACCGATTCGCACGCCATCGTCCCGCTCGACCAGGATATGCTGGCGCTCATTATCCTCGCTCGCCTTGTCGAGATCCGCGTTGATGAACTTGCCGGAGATATAGACGACCGATTTCACGGTGCCGGAAATGGGTGTGCGGTTGATGTGCACGTCGAACACGCTCATGAAAATCGACACCCGGACCATGGGCTCTTCGCCCAGCCCCTGCGGCCCCGCCATTTCGCGCGGCGGCGGCACCTGCTGGATCAGCGTGACCAGCCCGTCGGCCGGTGCGATCACCAGCGCATCGTCGCGCGGCGTCGCGCGAACCGGATCGCGAAAAAAGGCCAGAACCCAGATAGTAACGCCAACCATTGGCCAACCGAGCCAGGGCCAGCCCAGGATGAATATCAAAGCGGTGATCGCCGCGGCGATGGCGGCGAATTTGCGCCCCTCCGGATGGACGGCGGGGAAGCGCCACTTGACGCCGCCACCCGCGGCCATCGTGATTTCGTTATTTTCCATGCCCGGTCTTTACGGCCTCATATCCGCACTGACAACGCCGCCACTGCCTCATATATCCGAGATATATTCGAGTATGCCGCCCGCTATGCCGCAATGCCGTAAAATAGCGTGTGGAAAGGTTGAATATCGGCCGCGCTTTGCCTAGACGCCGGTGCATCCCATCCCCAGGCATAGAGAAAGCGGATATAGCGCATGGCGAAGATCAAAGTGAAAAACCCGGTCGTCGAGATTGACGGCGACGAGATGACCCGGATCATCTGGGAATGGATCCGCGAGCGCCTGATCAAACCCTATCTCGATATTGACCTGAAATATTACGACCTGAGCGTCGAGAAGCGCGACGAGACCAACGACCAGATCACGGTCGACTGCGCCAAGGCCATCCAGCAATATGGCGTCGGCGTGAAGTGCGCCACCATCACGCCGGACGAAGCCCGCGTCGAGGAGTTCAAGCTCAAGAAGATGTGGAAGTCGCCGAACGGCACCATCCGCAACATTCTGGGCGGCGTGGTTTTCCGCGAACCGATCGTCATTAAGAATGTGCCCCGCCTGGTGCCTGGCTGGACCGACCCGATCGTCGTGGGCCGTCATGCGTTCGGCGACCAGTATAAGGCGACCGACTTCCGCGTCCCCGGCCCCGGCAAGCTGACGCTGGTGTGGGATGGCGAGAATGGCGAGAAGATCGAGGAGGAAGTATTCCAGTTCCCCTCCGCCGGCGTCGCCATGGGCATGTATAATCTGGACGATTCGATCCGCGATTTCGCCAAGGCGAGCATGAACTACGCGCTCGACCGCAAGTGGCCGCTCTATCTTTCCACCAAGAACACGATCCTGAAAGCCTATGACGGGCGCTTCAAGGACCTGTTCCAGGAAGTGTTCGACGCCGAATTTGCCGACAAGTTCAAGGCAGCCGGCATCGTCTATGAGCATCGCCTGATTGACGACATGGTCGCCTCCGCGCTCAAGTGGAGCGGCAAGTTCGTCTGGGCCTGCAAGAATTATGACGGCGACGTGCAGTCCGACACCGTGGCGCAGGGCTTCGGTTCGCTGGGCCTCATGACGTCCGTGCTGATGTCGCCGGACGGCAAGACGATCGAGGCGGAGGCCGCGCACGGCACCGTCACTCGCCACTACCGCATGCACCAGCAGGGCAAGTCGACCTCGACCAACCCCATCGCCTCCATCTTCGCCTGGACCCAGGGCCTGTCGTTCCGCGGCAAGTTCGACGACACGCCCGACGTCGTGAAGTTCGCCGAGACGCTGGAGGCGGTCTGCATCAAGACCGTAGAGGACGGCGCGATGACCAAGGATCTGGCGCTGCTGATCGGTCCCGATCAGGCATGGATGACCACGGAGCAGTTCTTCGAGGCGATCCGCGTCAATCTGGAAGCCGAAATGGCCTCATGGAACTGATTGCCGCAAAGGCGATTATTTCAGCATGACAACGACCGGACGGAAGCGCCTTGATGTTCGCAATGCGGTTCCGTCCGATGTCCGGGCGATCATCCGGCTGATCGATCGCGTCTACCCGGATATGCCCAGCTACGCTCCGGCCATGGTGCGGGGGCAGATCAACAATTTCCCGGAAGGCTGCTTCGTCGCGCTCTACGACAATAAGGTCGTGGGCTATTGCGCGACAATGCGGGTCAGCAAGACCATGGCCTTTTCTCCCCATGACTGGGAGGAGATCACCGCCAACGGCTTTGGCACGCGGCACAGCGCGGCGGGCGAATGGCTCTACGGCTATGAAATGGCGGTGGACCCGAAACAGCGCGGCCTGCGCATCGGCCAGCGTCTCTATGACGAGCGCAAGGAACTGGCCGAACAGCTCGACCTGCACGGCATCGTCATTGCCGGCCGCATGCCGGGATATGCCCGCGCCCGCCGGAAAGTTTCGGGACCTGACGATTATCTGCATCAGGTGGTCACGGGAAAGCTGCCCGATCAGGTCATAAGTTTTCAGTTGAAGAACGGCTTTGAGCCTCTTGGTATCCTGCTGAAATATCTGCCGGAGGATAAGGCGTCGGCGGGTAACGCCGCCCACCTCGTCTGGCGCAATCCCTATGTCGATCCGGACGAAGCGCCCGAAATGCGGGTGCCGCGCGGCGTCGAAAGCGTCCGCCTCGCCACCTGCCAGCTTCAGGCGCGCGCGGTCGGCGATTTCGACGAATTTATCCGCAACGTCGAATATTTCGTCGATGTCGCGGCGGACTATCGTTCCGACTTCATCGTATTCCCGGAATTGTTCACGCTGCCGCTGCTGTCGTTCGAAACCAAGAAACTTTCGCCGCCTGAGGCCATCGACCGCCTGACCGCCTACACCCCGCGCCTGACCAAAGAGCTTGGCCGGATGGCGCTGGAATATAATATCAACATCATCGGCGGCTCCCACCCGACCCGCACCGATGACGGCGACATTCAGAATGTCGCCTATGTCGCCCTGCGCGATGGATCCATTCGCGCGCAGGAGAAGATCCACCCGACGCCCAACGAGGCCTTCTGGTGGAACATCAAGGGCGGGGATTCGCTGGACGTCATCCAGACCGACTGCGGCCCCATCGGCGTCCTCATCTGCTATGACAGCGAGTTCCCGGAGCTGGCCCGGCGCCTGGTGGATCAGGGCGCGCGGATGATTTTCGTGCCCTTCTGCACCGACAGCCGGTCCGGATATATGCGGGTGCGCTATTGCGCGCAGGCGCGGGCGATCGAAAATCAATGCTATGTCGTGATGTCCGGCAATGTCGGCAACCTGCCGAACGTCGACAATATGGACATTCAATACGCGCAAAGCTGCATCCTGACGCCCTGCGACCTGCCCTTCGCGCGGGACGGCATCGCGGCGGAGGCCAGCGAGAATGTCGAGACGCTGACCATCGCCGACGTCAACCTGGCCGATCTGAGCTGGGCGCGGGCGGAGGGCACGGTGCGCAACCTGCGCGACCGGCGGTTCGACCTTTATCATATCGACTGGGACAGCAATCCGGGCGCGCATGCGCCGAGCGGCGGGCCTGTTCCGGCTGGCGGACACAACTCGCCGGGCGGCGGCTGAACACCTATCAGGGTAATGTGCTCCTGCGAAGGCAGTAGCCCAGTTCGGATGGCGGGACTGGACTCCTGCTTTCGCAGGAGCACGCTTTGAAACGAACATGTGCGGTGTGCCAGTTTCACACCGCGATACGCCCTAACTCAGCCCCGCCTCCGGCGATCGGATATGCTCCCGCCGGACGCCCAGGCCCAGCACCCGCGCCGGAATAGCCTGCAACGCTGGATAACGGTCCAGCATGCGCAGCGCCAGAGGCGGCCGTTCCAGCCGCGCCTCCGGCTTCAGCAAGGCGCCGATGATATTGTCATGCGCCATCTTCTGAATGCGCTGGATGACGCGGGTCGGGAACATCCGGCGTTGCTGCACCTTTGCCAGCAAAGGATCAGGATCGCCCCCCGAAGCCAGCGTTTCCGCCAATATGTTGGCCGCCGCAACAGCGTCCTGCACCGCCAGATTTATGCCGACGCCGCCGACGGGCGACATGGCGTGCGCTGCGTCGCCGATGGCGAGCAGGCCGGGGCAATGCCAGCGCGTCAGCCTGTCCAGCGACACGGTAAGCAGCTTCACCTGATCCCAGTCCTGCAGCGCATCGATGCCTGGGGCCAGTTCCGGCGCCAACTGGCCGATCTCGTCGCGAAACGCCGCCAATCCTCTTGACCGGACGGCATCCGCCTGCCCCTTGGCGAAAACATAGGCGGCCTGCCAATAATCGCCCCTGTCGATCAGCGCGATGATGCGCCCGGCCTCAAAGACGCCGGTCGTGCGGTTTTCACCCGGCTGTTTGGGCACGCGGAACCAGAATACATCCATCGGCGCACCCAGATCCTCCCGCGGCAGGGCGGCCGCATCCCGCAACACGGATCGCCGCCCGTCCGCGGCAATGACCAGCCGGGCGGGAATATGCGCGCCATCGGCAAGCGTCACGCCGTCCACCCGCCCGGCCGGGTCGAACGTCGCGCCTGTCGCTTCCGCTTCCATACGGAGCGAAAAACCGGGCAGCCGCCGCGCCTGATCCGCCAGAAAATCAAGAAAATCCCATTGCGGCATCAAGGCGATGAATTTGCTCTGCACCGGCAGCCGGGAAAAATCCGCGATATGGATGCTTTTCCCGGCCACCCGCCCGGTCAATGTCGACACCTCGTCATGCGGCCGCGCGAGCAGACCGTCGACCAGGCCAAGCTCCCGGAACAGCTCCAGCGTAGAGGGATGAACCGTGTCGCCCCGGAAGTCGCGAAGGAAATCCCGATGCTTTTCCAGCACCAAAGTCTCCACCCCGGCGCGCGCCATCAGATATCCCGTCATCATTCCGGCGGGTCCACCGCCGACAACGACAATTTTTCCTGCATTCCGGGCCATTTTTCTTCCCTCCGCTACTGACACATAGCGCTGATGCTGATCTAATGCAGCCATGGCATTTGAATTGGACAATAAGGGGTTCAGCGACGCGCTGGTCATTCTCGGCGCGGCTGGTCTGGTCATTCCCGGTTTCGCGCGGTTCCGGATCAGCCCGGTCATCGGTTTCATCCTTGTCGGCATCCTTGTCGGTCCGGCCGGTCTCGGATCGCTGGTCGGGACATATCCCTGGCTGTATCATTTCACGATATCCGATCCGCATTCGATAGAACCCTTCGCTGAATTCGGCATCATCCTGCTGCTATTCTCCATTGGTCTGGAATTGAGTTTCCGGCGCTTATGGTCGATGCGGCGGCTCGTGTTCGGCGTAGGCGCGGCGGAATTGCTGGGCAGCGGCGCTATCCTGGCGATCGGCCTCTATTTTCTGGGGCAGCCGCTGGCGGGCGCGATAGGTCTTGGCCTGGCGATCGCTCTCTCCTCGACAGCGCTGGTGCTGCCAATGGCGGGCACGCAAAGCCCGGTTGGCCGATCCGCCTTTTCCATGCTGCTGTTCGAGGATCTGGCGCTGGTCCCGATCATCTTCATGCTGGGCGCGCTCGCACCCACCGCGTCGGACGCAGGTTTCGGCAATCTGGTCGAAACGCTGATCAAGGGGGGTATTACCGTCGCCATCATGCTGGTCGCGGGCAAATATCTGCTGACCCATATCTTCAGCCAGGCGGCGCGCACCAAAAGCCCGGAAGTTTTTCTGGCCGCCAGCCTGCTGGTCGTCATCGTTTCCAGCATGGTGACGTCGCTGGTCGGTCTGTCCCCCATCGTCGGCGCGCTTCTCGCGGGGCTGCTGATCGCCGAAACCGAATATCATGGCGAGGTGGAAATCATCACAGCGCCGTTCAAGGGACTGGCGCTGGGCGTTTTCCTGCTGACCGTGGGGATGAGCCTGGACATGCGGGTCATCCTGGCAAACTGGCCGATGCTGGTGACGGCGGTGATCGGCGTGGTGATCGTCAAGACCGTGGTAACCGCCCTGCTCCTGCGTTTCTCCGGCGCCCGGCGCGCCGTGGCGCTGGAGGTCGGCTTGCTGATGTCGAGTCCGTCCGAGACCACCCTGATCGTGCTGTCGGCGGCCTCTGCGGCGCAGTTGATCCTGCCCTCCACGGCTGCATTCTGGCAGATCGTGACCGCCATCGGCCTCACCATCACACCCCTGCTTGCCCGCCTGGGCCATGACGTCGCCCGCCGGATCGACCTTGCCAGCGGCGAGGAACCCCCGCCCATGGGCGATGACGGCAGCCGGCCGGCCGCGGTGGTGATCGGTTTCGGGCGCGTCGGCCGAATGGTCTGCGACCTGCTGAAAACCCACAACCAGCCCTTCGTCGTCGTGGAATCCGACGCCGATGTGGTCGCCGAGGGGCGACGGGGCGGATATCCGATCATGTTCGGCGACGTGTCACGCGCGGAGATGCTGGACAAGCTGCGCCTGGGCCATGCCCGCGCGCTGATCCTGACAATGGACGATCCGGTCCTGTCGATCCGGGTGACAAAGCGCGTGCGCGGCTGGGTGCCTGACCTGCCCATCATCGCCCGCGCCCGCGACCCCGACCATGCCGCGCAGCTCTACAAGGCGGGCGCAAGCGATGCGGTCCCGGAAACGCTGGAAAGTTCGCTGCAGCTTGCAGAGACGGCGCTGGTCGATCTTGGCGTCGCAATGGGGCCGGTGATCGCGTCGATCCACCAGACGCGGGAGGATCTGCGGCAGGAGATCAAGGAAGCCGGAGAGCTGGATTCCGCGCCCCGCCTGCGGCGTCTGCGGGAAAATGAAGCCTGAGCGGCGAGATCAGGCCCGTTTGGGAATATCCAGACCCCGCAGAACCGCGGGCCGGGCTAGACCGCGCTCAAGCCAGGCGGGGACATGCTTCAGGCTCGCATAATCGACCAGCTCACCCGCCTCATAGAAGCCCACCAGATTGCGGACCCAGCCAAGCGTGGAAATATCAGCGATGCTGAATGCATCGCCCATGATCCAGGATCGATCCGCCAACCGGTCCTCCAACACGCCGAGCAAGCGTTTTGACTCCGTGACATAGCGCTCCAGGGGGCGCTTATCCTCGATCGCCTTGCCCGCAAATTTGTGGAAAAAGCCGATCTGTCCGAACATCGGCCCGATGGCTGCGTTCTGAAAAAATACCCACTGAATGGTTTCATAGCGCATAGCGGGATCGGCGGACAGGAATTGCCCTGTCTTGTCGGCAAGATAGATCAGGATCGCACCGGATTCGAACAGGGCCAGCGGCTTTCCGCGTGGCCCGTCCGGGTCGAGTATCGCGGGAATCTTCCCATTGGGATTGAGGGACAGAAACTCCGGCGTCCAGCTCTCATTCTTGGTGATATCAACCAGATGCACCTCATAGGGCAGCCCGGTTTCCTCCAGCATGATTGAGACCTTCACCCCATTGGGCGTCGGGAGACCATAATATTGCAGCCGATCCGGATGGGCGGCGGGCCAACGGGCAGTGATCGGGAAAGCGGAAAGGTCTGACATATGCTGCTCCATCAGCCGGCGACCCGTAAAAAGATAGGGTTCCGGCGTTCCTCAGCAACCCCAAAGCCCGAAACACAGGATTAACAATATTGGTCCGTTCCGGAGAAAATGATGCTTTCCAGTAAGTTAATGATGTTGCAGTGCAACAAATCCTCCTCCGATATGTTATCACCCCATCAAACGGGGAGATTATCATGGAATATCAGATTGGCGCGCCATCGCAGGCATGTTTCGACGTCGAGGCGTTCACCGCCATGCTCCGCGCCGATTTCGGCGCTGCGTCCGTGACGCTCGCTCATCAGTTGCTGGCGACGGCGCAGGGTGACGCGCGCGTCAACCTGCAACGGGTGATCGCGGCGCTGATGGCTGACGAAACGGCGCAGCAATGCTGACCCGCAGGGAAGGCGCGATCAGGCGGGAACCTTCAACAAGGCGGCCTTGACGGCCTCGATCGCGGCATCGGCCTTGTCGCCGTCCGGCCCGCCGCCCTGCGCCATGTCGGGGCGGCCGCCGCCGCCCTTGCCGCCAAGCGCCTCCACGCCCGCACGCACCAGATCAACGGCGCTGATGACGCCCGACAGATCATCGGTCACGCCCACGGCGATGCTTGCCCGTCCGTCCGTGACGGCGATGATAGCGGACACGCCCGACCCCAGCTTCTGCTTGTTACCATCAACCAGGCCACGCAATTCCTTGGGGTCGAGGCCATTGACGACTTGCCCCAGGAAGCTGACCGCGCCGACCTGCTCCGGTCCCGCCGCCGCCGCAGAACCGCCGCCGCCAAGCGCCAGCGCCTTCTTCGCCTCAGCCAGTTCGCGCTCCAGCTTGCGGGTCTGTTCCACCAGCGCGGCGATGCGCGACGGCACATCGTCCGGCGCAGTCTTCAGCGTCGCCGCCGCCTGCCGCAACCGCTCGTCGCGATCGGCCAGCCACAGCCGCGCCGCCTCGCCGGTCAGCGCCTCGATCCGGCGGATGCCGCTCGACACGGCGCTCTCCGAAATGATCTTGAACAAGGCGATGTCGCCGGTGGCGCGGACATGGGTGCCGCCGCACAGTTCGACCGAATAGTTGTTCTCGTCCGTCTTGCCCATCGACAGCACGCGAACCTCGTCGCCATATTTCTCGCCGAACAGCGCCATGGCGCCCGCCGCGACGGCGTCGTCCGGCGTCATCAGCCGCGTCGTCACTTCGTCATTATGGCGGATCTGCGCATTCACATCGGCTTCGATCTCGGCGATCTGGGCCGGGGTCAACGCTTCGGGGTGGGAGAAATCAAAGCGCAAGCGATCCGGCGCGACCAGGCTGCCCTTCTGGGTTACATGCCCACCCAGCCGGTTGCGCAATGCCGCATGGAGGAGGTGCGTGGCGCTGTGGTTGGCGCGCACCCGGTCGCGATGGTCGACATCGACAACCAGTTGCACCGTGTCGCCCAACTTGACCGTGCCCGCCTTCACCACCGCCTTATGCCCGTGCAGGCGGCCAAGCGGCTTGGAGGTGTCGGTCACTTCGGCGAGCAGCCCCTCCAACGTCGATATCGTGCCGATATCGCCCATCTGGCCGCCGCTTTCGCCGTAAAATGGCGTCTGGTTGGTCAGGATCGTGACGGTATCGCCCGCCGAAGCGCTATCCACGCGCGCGCCGTCCTTCACCAGCGCGACGACCTGACCCTCGCCCTTGGTGGAGGTGTAGCCGGTAAACTCCGTGCTGCCCTCGCTCTCGGCTATGTCGTACCAGACTTCCTCGGACGCTTTGTCGCCCGACCCCTTCCACGCCGCCCGCGCCGCAGCCTTCTGGCCGGCCATGGCTGCGTCGAAACCGGCGCGGTCGACCAGCAGGCCCTGCCCGCGCAGCGCATCCTCGGTCAGATCATAGGGGAAACCATAAGTGTCGTAGAGCTTGAAGGCCGTCTCACCTGGCAGGGTATCGCCATCGCCCAGCCCGGCCGTCGCTTCATCGAGCAGCTTCAGGCCGTTTTCCAGCGTCTTGCGGAACCGGGTCTCCTCACGGAGCAGCGTCTCCTCGATCAGCGGCTGCGCGCGCACCAGTTCGGGATAGGCGCCGCCCATTTCGCTGACCAGACCGCCGACCAGGCGGTACATCAGCGGCTCTTTCGCGCCGATGATATGCGCATGGCGCATGGCCCGCCGCATGATCCGGCGCAAAACATAGCCGCGCCCTTCATTGGCGGGCAGCACGCCGTCAGCGATCAGGAAACCGGACGAGCGGAGATGGTCGGCAATCACACGATGGCTCGCCTTATGCTCGCCCGCCGTGTCGGTTTTGGTCAGCGCCCCGCTTTCCGCGATCAGCGCCTTGAACGTGTCGGTGTCATAATTGTCGGTGACGCCCTGCATGACGGCGGCGATGCGCTCCAGCCCCATGCCGGTGTCGATCGACGGGTGGGGCAGGTCGCGGACGATCTCATTCGCCTCCTGCTCATATTGCATGAACACCAGGTTCCAGATTTCGACGAAACGGTCGCCATCCTCCTCCGGCGATCCCGGCGGGCCGCCCCAGATATGGTCGCCATGGTCGTAGAAGATTTCGGAGCATGGCCCGCACGGACCGCTGTCGCCCATCGCCCAGAAATTATCCTTGGTGGGAATGCGGATGATCCGCGCCTCCGGCAACCCGGCGATCTTCTTCCACAGCGCAAACGCCTCATCATCCGTGTGATAGACGGTGGCGGTCAGCCGGTTCGGGTCGAGACCCCAATCCTTGGTCAGCAAGGTCCAGGCATGGGTGATCGCCTGTTCCTTGAAATAATCCCCGAAGCTGAAATTCCCCAGCATTTCAAAGAAGGTATGGTGGCGCGCAGTATAACCCACATTGTCCAGGTCATTATGCTTGCCGCCTGCGCGCACGCATTTCTGCGACGAGGCCGCCGTGCTGTAGGGGCGCTTTTCGAGGCCCGTAAAAACATTCTTGAACGGCACCATGCCCGCATTGACGAACATCAGCGTCGGGTCGTTATGCGGCACCAGCGGCGCGGACGGCACCGGCGTATGGCCGGTCTTCGCGAAATAGTCGAGAAAGGAGCGGCGAATGTCGTTCGTTGAGGTCATGCGCCGGATTTAGGGAAGTGTTTCGCGCTGCACAAGCGGGCGTTTCACGCCCAGCCGTGCGGCTGTGGCGGCGAAAGCACATCCTGTCCCCCGCCCTTCACGCCGCCGTTCATCCGGGGTTCCGATTCACCCCGCCGGCGCATCGATTGAAGCGGGCGGTTTGGAGAACCAGACCGGCCCTTCTCCCGTCATATGGAAACAGTCCTCCAGCCGTACGCCGAAGCTGCCGGGAATGTAGATCCCCGGCTCATTGGAAAAGCACATGCCGGGCGCAAGCCTGGTGGTTTCGCCGCGCACCAGATTGACCGGCTCATGCCCCTCCATGCCGATGCCATGTCCGGTGCGGTGGGACAGGCCCGGCAACTTATAATCCGGCCCATATCCAAGGCCCTGATAATATTGACGAACGGCGTCATCCACCGACCCCGCCGGCGCGCCCGGCCGCGCGGCGGCGAAGGCGATCTGCTGCCCCCTCGCCACCTGCTCCCACACCTTGCGCTGCTCGGCGGTCGGCTCCGCGCCGACGACGAACGTGCGGGAGACGTCCGACTGATAGCCTTCCACGGTGCAGCCGCAATCCATGAGGACGATATCGCCCGCTTTCACCACCTGCGGCTTGTCGCTGCCATGCGGATAGGCCGCCGCCTCGCCGACCAGCACCAGCGAAAATTCGGGACTGCCGCCCAGCGCTTTTGTCGCAGCGGTCATCAGCGCGCCTATGTCCTTTGGCGTCATGCCCACCCGCACCTGCGGTATCGTCCAGCGATAGGCGGCGATTGTGACGTCAGTCGCGGCCTGCATCAGCGCGATTTCAGCCGCCGTCTTCACCATGCGGCATCCCCTGGCCACAGGGTTGGCGGACACCAGCCGCGCTTTCGGCAGGGCGGTGCGCAATCCGTCAAAGGCGAAGAAACGCGCCGTCTCCTCGATCCCGATCGTCGCGGCACCAAGGCCCTGAGCGGTCAGGACCGCCGCCGCGAGCGCGAGCGGGCTTTCATCCTCCTGCCAGACGCGAATATCCGCCGGAATGCCAAGCGATTGCTCCACCGACGGCTTTTCGAAGAAGGGCGTAATGATCACCGGCGTCCCTTCCGCCGGAATGATGGCGGCGGTCAGCCTTTCGCTGCGCCACCAATGGACGCCCGTGAAATAGATAAGGCTTGCGCCCGGCTCAATCAGGATCGCGCCGATGCCGTTGGCCTTCATCAGCGCCTGCGCGCGGGTCAGCCGCGCCTTGCGCTCGTCGGCGCTGATCGGCGCGACGCCGCCCGTGACCGGCTTCAGCTCCGCCGCTCCATTGTCTCCGGCAAGCAGGAGGCGGGGCATCCCGGCGGCGATCGCGCAGCCGGAGAGACCAGCGATCTGCAGCAGCCTCCTGCGATCAAGCATAAGCATAAGGGCCTCCCTTCGACAGCGCCGCCCGGTAAGCGGGCCGGGCGTGCATGCGTTGCAGCCAGTCATGCAGGCGCGGCCGCGATCCGTCCAGACCGCCGCGTGCGGCCGACGCCTCCAGCGGGAAGCTCATCATGATGTCGGCGGCGGTGAACTCGTCGCAGGCGAAGTGCGCCCGCGCCGCAAGTTCGGTCTCCAGCCAGTCCAGATGCTCGTCCAGCATGCCCTGGATCGCGCCCTTTGCCGGTTTGCCAAGCAGGCCCAGACGATTGACGACGAGCAGCGCCAGCAGCGGCGGCATCATCGATCCTTCGGCATAATGCAGGAACTGCCGGTATCGCAGCACCGTCTCGCGATGCGGCGGCGGCCCCAGCCTGCCATCCGCCTTTTCCACCAGATATTCGACGATCGCGCCGGTCTCAGCGAGGATAAGGCCGTCATCCTCGATCACCGGCGATTTGCCCAGCGGATGCACCGCCTTCAGCTCCGGCGGGGCGCGCATCGTGCGGGGATCACGCTCATAGCGCTTGACCGTGTAGGGAAGCTCCAATTCCTCAAGCAGCCACAGCACGCGCTGGGAGCGGCTATTTTCCAGATGATGGACAATGATGGTCATGCCGATGCCTTTCGCGCTGTCCATATCCAGGCGGCTGCGGGAAAGCGCACCACGCCTCCGGCGAGATGCGCGGCGCAGAAATCCTGCAGCCGCCGCAGGAAGGTCGCGCGCGCCTCGCCCGAAATCGACGCCAGGGCGCGGGCGGCGGGGCCAATCCGCTGGAAATAGGACATGGCGTCGGCGACGGGATCATGGCCCGCGCCTGCGACATAGGGGAAGTCCACCGGCTCGACGGCGGTCTGAGTCCATCCCGACGCAGCCAGTAGGTGCTCGACATGGGCGGGATCGGCAAAGGCGAACGGCCCCGGCGCGCCAGGCGGTGGAACCGGGGCGGTCATATCCGGCAACAGCGCGCCGATCCCGCTCGCCCAGCGATTTTCCTCGACGCTGCGAAAGCAGGAGAAGATCAGGCTCGCTCCGGGCCTTGCGCTTTGCCGGAGATTTTCGAACGCAGCGACAGGATCATCGAAGAACATGACGCCATGCCTGGAAAACAGCATGTCGGGAACAAAAGCCGGGTCGCGCCACCGGCTGGCGTCGGCGACGGCAAAGGCGATGCGCGGCGCATCCCCGGCCCTTGCACGGGAAATGCCGACCAATGCCTCCGATATGTCGATACCCAGCAACCGGGCGCCGGATACGCCATCGGCAAGGGCCAGCGTCGTGCTGCCTGCGCCGCAGCCGATATCCAGAATGGCCCGTACATCGTTGCGATAAGCGATATCGGCCGCCCGGTCGATCAGCAGCCGGTGCAGCCCTTCAAATGTCCGGTCGGTTCGAAGCCATTCATCGGCCCAGACATCGCCTGTCTTGCCCTGCCAATCCTGCATGAGAGTCATAGTCATGCCTTTCCGCGCCGGGTAGCCGAGGCGAGGGATGCCTGAGCAGCCTCTATATGACAATGGCTCTTTCCTGAAAGCGAGCCGGGCCGGGCAATAGCGGGACGATAAAAGGCCCGCCGGCTGGGGTAGCGCGGGCGGGCCTTTTCGGATCGTGAAGCCTGAAGGTCAGGCGAAACTGCGGTACGTCATACCGGCTGTACGGGCCGGCGGCGCGTTCCGCTATTCGCCGTCATCCTCCGCTTCGGGTCCTGTCATCATCGCTTCCGCGACGGCTTCCGTCTTGGCCCGCACCGCCTTTTCGATGCGGTCGGCCATTTCCGGATGTTCCTTGAGGTATATCTTGGCGTTCTCGCGGCCCTGCCCGATGCGGACGGAATCGCAGGAAAACCACGCGCCGGACTTCTCGACGATTCCCGCCTTCACGCCCAGATCAAGTATCTCGCCGATCTTGGAAATGCCCTCGCCATACATGATGTCGAATTCGACCTGCTTGAACGGCGGAGCGACCTTATTCTTCACCACCTTCACCCGCGTCGCATTGCCGACAATATCGTCGCGATCCTTGATCTGGCCGGTGCGGCGAATGTCCAGACGGACGGAGGCGTAGAATTTCAGCGCATTGCCGCCGGTCGTGGTTTCCGGGTTGCCGTACATCACGCCGATTTTCATGCGGAGCTGGTTGATGAAAATCACCATGCAGCGCGAACGGCTGATCGAACCGGTCAGCTTGCGCAGCGACTGGGACATGAGGCGCGCCTGCAGGCCGACATGGCTGTCGCCCATCTCGCCCTCGATTTCCGCGCGCGGCACCAGCGCCGCCACGGAGTCCACCACCAGCACGTCAATGGCGTTGGAGCGCACCAGCGTATCGGTAATCTCCAGCGCCTGCTCACCGGTGTCGGGCTGGGAGACGATCAGTTCGTCGATATTGACGCCCAGCTTCTTGGCATAAACCGGATCCAGCGCATGCTCGGCGTCAACAAAGGCGGCCGTACCGCCATTCTTCTGCGCCTCTGCAATGACATGCAGCGCCAGCGTCGTCTTACCGGAGCTTTCCGGCCCATAGACCTCAATCACGCGGCCACGCGGCAAACCGCCAACGCCCAGCGCGATGTCGAGGCCAAGCGATCCGGTCGAGATCGCCTCCACCTGCATGGTTTCCTTCGAGCCCAGCTTCATTGCCGAACCCTTGCCGAAGGCGCGATCGATCTGGGCGAGCGCCGCCTCCAATGCTTTCTGTCTGTCCATTGTCCCCGTCTTCTTATCGGAATCGATGAGTTTCAGCATTGCGGTCATCGGCCTATCCCCTGTCAAGCGGATCACGCCATTATCGGCGTTCAAATAGCGATGTACCGGATTTGTTCACTTGGAACAATAGGAGAACGAAAATTATTTATGCGCGATCCAAACGGCCGCTACCCAGCCGTTTCCAGCAGTTTTTCAAGGACGCGCTCGACCGAACCCATGGTGAACGGCTTGGCCAGCGTCATGCGGTCGGAAAATTGCGTCGGCACATCGTCCGCGCTGCCGCCGGTGGCGAATACGAACGGAATCCCCCGCCCGGCGAGTATCTCAGCGACCGGCCATGATTTTTCGCCACGCAAATTGCAGTCGAGCACGGCGGCGTCAAACTCCGCGTCGCGCGCCAGATCGCATCCTTCCTGCAATGTTCCGGCAACGGCGTGGAGACGATAGCCGAGCGCATCGAGGAAATCCTCCAGCATCATGCCGATCATGGCTTCGTCTTCAACGACAAGAATCGACTTGGCAGCGCTCATAGGCCCCTGTTGCATGCCTGTCCTTGACATTGGGCTAACGCAAAGCCGTCGGCATTCCTAGTCTTTTCAGCTTGATCCAAATATATCAGGAAACAGCGGCGCCTGCGCCCATCGCGTCGCGCGCGGCCTCCGCCAACTGGCTTACGGAGAAAGGCTTGGGCAGGAAGGCGACATTGGCGATGTCGATCGATTTCCGAAGCTGCTCCTCGGCATAGCCGGACATGAACAGCACCGGCAGGTCGGGATGCGTCTTGCGCGCATGGCTGACCATCGTGGGCCCGTCCATATTGGGCATGACGACATCGGAGATCAGCAGGTCGATAGTCTCTCCGCCCCGCGCCAGCACCTCCAACCCCTGTTCGCCGTCAGCGGCGGTCAGCACCGTATATCCCTGCCGGCTGAGCGCGCGCTCCGCCACGGCGCGGACCATATCCTCATCCTCTACGAGCAATATGGTGCCGGTGCCCCATGTCTCGCCGCGCTTGTCGGCGATGCGCGGCTTGTCCGCCGTCCGTTCGGGCGTCACGGCGGCGTGCACCGGCAGGTAGATCACGAAACTCGCGCCCCGCCCCGCCTCGGATTCGGCGAAGATGAAGCCGCCCGACTGCTTCACGATGCCATAGACCGTCGACAGGCCAAGTCCCGTGCCCTTGCCCACTTCCTTCGTCGTGTAGAAAGGCTCGAAAATCTTGGAGATGACGTCGGGCGGAATGCCATGCCCGGTGTCCGACACCCGGAGCGCCGTGTAATCGCCGATGGGCAATATGTCGCTCCGCATCTCTCGGACGCGCGCCGCCGGAACTGCATAGGTCTGGATATTGACGGTGCCGCCATTGGGCATGGCGTCGCGCGCATTGACGGCCAGATTGACGATCACCTGCTCCAACTGGCCGGGATCGGCGCGCACCGGGCCAAGGCTGCGGCCATGGCTGACCTCCAGCTTCACATTCTCGCCCAGCAGCCGATTGAGCAGGTTGGATACGTCGGCCACAATATCGGGAAGCTGCAGCACCTGCGGCCGCAACGTCTGCTGGCGGGAAAAGGCGAGCAATTGCCGCGTCAGCCCCGCCGCGCGGTTGCTGTTCGACTTGATCTGCTGGATGTCGTCATAATCGCTGTCGCCCGGCGTATGCCGCATCAGCATCAGGTCGCAATGACCGATGATTGCGGTCAGGATATTGTTGAAGTCATGGGCGACGCCACCGGCAAGTTGGCCGATCGCCTGCATCTTGGTCGCCTGCGCCACCTGCCTCTTGAGCTTCGATTCCTCGCTATTGTCCTTCAGGCTGAGCAGCACCGCCGCCTCGCCCAATCCGCGCACGCCCGCCATGCTGAGCGCCACCGGCTCGTCGGGCTGCGCCCGCATGCGGATGGCGATATCGCCCGACATTTGCGGGCCAACGGCATAGCGGCGCAC
>NZ_MINO01000047.1 GCF_001757355.1 Sphingobium phenoxybenzoativorans
CCTGGGCGGCGCGAGCGCGTGCTTCCATCTCCGGCATAGGCGTCCGGCCTCGCAGGCCTTCGAATGCGCGCCGACGGACAGCCGGATCGTCAGTCGGCGGCAGCCTCGGGTCAGGCGTGTGTCCCGCAGCCTCCTTCTCTCGCGTGACGATGCCCTCGAGCCGATCCATGGCTTTTTGGCCCTGCTCGGCGGTGGATCCCCTGGCATCGCCGCGAGGGGCAACGGGCGTGGCATCCTGTGCCAGCGCGGCGGTTGCGGCGCCTGCAGCCACGAGGAGAGCGGCGTTACGGATTGATGGCTTTGAGATACGCATTGACGCGCTCCCCCATGTCTATCTGGATGTCGGATTGGGCGCGGGCCTCGATGTCCGCATAATATTCGGAGAGATCGATCTTGCTGAAATCTAGCGCCTGGAACTCCTCAGGCGTGAACCCACGGCACATCGGCTTCTTGGCCGTGCCCCAAAGATTGCCGTTGAAGGCCTTAAGCTGGGGACGGCCCTGTTCCTGGATGATGCGGCCGAGCTTTGTGTTGAAGCAGCAATGGCCGCGCGCCTTCTGGAGGCAGATCCCCAGGAAGCTGGACGTACAGTAGCTACCGATTTCGTGACACATGCCCGACGACCGCAGCATGGCGGTTTCCATATCCTGCTGATCACAGCCGGAGAAAAGGAACTCGATCATGAAATTGATCGCGAGGCTGACCGCGAGCGAGGTTGGGTCGAGCCCAACGATCAGCGCGTTCGCACCGGCGCTGGCCGCCTGGCTCGCGGTCGCGCCCGCCTTGAAGGCGACATAGGCCGCCTTCATGCCCGTGAACACGCCTTTGGCGACGGCGATCTTGGTGCCGATCGAACCAATCGACGAGCCCATGCCGTCCTTGACGATCTTGCCCTTGTCCTTGCAGCAATTGGAAAAGGTGGTCGAAAGCCCGGCCGGGCGGCAGCGCACGCCACGCCCGGAGAAAATCTCGATCTGGCCCATACAATTGCCGTCGGCATCGATGCCCCCATTGGGCTGGCTGCCCGGATCGTCCATCGGCGGTTCGTTGACGATCGGGTTGGTCGCGAGGTCCGCGCACTGATTGGGCGAGCAAGCCGGCGGGCCGCCTGTGCTTTTCACCATGCAGGCAAATTGCGGTCCGGCCGGGCAGCTATATTGTCCGGCGGCGTCGGCCACGCAGTCGACCTGCTGGATCGGGCAGAGCCACGCGCCGCTTGTCGTGGCGAGGCAGCTAGCCTGCTCGCCTTCGTCGGCAGCATCGCCATTATTGTTGAGATCGGCGGCGCAGATCTGCTGCGCACTGGCGGCGCTCGGGAAGGCGATGCTCGCGCCCAGGCAAAGCGCTATCGCGAGCGCAGCTCCGCGCGGATCGAGGGGCCGGCTTCTCTTGCTGGGCAGGCCGATCATTGCACGCTCCCCGTGCAGACGAGGTCGGCGCCGGCGAGGCGGACGGTCTGCATCATCACGACCGCCTCGGGAAAGTCGTCAAGGCATCCACAGGCGGAGACCACTTCCTCACCCGGACCTGCGGGGCACTGATTGTCGGACGTGCAGGCGTGGAAGAAGGTGTCGTAGCCGGTTGGCACATTCTGTTTGGCGCCGACGACTCCATCCGGCGCAGCCGCGTTGTTTGCTTTGGGCGCGCGCGTCTTGCAGACGGCCTCGCAGGCCGGAACGGAACCCCTGTCTGGCAGGCTGAAGGCGCGGGTCGAGGTCGCGAAACTGCCATCGCTCTGCCGGGCGCGGTCGGCGAGCATCGTCTCGGTCGAATGGTCGATGATATAGGTGCCGCGGCTCGTATCGGGTTTGGCGATGTCATCGACCGAACAGCGATAGGTGCGGTCTTTCAGAAAGAAGTCGCGGGTGAGATCGGTCGGGCAGGCGGGGCCGCCCAGGATACGGGTCTGGGGCAGGGGCTTCAGGCCCGTCGCGACGCCGTTGATCCAGGTCTGGACGCCATCGACCAATTCGCTGTCGAGTTTGCATTGCGGATCGGCGGCGATCGTCCCGCATCCGTCGACCAGCTGCTCCAGCGTCTTGCAGCTATTGTCGACATCGACATGGACCTGCGCGAAACCCTCGCCGCCTTCCGCGACCGCGACGCGCAACCAGATCTCGTGATCGCCGGCGGTGAGCCAGGGCTTCAGGTCGAGATTGGGATAGGCATAGAAGGTCTTCTTGAGCTCGCATTTGGAGGGCGGGAGGCCAAGGGTGGTCCAGGCGGAAGGGCCCGAACCGACAAGCTGCCCGTCGATGCGTACCTGCGCCCAGTCATCGGCGAAGAACTGTGTGAGGCGTGCATCGACGATCCGGTCCGGCTCGCTCACATGCAGTGTCATCCGGAAATCGATGAGCGTGCAGCTCCCGCCAGCCAGACTGTTGTCCGCCGGGGACCCCATCAGGAAATCGAAGGACGATCCGTTCTGGATCGTCGAATAGCCGCCGGCGGTCCGGCTGATAATGTCCTCCGCGCCGGGCTTGAGCACGGTCGCCCGCCGCTCGATCGTGCAATGCCGATATTGCAGGGATGTGCCGGTGCCGATCGCCGAACCCTTGAGCGCCTGGAACACGCTATTGCCGGTCGAGGCGGCATAAGCGTCGGAGGCGATGGTCGCGGGATTGGACCGGTAGGCGGTCTGGGGCAAAGCGGGGTTGGACGAGCATGCGGTCGATTGCGCGCCCACATATCGGATCGCCGGACCATCGATCACGGCTTCGGCGACGCCATAGCGTGGGTCAGCGGTCGTGAGTGCGCCGATCATCCCGCCGCCCAGATCGCGCAGGACCGAGGGCATATTGCCCCAGGCAAGATTGGCGCCGCAGCTATTGTTGATGCAGTAGCAGCCGGCGAGCTTGGGCATATCGACCGCCGTCAGCTTGAGCGCGTTGGCTGCGTCCACGTCCCAGCGGAAGAAGCTGCACCCGTTCCAGCTGCCCGGCTGGCAGGAGACCACACCATTGGCGCAGATGCCCGACACGGGGACGGGAAGCTTTGACGTGCTGTCGACCGTACCGTCGAGATCGGTGTCGCGCGCGATCGTGACCGAGCCCAGGTCGCCGGTCCCCGAGGGTTGGACCAGCACCTCCAGCATCGTCGCGGTTTTCTGGCAGGCGATGTTGGGCGCGAAGGTGCGGCTGTTGTCGACCGTGGAGATCGACTGACCCGCAAGCCCCGGCGTCACATAATTCTGCTGGAGCGCCTCGCTGTCGCTGGTCTTTGTACGCGACGCTTGCGCTGCGGTGCGCGCACGGTCTTCCATCGTTTGTGCCGAGGCGGATGTGGCGAAGGGAATGGCCAGCGCGACCGCGACGACGGAGCAGGCGGAGAGGATACGCCTTTTCTGCCGACGGGACATTGCGGCCGCGCTGGCCGGGGGTGGAGCGACGCCGCCAGGGGGGCTTGGCGGCGCCGCTCCTGTCCCGCACGGCAGCCCTCGGCCGTAGGGGCCTTGGCGAACAGACCTCCGGAATGGATGGCTGGCGCGTGCGGGAACGGGGGAAAATGATCGGCTCATGGCACCGGTATCCCGGCGCAGCAGATCACCTTTTCGAAGAGCATGAACTGGGCATTGTCCTTGCCAGGCGCATGCTTGGCCGAGGACCAGAGCGATCCCGGACGGCCGATATTGACGCACTTGCCGCCCTTCACGGGCTCCATGATCTGGAGCTTGTAGCGGCTCTTGGTCCACACTGGCTGCGGCACGAACGAGCAGCCATCGGCCGAACTGATCGTGAGCGCGCCGAGACGGCCCATCATGAACACACCGCGCGCGGCAAGCCCCGCCCATGCCTCGACGCTGTCGTCGAAATGGATGTCGCCGGCGATCGGATAGGTCGCGCCCCAGCTCCCCATGCACCAAAACAGCGGGTCGATGACCTTCCCGGCCGCCGCCGCCGCGCTGTCGCCCATGCAGGCAAGCCCGGCGGCGGGATTGCCGAACAGGATGCCCTCGGGCTGGATGATCGCGCCCAGCGTCCCCGACTGCCAGGTGGGCAGCACCTCGGTCATCATGGCCACGTCGAAGCCGTCATTCTCGAGGCAGGGCAGGTCTGTGAACATGTCAAGCATCGCCCAGACCGGCGAGATGTAATAATGCATTTGCGCGAACATCTTGCGGGTGTTGGTGCCGTCCGAGATCGACGACTGGCTGCCCTGGAGCTTGCCGCCGGTCGGCAGGAGATCGGCGCCCAGAGCCATCATGCAGCCGGGTTCGGTCACGACATCGACCATCCGGTTCGGCGACCAGTAGGAGACCTTGACGCCGAACCAGAACTGGATGCCCTTGCGGCAGGCACAGAGCGGCTTGGACGCGGACTGCGCGTCGAGCGCCTTGTCGAGCTTGTCGAAGCTTCCGACCCGAATGCCTCCGACCGTGATCGGAAAGATGCAGGTCCAGCGCACCTTGGTGATGGGGTTGAAGACGGTGCCCGCCTCGCATTTGGAGGCGCGCGCCGGGCTCGGCCAGGCCAGCGTCATCGCAAGCCCGATGAGGAGGCCAGTGACGAAGATGGGGAGGCGCCCAATCATCGCGTCGCTCCTTTCGCCGCGACCACGGTCACCCGGCTCTTCGGACCATATTCGGTGAGCATGAGCCGCGTGCCCGACTGCTCGACGATGACCGGCGCCACCGTCAGTCCGAACCTCTGCTTGACCCGTTCCTCCAGGATGTAGATCGGACGCCCGGTCTTTTCAGAGAGGTCGATCGCGTCGCCATTCTGTGACCCAAGCGCCGAGAGCAGGATGAAATCGCTGGCCCGGGCATTGCGCAGCGCCCAGCCCAGGTCGCGGGGGTGCACGACGACGAGGCGCTGTGGCAGCGTCACATAGGTCAGCGGATTGAAGGTAAAGCCCTTGGGGTAGAGCGTCTTCCCGTCCGGCAGCGTGATATCGAATTCGAGAGTGTAGAAGGGCACGACGCTGCGCACCCGATCGGCGCCCGCTACTCCCAGCGGAGCAGCCTTAAGCGCGGTCCACTTGTCACGCGGGCCAAAGGCTGTGCTCATATCGCCCGGCAGCGTCGCGACCTTGCCCTCGATCTCGGCAAGCGCATCCGGCTCCGCGATTGGCCAGGTGCGCCCGATGGTGCTGCGTGTGCCGCCCGCCACCGGCCCGGTGAGCGCCAGCGCACTGGCTGCGGCCAGGGCGTTGCAGGCGAGAAAGGCAACAAGGATCGGGCCAGGGCGAAGCCGGCGGAGCAGGTTATCGGCCATGACGCTGTCTCCAATGTCCTTCAGGCGGCTCGGGGATGCCGATCAGGGCGGCGACGAAGGCTGAGACGGCAATTGGCGTGAGGATCCAGATCAGCATGCCGGACTCACGGTCGAGCGATGGCGACATCAGCAGCAGCGCGCTCTGGATCTGCATCAGCAGGAAGCCGCTGACCGTTAGACGGATCGCCGCCTGCGAGGGCGTGGAAGAGGTAAGCCTATTCATTTGCCGCGTCTCCGGCGAAGGCGGCTCATCAGCTTAGCGGTGCCGGCCGACAGACTGAGCAACAGCAGGCCCGTCGCCATGCAGGACGCCGCGACGAGCAGCGAGGCGCGAAGCACCATCATGGTCGGTTGCTTGAGAAGGAGCCCGGCCACCAGCACCAGCAGGCCCATCATCACGGTCTCGATCATCACGAGCCGGAAGCGCCACTGAAAGGACTCCGCCTCGAACCGCTCGGCGAGCCGCTGCTCGACGATCAGCTCGATGGCCTCATTGTCGGACCAGTTGAGCGGCAGCTGGTCGGGGTGCGGGGTATAGCGGGCCATGACGGTCAGCCCTCCACCAGGCCGGGCACGGTCGGCGCGCCCAGGATTTCGGATGGATCGACGCCGGCCAGGCGGCAGACCGCCTCGAGTGGCGACAGCCCCTGGCGCATCAACGCCTCGAACGCCGCCACTTCGTCGGGCGCGCTCGTGTTGATCCAGTAGGAGAAGGGATCGACCACGAGCCGGGCGATGCCGAGCCCGAGCGGCGAGTCGATGAACACCTCGGAATAATTGGGCTTCGAGTTGCGAACCGACTTTAAAAGGTCGAGGACGAAGCCCGAATAATCGAGGATCTTGTTGTCGACGGCCCGGTCGTAGGTCGAGCCCTGCAACAGGAAGCGGGTCGCGGCATTTTCGAGGATGACCTGGCCCGTTCCGCCAAACAGCGTGAGGTCGTTCATCGACTGGAGCACGATACCGAACGAGCCCCGATATTTGCGCGCGCGGCGATAGCCCTGGCCGAACGCCTCGGCGAGGCGCGAGAGATCCTGCCCGTCGGTGCGCGTCATGAATTGCGCGGCCTCGTCGCACAGCACAAATCGCGGACGGTCGCGGGCGGAGAGATAGAGTTCCTGCGTGACCGCGTTCACCACCACCATGACGATGACGTTGAACAAGTCGGGCATCGACTTCAGGCGCTCGAGTTCCAGCACGACGAATTCATCGTTGCGGATGTCGAGCGTCGAGGGGCCGTTGAAATAATGGCCATAGGCGCCGCCCGACCCGAAATCGCGCAAGTTGAAGGCGAGCTCACGCGCGACGGGGACGAGGTGATCGACGCTGTCGAGCGCGGTCTCCACTTGCGAGGGATAAGTACCGAGCCACTCGCGCACCGCGTCGATGCCATGGTCGGCGCGACCCGTGTCGATCGTCCACTGGACGGCCGACTTCAGCAGATTCCATTCCGATGTCGTGACGCCCTTGCGGGTGGCCGCATTCGCCATCTCGGCGACGATCGCCACAGCCATGGTGATGGCCGACTGCTTGTCGTCGCCGTCGAGCGCCAATCCCATATCGAAGGGGTTGAGGACGAGATGCTCTTCGCCAATGTCGATGTACCGGCCCGAACAGAGGGTACAGAGCTTGCGGTAGCTGCCGCCGATATCGATGATGCGGATCAGCGCGCCGCAGGCGAAATATTGCTGGCACAGATTGTTGAGCAGGAAGCTCTTGCCGGCCCCACTCTCGGCCGAGACGATGAAGTTATAATTGTTGATGCGCGGATCGAAGAGGTCGAGCGTGACGAGCTGGCCCTTGCGCCCTGTGTAGAGCAGGGCCGGTCGCCCGCCGCCGCGGAAATCCGTCTGGATCGGCGCCATCAGCACCGCAGCCTTGACCGGCATACGAAAGTCACGCTCGAGCAGGCGTAGCGTCGTTCGGTCAGGGTAAAGCCCGAAAGGCAGGCTCATCACCAGTAGCGTCGGGTTGAGATAGCTCTCCTCCTGCATCGAGAAGGGCAAGGGTTCGCCCTCCCACAGCCGCTTGGCGCGCGCGGCGAGATCGCGGGCATGGGCGCGGTCCCTGCCGAACACCCAAATCGTGGGAATGACGCGGACGAACTTGCTGTTGCCCGCCTCGTCAAGGATCCAGCCGATCTCCTCGATCTGCTTGCCGACCTCGACCGCGAAGCTTCCGGCTGCCTTCTGCGCCGACAGAATTTGCGCGCGCTTATGAATCTCGAACTGCGAATGATCGAACAGGATGTTGAGCGTGTAGAGAAACGGTCCGCCGATCTGGTCACTGTCCTCGGACGCCCCGCGCATCCCGCCCATGAAGCGGTTGGCCCGTTCGGCGGTGATCCGCCGCGCCGGCGCCTTGGGGGTCAGGCAGCGCGCGACCTGATTGCCGAGGAACACCTCCGCGCCCTCGAACACGAGATCGGGTCCCGCATCGATGATCTGTTTCGCGATCGGCGGCGCGCCGACGGTGGTGCCATCGGCAAACACGCCTGGCGCCGGGTTCGCGACGCCGTTGAAGACTCGACGATAGAAGGCGACCATGTCCTCGGGCGGCAATCTGCGGATGCCGAGTTTCGACAATTGCTCCTCGACCTGTCGGCGCAGATCCTCGCCGAGCGGGCGCCTTGTCTTGATCGACAGCAATGTCCGGAAGTTGCGGACCGGGATGCCGTGCAGCGCTTTGAGGCCATGACGTCCCTCGCTCAGATAGGCGCGGGTATGGCGCGCGGATGCCTGAATGAGCGGATCGTCGCGGATCTTGAGGTCAAGAAACGCATCCAGCGCGCCGTCGATCAGCGGGTCCGCGAAGGTGTGCAGCTGCAGGACCGTGCCGTCGGGGAAATGGATATTGAGCAAGCCCTGCAGCGCGCCCTGGACATGGGCGAACATATAGGCGGTCGGCACCAGCTCCCAGGCATGACCCCAGGTGTCGTCGATGCACAGGAATGCTTCCGTATCCTCATCCCATGCGACGAGCGGGAGATGATCTGAAAAGCTGTCGCGCCGGACGGCACTGCGCAACCGCTTATAGCTAAGCGCGCTCATGGCTTCGGCTCCGGTGCGGGCGGGGCGTTCGTTTGGGAGACAGGCGCCGGGGCAGAAGGAGCGATGACGGACTCCTGAG
Source organism: Sphingobium phenoxybenzoativorans (assembly GCF_001757355.1). Classification (GTDB taxonomy): domain Bacteria; phylum Pseudomonadota; class Alphaproteobacteria; order Sphingomonadales; family Sphingomonadaceae; genus Sphingobium; species Sphingobium phenoxybenzoativorans. The sequence goes on from NZ_MINO01000047.1 coordinate 8,343, forward strand.
CCGGTGCAGGCTCGCCGTCCGGCGCGTTGGTATCGCGGACCTGGCCGAGGATCGGCGCCTGGGATGCGCGGTCGGGCGAGGCGATGAGGGCGCCGCCTACCACCCAGACAGGCTTGTCGGTCACCGAATAGACATAGCGCGGCATATAGAGACGGTCGGGGCGCTGGCGATCTGCATAGGGCAGGATCAGCGTGCGCACCGTGCGCGCCGGCTTCAGCATCGGCGTGACGGGCGCCTCGATCAGACCCTTGAGTTCGCGATAGACGCTGTCGCGGTAGCTGCCATAGGCAGTGCCGGCAGCCTCGGCCTGTGACCGCATGCCCGCTCGGTCCGCATCCTGGCCGCGCAGCATGGCGCGGTCGTTGGTGACTTTGGGGTCGGACTTCGACGCGACGCCGGCCACAGCGTCGGCATAGGCGCGGTCAGGATGGATGCACTGACCGTGATCGCTGTTCTTGCAGTCGAACTTCTCCGAATAGGGCGACATCATCGAGCCGACCGTGGCGCAGCCGCCTAGGGCAACCAGCAGGCTGAGCGAGAGCAGCGAGCGATGAAGAGACTGATGGGCCAGCAGATGCATGGCGGAGACTCCTATGGACTGGGGCGCGGGGAGCATCAGAATTTGCTCCCGACCGATGGCTTGATCTCGAGGGCGAGGCCCTCCTGGATGACGACCACGACGTCCTTCGCCGCGCCGACTTCGACGACGGGGCCGGCCTGGCGGGCCAGATCGAGATAGAAGTCGGTGAGCTTGTCCGACGATTTGGACAGCCCTCCGGCAATGCCGGTCTTCACGGCGTCGCCGGCATCGAGGCTCCGCACGCTGCCCAGCGCTGACGTCGACAGGCTGCCGAACGATCCTTCGACGCTCTGTGAGATGCCGGCGATCGTGCCGGCGATGAACGAGCGGGCGAGCGTCGCGCCGGCACGGGTCACGACCTTGCCGGACAGGCCCTTCTTGCCGTCGGCATCGACGAAGAAACCCTTGATCGCCTGATCGACGACTGCATGACTCTCAAAGTCCACGCAGGAGATCGAAACCAGCTGGATCTCGACCCGCTCCTTGGCGAGGCTGCCGGTCGCATTGCCGATGACGAAGCAGCCGGCGAGATTGGCCTTCACCTCGTTCGGAAGCACGGCGGGCGCCTGGACCCGGGCGATGATCGGCTCGGGGTTACTGGTCGCGTCCCGGCTCGCCAGCGCGTCGATGCCGGTCAGCAGCCGCGCCTTCATGAAACCAGGTGGCAAATAGATCGTCCGCTTCCCTTTTTTTGATGCAGCCCCGCCGCTCGCGCCTCCCTCCGCTCCTTGCGCGGCGGTCGCCGCGCCGATCGCGCCGATCTGGCGCTCGGTAGGCGGAGCAGGCGGTGCCGGGGGCGCGGCAGGCGGGGTCGGCGGTGCTGGAATTTCGTCCGCCGCGCCCTTTGCCTCGCGAGGTACGGGCGGATAGGCGGGCGCCTCGCCGGGGATCGCGGGCGGGAGATCACCGCCATCGCCTGCTGCTGGCGTGTGAGCGCCAGCGCTGCCACCGGGAACGACCTTGCCCTCCTCGATCGCGGTGACCCGGTCGCCGAGCAAGCTCTGTCCGTCGAGGATCTTCTGGAGGTCGCCGCGCAGTTTCACCTCGAGGCTATCGCCGCGAAGCCCTGCGCCCATATCAAGATTGCTGGCCTGGGGCGCCTTGGGCGCTTCCTTCTTTCCGCTAGAGCTGGCGGTGTAGAGGCCGAGGCCGAGCAGCGCGATCGTCGAGACCACGCCCAACTGCTTGGTGCGCAGCTTCTGATCCGAGGTAAGTTTCGACCACTGCGCCCTCAGATCGAGCAACGCGGGGCGGGGCGACGTATCGTTGAGGCTTTCGTCGCCACCGGCACGGGGCGTCGCGGCCGGAGACGTCTGCGGAGTGTCCTCTGGCGTCGTCATGGCTGAACGCTCCTGCGAACGACGATCAGCCGCGCAGTCTCACCTGGACCCAGCGTGAGGCGATCGATCGTGATGGCGAAGATGTCGGCTCCGAGCGCGGTATCGAGAAAGTCGCGCTCATCGAGCGTGGTGGTAGCAACAGCGCGGACGAGATATTCGCTGACCGACAGGCCCGCACCCTCAACCTCGAGGCGGCGTCGTTCCGACAGCGAGGCGGTCGGAAGATCAGCGAGGATCAGCCGGTCGCGCGAGGGCGCCACTTCGGAGAAGGAGGCCGGTACCCGGTCCTGCAGGATCGCCAGCGCAATCCCGACCGCCCGTTCCTCTTCGACCAGCGGTCCCAGGAGCGCGTCATTGGCGCGGGCGCGCTGCGCGCCGCCGGGAACCAGCGTCACCGTTTGTGCCGGAATATCGGCCGGTTCGGCATAGAGCGGGTAGATCGCGCCGTTGCACGAGACGAAGAATTCGGAAGGGGTCGTCACATAGGTGCGCGTCTTGGCCCCCATATCGTCGGTCTCGAGCACGAGGAACTTGACCCAGGCGTCCGAACCGCCGCGCTCGACGGCGAGGCCCTTTTCGGCCGAAAATTTGACGTCCTCGATTTCGCCGCCCACGCAGACGATATGATTGACGTCACGGTTGGACAGCCGGATGCGGCTTGTCTGGTCGGGCAAAGCCGCGATCGACTGGGCGAGGGCGGGCGAAGCGGCAGGGATTGTCGCGGCCAAGATCAAAAAGGCGGGTGCCCCGGCAAGGCGGACACGCCTCGCCCGATTACCGGATATCGGCATTGAAATTCTCCTCCTGCAGGGCGGTCAGCCAGAAACGGCCATTCTCGAGCGCGTAGCGAATGCGCAGATTGCCCCGGAACTTGCGGATCACGCCGCCGATCACGCGGACTTTCTCGACGGGGACAAGGATCTCGCTGCCCGTCCAGGTGACGGGCTGGTCGCCCCGGATATAGGTTGCGATCGAGAGCGTCGGATTGTTGCCGAGCTCATCGAGCAGCCGGTTCAGGCTGTCGCGCAGGCCATTATAGGCGCTGGGATGCGCGATCCGCAGCAGCTCGTGGAACTGCCGGTCAGCCGAATAGGCGGAATAGGTGCCGGCAAGGCCGACGATGTTGAAGGTGATCGCCCGGAGATAGGCCTCGGAGGGCTTGTTGCCCGTCACATAGAGGTCGCCGTCCGCGCCGAACGGGACGATCACGGTTCGTGTGTTCTGGTTCGAGGTGTAGATGACCGTGCCCAGGACCGCGGTGATGCCGAAGAGGCCGGCGATCGCGACCTTGAGAAGTCGATTTTCCTCGAAGAGGTTGGCCGATCCCTGCAGGTAGCGGTGCAGGTGCCAGCTCGGCCGCGTATCGCCGATCATATCGGCCTGGGGCTTGCGCCTGAAGGGAAAAGCCATCTCGCTTACTCGAAAAAGCGGGTCTGGGTCGGACCCGGATAGTTGCGGAAGCGGGCGAGGCCCCAGCGCCAGGCCAGGTGCGGGATGAACCCGCGCGGCTTGGTCCGCTTCCAGGGGATGAAGAGGAGAAGGGCGCCGATGAGAGCCCAGCCGATGATCCCGCCGACGATGACCGCGACGAAGATCGTGGACATCACGACGATGAACTCCTGACTGTCGAACCAGAGGATCTGGAGCGGCCGATGCAGGAACTGTGGCAGACGTTCGTCCACGCCCTTCTCCCTTGCTTCACCACGCCGCTGGGCGTGGGTTCCGGAAGGCGACCATCGCCTTCCGTCTCGTGAGGGCGGCCGGCCCGCCCGGCGCGCCCGGTCCTGGTCTCAGATCAACATGCCGAAGGTCTGGAGGATCGAATCCGCCTTGATGAGGCAGACCGCCGCCACGATCGTCGGGATGCCGATCATGATGTTCGAGAAGAGCCGCGAGACACCGAACAGGAAGGCGGCAACGCCGCCCACGAAGCCGAGCGGACCCTTTACACCCTGGTTCACGACGATGTCGTAGATGTCGTAACCGAGGTCGCCTGCGGCAGGGGCCTGGAACGCGTAAGCGACGCTCGTACCAGCGATCGCGGCCAGGAGGAAAAGGACCGCCGCGTCGATCGTGCGGAACGTCCTTCCCCGAAGCATAGTCAACATATGCAGTCTCCTTGTGCGTGGGGCCGTCCAGGACATGCTTGCCGGTACCGATCGGTGGTCGTGTCCGGCCGGCGGCAGTGCTGGACGGCCCCTGGAGGCGCGCTCCCGCCGGCATCTCGGTCCCGGCGGCGCGTTGAACGCGCACGCGAGGTCCGCCAAAATCGTCAACTGTCGCCGTCAGGGGCTGGGCTTGGGTTTGGGGCTCTCGGCGTCGAGAAAGGCCTCGAGCTCTGCTTGCTGGAACCCCGACACGAGCTTCCCATCGACGAAAAGCGTCGGCGTGCCCGACACGCCCATCTTGCGGACCGTGTCCGCGTCGCGTGAAACCTTCTCGGCACCTGCCCGGCATTTGAGCAGCGATGCGGGCTGCGCGCCGGCATAGACCGCCTTGAAGGTCGCCTGGGGGTCAGGCGAGCACAGGATGTGCTCGGCCTTGGCCGCCGCTTGCGGGTGGATGCCGCTCACGAAATAGACGAGGCGCTGGACCGGCTTGCCTTCGGCCTCCTTCGCCAGCCAGAAGCGCTCGAGCGCCTGGCAATAGGGACAGTCGGGATCGGTGAACTCAATCACCTTAGGGGCGCCTGCGGGGCCCACGACCAGCGCATCGGCAGGATTGATGGCGCCGACGCGCTTCCTGGCGCTGGTGTCCTGCGCCAACGCTGTCAGATTGACGCCATTCTTGTCGTAGATCGCTGCGAAGAGGAGATGCTGGCTCTCCGGCGCGAAATAGATGACTCGTCCACCCGCAACGGCCTGATATATTGGGCCTTTGACAGGCGCCGAACCAAAGTCCTCGAAGGTCAGGTTGGTGAAGGTCTGGCGCAATTGACGCTGAGCTTCTGCGGCCGCGGCCGTGAGGGGCTCGGCACCGCTATCCTGAGCGTAGGCGGGTGCCGTTGCACAGAGCAGGGCAGCCGAGATCAGCTTAGCGCTGCGGAACATGGTTGGGCTCCGGACGAACGAGGGAGGTGCACGCGAAAAGTCGGCTGTCGAGCGTTAGCGCGCTGCCGATCTTGATTGCGGCAGGGGCGACAGGCGGCAAAGAGCGTGCGGTCTTTTCGCGGATGGAAAAGCCAAGGTCGCTTTGAACGACGGCGAGCTGGGGGCCGCGAGTGCAAGGGTAAGCCTCCGCATCGGGCCGATAGGTTTGAGCGCTGGCCGGTACAGCGCTTGCGCAGAGCAGCAGGGCTGCCGCAAGCGCCGGTAATGGGCATGGGAAGTCCATGGCACATGTCTCCTCGTGGCGCCGCGAGGCGCTCGGGTTCGGGGTTTGGTTAGGCCGGGTGGATGGCCGGGACTTGAGTCCGCAGTGGCCACCGATCCGGTGCGTCCCAGGGCATGACGATCAGGTATCGCCGCTGCAATAGGGAGGGCACTGAAGTGCCGAAGCGGTGAAACAAAGCATCGGAACGACGAAAGTGAGGAGTTGATCTCGCGATGCGTTGAAAAGATCAAATTTGGAAAGAAGCGGCACTATAATGCCGTTTCTGCTTCCATTCGTCGTGAAAATGCTCCCGTTCGGCTCGCCGGCGCGGGACAATGCAACAGCTAAGGCAGGAGAAGGAGTGATGGCTCGAGCTAGACGCAGTTTCAAACTCCGGCTTTCGCCGGCAGGGCTCGACGTTCTTATCGACTCGCATTGCCACCTGATTCGCGTTACCCGGTCCCTGATTGCGTGGGGAACGACCCTTCATGTTGCGGTCGAACATCTCAGCACCTTGTCAACCACCGAAATCGTCGACCAAATGCAGCTCCAGGAGCTTGATTGTCTAGGTGGCGCCGAAGAGCACCATGTCGGAGCGTCCAATCGGCTCTGGGATATCGCCACAAGCATTACCGAACGGGTACAGAAGACATCGCCCGAGGGTCGCCAACCCAATCTCGGTACAATTTATCTCCTGGCGCTGATGCAGATCCCCAAGGCAGGTAAATCAGACCTGATAAACGCCTTCGATCGCGCATTGCAGTCTGGAGCGCGAACACCGGCAAGTCGGGAGGTTGATGATCTTGCCGGATAAATAGCGACAAAGTGGCCGAGGTTGTGTCTTGACGGTGGTGGTAAGTACACCTTAGCTTTCAATTTAACGAATTGCCTTGGCGGGCGGTATCTCCCGTAAGGAGACGCGGACATGTCGCATGATTTAGCGACTTCCGTTGCCGAATGTCCAATCCTGTACGTCAAAGTGCAGTCCGGGCGGCAAATTGAAGAGGCACGGAAGAGACTTCGCCTGACGCAACGCGATCTGGCGAGAGAACTTGGCATGGGTGTACGCTGGCTTCGCGAGATCGAGGCCGGCAATCCCCGCTCGCGGCTCGACGACCATCTGCTCTGCGCCTACAGGCTCGGACTATCGACGGGTCATATCCTGATACCGCTGCTTTTTGCGGGCCAACGGATGTGCTTTCCGCGACAGCTCGCGATGGGCGACCTCAGCGATCTTGAGCGGATGTGTATCGAGATGATCGCGCAGCGGAACCTTGATCATCTCACGCGCGCCCTCACCCCGGCCTGGCAGGTGGCGGCAATTCCTGCGGGTGCTGGATTATGATGTCAGCGATGGATCCGCCGCTTCAGGAAATGCTCTACAGATCATTGAAAGAAGATTACGCTGCGGGCGTATTTTCCCCAGGGCGCCGGCTCGATGTGCAAGAGATTGCAGACCGATATCGCGCAAGCAAAACGCCTGCGCGGGAAGCCCTCTGTCGGTTGATGGGCGAGGGATTGATAGAGCCGCACCCCGACGGTGGTCTTCGATTACCTATGTATAGTGGTGAAAGGTTGGCCCACCTATATGCGTGGAACATGAGCCTTCTCATGGGTCTGGTTCACGAAGTCAGACTATCAGCGTTGAAACGAGCAATTGAAGAGGCGACCCCGCAGAATCTGCAACGGACGCCCGTAGCAATCTCGCACGCGGTGGGTTCGCTATTTCTTTCCCTTGCATCGGCGACGGGCAATGAGTTTGCGGTCTTGTCTGTCAGCAACCTGAATGAACGGCTCCATTATGTCCGAATCGGCGAAATTCAAGATCTCCGCGACGCCGCGAAAGAGGTCAGAATTTTGACAAATATTTCGGTGACGGATCTCCAAAAGAGCATGCGGCGCAGGCTTGAGGCTTATCATATGCGGAGAATTGACCGGCAGAAGTCCGCTTTCAGATGAGCGGAAGACCGTCAGCCTGTCTAAAATCTTCGTGTAATCAGCATCTTGGACAATTTGTCGTGCTTTGGAAAGGGAATCGTGTGGATTTCCAGCCATCTTGTCGGGGTATATTTCGGGAGATCGCTCAGAGATCAATTTATCCTCCTTTGGCCACAAATCAGTGCGGCAATTGAAGAGGAATGAACCATGCAACGGAAGAACGACAAGCGTGACGTGAAGCGCCTCGATCTCGGCGGGGTCATGCAGCAGACCAAGGGCGGCGCCATGTCGGTCAACGACAACCAGAACGGGCTTCGTCCGATCTTCGGCGGTCTCTCCGCCGACTGACCAGGATGCCTCGGAACGTCCGTTGGCTCGATCGCTGCGGACGTTCCCTTCTGTATGGAAAGTTAGCGATGGACCTTCACATCAAGCCTGGATTGCACTTTTGCACGGTTGATGGTCGGACCATCTTTCTTGATGAGGATACGAGCCGGTATTTTTGCATTCCTGAGGATGTCGATCGAGCATTTCAACGCCTGATCTTAGCGAACGGAAAGCGCTGCGAGATCTCCGAAGATGCCTTGATCGCCGACCTGATATCCCTGGAGATAATTCAAGGCGAAAATGCAAGGAAAGGCGGACTGACGACACCCGCTTCTGTCGTCGAGCCGAATGGCGATCTTGGTCGGCTTTCCATCCATGATGCACCAGCAATCGAAATTGCTGCAGCCCTCTTCGAACGGCTGCGCTCAAAGCGGATCGCGGCACGCCGAGCCATCGCTGACGTTCGACGCCTGATAGCGCAAGAGCGCTTGCGGTTCGCCCACCGACGTTCAGCGTGTATTCCGACCTCGAACCTTGCCGTGTCAGCGGCCTTCGAGGTCAGCGATTTTGTGTTTGGCCGCCATGATCGTTGCCTACCGCGGGCGATTGCGATCATCAGACGGTGCTTGCGTGCGGGCCACAATCCCTCCCTAGTGATCGGTGTGCGGATCAACCCGTTCACCGCCCACTGTTGGGTGCAGCAAGGTTCGGTCGTTGTTGGCGATTCAATCGACATCACGCGGATATACACCCCGATATGCGCGCTGTGAGCGCTCCGCGATTTCTGATTGATCGGGCTATTCCCGACCGGAGGCGGGTCGAGAAAGCTGCGGAACGCTTCCGGCTCGAATTATGCTTCGATGCATGTGGAGTCCGGGCTTTCGTGTCGCCCGGCTACGGCATTCGCCTCGGTGGAGATCGTGGCGTAATTCTCGGGACACTCTTCGACCGCCACGGTCCACCAGAACCCATAGGCGAAATGAAAATGGATCAGCAGAAGCTGATCTCTGCTAGAGGCGAGCGCGCCCTCCTTGAGAACTATTGGGGATCCTACTGTTCTCTCTTAAGTGATGGAACTGATTTCAACGTTATGCGCGATCCATCTGGCGGGCTGCCGGCCTACCATTCGGGCGCTGCTGGTTCCTGCGTGATAGGCTCCGATCCCGAGATCATAGCCGCCACTGGACTTTGGAAACCCGCAGTATCGTGGGAAGACTTAGCGATCCATCTATACACGCGGGGGCTACCAGGCCCCGTGACGCCACTTAAGGGGTTAGCTGAGCTGCTGCCTGGCACTGCATGCAACATTTGCGATGCTTCGATGAGCGTTAAAGAGTTGTGGTCTCCCTGGGATTATACACCGTTGGGATTCGTATCCGATATCTCCGACCAGGCAGAAATCCTTCAACGAACTATCCAGAACGTGGTTTCGTCATGGTCTTCGAAATATCCCTCAATCCTGATCGGTGTTTCTGGGGGACTAGATTCATCCATCGTCGCGGCCAGTATCCCAGCTCGACGAACGGAAGTTGTGGGTGTTACCCTCGTTACCGACGATCCAGATGGCGATGAAAGGCTCTTTACGAGGTATCTTGGGCGTGAGATTGGGCTAGAAATTCTCGAAATACAGTATGATCTGGCGGACATAGATCTCGCCACGTCGTGCGTTGCCCACCTTGCCCGTCCGATTGGCCGAAGCCACGCCTTGGCGTATGATCGCGCGATACACCGTGTCGCTCGCGAGCGACGCATTGAAGCGTTTTTCAGTGGAAACGGTGGCGACAATATATTCTACTATACTCAATCCGCAAATCCCGTCGCTGATAGACTTCTCGTTGGCGGTATAGGTATCGGTGCCCTTCGGACGGGGCGCGACGTCTGCCGACTGACGGGCTGCACGCCTGTCGAAGCTGCTGCAGCAACGATCAGATCGATCCACGAGCGAGGAAAAGGATACCAATGGCGACCTGATTCTCGCTTCTTGCATGCCGATCTGGTGGCTCGCCTCGCCACAAAACCGGTGAAGCATCCCTGGCTATCGGATGGTCGCGCGCGCCTGCCGGGAAAGGCAGCGCACATAGCCGCCATTTTGAGAATACAATCGGGTCTGGAGGGATATGACCGTCGGCATCCAGCGATGATCAACCCGCTTATGAGTCAGCCAGTTCTTGAGACGTGCCTTGCCGTGCCGTCCTGGGCTTGGGTTGAAGGAGGAAGAGATAGGGCTTTGGCTCGACGCGCTTTCAGCCGCATCCTGCCCAATCGGATATTTGAGAGGCGATCTAAGGGCGGTCCTGATGGGTTCGCGAACCAGATCATAACCTTGCATCGAGCCGAGATTCTTGAGCGGCTGACCAGCGGCCATCTAGCGCGCCAGAAGATCATCGACTGCGATGAAATCGTCTCGGCTCTCTCCAATGATCAACCGACCATGGGAGCGGATCAGGCGCGCCTGTTGTCCTTGATCGATACCGAAGCCTGGGTGTCTCACTGGAGCCCATAGCAACCCTTTTCATCAGAGTCAGATGGTGATGCAGGAATCCATCTGCGAAGCCATTCCAGCTGCCGTCTCGCGCTGTCGAACCGAAGCGCAGGTTCAAGAATCTGATGGCCGGTTCTTGGATAGATCGCAAGCTCGACGGGCGCCGAACCGCGGGTGTTGCCGGTACGGAAAAACTTCAGACAATCAGTGGGTCCCAGACTGTTCTCTCCGCATTCCAGGAGTACAGGGGTTTGAAGGGCGTCGATCGAAAGCAGGGGCGATTGTGATAGAAGTCGTTCCTTCTCACCAATGTCATAGGGATTTCCAAAACCCATGTTGGCGTAGGCTGCTTGTTGGTTTGGTCCGCCATATTCCAGCAACGCTCTGCTGTAGAAATCGACAACGCCTTCCATTGCTATGGTCGCTCGAAATGCATGCACGTTGCTGGCTGCATAAGCGGTAAGGATTCCGCCATAGCTGAAGCCAGCTAAAGCCATTCTGGATCGAGGAGTGCCGAGCCTTTTCGCCGCATAATCGACCCCTCCCAGGACGTCCTCCAGCGGGCCTTCCACATAATCCTTCCGGTCGCGGATCGCGGCTTCAAAATCACGTCCATATCCGCCGCGCCCTCTCGTGTTCGGGATCAATATAGAAAAGCCGTTCATAAGAGGGCCATAGGGAAGAAAGGGGGCGTCATCATTATAGCTATCCGGTGTAACCATGGCCGGCCCGCCTGGGACGGAAACAAGCATTGCCTGATCTGCTTGGCGACCGACTGCCCGGATAAGCACGCCGCTTATCAGGTAATCGCCGTCCTTGCTTTGCCATGATACCGCCTCAGCGCGCCAAGGAAGGCGCGGGCCGCCCGGCTGAAGGCTCAGCGCTTTTGGCGACCATAAATTCCCGGCGGTCGTGATGACTTCCCCGGGATTTTCGAGGCTATGCCGGGTCATGAGCAGCGAACCACCAATCCCGATTTTGCTTCCGCCGAAGCAATTTAATGACTGCCGCCCCAAGAGCGCCGCTGTTCCCCGAATGGCATCGACCTTGAAAACCGGACATTCCATCTGACGCATCGCGACATAGGTAAGATGTTCGGCGTCGATCCAGGTCGGAAGATAGGGGGAACCTGTCGTCTCGTCCGGCTTCGATACGATCACCTGCTCGTGGCCGGAACTACTCTGAACGACCAGTTGCAAGCCGCCTTTCAGCAGGTCTCGGCGCTCCGAGGTCAGATAGGCTATCCTTCTTCCGTCAGGAGACCAGCGCGGGTCAAGATTGGGTCCCGGTCGGTCAGACAGAACCTTGATCGCCCTAGTGACGAGATCCCACACATAGATGTTCGGCCCGGCAGGGCTCGACCTGTCCGCTCCCGATAGCTGCGCGCTGAACGCAATTTTCCGGCCATCGGGCGACCAGGAAAAATCGGCATCAAGCCCGACAAGATCATAGGCAGTCGGCACCTCGTCGACGACGGCACCGTTTGATGAATCAAGGATCGCGACACTTTGACGGGGCGTGCTTCGGCTCGAGCCATCCCAATCCAGTGATGGTTGAAAGGCGGTGCGTCGCAGACCGGCTTGGGCAGTCGTGACCAGTACGGCCAATGATTTCCCATCTGGAGACCAACGCAGATCTGCAATGGCTGCATTTTCCAGGCTGAATGCTCGGGATCGATTATCCGACAGATCGAAGACTGTAACGCCAGTCGTGACCTTCCCCCCCAGAACTGCAACGCGAGTTCCATCTGGATCGAACGAGGGGCTTGGCAACCGCAAATTAGCTCCGTCACGGGCGGTCTGGAGCACGCTTACGAAATGTCGTTTGAGACCGTCCTTCAGGTCGATGGTCCACAATCTGTCGGTGATCGAATTGTCGGCAACGTTCGCAGATCGCTCAACATAAATCAGGTGCTTGCCGTCTCGCGATACATCGAACTGTGGCCGTTCCATCCACGAGCCCGGTATGCGTGGACGCTCAATGGCGTAGGCCGTAAGCCGTTCGAAGCAGGAATTGTCACTGGGCAGGGCGGCCGAGCCTGAATATGGCACCAGGCACGCCAGCGCGAGCAGATGGACTGCCTTGTTCATGACGCTCACTAGAATAGCTTACGGATCGTCACAGAAACCTGCCGTCCGATCACCGAATAGTTGGACGAGTCATATGGCGGCAGCGATGGATCGGAGTTCTCGATTGAAGCTGGCTTCTCATCCAACACATTGAGAACCGAAAGCATGATCTCGGTCCCGGCGAGTATGCCACTGGTTTTATCGGCCTTATATCTTAGCGTTGCGTCGAATGACGTGAACGATCCCACATTGAGCTCGGGGAGCGATCGAGTGTCGCTGGTTCCCCCAATATGGTTGACGAATAGAGAGGCGTCGAAGGACGTGCGGGAATATGTAAGACCTCCTTCGGCGCGCCAGTGCGGTGGGTTGAAAATGGTGCCGGCCAATCGACTGAATGGCAAGCCAGTTGCCACCTGGCGGCGGCTCTCGAGGTAACTCGCATTCGCTGATAGCTCCAGCGTCTGTGATCCACCGATGGAGAACTTATATTGGCCGGAGAGATCGATGCCTCGGGCGTTCTGGCGAGCTACATTCTGGTCCGTGGCGTCGATGATCGCCGCGAGGCTGGCTGCATCAAACGCTGCGCCAGTAAAATTGGAAAGTCCTTGAGGAAGACGAGCGATTTCTGCCTCTACAGTGGCTGACGACGGCGACAGGCGCACAAGATTGGCATATATCGGATTGTTCAGAGCGGCCGTTGCGCCGACAATTGGTACCGAAACTCTATCCTTGTACGCCACGTCAAAATAGCTCGCCTGCAAATGCAGGCCTGAAAGCGCTCGCGGCGTCAACGAGATGGTTGCCGTCCAGGTTTCAGCCTTCTCCGAGCTTAGGGGCGTGCCCCCACCAGCCAGCAAAAGGACGGGAAGACCGCTCGGATTATCGGAGAAGATTGAACCGGGCAACAATACGCCTTGTCGTATCTGGTTCTGTTGATAAAGAGTTGGCGCCTTGAATGAACGGCCCCAACTGCCCATCAGACTCAAATCAGGCGATGGCGCATAGCGAAAGCCGAACTTTGGGGTCGCAACCGATCCGACCGCCTCATAATGCTCGAACCGGCCCGCCGCTGTGAAATCAAGCCGATAGAGTAGTGGCCGGCTGTTTTCCGCGCCAATGACCGGGATCGTCAGTTCGCCATAGGCAAACTGGACGGCCCGCCTCGTATGAAACTGTTCGGTCACGATCGTGGGTGATCCGGACGGCGTGTTGGATACCTCAACACCGAGCCCCAAGGATCGGATTCCGCCTCCGGCCGCAAGCTTGACCTTCCCCCCTGGCAGCTCTGCAAGAGTCCCCTGGACCCCCACTTCCAACGCTTTCAGGTCGTTTCCGTAAACAAGGCGTCCCGGCGTCTCGATCGAAGCAGCGTATCGCCTTGAATGAAGGTCCGCTTTGCTATCGGCGATCGTCCCTGAGAAATTGAGCGACCAGACTGGCGTCAAAGCTATGGTCAGGCTCGGCGAGACCGAATAGGTGCGAACGATGGGGTTGGACCGGAGTCCGTTTTCCGTAACTGCCCCTGTATTCAGGTACGGATTATCATATTTTGAATTGCGCCGGCTGAAGGTTCCATCGATCTTCAATTCTACGCCTTCCGCCATCTGCTGATGGCCGGTAGCGACGATGCTGATTTGCCGCACGCTGGGTACAAGCGTCGCGCTCTCGTCCATAAGGGCCGTGTAGCTGCGCTGCCCTGCGCTAATGCGCTCCGAAGATAGATAGTCCGCTGCAACCATGAAGCCACCGCTCGACCATGTCGATCCTGTCACCGCCGAGACTTGAGCTTGTCTGCCGCCGCCATCTGTCGTCGTTGCAAAGCGCGTTGAGATCTCGGTTCCGCGGAACTCCGGACGCAGAATGATGTTCGCGACGCCGCCAACTGCATCGGAGCCATAGAGCGCGGACGCGCCGTCTGCCACCACTTCGACACGATCGACCGCGGCTAACGGGATCGCAGAGATGTCCACGCCCTGAGCCAAGGCGTCGTAAGCCAGTCGATGGCCGTTGAGCAATGTAAGCGTCGCGTCCGGACCAAGTCCACGCAGATTGAGCGTGGAGGAGGAACTCACATTATTGTTGTTGCCCTGAGCCCCGCCGCCGGCGACATTCGGATTTTGACCACCATTGTAGTTTTGCGGCAGAAGCCTGATGTAGCTCCCAAGATCCGTCGCGCCCTGCTTTTCAATTTGGTCTCTGGAACTGATCGTGACTGGCGATGTCGCCGGAGCGCCCTTGATCCGCGAGCCCGTAACCACGATGTCGCGCTGATCCGCCGGGCGATCCGCTAGATCCCCCGACGGCTTCGATCGCCCCCGGATGATGATGACATCCTTCCGGAACTGCGCCACCAGGTCGGAACCTGCCAGCAGCGCCCGAACCGCTTCGTCAGCGCTATAGGTTCCGTGCAGCGCCGGAGCACTCCGTCCCAGTACTGCCTCGGAAGTGAAGATGATGTCCTTTCCCGACTGGCGGCTGACCGCCTTGAGGGCTTCCCCGAGATCGCCGGCCTCGATCTTGTATTCGACGCGGCGTTGCTCCTGGGCAAGTGCGGCGGCGCCCGGAACAAGCGTACCAATCGCCACCGCAGCGAGGAGTGCACAACGAAACCGTGACCGAGACCGCATCTGGACCATTCTTGCCCCCTATGAAATTCCCGACAATCTGGCGGGAGTTTCAGGGAGCATCGCAACAAAACTGCAATCTACGGGGTAGGGGGTGTAAAAATCTCGGACTATCTTTTGCGAAGCGTGATTTCGTCCGATTTGGTTCGTTCGACGTCGAGATCGAACAATATCGCGAGGCGGTCCGCAACCTGATCGGCATTGTCCACGCGAAAGCGCCCGCTGACCCTGAGAGCCCCGATGACGGGGTCTGCCAATCTGATCGAGGTCGCCGAGTCCCTGTTCGCTTCGGCAACGACGGCGGACAGCGGCGTGCGCTCATATTCCCGGATCAGCGGCTGATCCGGTTTAAGCATGACGGGCTCGATCGCGGCCTTGCCCGAAATGCTCGGGAGCGCCACCGGGGTTATGGCCGCGAAGCTCAGCACCTCGCCGGGCTCCAGTCTCGCCACCGCGGCGGCTGCGCCCCGGCCGCCTTTCGCGCCCTGCGGGCGCTCGACGTCAACAGCGCCTCGCAACAAACGTACCGTGACGCGCTTGTCCCTGCCAAGAATGACATCGAACACCGTGCCACGGGCCGTCACGCTGCCGCCGCCGGCCAATACAACGAAAGGACGGCCTTCATGTGCAACCTCGAAACGCGCGCGACCGCGCTTGAGCCTCAGTTCGCGCCTGCCCTCGCTGAACGTCGTCGACAATTCGCTGCCCTCGTCGAGCTCGACGAAAGATCCATCAGCGAGTCGAATGTTCCGTCGTCCACCGACCACCGTATCGTAGACACCCCGTTCGATGCCGGTGTGGGCATCCACCTGTGCCACCAAGGGAGTCCCACCTGCCGGGCCGCGCAACTCGCTGTTCGCGAACCAACTGCCGGTGCCGAGCGCAAGAAGAAGGCTGGCTGCGATGGCCGCCCATTTCCAATTATGACCTGCCGGCCCATTGTCGTTGGCTTCAGCTTCGATTTCTTCCCTCTGACTGGCGAGGAAGCGCCCCAATGCAAAGATTTCGCCCGCGCGCTCATAGGCATCGCGGTGCGATGCACCCAACGAGAGCCAGTGTTCAAACTGGGGCCGATAGCTCTGGGCATCGGGGCCGCGCATGCGCGCAAACCATAGCGACCCTTCGCGCGTCAACTGATCCATACGAGGCAGACCCTCCGGCTGTTCGTTCTCAGCCATTGGAATTGCCAATGCTCTTGCCGATGCGCGTAATGGCCTCCGCCACATGCCACTCCACAGTTCGGATACTGATGCTCAGCTGTTCCGCAATCTGCCTGTATCCGAGTTCTTCAACACGATGTAACAAATATACCTCTTTCGTCCTGGGCGGAAGGCCGTCGATAGCCAGACGATAACGCTCCCGCATTTGGTTCAACTCCGCCGTTGCATCTGGCCCGGCCGCTTCCTGGCCGGCTGCGCAGACCACGGGGTCCAAGGAACGGCTCCTGGCCCAGGCTCGCACCCGATCAGCGAGGAGATGCCGCACGATGCCGTGCAAATAGGCACCGGGATTGCTCCAGGCTGTGGCCGATCGTGATGCTGCCAGCCTGGCGAAAGCCTCCTGCACCATGTCGTCGCGGTCGTCCTCGAGCCAAATTCGTCGTCGGAGAAAGGAGCGCAGCTTCGGTGCTTCCTCGCGATATATGGCCACGAACTGGCGTTCCTCGTATACAGCGGCCGCAGG
The DNA here is from genome assembly GCF_001757355.1 of Sphingobium phenoxybenzoativorans. GTDB lineage: Bacteria > Pseudomonadota > Alphaproteobacteria > Sphingomonadales > Sphingomonadaceae > Sphingobium > Sphingobium phenoxybenzoativorans. The sequence continues at coordinate 24,698 of NZ_MINO01000047.1, forward strand.
CGCGCACGCGCCCTCGTTTTGTTGTACGCCGTACATATGCTCAGGCGCACCGGACGAGATCGAAGGGCACCGACGTACGGCCGCCTTTTTGAACGGAAGACAGCATGACAAAACCACCCAAAGGTGGCGGGCAACATTGTCCAACAATTGCGCTCAACCGCCTTGGATGAGCCCATCATCATGCTTGGAAGGAATATCCTGCAGCCGGATCCCAGCCATTTCCCGACCGCATGAGAACTGTGCATCGGATTTTCACCTCTGGCAAGGCGCGAAAATCGGATGTCGCAATGCCGCGATGCAGCAGGCGAACCTTCACTTCTGAGGCCTACGATGCATGGGCATGTCGGCAGCCATCTCGACCAGTCGATCGAAGAAGCGATCGAGCATCTCGTTCGTTTCCTCTCTCAGTTCGACGATGATCCTGCGCCCATCGGACGGATCACGATGAAGGTCGACAAAGCCACGTTCTGCCAGGCGGTGGACAATGCGTTGGGAGTTTCGCTCCGACGCGCTTGATGCGCCTGTGAGCGATGTCAGCGATCGCGGATGGACGCTCCTGCGGGTGTAGAGATCGAGTAACATCTCGAATGCAGGAATCGTGAAAAGATCCTTGCCAAACTCGTCGGCGCGCAGTCGTTGTACCTGTTCGGTCAATCCAATCATGCTGCATCGGCTGACCGTCGTCGTTATTCGTTGCCCCTCGATCATTGTGCGCTCTCCAGTCCCGAGAGCCGCGCGGATCGCAGCCGATAGGTCTTCAATCTGATGCGAATGGGCATGGGAAGCTCCTTTCTCATGCGAGAAGGAAACTCACGTCGCGTCGCTCATATTGTAAATTTTTGCGTGTAAATGCTGCGCAATGCCCTTTGCTCCATTCTGGATGATAATATGGTCATCAATAATCACTGCGACGGAGGGATTCGAACGACTAGCATAAGATACTGATAAATAACGCTACGTAGAGTGGGTATTCGAAATTATGCCCCCAGACATGCCCCCAAAACGTTTCAATGGACCATCGCCGGCCATCTAAGCCGACACTCGGCCAATCCACTCAACCCGCAGGCGATCAAATCCCACGACAATACCCTCGACAGTTACCTCGAGACCGTAGTCATCGTTGGATGGCTCGTAACCTTCCAGAATCCAATGGTCCCTTGCATCAGTAATGATCGTTGCCCCGCGCGGGAGATGCTCGAGCCGTCCGCTGATCCTTTTCCGATTCGTGTTCATAGTGCGCTGTATGCCATCCATCTTCGGATAACGCTCCTTACATATCCCGGCGTTTCCCGATTTCTTGGTATGCCGCCAGCACGGGAGACCGCGCCGGGCCCCGCATTATAGGCCGCCAGTGCGAGATGGATCGCATCAAACCGGTCGAGCATCTGCCTTAGATATCGCGCGCCACCGTCGATATTCTGGGCTGGATCGTGCCGATTGGTTACGCCGAGTTCTCGTGCGGTTGCAGGCATAAGCTGCGCAAGTCCGGCTGCACCAGCCGGACTGATCGCCATCGGATTGAACCGGGATTCTTGCCAGACCAATGCTTGGAGCAAGCGAGGCGGCAATCGATACCTTGCTTCAGCTTGGCGGATGAGGGGTTCGTAGAGCGTCTCTTTGAAACTTCGGTTAGCGGGGGATGGGTTCCCTCTTTCGGTCCCAATGACCGCCAGTGAAGGATCGTGCGTGACTTCTTCGTATGCCGGCTTTTCGACCCAGCTCAGTCGGTGATCAAAAACCCGGAACTCCTGCGCCTCAGCAATGGCGGGGATCGTGATTGCAAGCCCACAACACATGCCTGCTACCCAAATTCGTCTCATTACGCTCTCTCTTATCTTGCCTAGGTCGACGACAGAACATTAATAGAACATTGGGGTGTAGGAAATCGGGAACTGGATTTTGGGGCTGCCAACCAAGCAAAAAGCGACATCGGAATGTGCGATGGACGGGATTCGCGCAGGCTGATCGTGCGGGAGCGCCGACTGTGCCGACCTATGCGCGAAGTGTGCCGCGATACGCGTGAACGCGACCGAAATTCGCGCGAATCTTCAAAGGAAGCCGATTCGTTCCTTCCTCTATGTTCTCCTAATGTTCTTTTCGTTTTCCTACAGGCTTCCTTCGCGGTTAGCCGGGGAGTCCATCACATCTAGAGATAAGGATTCATCGATGACCAACATGGCGCTCTTTGTCGAACAACAGGTTCGCGCCGACCTCGCCCGGCTACTTTTGGCAGCCGTCGAAGCCAGCGGTCGCGCCCGCTGCGACATCGCGCGCGACGCGCAGATCCATAAAGACGCTTTACGCCGCGTCCTTGCCGGCGAGCGCTCGGCTAGCCTAGGTGAAGCCTTGCGCATTCTTGCCGCGTGCAGCGTCGCGCCTCATGCACACCTGCTCCTCTTCCTCGTCAGCAATGGTGATCACGCGATCGCGTGGCTGCAATCTGACCTCGCGCAGTTCTTCGAGGACTTTTGTGACGAACTGCCTTCAGCGCTCGAACGTGTCCTGGGCAGCCAGGTTCATGACGTGAAGCCGCGTTGGGCCAGGGGCACCGCGCATCGTGTAGCACGGCTGCTCTCCGACCACATCGATGAGCTCGAACGCAGGGATGCACTCTATGCCGAAGTCGCCTGACGAGCTTGCGGCGAGCGGCGACGAATGCGCCGACATACCATCATTGAACACGCCGCCGGACAGGTTGTTGCGTTTGCCCGAAGTCATGCAACGGGTCGGCCTCAAGCGCTCGGCAATCTACAAGATGATGCGGGACGGACGTTTTCCGCACTCGCGCTCCCTGAGCCCGCGCTGCGCCGTATGGATCGAATCTGAGATCGACGCGTGGATCGCCTCGATTGCAGCTGCGGGAACGAACTTCTCCTAGCATGTCCATGAGCCTTTCTGCCCTCGACATGGCCTCGTCGGTTAAGCAGGGACCTTGATACTACGGCCAAGCGCTGCGCTTGTCGGGGAGCATCGCTAGCGTCGGGGGTTTACGTGGTACCGCTCTTTGCTCTTTGCTTTGCATCCCGCACTTTGTGCCGCCAATTTGCTCCATAGATAGATCGTGATTTCGTGGCCCCTGCACAGCGGTCGAATGCAATCGGATGTTAACGGATTTGGAATTCGCAATTCACTTTCGCACTCGTGTCTGTACCGACCTCAATGCCGCGATGAAGGGCGGCGACAGGATGCACGCGGCCACGATGTACACTTCGCCGACAGCCACTTTTGCCGTTACCGCGGCGAAGGAAATGCAGCCGGATTGGCACGGTTGAATTAGCGATCGGTGTAAGGGGGCTTGACGTGTTCGCGGATTATTACATTCTTTATGGCGATTGGAGAGATGGAGGTTTCAACATAAGAAGTGCCAAGAAAACGCGGCCCTGGCTTTGGAGAATTTTACGCTGAGCACGTCGCGCAGGTCAGGAGCTATGTTGCTCGCCGACTTTCGAATCCATCAGAGATCGAAGAAGTTGACCTGCCCCCCCGAGAAGTGGTCCGTTTTGAGAGTTAGGATTTCGGCTATTTACGGCTTGAAAGGAGCTGATGAATGGCACGGAAGAGATACACGCCAGAACAGATTATCGGGATGCTGCGAGAGGCCGAGGTTCGGCTATCGCAGGGAGAGAAGGTCGGTGCGATCAGCCGATCGCTGGGGATCTCGGAGCAGAGCTACTACCGCTGGCGACGTGAGTATGGCGGCTTGAAGGTCAGCCAGGCGAGGCGCTTGAAGGATTTCGAGGTGATCGGGAGCGACTGACACGATCACCAGGACGAAGTCTTGAGCAGGGTTCGACGGCTCCTTTGTGAGCCCCGTAAAACCCTGCCAGAAGGTCAGGCTCTCGTTTGCCGACCAAGTAGAATACCTGCAAAGTAGCTGGTCAATTCCGCATATGCCGCAAGCGGCAGGATATGTGCGACATACTGGTCAGGACGTACAATTACCAAACAGCCCTGCCTGCGGTCTATGCTGCGCAACGCATAGATGTCTTCCTTAACCTTATGATTGATGCAGAACACTTTTTCGTAGTCGCAAAGGCCGTGCAGACCTTTGTGAGGCCGCAGAAGACTGGGCATGGCCACATGTTCGAGTTCTCGAAAGTTCTGCTGGAAAACCGCGCGAACATCGATGACCGCGTCGATGTTTTCGTCGGGACGCGTGTGACGAAGGATTGGCGAGTTGGCGTCATGTTCCAGGAATTCGCACAAGGAGTGGATCGCGCCGCCCGGTGCGCCGTAATCATTCTCACCGGCGAAGGCAAACAGGTGCCAGCGTGCTTCAGCTTCTATGGTGTGGCCAAGCTCCATCGGCATGCCATCGGCCAAGCGCACGACGGGTGCCGAGTGGAACCGTTTGCCAACAGGAAAGCCGGCGGCCAACAATTGATGTTCGCGGTCGCCCGTCAGGATGGAAGGCTCATAGCATATGGTCAGGCCAGCCGTGAATTCCATGTTGGCAATGAATTCCCGCTGGAACTTCGGGGTCGGGTGGTCGGCCTCGTCATCAGCAGATCGCGATCCCACGACGCGCGACCAGCGATGGTCGAACTCGACAAGACCCTTCGCAGCTGCCCTTCGCTCGTTGGTATAGGTGTGGAGCAGTTCCGGCGAGGCGCGTCCGGAGAGGACGAGGCGGAGCTTCCAGCCGAGATTGAAAGTATCCCCCATAGATACATTCATGCCCTGGCCGGCTTTAGGGCTGTGCGTATGACAGGCATCGCCGGCGAGCAGAACTCTCGGAGTTCGGCCCGCGATGTTATCGGCCGGCACGTCGTCAAACCTGTCGGTCAAGCGGTGGCCGATTTCGTAGATTGATGACCAAACGACTTCTTTCACATCGAGGGTATAGGGCTTCAGGATGCGCTGGGCTTTTGCGATGATATCTTCGACCGACAGGTCTCGTTCCGTCACGCGCTCGTCGTCGCCGAGACGGTCAAGCTCGACATAGAGTCGGACGAGGTACCCCCCTTCGCGCGGAAGGACCAGTATCGACCCTTCGTGGTCCGATTGGATTATCGCCTTCATGCGGTAGTCGGGAAAATCCGTGACCGCGAGCACGTCCATGACGCCCCAAGCCTGATGGGCCGCATCGCCGTGCAGCGCACCACCTATCGCCTGCCGAACCGCCGAACGGGCACCATCGCAACCAACGACGTAGCGCGCCTGCACGGTTTCGATCTCGCCTGCGCGCTCGGGCGACGTATGTTCGAGTGTGACCAAGACCGGATAGTCCTGAACGGCGTGATCGACGACCAGGTTCTTGACGCGCAATCCGTAGTCTGGCTCGAGCCGGGAGGGAGAGTTTCGCATGATGTCGAGAAACATGTCATGCACGCGTGCCTGGTTGATCAGCACATGCGGCATTTCGCTCATCCCATCTGGAACGTCCTGAACGCTGCCGACACGGCGGATGTGTCCGGGATTTTCGGGGTCGGGGTTCCAGAAATTGGTCTCGTTGATCCAGACCGCTTCGCGCTTGACCCTTTCTGCGAAGCCGAAAGCCTGAAACATTTCCATCGAGCGGACGTTGATCCCGTCGGCCTGACCTTTTTCCATCGGGCCAGCTTTCTGTTCGACAATCATCGTGCGAACAGATGGGGTGCAGGCGAGTTGTGCGGCAAGGCATAGCCCTGCTGGCCCGCTGCCCGCTATGAGTACGTCGACCTTTTCGGGCACCGGGCCAGGCCGTTGTCTAATGTTGGCGGCTGGCGGTGATACGTCCGGGTCGCCCGGTCGGAAGCCATCAAGATGAAACTGCATCGGTCTACGTCCTCCCAAGGGTTTTCAGAGTGAGCCGTCAAAGGCTAACGAAAACCAGCTCAAAACAACTTGCTCAGTATACTAATGATTGGTATACAAATTAAATTGACCTGTCAATGGTGAGGGCGCATGGCAAGAGACATCCCAGGATATGAAGGAAAACCGGGACATTGGGCACGTCGCTTCCAGCAGATCGCGGTTGCCGTCTTCCAGTCTGAAGTGGAAGCAGCCGGTTACGATCTGACGCCGGTTCAGTACGCAGCCCTCGAAGCGATTGCGGCATTGCCACGGATCGACCAAGCGACCTTGGCAGGCCAGATCGGGTTCGACCGCGCGACAATAACCGGTGTGATCGACAGACTCGAGAGCAAAGAGCTTGTATCGCGACGTGTAAGTAAAGTGGACCGACGCGCGCGTGAACTGGACGTCACTGCGAAAGGAGCCAAGCTGCTTGTCGCGGTCAGGCCGCACGTCGAACGTGCCCAGGCGATTATGACGCGCGGACTGACGGACCGGGAACTTGGCGAATTAATGCGGCTGCTCAAAAAGGTGGTCGAAGCGGCCAATGATTTGAGCAGGGCACCAAAGAGTTGAGCCTGCGAGGCGACGGCAAAAGCCTGCTTCAGGGTTGTGCTGCCGGCGCCAGTTCGATGGCAGAGGTTATTGCGGTGGAAGATCGATCAACCAGCTAGGCCAAGGCTGTTTAAATGCATAATTTTACTTGTATTCAGGAGGAAGTCGGGTGTTTTCAAATACGAGAGAATGGATTGTCGAATGGGGTGATTGCGATCCTGCTGGAATTGTCTTTTTCCCGCGTTTCTTTGCGGCTTTTGATACCTCTACTTCAAGGCTGATTGAGGCTGCCGCCGGCAAGCGGACAGCCGCCATCATTCGTGAACATGGAATTGTGGGCTGGCCGATGGTCGATATCAGCGCCAAATTCATGATCCCCGCATCATATGGGGATCGTGTTGAGATCGAAACCAGCGTGACCCGGGTCGGGCGGTCGAGCCTATCACTTTGCCATCGGCTGACGAAGAATGGGGCGTTGTGTATCGAGGTTTCCGAAGTGCGCGTCTGGGCCGCGCCGCGTTCCGATGGCGGGTCCGGTATCGAGGGGGCTCCAATTCCTGAGGATCTGGTCGCCGCCTTGTCGGGGGGCTAAGGGG
>NZ_MINO01000048.1 GCF_001757355.1 Sphingobium phenoxybenzoativorans
GCGATAGAGACGGCCTATATTGTTGACCGCCTCGCGCGTTTCATTCTGGCGGATGCCGAACAGAGCGGCGCGGCGGGCAACGCGCGGATCGGTCTCGATGGTTCGTTCACCCCGCTCCTGCGCCGCGGCCTGGAGCCTGTCGAGATCTTCACGATAGGGTTCAGCACGCACGCGCCATTGCTCGCGCAGGTCATCGAGGCCGATCGTCTCCTTGGCCTTTCGGGTCGCGAAGAAGGAGATCCGGCGCTGGGCCTGTCCCTCAAGCCCGTGCTCCGCGGCATGCTCGTTGATCTGCTCGGCGCGCTGCGAATAGTCACGGATAAGCTGGCCGGGCATGCCTTCGACCTCGAACAGCCCCTTACGCGGATCGAACACGATCTCATGCCCCAGCGCGCGCACGTCGCGGGCAATCTCGTTGCGATAGATCTGACCCATGACGAGCTGCTCGGCATACATCGAGCGCGTCTCGAGACTCGACATGCGGTCGCCATTGAGATGGTTGGTCATGTTGAGAATGACGACATGGGTATGGAGCTGCGGGTCGTGCTCGCGGCTGGCATATTCGGTGAAACGCGCGAACAGCAGCCGGCCCGTCGTCTCGTGGACGATCTCGCCGTCCACCCGGCGGCGCAGCTCGGCATGTTCCTCGGCATAGGCAAGCGCAACCCCGACCGCCCGCTCGTGCGCGGCAAGGATGCGCTCGTCGCCCGTGACCAGCGCCAGGATCGAGATCGACTTGGGCGCGCTGATCGTGAAATCCCAGCCGGGATGATGCTGGATGCCTTCCTTGCGCCGGCGACCGAGCTGCTGGTCGCCGACCTTGCCGGCGAGCAGTTCCTCGAACTGCTTGGGGTCGACAGGCCCGGACAGGCCGAGGCTGGCGGCGAGCTTGCCGCCCCATTCGGAGGGTTCGTTGCCGCCCTTGGTATAATAGTCGCCGATTGTATAGTAGCGGCCGATATTGGCGGGTGTCCCCTTGAGGCGGCGAGGATGGATCATGCCGGCTTCGCCTTCTCACGCGGGCCTTCGGAACGGCCATGGCTGTCGAGCCGCACACGGATCGTGCCGCGCGTCGCCCCCAACAAGGGGATGGGGGTGGCAACCCTGTTCTCCTCGTCGGGATGATCGTCGATCGGCGCTCCCTCGTCCGTCATGCCGGAATCGCTGTGGTCGGTGGGTCCGAACACCTCATCCTGCGGCACGGCGTCCTGGGGATCCGGCAGGCTGGGCGGCTCCTGGGTCGGCTCCCGCGCCGGCGGGGGATTGGCCTCGCCGGTAAAAAGATCGCCTTGCCCCGTTCCGGGAGACGGCGGCGTGTCCGGATGTCCCGGACCCTGCCCTCGCCTCGCGGCCTCCTCCCGCGCCTGGCGCGCGCGGCGCTCTGCCCACGCCTGGGAGATGATGGCCTTGCCGAGCGGCAGCCTTTTGGGGGGCTCGGTGCGTTCAACGAACGCGGCCGCGATCGAAGGCAGCGGATTGAAGCGATCGGTGAAACGGACGACGGGGAGATTGCGCCCGAAACGGAGGAAACCCGAAAGGTTCGGCAGATGGGTGACCTCGGTGTCCAGAACCAGCGGGCGGGTCACCTGCATGCGACTGAGGTTCACCCCGTCGCGCATGTCATTGACGCCGTAGCTCATCCCCTCGTTGGCTTCGACCTGCTCGACCCGGCCAAGGTTTTTGGAGATAAGTTCCGAGGTGTCGCTATCGTTCGCCCGGAGCGCGACCCAGGTCGAGCAGTAGCCGGTGATGGCCGCCGCATCCTCCTTGCCGTAGGTCGCGGTCAGCTGGGGATAGGACTGGAACCCCAATATGCCGCAGCCGCCATATTTGCGCGCACGGGCGAGGAAGTCGGATAGGCTGGGGAGCTTCTGGAGCGTCGGCAATTCGTCAATGACGCAATAGAGCCGCCGGTCGCGGTCGGGCGTGAGGCTCATGATCGCGCTGATCGCGATGTCGAGCCAGACCGTGATCAGGGGGCGCAGCGAAGGAAGCTGGTCGGCCTTGACGGTGACGAACAGCCAGCTGTCGTCCTTCTCGTCCTCGACCCAACGCCGGATCGAGAAGCCGTCCTCGGTATCGTCGAGATAGGCGAAGCTGCGCATGACCGAGGCAAGCTCGGCCTGGACGCCGGCCGAGGTGCGCTCCCCCTCGGCGGAGATGAAAGCGGCGGCATCGGTGCCCTTCACATAGGCGGCAAGATCGGCGAGCGGGGAACGCAGCACCCGATCAAGCAGGACCGAGATGAGCGTGTGCTTCTGCCGCGCGAGCTTGCGCAGGACCGCGACCAGCGTGCCGCGCGCGGCCTTGCTCCAGAACGGATCGCCATGTTTGTCGGGGATCGTGGATTCCGCGATCTGGTCGTAATGATACTCCCGCGGAACATCGACCCAGGGACTCCAGATGTCGGTGCGCTTGTCGAGCGGGTTGAGCAGGATGTCCCTGCCGGGGCGATAGAATTTCTCGACGAAGCTCCCGGCCGTGTCATAGACGATCGCCCGCTTACCCTGCTTGCGGATGCCTTCGAGCATGGTGGTGATGAGGTTGGTCTTGCCCGTGCCGGGCGCGCCGACCAGCAGGATATGTTCGGGCTCGAAGGCTTCCGGCACGGCGACGCCGCCGATTGTGAGCGCCCCCTTCTTCTGCCCTCGGAGCGCGCGCCGCACTTCCGAGGCCGTCCCGAAGCGGGCGCCGCGCAGATATTCGTTGGAGCCGAGCCCCTTCCCGGTTCGGGTAAAATAGAACCAGGCACTGACCAGTCCGAAGAGGGCGACCACACCGGCAATGGCCGCCCCGTGGATGAGGTCCTTTTCGAGCTTGTGGAGCGCCTGCTTCGCGACACCGGAGTCGGCGAGGGTGTCGGCCGAGGTCCAGTATTGGCGCCCGTCGGGGGTGCGGAACAGCACCGGGTCATTGGTCCCCGGCGCCGCATCCGCCTTGATGGTCGCCTCCACCAGCTTGGCGAGGACGAAGCGCTGATAGTCGGTCGACTTTTCGAACGCATACCAGCCGGTCCCCATCAACCAGAGGATCAGCCCGGCCAGCACGGTCTGGAAAAAGACCTGGGTGGTCATGCGGACATTGTGGACGATCGCCTGCCCGCCCCGCGTCCAGCTCCCCAACGTGTCGTTGCGGAAGATGCTCATGGCCGGCCCCTCCCCCGAACGGCTGGCGGTGCGCTACGGCATGCCCCCCGATTTGGGATGGCCCTGACCGGCAGGGAATAATCGCAGGCAATCGCGCGGCCGGACGGGAAGCCCGCCGAGGGGGAACGCGAGGCCGGGCATGTGTCCGTGAGGTGGGGATCCGCGCGCCGGGTCATGGCTGTTCGTCCGGTGAGAGCAGCCCCTTTTCGAGGAGCAGCGCCCTGGCGTCGGCCATGCCCTGTTCGAGCGTCTCGGGCGACCGGCGTCGCACCGATGCCGCGAGGATAGAGAGCGTCTGCAGGACGCAGGAGAGGATTTCGTCCTGCGTCGTGTAGACGTAGCCGCCGCGGGGATCGGCGGTCTGGTCGATCGCGGGGCGGAGGAGTTCGGCGACGCTGACGCCGACTTTACGGGCACGGCGCTGCAGCCGCTCGTAAAGGGCATCGTCGATCCGGATTGTGACCCTTGCCAAGGTGATGCTCCGACTGGAGCTTCGACAAGGAGGTCACGACGCACAGCAACTATAGCGCAGACAAGCGACGATCACAATAAAATCAGCGTGGCGGACGTGTCTGCCAGCCGGAAACGACGGAATTGCGGGGCTTTTTCGGGCAATAGTACTGAGGCGGCAGACGCGTCAGCCAAATAACGTGAAATCTGGCTGACGCGTCTGCCAACGGAAACCATTGATTATAGGGCAGTTTCAGGCCACAGCACCCGTGCGTACGGTGCATTACAAACCGCGCAGCGCGTGCGTCGCTTGCCCGCAGCGACAGCGTCGCTGCGTCATCCCTACCGCTGCCGGGCGCACCCATGGCGGTGGTGGTCGATCAGGGGAGATAGGCCGCGCTATGCGGCGGGGTCGCTTGTGGCGCGGATGCGCCTGTGCGACAAGGATCGCGTGACGAGCGGGCCAGCCTGAACAAGGAAACTGGTCATGCCGAAAATGTCTGAACGCGATAAGCTCGCTGATCTGGAAGCGCGCGAGAAACGCATTGCGGGCGAGATTGCCGCCACGCGCCAGAAGCTGCGCGATCGCTATGCGGCAATCGTGACAGCGCTGCCGATCGAGCAACTGACGGAACGCGAGTTCCGGGACGTGCTGGGCCATGTGCTGCGGCTGGGCGGCGCGGGTGCGCTGGCGGCGCTCAAGGGGGCGTCGGTCGCGCCCGAGGTCTCCCGTTCGGGGAAAGCGCCAGCCGCGCCGGCGCCCGCAAGGGGGAATGATGGTGCCACGTCCACGCCCTTGGCGGGGCATGAAGCTGTCGGCCCTTCCCTTTTCTTCCCCGCCGCCGCGCCGTCAGGCGCGGCGGCGGCCGGCGGCACGACAAAAGGCCAGCGCGCAAGGATGCGCGCCAGCCTTGGCCGGTCTGTTGTCCTGTCAGCGGCGCGGCGCTTTGGGGGAAGCGCCGCGCTGTCTGCTGTCAGGCGCTGCGCCGTGCGCGCCTGAATGTATCGCCTTCGCCGTCCTGCGGCTTGCGGGATGCAGGGGCATCCTTGGGCTTGCGGAAGGCGTGAATGGGAACGCCCTGTTTGCGCAAGGTCTGGTAGAGATTGGCCTGAATGCCCGATCCCTCGCAAAGGACGGCTTCCACCGCGCCAAGCTCGGCCAGCTTCTTGTTGCGGGTGAAGGCGGGCTTCTTCCCTCCCCCGTAGAGGCCGAACGCGACGACGGGCACGCCCTGCCTTGCCGCCCATGCCGCCGCGATGGCGTCAACGCCCTTGCGCTGCCCGGTGGTGACAAGCGTCATATGCGGCACGCGCGCCTTGATCTCGTCCAGCTTGGCCCAAAGCGGCTCCCATTCCTCCCACATGGCGGGGCCGGACAGGATGACGACAGGGCCTTGCGGCTGGTGCTTCTCGCGCTTGGCAAGGGCGCGCTCCTGCAAGAAATCCAACGCGTTCACATAGCTTGCGGTGGTGACGGATGAAGCCTTGCTGCCCTTGGTCGGTGCCCATGCCTTGCGCCAGCAAGCGCGATACAGCGCGGCGGCATAATCCCGCATCGCCTCGATAGCGGCGCGCTGTTCGGTGAGCGACTGGCAAAGCAACTGGGTATCCTCAAGGTCTTTGTTGAACACCTCCCCCGGTTCCATGCGCCGGGTCATGTCGCGGATCTTGTCGGCAAGCCGATCCTCCTGACGCTCCAGCGTTCCCGCAACGAAATGGAAGCTGTTGACGATACCCCAAGCGATTTGCGGGGCGAGCGGGTCAAGCCGCGTGTCGTGCAGCAGGCCATGCAGCGAAGTCATGAGTTCGCCGCAAACCTTCTGCGCCGCGAAGGGTTCGGGCATCTCATATTCCCCCGGCTCGTCGCCCGGTTCGATGATCGACAGCGGCAACGGATCGCCAAAGGATGCTTCCAACGGGTTCGTCGCGATGGCTTCGGCGTAGAGTTCCGGCAGGTCGGCGAATGTGCTAACGGCTACCTTAGCTGATTGCTTGCTCATGGTATGGCTCCTGATGCTCGATGATCGGTCAGGGTCCGGGAAAGTGTTCCACCACTCCCCCGGCCCGTCTTGGTTCAGCGCCTAGAACGCGACTTCATCGTCCAGATCGGCGGCGGCGCCTTGGCTCGACAATCCGCCGTTTGCATCGGCGGTGCTGTCCCCGAACCCGTAGTCATCGCCGCGCCCGGAACCGGACGGTGCATTGTCGCGCGGGGAGCGGACGGCAGGGCCGAAATCGTCGCGCTGGTCCTGCCTGCGCCATGCCACGCGATAGCCTTCCTCGACCGTGCCGAAAAGCGCGATGGGGAGCGGTTCGGACATGGACGGATCGTCGATATTCCCTTGCAGGAACACTTCGCCGGTCCGCTTGGCCGTGGCTTCCCAAAGCGCGCCGATCTGCACCACGCGGCCCCCGACATTGGGCGCGACGATCTCATAAGCCGGGGCCAGTTCGTTGTCGCTCTCGACGGGACGCAAGGCCAGCTTGGGCAGGTCGATTGCACGGGTAGCAATCGAACCAATCAGGCGGCCCTTCTTCAAATTGAACTCACCGATATTCATGACCTATACTCCTGAAAAATGCTTCCGGGGCCAATCCCCATCCGCACCTATACTTATACCCCCTCCCCCTTTTCGAGTATATGCCATTGTTTTCTTGACAGATTTTCATCCTATTTGGTGAGCCTGAGCCAAGAAAAACGGACGCGGCAGCGTCCCGAACAAAGAAAAGCATGGCGAAGCCATTCCTTCCTGATCAGCGTTGGACGCGACGGGGCCTGTCTGTCATCCCATCCGGAGCCGCCTTCGCCGGGGCTCAAGGGTCAGGGCTGGTCCGGGTGAGCAAGGGACGTCGCGCTGCGCCCTAGTGGAGGTTGAAGAAAATGGGCCTGCCGACACCTTTGGATCAGGCAATCCCGTCGGCAGGCCCATTTTCTTCTACCGCAGCTTGGGCGGAGGCAGCCCTTGCTTGCCCGGACCAGCCCTGGCACGCCGAGACCCTGCGAGGCGGCGCAGGGTGGGATGACAGACCGCGTGCGACGCTGATTGCGGGCCGAGGCGTCCTCGCCGAGGTCCGCGGCAACGGTGCCGCGAGCGCGACGCTTGAGGAAGGAAACAGAGCGTGCCTCTGGGGATGCTACGCCGGCCCGAGCCAGAGAACGTCGAGGAGGCTGGGGCTCGCCTTGCGTCCCTCGACGATGACGGTCGCGTCCACCAGCGGCGGGAAATCCTGCGCGCCCTCGAGGCGCCAGACGTGGCCATCCTCCATCTCGAGGAGGAAACCGCGCTCGGATCGGCGCAGACGTCCCTGAAGGCGCAGGGGAACGGCCGCCGCGGTCACGGCGCGGGATATCCGCCGGTCGAGGCGGCCCATGCGGAAGAGGAAAAGCATATGATCACGACGATCCTATTGCGGGGCATCATTCCGATTGTAAACATGTTCGACCTATGTTCCAATCCTGGAAGAAAGGATTTCCCATGATTGCGGACTATCTCACCGGGTTCGATTTCAGCCTGCCCCTGATCGATGCGGTCAACGATCCCGACATCGCGGATGTGCGCAGCGAGATCGCCGCCCTCGCCCTCGGGGAAGGTCTGGATTCCGGATATTACGAGACGCAGGAGCTGGCCGAAGCCTTTCTGGAGGCGGCCCGCGAAGCCAATGCCGGGATCAGCGATCTCCATAGCCCCGCTCGCGAGCGCCTTGCCGATATTCTTGATCGCGGTTCACCTTATCAGCGCTGCTTGTTCGATGCGGTGGCCACGTTGCCGCTGGCGGACGCGGCGAGCCATCTCGTCTGGCTTACGGAGCTGATGCGTGATCGCGCGGATATGTATCGGCCGGTCGAAGCGGCGCGTCTATCGACACGCTGAATATCCTGCCCCCACCTGCGGCATCCGGTAATTTCGCCCGGAACCGATTGGCAGTTGCTGCCCGATTGGTTTAGAGGAGCGTGTCCGCCGGTGGTGGGCCGGAGAGTAGAAACTCCGAACAATAGAGTCGGCGCATGCCTTGCGGCCGGATTGCCTGATTATGTCCAGGCTCCGGCTAAAGATCAGGCGCGCGTTCTATTGTTCGCGTCTTTCTACCGTCCGGCTCAGGGGCCGGCATCCTCCTTCGGGGAGGGTGCCCGCCGACTGAGCGCGACGGGACGGAGAAGCAGACATGACAAACGAAAAGCCAGGTTTGAAAAAAGCCATCGAGCTGATGGAGGCGGCCCTCGAATGCCTGACCGGCCCCAAGGATCAGGTGGTGGCGATGCGATTGTCGCACGCGCTTGATCTCGCACGAGAGCGGCTGCTCGAAGGAGCCTGACCGCCGCCAGCGCCTTGTCGGCAGAGCTATGCGGAAATCCGCTTCAGCATGTCCGCCGGCGTCAGGATCGTAATCGCCGGCAATCCCTGAACGTCCAGCAAATCCTTGTGGCCACTCACCAGCCAGCGAGCCGAGCCGGCCATGGCGGCGCGGATGAACATATCATCATCGGGATCTCGGCTGCTGACCGGAAGAGCATCGTCATTCAGCTCCACCCAGTCGGCGATTGCGCTGAAATCGTGTAGAATCTGATTTCGACGCTCGATGGTCAGATATCTGTCGAATTTCGGACGCCAAAGACGGGAACGGAATTCTTCGAAAGTGGCCTCGGCGAAGATCAGCCGGGCATGGGCGATCACCCAGAGCGTCACCCTTGCGGGGGTCGAATCCGCTGAAAGCGCGGCGCTGATGAGGACATTCGTATCGAGAACGAACCTGTCACCCTTCATCGGACAGCAGACGCTCCAGTTCGCTATCGGTAAGGCCCTTCTGCGCGGCCTCGTTGGCGGTTTCGCGTAGCGTGCTGGCGAGCCTGTCCGCGTAGAACGCCCGCATGGCTGCATAGTCTTCCGGGGAAACCATCACACCCACAACCCGATTGCGGCGGGTCACGCGCACCGGCTCGCGCTGTACACGGTCGATCAGTTCGCCGAAGCGGGTCTTGGCTTCATTGGCGGTGATGGTCTGCATGGCTGCCTCCATTCGACCGAATTGGTCGAATCGTTCGATTCACTATCTAAGAAGGAGAAGCCTGTCTTTCAAGCGGTCTGTGCGCCAGCGCTTGCGCGCGCGCCGTGGATGCAGGCGCTACCAGCGGGCCGAAAAATCGGGATCCAGTTGATAGGCGCCGTCCTTACCGGCCACGGCAACAGGCCATTCGCGCAAAGCTTTGCGGTAGATGACCCACCGGATATTGCCCTTGAACAGCAGGCGGGTTGCGTTCGCGAAGTATCGCAATTTCCACATCGCACGTCCCTTTCGACGTTCGAAATAGCTGTGGCTGACGCCTTCGGCGATGCTGTCGATCCAGAAGGAACCATGATTGTAATCGTCGTCTTCGCTATCGACCAGTGCGGCGAGCGCGAGTGATCCCGTCCGCCCGAGCTGCCCAAGGCGCTGAATTGCCGCATGGAGCACGGGTGCAAGCTGCTCCGGTGTTGCGATGTCGATATCAGAAGTGGTCGTGATCACACGGATGGTCACGACGATTCCGACAGCCTTCGAGGATTCTTCGCTGGTGGACATGGCGATGTTCTCCATTTTGGATCACTATCGCCCCCTCCCTCCACTCCTGACCGCGAGACGGCATCTCATCATCGCCGATCAGTCACTTGGGCCGATGGATTGGCGCATCATTGCAAGCGGATCACCAACGCGCGGGCGTCGGCGTCGCAGGCCCCCGCCCCAAGCCAGACCGAACTGCCATCGCGGCTTCCGGCATAGAGTCCGAATAGGCGCATGGCGGGGTTCCCGAAGACATGGTTGCTGTGCGCGATCGCACTCATCGTATCGAATGGGCCCGAGGACAGTCTACAGATCCGACCGGCGCCAGACATCCCTGGCGCTGTCGGCGTGGACGGCAACGAGGCCCTGTCCATCCAGTTCGGCCTGGACACAGCAGACAAGATCGCCGGTCTCGCCGATGCCGGGCCGTTCATAGATATAGAGGTCGAAGAGCGCCCGGGCGTTTACAAGCATATGGCGCTCGCGGATGCGCGACCAGGGGAATGTCTGATTGAGATCGGTGTCCGCCCAATCCGGGTCCTGGCTGATTGCGAGGATGTTGAGGGCGGCATCGCCCGTCACGAGGCTGACGCGCTCGGCAATCTCGATCGCAAAGCGGGCAGCCGAACTGTCACGGCGAGCAATGCGTTCGGCGATCTCTCGTAGTCGCCGGATATCTCCGGCGGACAATCGGATGGTTTCGGTCATTGGCGTTATTCCTGTCAGGGTAGTTCAAGAGTGAGGCGGTTTATGGCGAAGCCCCGCGCCCCTTATGCCGCGGCAATGTCAACCGAGACGGCCGGACGCCAGGAACGCCGTCCGTTCCGCATCGCTGGCGAGGGTGACGAACCGGTCTTCAGGGCGAAGATAGACGACGACATACCGCCCGCGCTCGCACAGGCGCCGAATGTTGGCGCGGCTGCCATGGCTTGCTCCGTCCCATATGACGAACCCGGCGCCGGCGAGGCAGGCCATTTCCCGATCTTTCGCACTATGGAACGCGCGTGTGCCCGCAGGAGCATCGGCCCGGATCTGCCGGACCGGCCATATGCCGATATTGTGACGGGGAACGGAACCACCGCAGAAGATCGTGACGTGACGCACGCCGCACTCGGCAAGAAAGTGCTGGATAGCAGCATCCGCGCCGGGGGCATCACCGATCACGACAGGCAGTTCCTGGTCGATGATCACGCCAAGCCGCTTCATCACGCAGGCTGGAAGCTGCCGGATGGAAAGCGATCCGGAAATGAATACAGGCGGCGTAGCCGGTCGATGGTATGTAGCAAAATCGCTGGCGGTCATGGCAAGCTCCCAGGGAAGTTCACCGCCACCCTTCCCCCTTTCTCCATGCGAGCCATTTCGGAACGGCCGATGCCGTCATTCCCGATGTTGCGCGATGATACGTCGGGCGAGTTCGCCGATTTCCCCCCGATCGGCGGTCTGCGTGCAATCGCCCGGATAGACGATGAGATCGTCCGCCGCCGCGCTGCCTTTGCTGATATATATCCGCCAGACATTACGGCGAACTTCTGCCTGCTCACGGGCTTCGGTGAGAGGATTAAACAGGTCCGCCCACTGGCGCCGGTCGGGATCGTCCGCGAGATCGGTCCAGTCTCCCAACATGCCCCACACGTTATATCCATCAATCACGGCATAATGCTCGCGTGCTGCGCGCCGCGCGGCTTCGCGCTTGGGTGCATCGCGTCGTGCCTTGGCCTCTGCCTGTTTCCAACGGACCGACGACAGCCCCTGTTCGAGGCCCTGGATGACGTCCGCCGCCACGGCTTCCCCCCGCCTGGGCAGGATATAGGAGTGGTGTGCGGCCGCGATCTGTTCGGCGCCATATCGCGCGAGCGCTAGCAAGGCCTGCAGTTCGGTCTTGTTGAGAGTGACCCGAAGGCCGCTCGCCAGCGCGTGCGTTTTCATGGGCGGCGTTCCTTGTACCAGGGTTTGAGGCCCGCGAGCGGCAGCTTGTATTCCCGCGCGGTGTGATGGCCGTCCTCGGAAAAGAAGCCCCAGTGGCCGGTCGAGGAATATCGCAGGAACAGGAGCTTCTCGTTCTCCTCGGTCCTGATCCACATGCCAGGCGCAATCGGGTATCGATCGGCAGTGTTCATTGGCGCCTCCTCGATGATGGGAATTCCGTCAGGCGACGTGCAGGACGAGATTCTCGTCCTTCGCCGGACGCGTCTCCGTCACACGGAACGGCTGGATCGAACTGCCGGTGCGGATGACATACTGATTGCGGCCGGTGGCGCTGCGGCGCTGAATCGCGCAGGCATATGCGTGCTCCGCGCTTGCTAAGACCCCACGAAGGGGAGACAGTTGGGCCATGATATCCTCCATGATGTTGCGGTGAGGAAACTTTGTGCCCGGCAGGCGGGCATAGGCAGCGGGATCAGCCTTGTTGCTGTGTGCCTTCCGCATCGTCGGAGGCGACCGGAAGGCCAATACTGTCGATGACGGTGCGCGCCGACTTCTCCCAACCGGCCTCGTCGAGGATATCGGCGGCATCCATCCTGGCGACATCGAGTTCGCTCTGGGTGGAAGCGAGTGCGATCTGCCTGAGCGCGCGAAGCGCCATGTGCATCTCGATCATGCGGCAATCGCTTCCACGGTGATGCGGAACGAGGTGCGATCGTCCAGCACGAGGTAGATCTGCGTCCCCGTCTCCATGTCGCAGCTCGCGATGCTGTCGATATTGGCACTGGTGCCGTGGATTTCCGAAATCACGTGCGGCGGACGGTCATCCTCGCAATCGCCGCCCTCGTCGCACTTTTGGGCATGGGTCTCCAGCAACTCGGAGATCAGGGCAGCAACCGTGCTGGCGCGGGTCGGATTGTCGGTGTCGGTCCTGTCGATCACATCGCGCAGGATCGGTGTCAGCGCGTCATTGATCTGGAAAAGCAGGTCCGACCTTTCCCTATCGCGAAGACCGTCCAGCACGGTGTCGGGAATGAGGTTGGTGACCGCATGGGTCGCGTCATTGACCAGCCCGTCGAAATGATCGTCGTTCATCGGATGTCTCCCTGGCGGATTCGACCGGACGCGGCGCACGAGGCGCCCGGTCTTGTATCGGGGATGGAAGGCTATTGGCGGTCTCAGGGCCGCTGCATCATCCTGGCCCGGACGCTCTCGATCCATTGTGCCGGGTTGTTATGATGCTCTAGAAATTCCTGCGACCACGCGAATACCGTCTCGGTATCCGGCTCGACCGTATCGAGCGCGTCGCCATAATCGGGATGGTGCGCGCCTTTGCAGCTGTTGCGCATGAAGATGAGCGCGCCGGCGCACATGGCGCGGGCATCGCTGCCGTCGCCCGGAATGGTCTTGTGGCAAGGCAGCGGCGGCCCGTCGAACTGGATCTGCTGCGTGAAATCCTCCGGCCGGTAGCCGCCCAGCCAACCGGCGGGATGATCGCGGCGCCAGGGGCATTCGTTGCACGGCCGCGTGAGCAGCGGCTTCATGTCGCGCCCGCCCGCGCGGTTTGCAGCGTCTCCGCCATGAGCCACCGGGTCGAGCCGCCGAATATTTCCGTATCGGTGACGACATAATAGCCGCCGCCGAAAGCGCCGGCGATGTCCTTGTCAGCCACCTCCGCCCATTGAAAACCGAAGGGCAGCGCGGATTTGCAGACCTTCTGGATCAGTGATGCGAGAGCCGGAACGTCGACCTCATGGCCGCTGATGAACGCGAACTGTGTCCTGGCCTCCGGGTCACCTTGAATAATGAGGTCGGCGTCGAACTCGGGGAAGCCCGGGTCGGACCAGAGATCGAGAAAGTCCGCGAATGGATCTTCCTCTTCCGGCTTTTTCGGGAAGGTGTTCCTGAAGGCTTCGCTGAGCGACGCGTAACAGGTCTTCACCGCTTGCAGGCTGTCAGACGAGAGTTCTGCGAAGTCGCTGGACAGCTGCGCCGACACGGCGAAGCATTCCTTGAGCAGCAACGCTTCCGCCGGCGTCACCGGAATGGCGAACGCCGTTTGCAGATAGTGATTGGCCATTTTCGGGCTCCTCGATGAAAAGGACAGAATGGAGGTCGAGAGCACGAAGCCGGCTCAGTCGCCGATCGCCTCGACGCAGCTTTCGCCATCGATATCGAACGGGCCGGTATCGGTATCGATCGGATCATGGTTGGCGCTTTAGTCGTCGATTTGCTCGATTGTCGGGGACAGCCATTCCACAAAATGATCGGCCCGTTCCCGCGCCTCGGTGGCGTCATCCGCATCGACGATGACGGAGATGAACGCTTTCACGTCGACGGAATATCTAGGCATCGTTCGTCTCCGATCCCCTGCCCCACCGCTCGACGGTCTCCGTCGCGACCTGCTTGACCGGCACGATCCGGCCCCGGTTCATCGCGGCGTCGATCAGAGCGCACAGGACGAAATCGAGATCGAAGGCGGCCTCTGGGTCGCCGAAAGGGCCGAAGCCGGGTTGCTCCTGGCCGGACAGCGGCTCTTGCTGTCGCATAGCCTTGCGCGCGAGACCTTCGATCACCGCTAGGTCTGCTTCGACCTTGGGGTTCATGGCGTCGCCGATCACGTTCACCTTCGCGGTCACCTCGACCAGCTCGGTGTGGAGATGGCTGGATCGCATCACGACCAGCACCTTGCGTTGCATTGTCATGGCAAATTCCTTTGGGGATGTTGGTCCGCATGGTTGCCGACCGGCTAGATCATCGGATCTATGGGCAGCCGGGCGCTGATCTCGTCGTCCGTAAGATCTTCGAGAAGCTTCTGGACCGTGCCGACGCCGGGTTGATGGACAAGGATGACACGCTTGCCGCGGTGTTCGGGAGGCCAGGAATCGGGAGCGGCCTCCCCGGCAAGACCGCGATAGTCGGCAGGCGTGCGCGCCCATATCAGGTCGAGCTTTGCGTCGCGCGACAGGCCGGCGGTGCCCGTTGTCTCATGCTCGACAATCGCCGCGCGCATCGCGTCAGGGCTATGGCGGTGACCAAGGTTGCAATAGCCGGTGAACCAGCGGGTGCGTCCGATCACGATCTCGAAAAAGACAGAGCCGACGAAACCGGCCTTGAGTTCGGACATCGCGAACATCCCGGCGCGCATGAACAATGGCGGCAGCATCTCGAGCATGTATTCGTAGGAGGTGCTCTCGATTTCAAACCAGCTATTCTCAAAGGCCTTTCCCGAAATACGATCCTCACAGGGGCAGTCTGGGACGCGGTTGAACAGCTCGAACATCTGCTCGCGCGTCGCGACGCCGTCGAAAATCTTCCTGAATGGCGGAGCTTGGGTCATGGGGCGGTTCCTCATGGACATGGCCCGCCGCGGCGCGCGACAGCACGCCTGGCAGGCTGGTATGGGAAGGGGCTATTCGACGGCGCTGAGCACGGACATGTCGTCATTGTCCGCGAAGCTGGCCTCGACCCGATGGTTGACAGCCTGCATCCTGATCGCCCGGTCCTTGGGGATCAGCCAGGCGACATGCTCGCGCATCGCCTCGCGGACGCGTTCGAGGACCGCGGCATCCTCACCGAGCAGCAACATGTTCGCGACGAAGCGCGCCTGCATCTCGAACGCCGCCTGCTGGGTATGATAGCTGTCGGCATCGCAATCCTCATCGGGATAGAAACAGGCAGCTTCGATCAGCGAGGCAAGTTCGCAGGGCGTGATCGCGCTGTCGGCTCCGAGCAGGATGATGACCTCCTCAAGATCGGTCCAGCGATCGGGTGGCATGATCAGGACATCGGCGGGAAGCACGATCACATCGACGTTTTCGGTGGGAACGTCCTGCCCCTGCACGGCGATTTCGAGGGAGATTGCCTCGACCCGCCCGGAGCGAAAATCGGATGGCGGTTCCATGTCCGCACCGTAGTCGCAGATGTCGCCTTCACCCCGCTCGATACGGAAGGAACAGCCGAGCACCCGCGGGATGGCATTATACCAGACATATCCCGCGAAATCGTCGATCGGACGTACCAGCGCCGCGCCGAGCGGCCGTCCTGAAGCAACCGCGCGGTTCACGGCTTGCTCGATGTGGGTCTGGTCCGCCGGCATCAGGATCATCGGCTCGCCCGCCACCCGTTCGCCGATCGGAACGCCATCGGTTTCCGCCGTGCGCGGCGTCCATTCATGGAGCCAGGGGGCTGCTTCCGGCAGGGATATGCCGAGTGCCCTGGCGCGCTGCCAATGGGCAAAGGAAAGCCGATGGTGGCCTTTGCGGGCGATGGTGCGGAAGATCGCCGCCTCACAGGCTTCGCGCAGCGCCTCGAGCGCGGCCCCCTGCAAAATTTCCTTGCGCGCTGGCAGGACAAACCGAATTGGGCAGGTGTCGACGATATCGACCTTGGCATACCAGCCCCGGCCGCCATCGGCGTCGCTGACGAACGGCAGCCGGCAGCACACGGTAAGCCCGTGGAAGTTGATCCTGGGCTGTTCGCGATGGAGATCATATTTATCGGTGAAGACGCCGATGCGGCAGCCTTCCCATTCCTCGATCCGCACGGCGCCATGAAGGAAATTCTCGTACGGTTGCCGGTTGCCATCGAACCAGATCGACACCGGGCAGAAACGAGCCGCGCTCTTGACGGACTGTTCCAATTGCTGCGCCCACGCCTCGGGCAGGTCGATCTCGATTTCCGTGCCCTGGTCGAGCGAGGAAGGGATGACGTCGAGCGCCTGGCCGCTTTCCCATGCGTGCGGAGGGATCGACACTTGCCAGGCCGCGCCGATCGCGGCGGGATGGGAGCGCACGGTCACATGATGGCCGGCAAGACTGAACACACCCATGCCCGCGGGATCCTCCGATCGCGCGATCTTCTCATCCCAGCCGGAATCGCCGAGCGCCAGAAACTTGACCGGATCGGCGATACCGCACCCGTCGTCGCGGATGCGCAGCACAAGTCCCTGATCGGCCTTAACCTGGGTGATATCGATGCGCTTCGCGCCAGCTCGACGTGCGTTCTGGATAATTTCGAGGAGGGCGGCCAGCACCCCACCATCACTGAAGCGGCTGATTTTGGTGAGCAGCGACGGACTGACCATCGTATTGATTGTCGTGGGAAAGGTCATGGGAGCCTCCGGATTTCTGCGACCTCATCATCGCCCCCAAATCCCGCCCCCTCCCCTTCGCGGCGCGATTGCGCGATTGGGATGCAGCACCCCGATGGGGCACCGCGAGCGCGGAATGGACGAAAAATGGATCGGCGAGTCGGGCGGTCAGGCGGCGATGCGCCGATAGACGGACTCGCCGTTCGAGAAGCTGCCCAGGCGGACAAGGGTCGCGAAACGCTGCTCGAATTTTGGCCCGATCCGGTCGAACCATCGCTGTGCCAGCCCTTCCTGGCCGACATCGATATCGTCCCGCAAGACCACCCAATAGGCTATGCAACCGCAATATTCCGAGAGGCCGAAGCGGGCATAGCCGTTCATGGCGACAATCCGGTCTTCACGATCGATCCAGCCGTCATGCGCCCATGCCGAAGGATAGAGTGCGAGCACCTGTTCCCGAAAATCCGCGACGATGAAGTCCCAGTCATCCTGTGCGGCAAATTCATCGAAATGGCGGGTGCCGGAATCGTCGTCATCCTCGATCCAGCCCGCGTCCCACTGCGAGAACGCGACATGCGCTCCGCCGGGATGGGATACCGAGCGTCCCATGGTCAGTTCCTTTCGTCGGCAGACGGCCGCCAGGCGGGCGGCTGGGCGGCGACAGGTTCATCGGCCGCAGCACGACCCGGATCTTGCGGCACGGGTTCCGGCTTTATTGTGGGATGGAAAGGATCGGACCAGTCGATATGATCGACGATCCAGTCCGGCACGAAGTCCCAGTCGAAACACAGGTCGTAGCTGTTGGCGACAACGCTCCAGGCCGCCTCGACCGCGCTGGCCCAGCCCACGACGGTCAAGCGCAGGTCAGCCGTGCCGACCGCATTGCAGGTTTGGCGGATGGCCAGCGCCAGGGCGATAGCGTCGGGATCGGAACTGGGATGATCGCGCAATGTCAGCACGGCCTCCCAGAGGCAGGCAGCGGTTTCGAGACTATCCATCAGCATCGCGCGGCTTCGGTTTTCCGCAGCGGGCGCGATCTCAGCCTTTGCGCAGACGCTGCGCGGCCGGACAGCGATCCGTGATGGCTCCGCGGGCCGGGAAGAGACGCCGGTTTTCATGCTGCGGTCTCCTCGGCCGCGGCATGGCGGGCGTCGGCTTCCAGAGCATCGAGGTCGATCGGTAGCGGCTTGCCCGGCTTGTCGGTGATCACCACCACTGAATCCGGCTTGTAGAACTCGCTGCCGATCGTCGAGATACGAATGCGGGCCACCGGCTCGCCAGACCGCACGCGCTCATGTCCTTGCCAATCCATCCGGACGCGGCGGCCATCGGCGGCTATCTCGACGGTCTTGAAGAGGGCATAGTCCCCTTTGTAGTTTTCCGAATAGATCGCCTGCGTCGTCGTATAGATTTCCGCGGGTTTGGCTGCGCCATACTTGCCCTTGCAGGCCGCGACCATCCGCAGATTCCAGACGGCCTGCAATTGCCGGGCCTGTTCGGCGGACGGATTGATCAGCGGCACGGCATCCGGCTTACGCGAAGCACGCCGCGTCTTTTTCTCGGGCACCGTGTAGCCGCACCCCTGCATCAGGTCGCGCCAGTCGCTCTCGCTCAATTCAAGGGTGGATGCCGACGCGATATGCGCCGGAAGCGGGACCGGGCTTTCGAGCCGGAAGACTGCCGCCGCGATCGCGGTGCATTTGGGGCTTTCCGCGCCATGCTCACGAGCGAAGGCCTGGATGATGACCGGGGTCAGTTCGCCATCATAGCGCGGCACGTCGCCCAGCATGGAACGCTCGAATGCGAGCCGGTGCAGGACGTGCTCGATCCAGCGGCCGCGGTTGGGGCCGTTGACGGCGAGCGTTGCCCCGTCGATGCATTGCTGCCGTGCGTCGGCAGGCGTGATCTCGCCCTTGTCGACCTTGTAGTAGAGATCATAGCCTGACCAGAGTTCGCGGGAATCCCTGTTGCCGAGCGCATGGCGGATCTGTTCGTCGGTCGTGATCTCCTCCCAGATCGCCAGCGCCGCATGGGCCCTGTTGATGCCGCGCTGAAGGTCGCGCAGTTCCGCCAGCAGCATCTTGATCCGGTTGGCGCGGACGCGCGGATCACTCTTCCTGCTGGCGTAATGCTCGGCGCTGCTCGCGCGGCCGAGCCAGTAGCCCGCGGCCTTCTCGGCCTTCACGGCCGCTGTCATGGCGGAGTGCATGCGTTCCTGGGTCTTGCGCGCACCGCGCTCGCTATGATGACCGACAAGGATCGGCTGGCCCATATAGAAGGCCTGCGACAGTTCGTCCGCGCGGCGCGCAAAGGCGTTGGCTTGGGCGTGGCGCTTGTCTGCAAGGCCCTCGAGCCGTTCGGCCTTCATCGCGGCGCGCTCGGCCAGGGTCATCTCTTCCGCCTCGATCTCGCCAGCCAGTTCGATGGCCAGGTCCTCGCGTTGCGGCGTCCACCTGGGCGCGACGAACAGCTCCTGTTTCGGAGCCCATTTGAACCCGGCCTCCTTGACCTGTGCATAGGTCTCGGCATCAAGGCGCGATGATGCGTAAATGCGGATCTTGTTGTCCTCGGGGCTGTAGGTTGCGGTAAAGCTGGTCATCGATCGTTTTTTCGAGCGGTCCGCGATCATCAGGTTTCGGGGCAAGGCGGTGCATCTGCGCTCCCCGGAATCACGAAGCCCGGCGCGATGGCCGGGCTTCGTGGAAAACGGGGAATGTTGGTGTCGGATGGGCTATTCGCGCAGGTCTCCTGCGGCTATGTCGCCAATCCAGCTCGAGGCTTCCTCAAAATCAGCGTCGTCGTCTTCGACCAACGCGGCGAGCGCGACCGCCCCGGTGCGGCCGAGCTGGCCGAGGCGCTGAATGGCTGCGTAGAGGATGGGCGCGAGTTGCTCGGCGGTCGCGGTATCGATGTCGGTAGTCGTCATGCAGATGCTCCTTGTGGAAATGGTGGGTGGCAAGGGATGGCCCGCGGCGCGGGCGGCACGACCGGCGCGCCCAACCATTCGCGCCAGGATTTCGGGATGGGCAGCTTCAGGCGCCTTTTCAGGCGAATTCGACGACGACCTCATTCACCGCGGGTTTCCGGCGTTTCGAGCAGCACGACAGCGATCGACGGCTTTTCGGAAGTATCGGCCTTGCGGCTGTCGTAGCGGTGAATCCCCTTCTCCGCGATCGTCAGCATATCGAACACCGGCACCGGCGATCCGTCGCCTCCGGGTACGGTCATCGCCGAATCTCGATATTGGATGTCGATGAAGCGCGGCGGCCCGCCTGTGTGGTATGGCCCGAAATAGAAGGTGACGCGCAGCCCCTCGCTGGTTTTCGCGCTGATGGTGAAGCCGCCGTCCGGAATATCGACCGGCAAGGTCGGAACATGGTTGAAGGTCGCGAAGCCGATGCTTTCCGCATCGGCACGGGTCATGATCGGCAGTTGCGACATGCTCGTCGACGAAGATGGTTTGTCCATGGAATATGGCCTTTCGGAACGGGTGAATACACCGGCTCACCGCCGGGATGATGAGCGCAGAAATCGGCCGGGACCCGGCAGTCGTGCAGACGGTATCCCCAACCGCGGCTAGGAACGCCGAAGCGCTTTCTCGTCTGGCGTCTCGATATGGACATAGCGCCTGCCGCCGCTGCGGCGTTTGCGAATGCGTCCGTCCACGAACGCATCGGCCCATCGTTGCGCTTCGGCCGCACGAGCGCCGCCAGCGCATTCATCGGCCTGCTCGAAGAGCGCATAGGCAAGGGCATATTGTTCGCGCTCCGGAAGGGAGAGCAATATTGTGGCGATCGGCAAGGCGCTCTCGTAGAACTCGAGCACGCGGCAACCCAGACCGCTGTGCATCAGGATAGCAATGCGACCCCTGCTTCCGATACCTGTCGGTCGCGCTATCTGCACATCATGCGATGCATAGGTGATCGAGACGCGGGAGGTTTCGGCTTCACCGCGATGGAAGACGCGATCGTCGCGATGGGCAAGCGGGTGCGCGAGAACCTCATAGCCGTCGAAGTTCTCGACCTTGCGAATGTAGTTATGTCCGATAACGCCCATGGCGGTCACTCCGCTGCCATTTGTGCCGTGGCTCGGCCGTCCGAGGCACTGGCTGCATCGAGGCGGGCTATCCAATCCGGATCGATGCAGGCGTCCTCCACGGCCCAACTGCTGATGGAGGCAGGGACGGGATCGCCATTGTCGCGTGAGACCAGCAGGAGATCATCGGGATCGGCGCCCTCGACATCATAATCGACGACACGCACCGTGATCGGCCTGTCGGCGATGATGCCCTGGACAAGACCGCCATCGAGTTCGATCACGACATTGGCTTCCTGTGGAGTCAGTTCACCGCCGTTGATCCGCATGCAGAGGCCATCGATCTCATCCGAAGTCAGCGGCTCATGCCGACCGAGATTGCTGGCGACATCGTCAAGGTCGGCCCCACAGTGGCATCGCTGGTGGTCACGCAATGCCGCAAGCACGGTCGAGAGTTCCCGATCGTTGAGTGCGAGAACCGTTACCCCCTGGAGGTCGGCCTTTTCGATCCACACATCGCAGCCGGCCGCATCCGCGAGGTCGTCATGGTCCATGTCGCTGATGTCGATGCCGAGCGCGGCGAGGTGACGGCATTGCGCCGCGATCAGCCCCATCTCCCAGCTGCCGACGTCGATCGGCGGCAGGGCCTCGGAATCGAGGTCGGCGCGAAGCTGGTTCACCAACCGGGTCGCGGCAATCCGGGCTTCGCGTTCGCTGGTGTGATAGCTCGTGATTTTGGACGGTTGCGAGAAATGCGTTCCGTTGGCGACGAAAATATCCATGTCGAATTCTCCGGATAGTGAGGATGCGGGATCGGTGCGGGCATCAGGCGGCGCAGCGGGCAGCGTCCTGGGAAAGGCCGAGATCAAAGGCGGTGAGGTCGGCGAACCGCGGCTCGAGGCGGTCGAAAGCAGCCGTCAGATCATCGATGTCGATCCAGGTGAAGGCGTCACCGGGATCGGCATCGAGCTGGAAGACGATGGGTGTGAAGGCCGCGGTCATCTCCGGGAAGCTGGCCTGGATGATCAAGGTTTCGATCCGGCGTCCCAGAGCGGCGATGCGGGAGGCAAGCGCGGCCCGCTCGGCATGCGGCATCGCGTAATAGCGATCGGGCGCCAGCAACGGAGAGATGCGAACGCACGGGAGACGCCCGACATGTTTCGGCCCGACAACCGTGCCGGTCAATGCCCGGCGTTCGGCCGCGACCTTGTCGGCAGGGACCAGCGCGCGATAGACATAGTGCGGCAGCGTCCCCGCGATGCGGGAACGGGTGACGATGATTTCCATGATGATTGTCCTCAGGCGAAGAGCCGGGTTGCAGCGGCGTCCGGTTGGGGAAGATCGAGGTCGCGGCGGATACGTTCGGCGAGCCTAGCGGGCTCGATCAGCTCCGCCACGGAAGCGAAGTGATTGCGGCCGCCGACATAATCCTCGCGGCCTTTGCAGCTACGAAACATCACCTCGTGGCCGGGGCCCATGCAGCCCAGATCGAGCTGGATATAGAGATGGGCGGCGTGAAGAATAATTTCACCCGAGCAGGCGCCCCCAGCCATATTTGAACGAATCTGAAATTCGTTCCGTTGGAGGCCGAGCGCCTCGGCGAGCCGTCGCAGTGCGGCGCGGCCCTCCTGGTGAAAAATGGCCTTCGCCTCGCTGTCATAGTCGACCCCGCGCCGTGCAAGCGTCACCAGGATAGGCGTGCGTTCGGCGGCGCCGACGGCTTCGACGCAGGCACGGCGCAACTCGGTCTGGGGCGGACGGTTCTCGGTTGCTATGTTGCCGAGATGGCGCACCAGCAACAGGACGGCCGGATCACGCTCCACGTCAATATGGTTGCGATGGCACTCGTCGATTGCCTGGATCAGGACATTCAGCCCTCCGGCAAGCGTGGTCAGCGCGGAAGGGTCGAGCGCCTGCTGAAAGCGAAACGCGGCGTCATAGGACATGGGGTTCTGCTCCTGAGACCTGAGCGCATCATCACGCCCGCCTCACTCCTTCCCCCTCCCCTCGATCAGGCCGTCACCATTCGTAGCAGGCGAGCCGATCGGTCGTGGACGCGTCGCGGTCCAGGATCAGATAATTGCAGCCCAGTCCGCGCGCGAACGCCAGCGCACTGACAAGATCGGCCGGGAGATGCCGGCGGCACGGGCGCGCCGACACCGGTCGCGATCACGCGATGGTCACCTGCAGGGGACGCCGCGGTTCGAGATGGTTGCGAACGAAGCCGCGTGTGATGCCCAGTTCGCCGGACGCAACCTTGGCAAGCTGCTCTTCGAACGTGAGCTTGCGGGTCGCGGCGGCATCGCGTGCCGCCCTTGCCTCTGCTCGCCGCGTTTCCTCCCAGTGCGCTTTCGCCTCGTCGAAGGCCATCGTGCCGAGCAGACGCCGGAACGCATAGATCTCCCGAGGCGAAGCTGGAGGCCATGACGAGCTACGCACCGGCGCATGGCGAGCCCGGCCGGGGCGTCTGGGGGGCGGCAACACTTGTCCTTCGCCCGCCAGTTCGGCGGCAAATGCATCCCGAAGACGATAGGCGCTCGATGCGCCGATCACGAGTTCGCGCGCGGCGCGCTGGACGGGCACGTGATCGAGCAGCATCGCGCGCAGAAGGTCTTTCTGCTCATCGGTGACGAAACGGGCGCTCTGGGCATGAACATGCCGGACCCCGGCGGCATCGCATCCGGGGAGCGTTTCTCCCTTGCGGCGCAGGCGCCGCAAAAGCCGGGCCCTGATGCGCGTGCAGCTCGTCCGCGACACGCCGGTGCGATCGGCGATCTTCTGAGTGCCAAGCCCCTGCAGGAAGAGGTCCTCGACCTTTCTGCGCTTCGCCGGCGACAGCTTCACGCCACTATAGGCCTGACCGCCGCCCGGCGGCGGCAGCGGTGCCTTGCCGCGGGCAAGCAGTTCACGGTTATACCGGCGGCGCTGCTCGGATACGCAGGCCGCCGACACGCCAAGACGCAACTGGATGTCGATGCCCTTGTAACCCTTCTTCAAGGCATAGCGCAGCCGCTCGATGCCCTCGGCCGTCAGGCGGCCATGCTGATCGCGCTCTGCGGGACGATATCCACGCCGGACACAAAGGGCGATCGTCACCGCATTGCAGGCGCTGGCTTCGCAGATACCGAAATGTTTGCCGATGGCGCTGAACGACCAGTTCTCGACCTCGCGCAGTCGGATGGCTTCGTCGAGATCCCCGCCACCAAGGCGCGGTCTGGGCGCGGCATTTCTATGGGCTGTCTTCAGGCCGAGCTTGTGGGCCTTGACCTGCAAGGCATGGATGCTTCGGCCCGGCAGCCGCTGCGCAACGCTATGCCCTTCGGCCGGATACCAGGCGCGCAGCGTAGCGATTTCCTGCGCCGTCCATGGCGCGGATCTGGGAGTGGTCATGGGGAACGTCTCCGAAGAAGGGAGAGCCCACGCCGCGCAAAACCGGGGTGTGGTGGTCCGTGGCCCATTTGGACACACGCGCCTGCTCCCTTCCCTACTTCCCCCTTCACTCCCTATGGCCGCACGGGGCGGGGGAGATTGCTCGGCCGCGTTCGCCGTCGCGATGTTCGCCATCGCCCTGAGCGGCCACCTTGCGCGAAAGGCTGTCGGCATCTCCGTGCGGTTTTACCTTGCGACCGCCATCCCCTGGAAACCTGGTCGAGCAATGGCCGGGTAAGCCAGTGTCGCGATGGCAATCTCCCCTTTCCTCACATGGATTTCAGGAAAAGATTTCGGATAGTGGGAACGCGGATGGCGGTTTTCTGAAACCGGCAGGAGACTGTGCCGCCGCATCGCCAAACCGAGGACGGACGGAAAGCCCAAGCGTTTACGGCGCGCCTCGAACGAGTTGCAAATCCAGGGACAGCCGCTCCGCTACCTCCTTCCGGTTCAGCCCGAGCCTGCGAGCAATCTGGCTGATGGTGAGGCCGTTCAGCCGATGGAGATAGAGCACGCGCTCGGTGAAATGGGGCAGCGTCTCGATCATATCCCATATCTCGCCGTCCTGCTCCGGATCGGCGTGCGTGCCCATCGTCCTTTCCATGATTGCCTGCAGTGCGATCGCGCCTTCGTCGTCATGGTGCGCGACCATGATGGCCAGCACCTGCTCCATCATTTCCAACGCGCGATCCCGCTCCGGGCCGGCTGCGATGATGTTCGAATGCCGCATGATTCACCTCCAGGTGCCAGAGGCCAGCAGCATA
Organism: Sphingobium phenoxybenzoativorans; assembly: GCF_001757355.1. Lineage (GTDB taxonomy): Bacteria > Pseudomonadota > Alphaproteobacteria > Sphingomonadales > Sphingomonadaceae > Sphingobium > Sphingobium phenoxybenzoativorans. The sequence goes on from NZ_MINO01000048.1 coordinate 24,378, forward strand.
GGTCGCCTATAACATGTCCGCACGTGCAACTGTTTTCAAATCGCAAACTATCTTGGGAATTTTCTTACCAGAGGCTTGTGCGGACAGCGCCTCCTCATCGGACATTTTAAGCGAATGATCTGAACGGATCGCTTGCCGCCTATCTGTCAAGCCCGCGCCATGTATTCCCGGTTCGTGAACGAACGTGGGGCGTATCTCAAATTTCCGGGGCCTCGGCTCGGATGTCATCATACGAATGGCCCCGATGCGGCATTCACGTCGAACGCGAATGCAATTGACCGGTGTATCGCGCACCAGGCGCCTACAATTGACCCGCTGATCTCAATTCACGTTCAAGTGTCGCAAAAGGCAATATGAGGGTCAGCGGTTTGTCGTGCAGTGTTATGGCGCCATAGCTGGCATACCATGCGGCAGCCCGCTCGTTCTTGGCGTCGATGATCAGCATCACCCCGCCGACTTCTGCCGCGACGCGAATGCATCTGCGGCCGATGGCGCCAAGAAGTTGCCCCCCAAGCCCGTTCCCCTGCACCCGAATATCGGTTGCAAGCCGCGCGAGCCGGAAACCGGGCACTTCATGCCTGGCGAGGCCCCGCCTCGCAAGTTCGGGCGTGTCGGCATGGTCCATGCTGCCAGGAGCGATGCTGTAGAAACCGAGAATCGTCTTGTTGTCGGTGTCGTCGACGGCAAGGAACGTCTTGGCCCCGCCCAGCTCATGGCTTTGCCGGGCATAGCGCCGCAAGAAGATGTTCAGATCATTGTCACCGCAGTCGAAGGAAGCTCGGTCATGCGCTTTTGCGATCGCGTCCTCGTGCCAGGACGGAAGTCTCATGCGAGCTTGGGCATCGCGGCGATGGCAGCGCGCAATTTTGCATTCGCCGGAGGGGGATTTTCGAGCAGATCGAGAACGAGCAGGCTGTCCCGTTCGCTCAGCTTGGTCCGCTCCGCCTCTTCGATTACGCTCTCGGCCTCGCGCAGCGCCGAACCGGTGACAAAGGTCGTCAGATCGGTATGTCTGAGCGCCGCCGCCCGGGCGAGCAAAGCCTTTTGCTCCGGTCGTATGCGCAGGCTCATGCGCCTATTGTCTTCCACCACAGCTCGCGGCATTGCACGCCTCCGTTTGTACAGTTTCAATTAGTACATGATCGAATAGTGCCCCGTCAAGAATGTACGCCTTGAAAGCGCACAATGGAAATTGGCCAGCCCAGGGTGAGCCCATCTCAATCCCTTTCCATGGCTCAAGCAGCTGGTGCCGACCGACACGACCGCTATTGTCGCATTGCCAACGTCGCCAGGAGTGCGCGCGGAATCGTCCCGTCCAATGGTCGAGACCGTCATGCCGCTTGCGGAACCGCACTTTCGTTGCCGAAAGGCGGTGCCAAGGTTGCGTCCTCGTCATTCCCCGGCTCGAATTCGCCCTTCGTCGTCGCCAGATCGGCCTCCAGTTCCGCGAGTTCCCGCAGCTTGTCTTCCAGCAAGGCTGCATCGGGAAATTCCTGGCCGAGACGCGCCTCGAAAGCCGGAAGGCGCCGCTCGTTCGCTTCGAGATCGGCCTGGACGGCCGCAAGATCAGCGTCGAGATTGAGAATGGAGGATTCGAGCCGGCCCAACGCCGTGGTCCATCGCGTCCTGTCGGATACTTCGAACGCATTGCGCTCGCCGTGGTGCAGTGCCGCGACGGACGTGCGGATACCGCGCTCGCCATCATCGTCGACAGCCTCGTAGCCTGAGAGCTCCACATCGATGCCGTTGACGGTGCCGAGCAACTGGCGTGCCCGGCCGCCGTGCAGCCGCAACTCGAAGGCCTGCCGCAGGATGCGTTCGCCGGCGGCCTTGCGGTCGGTGACCATGGTGCCGCCGCAATCGAACAGAACCTCGTCGTGACGCGGAAGAACCCGGCGCGCGATATCGGCTTCCAGCTTCGCGATCAGACTGGAGCCGTCGATGATGGCGTCCGCGGTTCGCTTGATGGTCCTGCGGATATTATACTGGTCGTCGATATGCGCGTCGCGCAGGCGCTCGAGCCTTGCGACCTCGGCATCGAGCCCAGCCTTGCGCATCAGGCGATCGTCGCCGGACGCCAGCGCCTTTGCGAGCGCGAACTGATTGACGTTGGAGCCGACATCCTCGATCCGGCGAATGGAGCGATCACCCGACATCGCCATGTTGATGAAGCGGGCTTTTCTTTCGAGCATCTGCCAGTTGGTCGCGTCCATCGAGCCACTGGTCGCGTAGCCGTATAGCTCGATTTCGTCGTTCTGGTTGCCCTGGCGCTCGATCCGGCCTTCGCGCTGCTCGATATCGGAGGGTATCCAGGGAACATCGAGATGATGCAGGGCCTTGAGGCGTTGCTGCGCGTTGACGCCCGTTCCCATGGTGGGCGTGGACCCGATGAGGATGCGCTTGCGCCCCTGATTGAGGTCGTTGAACAGGCGCTGCTTCGCGCTGTTCTTCTTGTAATGCTGCATGAAGGCGATCTGATCGGCCGGTATGCCCATCTCGATCAGCTGCTCGCGGATCCAGACATAGGCGGAGAAGCCGCGTGTCTCGATGGCGTTCTCGGTGCCGAGATCGGAGAAGATCATCTGCACGGCGCCGGGCAGCGGATAAGGTCGCCCGGTTTCCGGATCGGTGTAGCGATTGCCGCTCGTATCGCGCCAGATACTGTAGACATTCTCGATCAGGAGATTGAGCTTGTTGCCCTCCTCGTTCCCCATCATGGGATCGACGAAGCGGAGATCGATCGCCGAATGCCGCCCGTCGGTAATCACCGAAAGGAGGATATCATCGCCCTTCTGGGGGCGCCCGCTGCGGTTCTCGATCGCCTTGATGCGTCCGGCGAGCACCTTCTGATAGGCCTTGAAGGGCGCCCCGGACTGGGCGACGATGATCTTGCGCTTGCCGCCCTTGATGGTGGGCAGCCGGACATATTGGCGCAAATCGTCCTTGAGCACGACGTCGGCGACGCTACGATACATCGCCATCAAGTCGGCGACGTTGACGAATTCGCAGAAGCGCGTGACCGGCTTGTAGCTGCCGCTCGGCTGGAGTTCGAGTTCGGTGCGTGTGTCGCCGAAGTTCGCGGCCCAGGCGTCGAACTCATGCAAGCCCTTGGCCTGTAGCTCATCGGGCTGCATGAAGCGCTGCAGCGTATACATTTCGCCCAGCGTGTTGGTAATGGGCGTGCCCGACGACAGGATCAGTTCGCGGCCGGGATTGATGCCGGCAAGGTATCGACCCTTGACGAACAGATCCCATGCCCGCTGCGAGCCGGCCGGGTCGACGCCCTTGAGGTCGCCAAGATTGGTCGCAAAGGTGAGCTTGCGAAACTGCTGGGCCTCGTCGACCAGGATCTGGTCGATGCCGATCTCGCCGATATGGACAAGGTCGTCCTTGCGGGACTGCAGATTCTCAAGCCGCCGCTGGAGCCCCTCCTTGAGGCGCTCGACCCGCTTGCGCGAGACGCGATCGTCATTGTCGATGCCCGCGATCAGCCCCTCGTAGCTGGCGAGTTGGTCTTCGATCAGCTGCTTTTCGAAGGCTGCCGGGGTGGGGATGAACTTGAACGCATCATGGGTGATGATGATCGCATCCCAGTTGCCGGTCGCCGCGCGGGCCAGGAACCGCCGCCGCTTCTCCTTGATGAAGTTCGTGTCGTCGGCGACCAGGATGCGCGCGGTGGGATAGAGCATCAGGAACTCACGCGCGATCTGCGCGAGGCAATGATTGGGCACCGCCATCATCGGCTTGTTGGCAAGGCCGAGACGGCGTTGCTCCATCACGGCGGCGCACAGGCTGAAGGTTTTGCCCGCGCCGACGCTATGGGCGACATAGGTCGAGCCTGCGGCGACGATCCGCCAGACGACGCGCTTCTGGTGATCGCGCATCTGGATGGCGGTCGACGCGCCGGGCAGCGTCAGATGCTTGCCGTTGAAGGTCCGGGGAACGAGGTTGTTATAGGCGTCGTTGTAGATGCGGACCAGGCGATCAGCGCGTTCGCTGTCCTGCCAGACCCAGGTCTCGAAGGTCGACTTGATCTTCGCAAGCTTCTCTTTCGCGGCTTCGGTGTCGGTGACATTGAGCTCGCGGCGCTCCGAACCGTCAGCTTCGCGGTGAACATCGTAGATCTTGGGGATATGAGAATTGAGGGCATCTTCGAGCAGGTCGGCCGCGCCTCGGCGCGCCGTGCCCCAGGTCGAGGTGGAACTGACATGTCCCGCGAACGGGGCCTTGTCGACAGTCCAGCTCGCAATATCGACGGTATGAAAGATGGTGGTCTCGACCTCCATGATTTCCACGACGAAGGTTTCGATGACCCTGGTAGGAATCCAGGGCGCGCCGAGACGCGCAGTGATCTCGCTGGGTTTGAGGTCGACCGGCTGGACCGCTTCGAGCGCGATGGCGACGGCATGAAAGCGCGGATCGGTTTCGGCCTTCTCGCGGGCAAGGGCGAGCTTGGTCCGCACGGGGCCTGAAAGGGCCTCGTCCGCGGTGACCCAGTGGTCGAAGTGGGGCGTGGTGCGGACGGGGTCCAGATAGATATCGTCGGCAAGGTCCGCGAGCGCCTCGGCTTGCGCGACGCCGAGCAGGCCGGCGATCAACGGGAGATCGACGCGGCCGCGCTCGTGGAGCGACACCGCCAGCGCATCCTGCGCCGAGCGGATTTCATGGGCGACCGGCGGCTTGACGACACGTTCGGTGAAGATCGCGCCCGGCGTGCCGGTATCGCTCGCCTCGTCATAGGCCTCGATCGACGCGACCAGCCAGACGTCGGGATCGTCGAGGAAGGGCTGGAGGTTCGGGCGACGCTGATATTCCTTCTCGGCGCCGGTGTCGGGATCCGTGCGGATGCTGGTGATCGTCCGGTTGATCGGGCCGTACTTCCTGGTGAACTGCCTGTAGTGCGTGAGCAGCTTTTCCTGGGACGCGGCATAGGGCTGGTCGTTCAGCTGCGCCCGCAGGATCGCGCGCACCGCATCGCGGATCGGGATCAGCGCCTTGATGATGCTCGCGTGCTTGACAAACAGGCCAGTGGTGCCACGCCCCGATTTGACGTCGACGATGGCCGGCATCCCGTCGACGATCTGGTGCAGGACACCGCCGGAAACGAGATAGCTGCCTTCCTTGAACTCGGCTTCATCGGCAGCGGTCCCGATCTCAATGTCGAGCGACACGTCGACCCGGTCACGCAGCGACGTCGTGCGATGGACGGGGCGGCAGGCGCCTTCGTATCGGGATGCGATTGCCGACAGGGTGGTCGTGAGAGCTTGCCCGATGTCGACACCCGGCTCGGCGGCGCAGGTATAGTCCATGCCGAACTGGCCGCTTTTCCATTCATGAGCCCCAAGCACATGAGCGGGATTGTCGAGGAAATAGCGGTTGATCCGCAGCGGTCCCTCACCCTCGTCGCTATCGGGAACATCGGCCAGATCGATCCAATTGTGTCCGGGCCGGAGGAGATCAGGCTCGCGCTTGCGGAAGAGCAGGATATCGACGACGACGTCGGTGCCCGCTTCCTGCCGCATGGCCCGGCCGGGAAGGCGCACCGCACCCAGGAAATCCGCGATGCCGTCGATATGGCCGCGGGCCTTGGGATCGCTCTTGTCGAGCGAATAGCGCGAGGTCACGAACAGGGCGACGCCGCCCGGCCGAAGGTGCTCCAGCGATTTCGCGATGAAGAAATCGTGGAGCGACAGCCCGAGCCGGCCGAGGCTGGTCTTGTTCTGGATGCTGAGGTTCGAGAATGGGGGATTGCCGATAGCGAGGTCGAAGTCGCGCGGCAGCGACGCCTTGTCGAAATCGATGCAGCGGATGATCTGACCCGGATAGAGCGCGCTCGCGACGCGGGCGGTGACGGGATCGTTCTCGATACCGACGAACAGCGTGTCACTGGCCAGCCAGTCGGGCCGCAGCCCCATGAAGAGACCGCTGCCGCATCCGGGTTCCAGAACCTGGCCCCCGGTGAAGCCGAGGATGCGGGCGGCGTCCCACATGGCGCGGACGATATATTCGGGCGTATAGTGAGCATATTGCGTCGCGCGCTTGAGCGACTGAAGTTCGGCATCGGTCGTTTCGGCGGCAAGGCCGTGCCCCAGTTCCTCCCAGCCATCGCGGAATGTGCCCGCGCGATCGGCGAAGATGTTGTTCGCAAGCTCGGAGGCGCCGAAGCCGATGAACTTCGCGATGGCCTCCTGCTCGGCCGGCGTTGCTCCTCGTTGTTCGCGGTCCAGCAGGTTCAGCAGCCGGATCGCCTCGACATTGTCTTGCGCGCGGCCCTTCCACGAGGACGCCAGCATCCGCCCGGCGGCGAAGGAGAAATCGATGGGTTCGACCGGGGGCTGACCGGCAAGCACCTCCGCCGGCGCCAGCGAGAAGAGCGTAGGCTCGCAATGCTGGGAGATGATCGCTGCATCGGGCGCGACAGCGGGCGCCGGGTCGGGCGGCCTGACCGGCTGATCGAAGTCGAGGCATAGCTGGAGAGCCAGCGCGGATGCACTGTTTCGCATGGAATGCTTCCTTTTTGATGGGTTCGCGGGCGCAGCGCGGCGGCCCACAAGCTTGTCAGGCTGGTCGAAGATCAGGGTGTGACGGGGAGCCCTGGATCTGACCTCGTCTCAGGCCTCAGGTCATCCGAGGCGAAGCGAAGCGGCATATTGGCGCAGCAGATCGGCCATCGCGGTTCGGGCATGCGCCTTGTTGCCGATCACGATCTCGGGCTGGAGTTCGCGGCCGAGCGGCGTGCGGTATCCGAGCGCCAACCTGCCGCTTATGTCCTCAACGACTATACGATGGCCGCGGGGCAGCGCCGGGCCGGCATAGCGCGCGGTGAAATCCCCGAGGCGGCCCGACAGCCCGGCGGCCATCCTGGACCATCGGATATGTCCGGCGGCAAATTGATCGCCGGGCGCTCGGCCTCGTGCGAGCCAGAGGCGGAACTGGGCTCGCTGTTGCAGCACCGAATTGCGCGTGCGCTCCATCGTTCGTGCGAGCGGGAGGATATCGGCGTCCGCATCGAGCCGTTCGAGTTCAGTGGGGTCCACGACGACGAGAATATCGGAATAGTCGCCTTGGCGCAGAGCCTGGCGCGTCACCGTCGCGTCGGCCGGCGCGGGCCCGGACGAGAGCGAAAAGGGGCGGAGCC
>NZ_MINO01000049.1 GCF_001757355.1 Sphingobium phenoxybenzoativorans
TTCGAGGACTATACTCTCAAATTTCCAATCGAGAGCATTGGCGGAGCTGTAAAGGCTTGTAGCCTGTCGCTCTGGGCTGACCGAGCAGGTGGTCATTAGCCAGCGTCCCTCAACATGACTAATTCTCGCATCCTCAACGCCATAACATTGCCAATTTCCGGCTGGAGCGATTACGCGATCATAATGCACTGCCTCGACACGCAGACCATCGGGGGACAATTCAACAGGGAGTAGCCAGGACAGGGATGTCAAAGCCAAAGTCTTCCAGTTGGCTTGGTTCAAGCTGAATGCTCTCGGGTCCGATATATCGACGCTATCGAGGGGCCAAGCGTCGCATACATAGCTCCCGTCAGTAAAACGGATGCTATGAATATATCCATTTTCTACGGGGTTTCGTAATGCTTCGGCAATGCGGACCATCATCAGCAAATTGCCATTCGCCAGTCTTGTCAAACCAGGATTGAACGCGCCCAGCACATAGGTCTCGCGATCGAGATAGCCCGCCAGGGGGGAATGCGAGAGATCAACATCCTCTGGCCCAAATATCAACTGATCGACGGGAAAGCGCAAAGTTTATCCTAGGAATTTTGAGGGATGCCGATGATCTTGCGACGTTGGCGGCTGAGGACCGCACCGTAAGTCTTTATCCAAGTCCGACCGGTGATAGCGCTTCTGCGGCCGCCGCATGGAGAATGCCGATGAAGATATATCATGTACCAAGCAACGCTCCACCTTGCGATGGGATGCAATTCATCAATCACAATAATCAGAGGATATGGCGCGCGAGCGCATCGCAATCCTTCACGGCCGGCGCCTTCTGAACCGAAGTCTGGTCCTTCTTGCCCATACCCAAAGATTGGCCGATGGATTTGCCGAACGCCTTGAGAACTGAACCAGGCGTGATCTTGCTTCCCGGCGGTGTTCCAGCAGCGCTAAGCGTTGGTGCTGAAAAGCTCCCGCCCACAGCGATCGGATCTACAAGGCGTAACGCGCTTGGATCCTTTGATCGGCTCCTAATCGTCAGAGCGATTCTTTCTGATGCGAGAGAGATTGTTCCTCGTCCTTCACCTGTGGAAATGGCAGTATCGACAATGAAAGGTGATGGAGTCATCACGCCGCTTTTTGCGTCGAATGCTACGGCGAGGCAGCGAAGCGGCACATCGGCATCGCGCTCTTTTAATGCTGTCCCGATCGCTCTCCCAAGATCTTGACCCAGCACGGCCGCAAATATGCGCTTTATTGTGCCGTCCTTTACAAGCAGACCGGCACGGCCATCCGATCGCGACAGCGCCTCACGAATTGTGTCACCAACTCCGGACAATTTCACGCGTCCGCGCAGCGGTCCGGTGACGTCGGTTGAGCCGACAAGCGTTTCAAGACGACCATTTTCAAAGGCCAGATCGATTGAAAGCCGGGGGTGTTTGACATTGCCCCGCTGGTCGATCTGCAGATTGCCACGCATGTGTCCGCTCGACATGTCTGCGACAATATTGCTGACCTTCAAAAGCTTGCTCTCCAGGCTGATCACACCTTTGAGCGACCGGAAGGCAGAATTTTGCAGGAGTAATTTGTCAGCGCGAAATTTGATGATCCCGTCAGTTGGTCCCACTTTCGAAATGTTGATCCTTGTGTCTGGTATCACGCGTTGGCCAATTTTCGCTTCAATAGCCCGCGCTTCCGCCTGGCCCTTCATGTCTGAAAGGTCATCAAAGTCCAAAGCGGCAAAGTGCACAACAGCATCGATCTTTGACCGTCCATCCCGCTTGAGCACTGAAGCGCGCGCGTCTAGCGGCGAGCGACCAATGCGGCCCCGCAAGCGATCGACAAACCAATCCCGGTTCTCATGTCGAACTTTGGCTGTAAAATCGATGGGCCGCGAACCAAAGAGGCCTGCCTCGATGATATCATCCAGATATTGAAGGCTTGGCGCCTTTGCATGAATGTCCAGGGCCATTGAGCGGGAATTCAAAGGACCGTTCATTCGGCCGCGCGCAACGAGGTTGAGTAGCGATGAGGCCATTTCCACTCTGATCGGATAGGTCTCGCTGCCGGCGCGGTCCATAAGCCTGCCACCCGATAATAGGAATGTGGCAGGCGCATTATGAAAATGACCCCGCGCCTCAATACGCAATCCCCTCTCATCTGATACGAGAGAACCCTTCAGCCCGAGAGACCGCTTGTCGTCTCGCAAAGACAGTTGCCCTTCAGATATGACAAGTTTTGTAAGTAGATTGGGCTTGTGGCTGGGACCCGCCGCAGTTTCCCGACCTTCCCAATTCGACCGTCCGTTAACATCGCGGATGAGGTCAAGCTTTAGACCGTGCGCGACCAGGCTGTCAGTTTGAACCCCGCCGCTCGCCAATGATGCCAATATGGGGACACGCGCCTCCACCCTTCGCGCACGAACCATCTTTCCTTGTCCGGCCCATGGCGGCTGAGCAACGGCCAGATCATCGATAAAGATCGTGGGAGCTAAAGATAGCCATTCGCGGCGTTCGATCCTACCGATCGAAACTTTGGCGCCCAGGCTGTTTTCAAGCAGCGCCTCTATGGGACCCTTGAGCACAGCAAGAGGAAAGGCTGCGAGGATTGCCAGCATCAGGGCGGTAAGGGCGCCCAAAGCCATCACACTCCAGACGATCCAGCGCTGTTGGCTTCCACCCGGTCCCGTTGTCATCGCCATTGAACGCGCGCGCCGCACATGTGTTTCGCAAGGCTCGTATGCCGATCCACAGGTAATATATTGCTGGGCTGCTGGTCACAATCGTACTGATCCTGATCAACTTGCGGACCTTCTGGGGATTTGGAGCACTTTTGTCTTGGTCAGGATACGACGTTACCAAGCATAACAGGAGAGTTCCATGAGCATCAAAGGTGAAGTCAAGGAAGCCGCCGGCTATATAAAAGAAGAAGCCTATGAGCATGGCAAGTCGGCAAAATCGCGTGAGAAAGCGCAGGAGGGTCGCGATCTTCGCAACGAAGGGCGGATGGAGGACGGCAAAGCCCCCAAAACGGCCGAACCAGGTAGCCAGAAGCGCGACTGACTTTGCGAACCCCCGCTATGGCGGGGGTTCTTATGAATATTCTACAATTTTGCTGCTTGGAGAGATTAAGACAGTTTTTTGTTCGTATACTCGGCGCGCATCATTGGTTCAGAAAAGCTGTGCTATATAATTCTGAAACGACATAGGCGTCTCCGGCTATTCTGCTGGCTCACAGGTCAGTTCCGAGACGGGTGCGACCATGCCTGATGCATTGGCCATTCTTCCCATTGTCCAGTTACGATGCATACGAACCTTGGGGTTGGGAGCGCACCAGATTTCGCCCGTCTCGTTGATGGCGGTGACCCAAATCAAATTATGCTCCTGACCATAGTCGATCACGGCAAAGGCGTAACCAGAACCGCGATCGATAATATCGACCGGAATCGGCGGATTTAGCTGGGTGAACATATAGCGCTCCTTTAGCGAGGAGACGATCCAAGGCCGGTCAAGTTTCGCATACTGATTTCGATCATCACGAATCTTGGTCGTGTTTGATGATAGGCGCACCTCCTCTGCGCTGGTCATTGTTCGCCAAGCTGGATTTTTTCATGACTTGCATGGCCAGTTGCTTGCGGGCCTCTCCTGCCGCCTCGATCAGCCGGCCACCCGTCTCTTCTGCAGCATCTGCCGTCAAGGACATTGCAACGCCATTCGGGCCGCTCACTTGCACCTCTCCCCGGTCCGCAACTACATTGCTGGGCTCATCGTGCAGTCGGCTGTCCATGTCGTCCTCATCAGCAGCACTAAAAGGGGGCTGTTAGAGCGAAAAAGGGATGTGGAGCATTCTGGTTCCCATTCCCACTAATCAAGATTAAACTCCTTCCGGTCCGTTTGATTTGTAATCTCAGCCGCTTGGACTCACGCGAAAAGTCACACTAGGATGGCTCGATGGTGGATATCGCAATGAAGCCGATTCATGCTGCTGGATGATTTTTTGCGAGGGAGAAGGCGCGACCGGCTCTCGCATGATGACCTGGAAATCCTTGAAGCGTCAGTGAGTCACGTCAAGGATCTCAAGGCGCGATCCACGTTGATATTGAAAGGCGAACCTGTCCAGTTCAGCACCTATCTCATTGACGGTTTCATGTGCCGCTACATGGATGACCGCGATGGCGAACGGCAACTGGTCGCTGTGCATGTGGCTGGCGACTTCGTCGATCTGCATGGCTATCCCCTTGAACGTCTGGACCATGACATCGCGACACTTACTGCATGCCGGGTCGCTCTCGTGCCGCGCGACCGGATCAACTGGATTATGGAAGAGCGGCCAATCCTTGCCAAACAGCTATGGTTCAGCACGCTTCTTGACGCTGCCATGCACCGGGAATGGATTTTCCGGTTGGGCCGTCTTGATGCGGTGAGCCGTGTCGGCCATTTCTTTTGCGAAATGGAGGCAAAGCTACGTGCTGTCGGTAGAAGCGACGGGCAGATGTTTACGTTGCCAATGACTCAGCCTGATCTGGGCGAGGCTTGCGGCATGACGCCAGTCCATATGAACCGCATGCTCCGCGAGCTCAAAGAACGCCGGCTTATGAGTTTTACTGCCGGTAAAGTTATCATGCATGATCGCGCAGCTCTTGCAAAACTCAGTGAATTCGACCCCTCCTATCTTTTCATCGAAAGCGCCGCCTAGTTATTGCGATTTGCGGGAAGGGAGAAGTAACTGCCTAATTCGCGCACATATGGCAGTTATTCGAGATCACCGATGGACGGCCAGAGCTGGGAGACATCTTCCTCGAAACGATTGTGCGTTCCTGCGTAAAAAAGATGTGGAACATTGGTTTTGTCCACAGGTTCTGAAAACGGCGTACCTCGACTGGAATGACGCAACGCTTTCGGAATGGAGACACTTTATGTTTCGATGGGCCATAATATTTGCCGTTGTCGCAGTGGTTGCTGCGCTTCTGGGTTTTGGCGGTGTGGCAGGTCTCTCTGCGGACCTCGCGAAGCTTTTTCTGGTGGTAGCGGCTATTGTCTTGGTGATTGGCTTTCTGTTTGGCCGGGGAACGAGAGTCCCCTGATCAGTTCGCCGCTTATTAGATCAGGATATATCCAGAAACCGGACGAGCGGAATAAACGAAAGAATGTGAGGCGGCGCTTATTTTACGCCGTCTCACGATTTAAACCGCGCCATCGCCACCCGATAGGATCAACTCGCCAATAGTTTCCTCGGAATGGTCACAGGCCGTAACGCCGAAAAAGTCCCATGACGACCATCCAACGCATCAGTCCTTGGCAAGTGCGCCAGCCTTATGTGCCGCGTGCTTGCCCTCGTCGGTTTCGACCAGATATTCGGGATTATGCCGCGATGCCGAAACCTGATGACCTTTGATCCTGGTCCGCCCGGTAAGTTTCCTGATAACTTTGCCATGGGCTTTGCCGCCATGGCTTTCCCATCTGACCCTGGTGCCTTGCCGGAGTGATTTCGCCATGATGCGCCTCAGCCGTTAATGATTGTACCGCCATTGGGGTGAAGCACCTGTCCCGACATATAGCTCGCATCCTCGCAAGCCAGGAACAGGAATGCAGGCGCAACTTCGTTGGGCTGACCGGGCCGACCCATCGGCGTGCTTTCGCCAAAATGTTCAAGCTTATCGGGGCTCGCGCCGCCGCAGGGATTTAGCGGTGTCCAGATCGGACCTGGCGCCACGGCGTTGACGCGAATGCCCTCACCAATAAGATTTTCAGACAGCGAACGCGTAAATGCTGTGATCGCGCCTTTGGTCGAGCTGTAATCCAGCAATTCCTTGCTGCCCTGATACATGGTGACACTGGTGCAGTTGATGATGGCGGCGCCCGATTTGAGATGCGGACGGGCCGACTGGATTAGAAAAAACATGCCAAAAATGTTGGTTTGAAAGGTGCGGCGCAGTTGCTCCTCGGTGATGCCGGTGATGTCCTTGTCAGGATGTTGCTCGCCGGCATTATTGACGACGATCTCGACGCGACCGAACGCCTGAAGCGTCCTCCTTACTATTTCGTCGCTGAAATCTTTCTCTCCAATATCGCCCCGAATGGTAATCGCCCGGCGGCCTTCGGCCTCAACTATCCTCTTAGTCTCGGCGGCGTCGTCATCCTCAAGGAGATATACAATCACGATGTCACAGCCTTCGCGGGCGAACAGTGCGGCTACCGCACGGCCGATACCGCTGTCCGCGCCGGTTATGATTGCGACCTTATCCTTAAGCCGGTTCGAACCCTCATAGCGTGGTTGCCATTCGGGTTTGGGGGCCAGCTTGCTCTCATGGCCCGGCAACCGGTCTTCATGAACCATCTCTGTTGTCTCGGTCATCATGGTATCTCCTTTGAACGAGAGAACCCTTCCGGCGTCAAAGAGTTCTCATGGGAGTGATCGGATGATCGCATTTGCGCGGTGGCCGACGGCGAAGGAGACGATCGATGCCGCTCAAGGCCCTTACCCCATCTCCCGCGATCGTTTCGGAACCGATTGATAGTGTCGCCGTTTTCAAGGTGTCTTCGGTGATCCTCCGGGACGGGGCATTTCGGCCGCAGCACTTGATGGAACAATCGTGACGACAGTCTCTTTTGCACTCACCGGAGTTGATGGTCTCGATAACATTCTCGCCGGTGGCCTGTCCCGTGGCCGTGTCTTTCTCCTCGAAGGCAGCCCCGGCACCGGGAAGACAACGATCGCCACACAATTCTTGAACGAAGGTGCCGCAAGCGGCGAGCGCTGCCTTTACATTACTCTGTCCGAAACCGAGGATGAGATGCGTGAGGGCGCCAGATCCCACAGTTGGGATCTTGATGGCATTGAGATTTTTGAACTCATTCCGCCGGAAAATCTGCTCGACGAAGAGCAGCAGCAGAGTCTGCTTTACTCGTCCGACCTGGAACTGGGCGAGACGACGCGACGCATTTTCGAAGCTTTCGACCGCGTAAAGCCGGACCGGGTCGTCCTCGACAGCCTGTCTGAGATCCGCCTGCTCGCGCAAAGCTCTCTACGTTACCGGCGCCAGATCCTTGCGCTGAAGCATTTTTTCTCGACGCAGAAAGCGACGGTGCTGATGCTCGACGATCTCACTGCGGACACGGCAGACAAAACTGTCCACAGCGTCGCACACGGCGTGGTGCGGCTGGAGGAGCTTTCGCCCAACTATGGTTCGGAGCGTCGCCGACTGCGGATCATCAAATATCGTGGGCGCCGCTTTAGGGGCGGCTACCACGATTTCGTGATCGAAACAGGCGGGGTGCGTGTGTTTCCGCGTCTGGTGTCAGCGGAACACAAGACGGACTTCAGCCGTGATATCCTGACCAGCGAAAATGCGGAACTCGACGCATTGCTGGGCGGCGGTGTTGAACGTGGATCAAGTATCCTGGTGCTGGGGCCTGCGGGAACCGGCAAATCCCTTCTTACGTTAATCTTTGCAGTCGCAGCGATATCAGGCGGTGAACGCGCGGCCATGTTCGTATTCGACGAAGAAATCGGCTTGCTGTTCAATCGCGCCAAGAGCCTCGGCATCGACATGCAGGCGCTGGTAGATAACGGCAGCCTCATCGTCGAACAGGTCGATGCGGCAGAATTGTCCCCTGGGGAATTTTCCCAGCGTGTTCGGACGTGCGTCGAACAGCATGCCGTGCGAACTGTCATTGTCGATAGCCTGAACGGATATCGCGCGGCGATGCCGGAAGAAAATGGGTTGATTCTTCATATGCACGAACTGCTGCAATATCTGAACCGCCAAGGCGCGACGACCTTCTTGACCGTGGCTCAGCATGGTTTGGTCGGTGACATGAAGGCCCCGGTCGATGTCACCTATCTCGCCGATACTGTCATACTGCTGCGGTATTTCGAGGCGTTGGGCCGGGTGCGGCGCGCAATCTCGATCATCAAGAAGCGCACCGGCGTTCACGAGGACACGATCCGCGAATATAGGATTGGCAGTTATGGCATAAGGCTCGGAGAGCCGTTGGCCAGCTTCCAAGGCGTGCTGCGTGGCGTGCCGACATTTATCGGCGGCGACAATTCATCTGCGCTTCTTGAAGATGAGCGTCGGTGATTCCCCATCTCTCAGAGCGTGCGGTCATATTGGCTCCTCATGGTCGCGACGCCGCGATTGCCGCTACGATCTTCTACGACGCAGGCCTGCGATCGACGACTGCACATTCCATCCCAGAACTCGTCGCCGAGTTGGTGCAAGGCGCGGGCTTTGCCTTAATTGTGGAAGAAGGTCTGCGCACCGCAAATCTCAACCCGCTCGCGGCATGGCTTTCCAGCCAGCCTGAATGGTCCGATTTTCCGTTCATTCTGCTAACGCAGCGCGGGGGCGGCATCGAGCGTAATCCGGCTGCAAAGCGGCACTTAGACGTCCTCGGCAATGTCACCTTCCTCGAACGGCCGTTCCATCCGACCACGCTCGTCAGCCTGGCACAATCCGCGCTGCGTGGCCGCCGACGTCAGTATGACGCGCGTACGCGCCTCGAAGAATTGCGCCGTGGCGCTGATCGATATCGATCCTTGTTCAACTCGATCGATGCCGGTTTCTGCATTATCGATATGGTGTTCGATGACGCAGGGCGGCCGGTCGATTATGTGTTCATCGAGGCAAATCCTGCATTCGAACGGCAAACCGGCCTGAAGGATGCCGTCGGGAAATCCATGCGGTCGCTTGTTCCCGCTCACGAGCAACATTGGTTCGACATCTATGGGAGGGTTGCGCTCACCGGGGAGCGTTTGCGCTTTGAGCAGCACGCGGAGGCGCTTGGGGATATCTGGTACGACGTATATGCGTTTCGGGTGGGCGAGCCTGAGGCGGAGCGCGTTGCGATCCTGTTCAACGACATCTCCGAACGACGAAATATGGAGGTCGCGCTCCGTGAGAGCGAAGAGCGCCTGCGCAGACTTAACGAGACGCTGGAGGAAAGGGTGGTCGAGCGCACGCGCGCGCTGGAACTCGCTCAAGAAGCGCTGCGCCAGTCTCAGAAACTGGAATCGATGGGTCAGTTGACCGGCGGCGTCGCGCACGACTTCAACAATCTGCTGACACCGATCGTCGGCAGCCTCGATTTGCTCATGCGCCGCGGATTCGGCAACGACCGGGAAAAACGGTTGATAGAAGGTGCTGCGCAATCCGCCGAGCGTGCACGCACGCTTGTGCAGCGGCTACTCGCTTTCGCACGTCGACAGCCGCTTCAGGCGACGGCTGTCGATATATCCGCGCTAGTCGAGGAAATGCGCGACCTGATCGTCAGCACCTGTGGTCCGCGCGTGAAAGTGACACTCGATCTGGCTGAATCGCTACCGCCGGCGCACGCCGACGCAAACCAGATCGAGATGGCGCTGCTCAACCTTTCCGTGAACGCGCGCGATGCGATGCCCGATGGCGGCTCTCTGATCATTCGCGCCATTAAAGACACCGTGACGGCGGAAAACGTGGCCAAGCTTGCGCCCGGTTCCTATGTCCAGTTGAGCGTTGCGGACACTGGATCGGGCATGAGCGCGGAAACGATTGCCAAAGCCATCGAGCCATTCTTCACCACCAAGGGTGTCGGCCAAGGGACCGGCCTCGGACTGTCGATGGTCCACGGCCTTGTCGCTCAATTGGGCGGTGGGTTGCTGATCGAGAGCGAGATCGGAGCTGGTACCTGCATCAAGCTCTGGCTTCCGGTCACTGACAAGCTTCCTGAGCGACAACATGCGCCCGAGGTCGCGTTCGATGCCAGCCGCCGCGGCACGGCAATGGTGGTCGATGACGAGGATCTGGTACGCGCGAGTACGGCCCATATGCTCGGCGAACTAGGCTATCTTGTGATCGAGGCCGGTTCGGCTGAGAATGCTCTCAAACTCTTTGAAGGAACAGAAACAATCGACTTGCTCGTGACCGATCATCTGATGCCAGGGATGACTGGCACCGAGCTTGCGAAGCGCGTTCGCCTCACAAACCCGGAGACGCAGGTGCTCGTGATATCTGGCTACGCCGAAACAAAGGGTATCTCACCCGACCTTCCGCGGCTGACAAAGCCTTTCAAACAAAGCGATCTGGCGCTGAGCTTGGCGCAATTGTGATCTTCCATCGGCCCGGCCGATGCCTTCTCATCCGTGCGGCCGCTATAAGTAAATTGCCATCGCGCCATGGCGTTTGACCCGCTAGACATGGCGTGGGTCCGGTCGATGGGAAGCATGCGTGAATCTGCAGCAACTGCATTATGTGGTCGAGATCGTCAGGCACGGGAATCACCTGTCCGCGGCGGCGGCGGCGCTCAGCATGTCGCAGCCGGGCGTCAGCCAACAGATACAGTTGCTGGAGCAGGAGCTGGGCCTGGAAATATTCTCCCGGACGCGCAACCGGATCAACGGGCTTACCGAGGCGGGGACGATCGTCCATTCGATCGCGCAGCGCATCGCCGTCAATCTGGGGGAATTGAAAACCCTGAAGGATCATATTGCGGGCGGCGATCGCGGCACGCTGACGATCGCGACCACGCACACGCCCGCGCGCTACCTGTTGCCGCATGTCGTCCGCCGCTTTCTGGCGCGCTATCCCGATGTGCGTCTGATCCTGCGGCAGGGGAATACGGAGCAGGTCTGCGCGCAGGTGGAGGCGGGGGAGGCCGATCTGGCGGTGAGCACGCAGGCGGGCGGCAGCTTTCCCAATCTCCTGCGCCTGCGGTGCCGCGACCTCACCTTCTGCGTGGTCGCACCGCCAACCCATCCGATATTGTCGGTGCCCGAACTGACATTGGAGGAAATCGTCCGCTATCCGCTGATCGCCTATGACGGGCATAACAAGGGGCTGAAAGTGTGGAAGGCCTTCGCCGCCGCCGGGCTGGAACCCAATATCGCCATGAGCGGCATGGATGCGGATCTGTGCAAGACCTATGTGCGGATGGGCCTGGGCATCGGCATCCTGGCGGGCCTCAGTTTCGACGCGGAGCGCGACCATGGGATCGAGGCGCGCGACGCCAGCATGGTGTTGCCGACCAGCGAGATCGGCGTTGCGCTGCGGCCCGGCACTTACCTGCACCCCTATCTGCTGGATTTCCTGGGATCGGTGGCTCCGCATCTGACGCCGGACGTCGTGCGGCGCGCGATCCGCGACTTTGATTCAGACCATGCGCTGGGGCCTTCTCCGGCCGTTTGACAGTGAAGACGTTCCGTGCGCCGGGGGCGGAAAATTAGGACGTATAAGGAAAAAAGCATAGCGGGCACCCATTCCATGCCTGTACCTTATCCAGAATAACGAGGAATTCAGCGACTTCACCACCTGCCTCGCACTATCCCATCATTCGACCGCGAAAGACGGGAACAAAATTGGAGGGGTAGATGCTGCGCATTTCGTCAACCAGACTATTTCTAGCCTGCAGCGTTGCAGCGAGCGCCATCGCCGCGCCTGCCGCTTGGGCGCAGGAGAAGGCCACTTCGGGTTCCGCCGCCGCTCAGGCCGTGCTGCCCCAGCAGGCGGATGCGGACGAGGCGCAGACGCAGGACATCGTGGTCACCGGCTCCCGCATCGTTCGCGACGGGTTCAACGCGCCGACGCCGATCTCCGTCATCGGCAAGGACCAGATCGAAAATCGCGCGGCGCTCAGCGTCGGCGCAGTGCTGCAGGAAACGCCGTCCTTCCGGCCGTCGCAAAACCCGTCCGCAGCGCGCACTTTCACCAATAGTGGCTATTTCGCCGATCTTCGCGGCCTGGGCGCGAACCGGACGCTGGTTCTGGTGGACGGACGCCGCTTCGTGCCGACGTCGAACGTCGGGACGGTCGATCTGAACATGATCCCGACATTCATGGTCGAGCGGAGCGAGGTCGTGACCGGCGGCGCATCCGCCGCCTGGGGTTCGGACGCTGTGGCCGGTGTCGTCAACGTCATCCTGAAACGGGATTTCGAGGGGCTGGACGGTCAGGCGCAGGCCGGTATTTCCGAAGAAGGCGATGGCTTCAACATGAAGCTGTCCCTGGGCGGAGGGCTGAAGTTCGCCGATGGCGCGGGCCATATCCTGCTGGGCGGCGAATATTCCAAGGACAAGGGCGTCGGCGACAATTATAATCGCGACTGGGGCCGCGAGGAATGGTGGTTCGTCTCCAACCCGAACTACGCCACAAACGGCCTCCCGGCCAGAATTTGGTCGAAGAATGTCCATTATTCCTCGCTGACTCCCGACGGCCTGATCACCACCGGTCCGCTGCGCGGCACGGCCTATACGCCAAGCGGCACGCCCTATCAGTTCAATTTCGGGCAGGTATGGGGCGACGACCAGATTGGCGGCGACAATTACGGCATCAGTTCCTGGACCGGCGTCAACATCAAGCAACCGCATGAGCGCATCGTGACGATGGGCCGGGTCCGCTATGAAACCGGCGACACAACCCTGTTCGCGGAAGGCAATTTTTCGAAGGTCGACTGGACGATACGGAATGTCGGCACCCGCAATTTCGGGTCCGCCGCGCCGAGCACCAGCGCCTTCACATCCATCGTCGTGCGGACGGACAACCCCTTCATCCCGGCCGAAACGCGCGCCGCGATCGACAATTACAACGCCACCCGCCCGGCGGGGACACCGGCGCTGACATCCTTCCAGTTCGGCCATTTCGGCACGGACAATCTGCAGCAGCTCGTCAGCAAGATGAATGAAACGCTGCGCGGCGTGGTGGGCGCGGAAGGGAAATTCGGCGACATCAAGTGGGACGTCTATGCCCAATATGGGCAAAACCGCTATGTCCGCGGCGTTGTCGGCCAGCGGCTGGAGGCGAATTGGCGGCGGGCCATCGACGTGACGACAATCACCCAGAACGGCATTTCCGTGCCGGTGTGCCGCGATCTGCTAAGCACCAATGCGCAGGTGCGGCAGGCCGCCGCGGGGTGCGTGCCCTATAATATCTTCGGCACGGACAATCCGACCGACGCCGCGAAAGCCTATATCACCGGCCTGTCCCTCCAGAGGCAGAAAACGACCCAGACGGTGCTGGCCGGAAACCTTCAGGCCGAGCCATTCTCCACCTGGGCAGGACCGGTTTCGATCGCGACCGGCGCTGAATATCGCCGGGAAACGCTGCGGTCGGTGCCCAGCCCATTAGAGGCAGCACGCGCCTTCTCCAGCGTCAACTCATCCTTCGTCGACGGCGCTTTCGACGTCACGGAAGGCTATGTCGAGGTGCTTGCGCCGTTGGCCCGCGATGCCGGCATATTCCAGCATCTGGATGTCAATGCGGCGGCGCGCTACGCAAAATATGGCCTGTCGGGCAGCGTATGGACATGGAAGGCGGGCGTGAACTGGTCGCTGAACGATGAGTTGCGACTGCGGGCCACACGCTCAAGGGATGTGCGCGCGCCCAACCTGACCGAACTGTTCGAACCAAGCCGTAACACCAACGCCCGCGTGCTCGATCCAGTGACCAGCTCCGCCTATACCGTGCGCACAGTCTCCGCCGGGAACCTCAACCTGCGGCCGGAGGTCGCCAATTCGCTGACCGCGGGTCTGGTCTATCAGCCAGCCTGGGCGCCCGGCCTGCAATTTTCCGCCGACTATTACGACATCGACATTGATGGCGTGATCAGCACGTCGCAAGCGCAGGTCATCCTCGACGCCTGTATCGCGGGCAATGCCGACCGCTGCGCCCTGATCACCCGGCCGAACCCGGCGGGCGTCATCACGGAAATGTCCACGCCCTATCTGAACCTGAACCGGTTCCAGACCAGCGGTGTCGACTTCGAGCTGTCCTATCGCATGCCGCTGTGGACCGGAAATCTGAGCGCCCGCGTTCTGGCGACCTATGTGTGGGACTTCACGCTGACCGACGCCACCGGGGCGGTCGACCGGTCGGGCGAGAATCCGACGCCGATCAACAGTGCGCCGACGGGCGTCGTCGACCTGACGGTCAATGCGACGCTGGCCTATGAAACCGACAATTACGGTGTCAACCTGCAGGCCCGCTATATCAACGGCGGCAAGGTGGCGGCCGACGCGGTGCCCGGAACCGCGACCAGCGTGAACATCAACCACATTCCCAGCCGGGTATATTTCAACCTGGGCGGCAAGGTCTCTCTGTTCAGCGACCAGGAGAAGGACCGGAAGATCGAATTGTTCGCGACGGTGGACAATGTGCTCAACACCGATCCGCCTTTCCCCTCCTTCGACGGCACCTATTATGATCTGGTCGGCAGAGCCTATCGCGGCGGCATCCGGGTCCGGTACTAAGTTGTAAAAGACGCAGCGTTTCAGGAGAAAGATGATGGGTATCAGGGCGGCTGCACTAACGGGCATTGCCGCCCTGGGGCTTTTCGGGTGCGCGCCTGGGACATCGCCTGCCGATACACCGCCGCCACCGCCATCCCCTCTGGCGGTGTTTGGGCATAGTTCGGTCCTTGAATTTGGCCCGCTGCTATGGGCGGCCAAACAAGCCGGCCCCGGCGCCGTCGTCACGGCGAGCGGCGGTGTCCCAAATCTTTGGAATGCGCCGGACCCGCAACTGGGCGGATCGGTGCGGGGGCATGCGGCGGGAAGCCCGCCCCCGGCCAATAACGGCCTTGCCGATCTGGCGGGCAATGCAGAGACCCAGGTCCTGCGCATGTCGCTGCGCTACCCCGATGTCCGCATAATCCTGACGGTGACGGAGGGGCTGTACCGCGTTGTCGCGCGCCGCTCGTCGGGCATCGCATCTCTTGAGGATCTGAAAGGCAAGCGGATCGCGGTGTTCGCGAACACCTCCGCCGCCTTCTATCTGCACAAGATATTGCAGAAGGCGGGCATGACTGAAGCCGATGTGACCATCGTCCCGCTGACCGCGAGCGCGGGAGCCAATGCGGTGATCGCGGGTGAGGTCGATGCGCTGGCGACATGGGAACCGGAATCGGAACGCGCGGCCATCGCGCTGGGCGACAATGGGGTCAGCTTCCATCCGCCGGTCTACCGGGAAATTTATAACCTCAACGCCCGCGCCTCGACGCTCGTCGACCCGGTGAAGCGCAAGCAGGTGGTCGCATTCGTCCGCGAACTGATCTCCGGCTGCCGCGCCGCGCGGGAAACGCCGGGAGAGATGCAGGCGATGCTGGCCGAAAGGAGCGGCCATGACCTCGACCTGATCCGCGCGTCATGGGTGCATCACCGCTTCCCCTGCGACTTGCCCGGCGACCTGCTCGACGTCATGGTCGAGGAGGAGAAATGGCTTGCCGCGGCGCAGGGGCGCACGCCCCGTGAGCGCAGTGCGCTGGCGCCGTTGATCGATGAAAGCATATTGAAGGAAGCGATGCAGCGTCCCTAGGATCGGGGCGCTTTACAGGGCTGGATCGACATCCAGCCTCACCACGCCCGCCGCATCGGCGCGGACCAGCGGGTAGCGCGTGAGCACCAGCGGGTCATGGCCCGGAATGATGTGATTTTCCGAACTGGCGAGTTCGCGCATCC
Source organism: Sphingobium phenoxybenzoativorans (assembly GCF_001757355.1). Classification (GTDB taxonomy): domain Bacteria; phylum Pseudomonadota; class Alphaproteobacteria; order Sphingomonadales; family Sphingomonadaceae; genus Sphingobium; species Sphingobium phenoxybenzoativorans. The sequence goes on from NZ_MINO01000049.1 coordinate 15,409, forward strand.
GGTCAAAGCCGAACAGCATATCGGTCATGCTGTCGAAGGACGGGAAGGGGCGCGCCTGCTCAAAATTGGCGTAGAGGTGGGCCGCGTCGGAACCGAGCACGACCCAGCCCCGCTTCGTCTTGACGCGCACCACTTGAAGCCCGCGTGTGTGGCCGCCGACCCGATGCAGCGTCAGCCCTGGCGCAAGTTGGCTGTCGCCATCGTGAAACTGGAGCCTGCCGTCGAACAAGCGGCCGACCATCGCCTGGACGTCGCCCAGTTCATAGGCGTGGCTGAGGCTGGGGTGGCACATGCAGCGGCCGGTGCAGTAACCCATTTCCGCGTCCTGCAGATGGTAGCGGGCCTGCGGGAACATGGCGTGATTGCCCGCATGATCGAAATGCATGTGGGAGATGATGACGTCGCTGACGGTGGCGGCGTCGATGCCGATGGTTTTTAGACCCTCGTTGACCGGGCGCACCAACTGCCGGTTCCGTTTCGCGCCCATGGCGGCATCGAATCCTGTGTCGAGCACATAGGTCCGGTCAGGCCCGACAATGGCCCAGACGAAATAATCGAGCGGCATGGGGCGGTCGTGCGGATCGCCGCCGACGAAATTGGCCGAAGCGTTCCGGTCATGATGGCCGTACTGGACGGCGTAAACTTCGTAACAATCTTCCAACGGTGCAACTCCCATGGCCGCCCTGCGCCTGTTCAGCCTATTTCAACGCCGGCCCATTGTTCCACAACCCGCGCCATCATGGTGAAGTCGGCTTCGGGGCCGAACTGGGCGGCGGTGATGTTGAGCATCGTCTTGGACAGGTTGCCCAGCATCATCGGCACGCCCAGAGCCTCGGCCTCCTCAAGGCAGAGCCGGACGTCCTTGAGCGAAAGGCCGGTCGCAAAGCCGAAGTCGAAGGTGCGTGTGACCACGGCGCGCGGGAATTTATCCTTGGTGGCGCTATTCTGTCCGCTGGAGGCGTTGAGCACGTCCAGCATCACTTTCGGATCGAGGCCGGCCTTTACGCCCATGGCCATGCCCTCCGAAGTGGCGGCGAGCGCAACGACGGACATGATGTTGTTGACGAGCTTCATCGTCTGCGCCTGGCCCGGCTTGTCGCCCACAGTGATGACCTTGCCGAACAGCGCCAGCAGAGGCGCAACCTCGTCGCGGATTTCCGGGGCGGCGGCGAGCATGAGCGTCAGCTTCGCGTTCAGCGCACCGGCCCGGCCGCCACTGACGGGCGCATCGGCAAACGCCTTGCCGCCAGCGGCGAGCAGGTTGCCGGCATCGATCGAGGCGCGCGATCCGATTGTCGACAGGTCAACCACGATCCGCGCCTGAGTCCCGGCAAGCTGCGCGGCGACATCGCGGACGATCTGCGGGGAGGGGAGGCTGGTGAAGATGATGTCGGACCGGTCGCCGACTTCGATCACGCTCTCCACGGCCGATCCGCCCGCCGCCGCGAAATCCGCCCGCGCCGCTTCATTGATGTCGCAGGCGACCACGGCATGGCCCGCCTTCACCAGATGCGGCGCCATGGCGCTACCCATGCTGCCCAGGCCGATGAATCCCAATTTCCGGCTTTCTTCCATCAAATGCTCCATTTGAAAGTTCGCTTTTTCAGCGCGCCAGCCATCCGCCTTCTATAGGCAGAATGGCTCCGTTCATATCCGTGCCGGCCGGGCCGCACAGCAGCATCAGCACATCCGCCACGCTGTCCGTGTCGACGAAGCGGCCGCTGGGTTGCTTGCCGTCGAGAAAGCGGACCTCCGCCTCCGGCCGGGTCAGGCCCTCCTCCGTCATCATCTGGTCGAGCCGGTCGGACCATAAGGGGGTCAGGACCGAGCCGGGCATCAGGGCGTGGCATGTGACCGGCCCGCCCGCCGTTTCCAGCGCAATGGCCCTGGTCAGCCCCTGAATCGCGGTTTTCGTGGTGACATAATCCACGCGGTTGACCGTCCCGCGATAGCCATAGACCGACGTCATGTTGAATATGCGGCCATATTGCGCGTCCCGCATCCCCGGCAGGACCATTTGCGTGGCGAGAAAGGCGGCAGTGACGTTGACCGCCAGCGCCTCATTCCATCTCTCGATCGGGAAATCCTCAATACAGGCGAAATGGCGGACGACGGCGTTGTTTATCAGGATGTGGACGGGGCCAATGGTTTCGCCGCTATATTGCACCATGGCGCGGACGGCGGACGGCTCCCGCAGGTCTGCGCGGCAATAGGCGGCGCGCACGCCGAACTCATCCTCAATCGCCTGGCCAAGAGGTTTGATCATTTCGGGGTCGTCCAGGCCGTGGAGGACGATGTTTGCCCCGGCCGACGCCAGCTTCCGCGCCATGGCCAGCCCCAATCCGCCGACAGAGCCGGTAATGAGCGCGTTGCGGCCGGCAAGGCTTCGGACTTCAGTCATGATCCGTCACCGTCAGTTCGGTCAGATGCGCGACGCTATCGAGCCGGTCCAGGGAGAGGGCGGCGTCGACGATGCTCGCCGCACTTTCACCGGAAAGCGTTCCGTCAACATTCTCCGTGAATTTGGCGACGATTTCCTGCGTGGTCATCGGGTTTTGGAATGAACCCCGATTATGCTCCTCTATTTCCTCCACTATCGCGCCATCGGTCAGTTCCACCGCGACCACTCCCTTGAATTGCTCCGGGCCGGGCAGCGACGGGTCCACGCGATATTCGACGCGCTGCGTCAGGCCGAGGATGGTCTCATCGCGCAGGGCGTCCGCCTGATAGCCTTGCTTGCCGAGCTTGCCGCGGACCAGCGCTTCGGCCAGCGTATATTGCAGGCTGACCCGGCCGTGGGAGTCGGTCAGCGGGCGCAACTTCTCGCTTTGCGGTTCGCAGACGATGCCGACGATATAGGGCGCGACATCGCAGCGGATCTTGCGGATATGTTCGGGCAGCAGGCTGTGGCGCTCGCGCAGCCGGAGCAGGGCGCTGATATAGGGATGGATCACATGCGCGGCGGGAAAGGGCTTGAACGATGCGTTCCGGCTTTCCCATGTATCGCCCAGGCCGTCGGTCAGCCGGTTCCAGTCGGGCGTGACATTGCTGTCCTGCAGATGAGAGGCGTAGAGGCCGAAGCGGCCCTCCAGCACTTCCAAAGGCCCGGTGACGCCCGATCCCGCCATCGTCGCGGCGGCTATGCCGCTTTGCGCCGCCCAGCCGGGGTGGAGAAATTTGGAGTGGGTGCCATCGACCCAGCACTGGATAAGCCCGGCGGCGAAGCTGCCGGTTATGCCCGCCGCGCAGATCATCTGCCGTTCGTCGAGGCCCAGCATCTTTGATGCCAGCCAACTGACGCCGAAGGGCGCGAACAGGCCCGATGGGTGAAAGCCCCGCTTGTGGAACTGGCCGGGAGCGAGGCTGCCCACCCGGCAGCTAATCTCATTGCCGATGGCGACGGCCAGGATCGCACCCCTGCCGCTGGCGTCCAGGCGATCGCCCAGCGCAAGCGCCGCCGCGACGGCCGGACTGCTCATATGCACGATGGATTCATTGTGGGTGTCGTCAAATTCCAGCGCCTGTGACAGCGCGCCGTTGACGAACGCGGCGCCGAGCATGCTCGCCGCGCCGTTCGTGCCCCACAGGCGGGCGTCGTTTCCGGGATACAGGCTGGAGGCGGATTGACGCACGGAACGGCCGAATGGACGCTGCCCGCCCGCGATCGACAGGCCGATAACATCGAGAACCCGCAATCTGGTCGCGGTCACAACATCTTCGGGCAGATCGTCAAAGCGTAGATTCCTTACCCAATCAGACAGTTTTTGCGATGCCCCAGTCAATCTTCACGCCCCTCCAGATCATATTTTAGTTACCGGTATCAAAAAATGAATACGATGCGTTTCCGTCCGGCACAAGTGCTTAGTTTGTGAAGCGTTGGGCGTGCATGGGCAGCGCCGGGCGTCCGCAAGGGCCGGCGGCGATCAACTTGGCAGGTTCCAGGATGTTACCGCCTCATCCTCAATTTCCACGCCGCTGACGGCGGCGACGCGCGCCAGCATCATGTAGATGCAGGCGATGATCATCATTTCGAAGATGGTCGACAGGCTGAAGCGCTGCCGCATCGCCTCCAGCGTTTCGTCCGATGGCGAAACATGGACGACCAGCTCGCTGACGAAGGTGCAAAGGCTTTTCTCGTCATCCGAAAAGACCGAGAAATCGCCTGTTTTCAGCGCATTCTGTTCTTCTTCCGTAACGCCGAGACCTGCGGCGATGCTCTCATGATGATAAATCTCATAGTCGGACTGCGACAGGTAGGCGACGCGAAGGATGATCAATTCCCGTAGGCGGGGTTCAATCGTGACATCGAAAATCGCGGCCCGGCCGAGAGCGCGCTGCGGCGCCCAGAACGGGTCAGGCGTGTGCATGACCATCCGGGAGATATTCAGCACCCTGCCGAAAGCGCCTGACAGGATTTCACGTTTCAGATCCGACAGGGTTTCGGGGGCGGGATATGGAATGCGTGGCACATCATCTCCTGTGTGTCTCTCTGGCTGTTGCCATGGGTCCACGGTTTCTCTGCGCGCCGACGATGTTGGTGCAGTCGGCTGAAACCCGCCTTTAGCGCCCTCACGGGCATTGAAGCACCAGCAAAGCTGCGTACGTGCTATTGGAAATTGTTATGCTGAAACTGCGGATGGCTCCGGTAGGTAGGGTCCGGCTTTGAAGCATTACGGTGTGATACCGGTATCAAAAAAAGCCGATATAGAGAGGATGATGGAAGCAGGTCTGCAATCAGGCGCCGTCGGCTTTCCGATGGCCAATCCCGCCAGATGGCGGGATAGCGCAGGCGCGCGGCAAGGGATGCGCGCCGGGAAGCAGCCTCCATCCTTCGGAAAAATGCGGACGCGCCGTCCTGACGCGCCGTCCACGCGCGAGGTATAGGCGATGTCCGACGGTTCTTTTTCCCTTCACGGCCGCAAGGCCCTGATCGTGGGTTGCGACAGCGGCATCGGGCTGGCCTGCGCCCGGTCCATCGCCGCGGCTGGCGCAAGTCTCGTCATGTCCGGGCTTGATCAGGCAAAGGGCGAAGCGCTGGCCTCGGAAATTGCGGCATCCACCGGGCAGGCGGTCCATTATGTCGCCGTGGACGTGCGGGATGAGGGCAGCGTCGCCGCGCTGGTCGCCACAGCGGAGACGGTGATGGGCGGGATCGACATCGCCATGAACAATGCGGGGATTCCGGGACCGGCGAGCGCCATTCAGGACCTGAACGCCAGCGATTTCGACAATCTGTTCGCGATCAATGTGCGCGGCGCGTGGCTGGGCATGAAATATCAGATACCCGTGATGCTCAGAGGGGGGCAGGGCGGCTCCATCATCAACCTGGCGTCCACGGCCGCGCTTTCGGGGCTTGCCTTTGTCGGCGCTTATTCGGCCAGCAAGCATGCCGTGGCGGGCCTTACCAAATCCGCTGCGATCGAACTCGCCCCGCACAACATCCGCGTCAATGCAATCGCCCCAGGCCCGGTCCAGACACCCTTGCTGGACACGATGCGCGCGCGGCGGAAGCAGGCGGCCGACATACCGCCGTCAACCGTGCCGATGGGCCGGGCGGCCCAGCCCGAGGAAATGGCGGGCGCGGTCGTATGGCTGGCGTCTCAGGCGTCCTCCTATGTCACCGGGGCGATCATTTCGATCGATGGAGGCGTGATTGCGGCGTGATCGACAGGCACGCGGCGGGGATCGCCGGCCGGGCGGCAAGATAATGGCGCGCCATGACATGGCGGGTCGAACAGACAAGGCAATGACGCCGGAGGAAAAGAGATGAGCGGTGGTGCTCCAAGCGACCCGGCGGCGGCCAGTTCAAGCGCGGAAGTGGCTGTCGGCGCGGCGCTGGACAGCATCACATCGGCGCGCCTGAAGATTGTGCCGCCGCTGTTGCTGGGCTTCATCATGCTGTTCGATTCCTGGGACAGCATCGCCATCGCCTATGTCATGCCGTCGCTGGCCAAGGAATGGAATCTGGCCCCGGTTGCCGCAGGCAGCCTGATTTCGGCAGGATATGCCGGGCAATTTGTAGGCGCGATCTTCCTTGGCTCGCTGGCCGAACGCTTCGGGCGCATGCCGGTGTTTCTGGCGGCCGTTATATGGATGGGGCTGCTGGCCATTCTTTGCGCCATCGCACCCAGCTACAACTCGCTCTTTGTCCTGCGCGTCGTGCAGGGCGTGGCGATTGGCGGCGCGTTGCCGGTGTCGATCACCTATATCAACGAGATCGCTCCTTCCGCGACGCGCGGCCGCTATTTCGGCATATTCCAGTTCATCACCATGGCGGGCTATGCCGCCGCATCCTTCTCCAGCATGTTCATCATCCCGAATTTCGGATGGCGCTGGCTGTTCGCCATAGGCGCAGCGCCATTGCTGTTCCTGCCGGTGGTGGTGATGCTCCTGCCGGAATCGCCGCGCTGGCTGGCGCGGAGCGGCCGCGCGGAGGATACGGCCAAGGCGCTCCGCAAGTTCGGACATGCTGCGGCCGATCCGGCGGAGTTCCATGTGCAGGGGCCAGCGGTCAAGCGCCCGCCCCAACTGCCCGCGACCACACTGTTCGCGCCGGAGTTCCGCCGGCGCACGACCATCGTCATGCTCCTGTGGTTCTTCACCTCCTTCGCCAGCTTCGGGCTGACGACCTGGCTGCCGTCCATCTATGTGTCGGTCTTTCACATCCCGGTCGCCACGGCGCTGCGCTATTCGGCGACGGCAAGCATGCTGTTCCTGATCCTGGCACCGACGATTGCGCTGGTCCTTGATGTGGTCGGCCGCCGTCCGCTGGGCATTGGCGGATCGCTGATCGCCGCCATCGCCCTGCTGACGCTGGGCTTCACCTTGCCCAAGGATGCAACGATCCTAGTGCCTCTGGTGATCGCGGGTCAGCTTTCGATCTTCACAGGGTCGATCGTGCTGTGGCCCTATACGGCTGAAACCTATCCCACCCATGTCCGCGCCATCGCGCTCGGCCTCAGCAGCTCGCTGGCGCGGGGTGCGTCCACGCTGACGCCGGTCGTGGTCGGCGCGATCCTGGGCAGTGGGGCATCGGTGGGCATCGTGTTCGGGATTTTCGGACTGTGCGCTGCGGGCGCGTTTATCCTCTGGGCCACCTCCACCCGTGAGACGGCCCGCATGCGGCTGGATGCGATCTGATGACAGCGTCCCTCCAGGACAAGCTGGATAGCGATGCGCGGGCCGTACTCGACCTGATCGAAGCGAGCGGCAGGCCGCCGCTCAATCAGTTGAGCGTTGCGCAGGCGCGTGAGGCGGTGTGCGCTTCGCTGGCGGTCCTGGGGAAAGCGCCGCCGCCTGTGCGGGAGCATGATTGCGATATCGCCGGGCCAGGCGGGAGCGTTCCCGTGCGTATCTACCGTCCTCTGGGAGAGGCCGGGGAAGCCGCCCTGCCAGCCCTGCTTTACATGCATGGCGGCGGCTGGATGCTGGGCGACTTCGCTTATGGGGCATGGTTTTGCGCATCCCTGGCGCAGTTGCTTGGGATCGCCGTCGTCTCGGTGGACTTCAGGCTGGCGCCGGAGCATCCCTATCCAGCGGGTCTGGACGATTGCATGGCGGTGCTTCGCCACCTTCACGGCCATGCGGATACGCTTGCTATCGAAGGCGGCCGCATTGCGATTGCAGGGGATTCGGCGGGCGGGAATCTGGCTGCGGTCTGTGCGCTTATGGCGCGCGATGAGGGCATCTCGTTAAAAGCGCAAATATTGATCTATCCGGTCACGGATTTGCTGGAAGAACAGGAATCCTACGCGCGTAACGCCGAAGGTTTCGGCCTGACCGCCGATGTGATGCGCTGGTTCAAAAGCGCCTACCGGAACGGAGCCGACGCGGCCGATTGGCGAGTCTCCCCGCTGCGCGCCGAAAGGATGGATGCCGTCGCGCCCGCGCTGGTCCTGACCTGCGGGTTCGATCCGCTTTATGCGGAAGGCAATGCCTATGCGGAGCGGCTGGCGCGGGCGGGGGTGCCGGTGCTGCACATACAGTATCGCGACCAGATCCACGGCTTCCTGATGTGGGCGGAGAAGGTCGGCGCCGCCGAGCAGGCGTTGGCGCAGATTGCAGGAGAATTGCGCCACAGGCTGTTCGCCTGAAGCGCTGGAGAGATGGTGATTATGGCTGATGATGTGATTTTCGATACCCACGCCCATCTGATCGCGGACGACTATACCGCTTATCCGGCTTCCCCGCTGCGCGGCACGACGCATGTGACGCAGATGACGTACAGCGCGACGGCCGAATGGCTGATCGATCAGATGGACGCGAATGGCGTGGGCAAGGCGTGCATTGTCCAGCGCGGTCACGTCTATGGCTATGACAACAGCTATATCATCGATTCCGGGAAGAAATATCCGGATCGCTTCGTGCCCGTGGTCATCCTGGATGCGCAGGACCCGGAAACGCCCGCCAAATATCGCGACATGGCGCTGAACCACGGCGTGCGCGGACTGCGCCTGGCCCAGACGCATTTCGAATTTTTCGACACGGCCTGGATGAATTCGCCGGAGGCGATGGAATGCTGGCGGACGGCGGCGGACCTGGGGACGCCGGTCGCAATCATCTTCTTTCGCCGGCATCTGTCCTGGGCGCTTCCGGCGCTGAAATTCATCGCGGAATATCTGCCGTCGCTGCCGATCATCGTCGATCATATCGGGACGCCGCACACCCTCTCCAATCCCGAAAAGGCGCGTTACGATGCGGCGGGGCTGGACAGCAGCATGCCGCCGCCGCCCGATTTCGGCATAGCCGAGACGATCGCCATGTTCGAGAAGCTGCCCAATGTCAGCTTCAAGTTCACCGAGATCAACATGGAGCGCCTTGCCGATCAGAAGGTCGAGCCGTCGCGGTTCATCCGGCGGCTGGCCGATGCGTTCGGCGCGGACCGGCTTATGTGGGGGTCCGATCTGGGGCAAAGCGAATGGCCCTATGCGGACAAGGCGCAGTTGGCGCGCCAGGCGGCCGCGGAACTGAATGCCGACGAACGCAGGGCCTTTCTCTACGGCACGGCGGACAGGCTCTATGCCCGATAATCAGCGCCGGATGAACAGCGCCGGATGAACAGGGCCAGATGAATAGAGGACGCGTATGACGGACATGCTGCAGGTCGATACCCACGCCCATATCTGGGGCGAGTCCATGCCCTTCTGGAGCAAGGCGTGGAAGCGGCCGGACTATGGCTACACCGTGGAAACCTATCTGGAGACGCTGGATGCGAGCGGGGTAGGCTTTGCCGTGATCGCCGCCGCCAGCCTGTTCGGCACCTATAATGATTATGTGATCCGCGCCCTGCGCGAGCATAAGCGGTTGCGCGGCACTGTGATCGTTGACCCTGACATCGGCATGTATGAGCTGGAAGCCATGCGCCGCGACGGGGTGGTGGGGATCAGGCTGCAACTGTTCCACACCGATCTGCCGGATTTCAGTGCGGACGGCTACACAAGGCTGTTTTATCGCCTGCGCGATCTGGACATGCATGTTCATGTCAATATCGAGCCGTTCCGGCTTGCTCCCGTGCTGGACGCATTGCGGCCGAGCGGCGTGAAGATCGTCATCGACCATTTCGGTTGGCCGGACCCGGAAAAGGGGTTGGAATGTCCCGGCTTCCTGGCGGCGGTGGCGGCCGGTCAGGATGGCGCGGCGTGGATCAAATTGTCGGGCGGTTTCCGGCGGCCGGACCAGAATATTCCGCGGATGTTTGCGCAGGCCTATGTCGAACGGCTGGGTGCGGAAAGGCTGTTCTGGGGCAGCGACGCGCCGTTCGTGGGGGCGGAAGGGACAGTGACACACAAGGAGACGCTGGACCAGCTATCCTATTGGCTGCCCGACCCGGAGATACGCGCCGCCATTCATCGCAACGCCTATGATTTCTATTTCGGCTGATCGGGCGCGGGCCGTTGGGACGGCAATTTGAAAACGCCGTTGGCGCGGGCGACATTGCCGTCCGGGCCGACCAGAACGCCGTCGCAAAAGGCCATGGATCGCGTCACCCGAAGCAGGCGAACCCGCGATTCCAGCCAGTCGCCGGGCTGAGCCGCGCGCATGAAGTCGATGGTGAGGGAAATGGTCGGCGCATGGGACACGCCGCAACCGGCCTGCACATTCTGGCCGAGCGAAACGTCAAGGATGGAGGACAGCCAGCCGCCATGCGCATAGCCGGAATAGCTGCAATTCTGCGGTCCGACGCGAAAGCCCAGGCGCATCGCTTCCATCGCGTCGGGCGTGAACGGATCGGCGATATAGAAGGGGCCGTTGAGCCGCTGGAACGGGTCGATGTCCGCCCCTTCCTTCACGCGCCAGCCGGCGGGGGCAGGGCCATTGGAATCCGCGCCTTTATCGGTGTCCGATTGGGGGAAAATGTCCAAGGAAATCCTCTATTATCGCTTGCTGCGGCATGATGATACCGGTAACTCAAACGCTACAGACAGGATGATGGAAAGGCAAATATAATGATGAAGGGCAAGGTGATCATCAGTTGTGCGCTGACGGGAAGCATGCACACGCCAACCATGTCGGCGTTCCTGCCCGTGGAGCCGGCCAAGATCGCGGAAGAAGGCATTGCGGCCTACAAGGCGGGCGCAGCGATCCTGCATCTGCATGCGCGCGACCCCGAAAATGGCCGCCCGACGCCTTCCGCTGACGTTTTCATGCAATTCCTGCCGCAGCTTCACGCGGAAACCGATGCCGTGATCAACATCAGCACCGGCGGCGGTCCCGGCATGACGCTGGAGGAAAGGCTGCGGGCGGCGGTTCAGGTCAGTCCTGAGCTATGTTCGCTCAACATGGGCTGCATGAACATCAACCTGTCCGAACTCGCGAGCCGGTACGACTTCAAATATGATTGGGAAAAGCCCTTCCTGGAGGCGACCGAGGACCTGATCGCCAAGAATACGTTCAAGGATATCGGGCATATCATCAGGACATTGGGACCGGGCGGGACCCGGTTCGAGATGGAATGTTATGAGATCGGCCACCTCCACAATATCGCCTTCTTCGCGGACAAGGGGCTGTTGAAGCCGCCTTTCCTGATCCAGTCAGTGCTTGGCGTCACCGGCGGCATGAGCGCGGATGCGGACAGCGTATATTTCATGCGCCAGACCGCCGACCGGTTGTTCGGCAAGGATTATATCTGGTCGCTGTTCGGCGCGGGGCGGCACCAGATGAATGTGTGCACGATGGGCGCGCTAATGGGATCGAGCGTGCGCGTCGGCCTGGAGGACAGCCTGTTCATCTCCAAGGGGCAGCTTGCGCAGAGCAATGCCGATCAGGTGCTGAAGATCCGGCGGATACTCGATGAGCTGGGCCTGGAAGTCGCCACGCCCGCCGAAGCGCGGCAGATGCTGGGACTGAAGGGGCGGGATAATATCAACCTTTGAAAGACGGACAGACGCAAAAAAGGGGCCGCGCCAATATATCGGCGCGGCCCCTTTTTTGTCGTTTCAGATTGTCTCCAGCTTGCGCCGGGCGGTTTCCTGCGTGGCGAAAATCCACAGGGACGCAGCGCCGAATGCAAAGGCGGCAAAGGCGCTGTAGACGAGGGCGATCGCCGCGCCGGTGTTGAGGATCACGCCGACGAACAAGGGCGTCAGCATGGACGCCGCCCGCGCCATGGAGCTGCAGACGCCCATGCCGACGGCGCGCAAATGGGTGGGATAGCTCTCCGCCGTATAGGGCCACTGGATGAAGGAGCTGAGCGAGCTGCCCAGCGTGCCGATCACGACCAGCGCGACGAGGACGGGCGTGTCGAAACGGAATAGGGCCAGCAGCACCAGCGCAGAACCAGCAGCCAGGCAGCCCGTGATGGCGTAAGGACGCCTGCCGAATTTGTCCATTGTTGCACCGATGAAGGGGGTCGCGATCAGGAACAGGATGGGCGTGAGCGCCGCGTAACGCAGGGCGTCGGCGAGCGGGATGTTATAGACCGTGACGAAGATGGACGGCGCCCAGGTCGTCAGTCCGAAATTGGTGAAAGCCACCGTGAACCAGATGCTCATCAGGATGATCGTCGACCGGCGCTGCCTTGCCGCGAACAGGGCGGAGATCGGAATGCGGGCAGGCTCCTGCGCCTGCGGCGCGGCGATATTCTGCGATTGTGCCGTGGCAAGCGCGACATCTTCAGGCGGAAGCTTCCCGCCCAGTTTGGCCAGCGCGCCCGGTACGCGCGCCGCCCGGCCAGTGCGAGCCAGCCAGCGCGGCGATTCCGGCAAGGTGAGCATGACGATGGGAAGCAGCAGCAGCGGGATGCCGCCCAGGCCGATCAGCCAGCGCCACCCCAATGTCGGTATGATGACCGTGCTGGATAGCGACGCCGCGGCGTATCCGCTCATGCACAGCCACTGGAATATCATGAAATAGCGGCCGCGGGTGAGCGTCGGCGCAAGTTCGTTGATATAGGTGATGGATACCGGAAGCGCCCCGCCGATCGCCAGTCCCTGAATGAAGCGTATCACGAGCAGCGCTTCCGGTCCCGGCGCGACGGTGCAGGCGAGGGCCAGGACAGCCATGACCACCACGGAGCTGATAAAGACAGGCATGCGGCCATAGCGTTCGGCCAGGGAGCCGAGCAGAACCGCCCCCATGAACTGACCGATATAGCCCGATGAGATCAACGCGCCCATCATCGCGGGATGCAGGCCCCATTCCTTTGACAGCGAGGGCATCACATAGGCGATGGCTATGCTGTCCCAGGAATCGAACAGCATGATCAGGCCCATGAGCAGGGGCGCCAATATGCTGACCCGGAAGGTGCGGAGAGTGTCGAGCGTGTCGCCCACCCGCAGTTCCAGCGGGCTTGCAGCCGCCCCATCATTTCGAGCGGTGACGCTGTCCATCTATGCGATCCTCTCCTTTTGGCCGGTAACGTCGCAGGGCGCGAAACCATGCTTCCGATCCGGCATGTCGGAATTTCTTAGCTGCCTGCATGCAGCGGCGCAATGATACCGGTCTCAAATTCTTTCGATTGTGCGACTGACGGAAGGAGAGGGGCGATCCATGGCATGGCGGCGACATCGCAACGGGTTGGCGGGGAAAGGTTGTTGGCGGCTGGTGCGAGGCATGGCAGCGGCCGGGCTTCCTTTAAACTCCCACGCTTTTCGGTCTGTTTTGCGGAGAGCGGAATTGCCCGATGGCGAAAGGCGCTTGCCAAAAACGCTGCCAGCACGGGCATTTCAGCAAACGATCTGGTTCTAGCTTATGTCAATTTGATATGATCTGCGCAGGTTCCAATCCCCCTTTGCATAGTGAATATAGCAACATCGCGGTCTGGAACGGCCCGATATGTGCGTAGCATCGCATATTGCATGTCGCGATGCTGAGATTGTCATTCCATATGAGAGACCAGATCCAAGGCCCGTTTGACAGTCGCTGCACTCTGAGTTACCGGTACCACAAAATCTGCCACTGTTGATGAAACGATTTGGCAGGAGAAAAGAATGAGGAGGGGTGAAATGAATTTGCAGGGTGCATTGCTAAGCCGCAGCTCGGCCTTCGCGCTGACATTGGCGGCTATCGTGGCGCAGTCGCCGGCTTTTGCTCAGGACGCGCCGGGGGCTTCGGCGCCCGCCGCCGTGCAGGCGTCGGCTGGCGCGGCCGATGAAGGGGGCGATATCGTCGTCACCGGTTCCCGCGTCGGCCGCAAGGGGTATGACGCGCCGACACCGGTCAATGTGGTGGGCGACGAGCGCCTCAAGCAGCTCGCCATCGACAATGTGGCGGATGCCCTGAACCAGATCCCGTCCTTCCGGCCGATCAATACGCCCGCGTCGACCTTTTTCCGCATTTCCGGCAATATCGGCGCGCGCACGCTCGATCTTCGCGGTCTTGGCGCGACACGCACCCTGACGCTGGTCGATGGCCGCCGCTTTGTCCCCAGCAGCGATGACGGCACGATCGACATCAATGGCGTACCGTCCATGATGGTCCAGCGGACCGAGGTGGTGACGGGCGGCGCATCCGCCGCCTATGGTGCGAACGCCGTGTCCGGTGTGGTCAACCTGATCCTCGATACCAAGCTCAACGGCATCAAGGGGAACGCCAGCTATGGGATCAGCCAGCGCGGCGACGCGACCAGCCTGTTCCTGGGCTTGGCGGGCGGCACCGATTTTGCGGGCGGGCGCGGTCATATCATCGCCGGCGTCGAATATGCGGAAGAAGGCGGCATCGGACCGTGCGAGGAGCGCGGATGGTGCAAGAAATATGTGAATTATGTCCCCAATCCGGGATATAACACCACCACCCGCAGGAGCACGAACGGCCTTCCCGCGACGCTGGTCCTCGACGGCACTTCCTTCGTCTACAATGAGAACAGCATTGTCGTCGGCGCGCGCAAGCCCAATGGGACGGGCGGAACGATCACCCTGGGCCAGCAGGTGCTGAATACCGGCGCGACGTCCCTGCCCAATGCGCTGCGCGGGAAGCAGTTCGATTCCGCGGGCAATCTGGTGCCCTATCAGTTCGGCAATTATCTGAGCGGCATTCTTCAGCAAGGCGCTGATCCGACGCAGCCCTATGCGCTCGGCCTCAGCCCGCTGCCGCTGATGGTGCCGACCAAGCATTTTTCCAGCATGGCGCATGCCGATTATGAGCTGACTGATGCGATCACGGCTTCGGTGGAATTCATGTATTCGAAGGTCGTCGGCGGTCCCACCGCGCGTTCGGCCCCGCTGGACGCCAATATCGCGATCAACATCAACAATCCCTATGTGTCGGATGCGACGCGCGCAGCGGTTCTGGCCGCGGACCCGGCGATTACGCACCTGATGATCAACTCATCGAGCTGGGCGCTTGGCAGCCTCGCCAAGGCCAAGAGCACGGTCAACACCTATCGCGGCGCTTTCGCGCTGAAGGGCGACCTGTTCGATACATGGGACTGGGACGCCTATTACACCTATGGGCGCGTGACGAGCCGGGTGAGCGACGACAATAACCGGCTGGTGGAATGGAATAACGCGCTGGATGTGGTGTCCGCTCCTGCCGGACTGGCCGGTATCGCGCCGGGCACGCCTATCTGCCGCACGACCGTGACCAATCCGACCAATGGCTGTATCCCGATCAACCTGTTCGGGTTCGGCAACATCAGCCAGGCCGCGATTGACCGGTACATCGTGCCCGAATGGCAGACCCGGAAGTTCGAGCAGCATGCCGCGGCCGTCAACCTGCGCGGATCGCCCTTCTCAACCTGGGCGGGCGAAGTGAAGATGGCGGTGGGCGCGGAATGGCGGCGCGACACGGCGGTCGGTGACGCCGACGCCAACACATTGGCGGGCCGCTTCATCGCCGCCAATGGTTCCGCCCTTCCGTTCACGAAAACCTCCGTGGTGGAGGGCTATGTCGAAGTGGCTGTTCCTTTGCTGAAGGACTCCGCGATCGGCCGGTCGCTCGACATCGACGGCGCTGTCCGGCAGACCCACTATAATCCCTTCGGGAACGCAACCACATGGAAGCTGGGCGCTGTCTATACGCCGGTTGAGGACATCACCTTCCGCGTAACGCGGTCGCGCGACATCCGTGCGCCTTCGGCCAGGGAATCCAGCCCCAATGCGACGACGATCCAGTTGCCGCTTCCCGATCCCTTTGTCGGCGGCACGTCCAGCCAGTTCGTCGTCACCGGCGGCAATCCCGGCCTGAATCTGGAAAAGGGCGACACGTTCACGGCGGGTGTCGTGTTCCGGCCGTCCTTCCTGCGCAACTTCAACATGTCGATCGAC
>NZ_MINO01000050.1 GCF_001757355.1 Sphingobium phenoxybenzoativorans
GGCGGGCGCTGCGGGCGCGGCTTCCACAGCAGCCACGGCGTCATCGCGCATAGCCCCACCCGCAGCCGCATTCGCAGGCGCGGATACCGTCGCATTCCCCGTCGCCTTTTCCCCGCCGGCCAGGGGCATGAAAGACGCCATCTTCGCCAGCCGCGACTCCCGCACCGTCTGCGAAACCTCGGCCATCTGCCGCGCCGCGCCGCTGCCCGAAGCGGTGAGCGCAAGCCCGGTCACGGTGATCGCGGCCATGACGGCCATGCCCCAGCTTATCCGGCGGAGCGACACGCTATGGGATGCCAGCATCTTCAATCTCCCTTTCAGATTGTCCACTGTCCTTAGATGGCAGGCGGCGGCGAAATGACGTCCGCTCGCGGCCTTCAATATTGCGCGGCCATAGACGGCCGGGTTTGCGCCCGCATGCCGGGCCAGCACCAGCGCGTCGCAGGCCAGTTCCTGATCCGCCCGGAATGCGCGATAGGCGATCCACGCCAGCGGATTGCACCAGTGCAGCGCCAGCAGGGCCAGCGCCGCCATATTCGCCGCCAGGTCGCCCCGGTCGTGATGCGCGCATTCATGCGCCAGGGCGAACGCCCGCTCCTCCGCATCATAATGGTCGGCAAAATCAATGGGCAGCGCGACATATTTGCGGAACACGCCAAAGGCGAGCGGCCCGGACGCATGGGCGCTTTCGATGATCGTCACCCGCCCTTCCCGGCCGATCACCTCGCCATCGGACAGCAGCCGCCGGCGGAACCGGATATATCCGGCGATCTGGAACCCGGCGAATACTATGGCGCCGGCCATCCAGAGCGCGATCGCCATTTCGACCCACGGCAATCCGGCATCGCCGCCCGGCGTTCCGGCTGGCTGGTGAAAGACGACCAGCGCGCCCTGCCCCAAGCCCTGGCTCAAGCCCAGCCCCAAGCCCTGCGCCAGAAATCCCTGTGGCAGCGCGGTCGGCACCACGCCGCCCGTTGGCAAGGGCGGCAACAGCATGCGCAGCGCCGGCAGCGCCCAGAGCAGATAGGCCGCCTGCGCCCCGAACAGATGCGTCGCCGGCCTGCGCAGCATCATGACCAGCGCCATCAGCAGCGCGGAGGCGGCCAGCGCCTCGACCATCCAGCCCGTCATGCCTTCAGCTCCTTCAGCAGCGCCTCAATCTCGGCAATGTCGTCGGCGGACAGCCTGTCCTGCTTCGCCAGTTGCGCGACCAGCGGGCTGAGCCGCCCCCCGAACAGCCGGTCGAGCAGCTTGCCAGACTCCCCGGCGACATAGACGTCGCGCCCGACCAGCGGCCGGTAGAGGAACCGCCGCCCATCCTGTTCCGCCGCGATGATCTCCTTGGCCAGCAGGCGCGACAGCAATGTCTTGACGGTCTGGATGCTCCATCCACGCCCCGCCGCCAGCCGCTCCGCGACATCGGCGGCGGTCAGGGGTGACTGCTCCCACAGCGCCTCCATGACCGCATGTTCGGCTTCGCTGATCTTCTCATGCATATGCGTGCGCTCGACTCGTTATCGACTACATGTGTAATCGAATACGACTACAATTGTAATCGGTCAAGAAATTGTCGATGCAGTTTACAGATCGCGCGACCGGCATGCGGGCGTTAACCACTGCAACCCCGCTTTTCCGGGGCCAGCGGCATCTGGCACGCGCCATGCGTGGTTGGGGCTGTTCCTACCCGTAGAATAAAGGGGATGTGGCGCAGGTCTCCGCGCCGCATCCCCGCCCCGGGTGACCTCAACAACGCACGACGTCCGTTCGGGCTGAGCCCTTCGACTGCCTGCAAGGCAGGCGCTCAGGAGAGCCTTATCGAAGCCCTGTCCTTCACTTGAAAAGAAGTGCAGCCCTTCGACAAGCTCAGGGCGAACGGTAGACAGGCGAACAAAGATAAAAAAAGGCCGCCCCTCCACTCGGAGAGACGGCACCTTCCCTGTCCAGCACAGTTCACTCCGCCTTGGCGACGCCTTCGTCGGCCATCAACTGGCTCAGTTCGCCAGCCTCATACATTTCCATCATGATGTCGCTGCCGCCGACAAATTCGCCCTTCACATAGAGCTGCGGGATGGTCGGCCAGTCGGAAAATTCCTTGATGCCCTGGCGCACCGCCTGGTCCTGAAGCACGTCCACGCTGTCATAGGCGACGCCCAGATGCTCCAATATGGCGACCGCGCGGCTCGAAAAACCGCATTGCGGGAAAAGCGGCGTGCCCTTCATGAACAGCACGACGTCGGACGCTCCCACGATGGCGGCGATACGCGCATGTACGGCATCAGTCATTGGCTTGGGTCCATTCTGTCACGATGATTGCGTTTCGTTGCCGGTTAGTTGGGAACGGCGGTTGTCAGTTGCAAGGCATGCAGCACGCCGCCCATGCGCCCGCCCAGCGCCGCATAGACGGCCTGATGCTGCTTCACCCGGCTCACACCGCGAAAGCTTTCGGACACGACGCGCGCGGCATAATGGTCGCCATCCCCGGCCAGATCGGTAATCTCGACCTCCGCGTCGGGAATGGCCGCGCGGATCATGCCCGCAATATCGTCGGCCGCCATGGGCATGGCTTATTTCGGCTCCATGAACTGGCGGCGGGCGATCGCCGTCTGCTCCTCCAGCGCGGCGCGCACGGTCGGCTCGTCCACATCGACCCCGGCGGAGGTCAGGTCGCCGACCAGCTTGCGGATCACATCCTCGTCGCCCGCTTCCTCAAAATCCGCCTGGACGACGGCCTTGGCGTAGGCGTCGGTTTCCTCGGCGGTCAGGCCCATCTTCACGGCCGCCCATTCGCCCAGCAGGCGGTTGCGGCGGGCGGTGATGCGGAACTGGATTTCCTGATCATGCGCGAACTGATTCTCGAAAGCCCGTTCGCGGTCGTCAAAAGTGGTCATTGAATATGGCCCTGTTTTCTGTGCGTGTCGTTCCCGACTGCCATAAGGCGCGCGGCCGCGTTAGGCAACGGCGGCGGAAACCCACGGCCTGTCCGCCTTCACCTTCGCCTCATAGGCGCCGATCCTGTCCGCCTCGGCCAGCGTCAGGCCGATCTCGTCCAGCCCGCCCATCAGGCAGGTCTTGCGAAACGGATCAATCTCGAAGGAGAAGCGATCCTGGAAGGGCGTCGTCACGCTCTGCGCATCCAGGTCGATATGGATGGGGTCGGTCTTGGCCACGTCCATCAGGCGGTCGATGGCCTCCTGCGGCAGCACCACGGTCAGTATGCCGTTCTTGAAGGCATTGCCGGAGAAGATGTCCGAAAAGCTCGGCGCGATCACGGCCTTCACGCCCATGTCGTTCAGCGCCCAGGCGGCGTGCTCGCGGCTGGACCCGCACCCGAAATTGTCGCCCGCGATCAGGATCGGGCTTCCGGCATGGGCGGGATCGTCGAACACATTGGCCGGGTCCTGGCGCATCGCTTCGAAAGCGCCTTTGCCCAGGCCCACACGGCTGATCGTCTTGAGCCACTTGGCCGCGATGATCATGTCGGTGTCGACATTCTTGACGCCCAGCGGATAGGCGCCGCCTTCAACAATACTGACTTTATCCATTACTTACCCCGAACAGCGCGCATCTCCTGCGGCGCATCTGCAGCGCGCCCCAGGCTGGCGGCCATCACCGCGCTGGCCAGCGCGCCCAGCGCCAGCAGCCAGAATGCCTTCTTCATGCGACCACTCCCACCATTATCGGCTCATTAATTCGCGAACATCGGCCAGGTGGCCCGTCACCGCCGCCGCCGCCGCCATCACCGGCGACACCAGATGCGTGCGCGCGCCCGGACCCTGCCGCCCCATGAAATTGCGATTGGACGTGGATGCGCAGCGCTCGCCGCTCGGCACCTTGTCCGGGTTCATGCCCAGGCATGCCGAACAGCCCGGTTCGCGCCATTCGAAACCGGCTTCGGTGAAGATGCGGTCCAGCCCTTCGGCCTCCGCCTGGCGTTTCACCAGGCCAGACCCCGGCACGACCAGCGCCTGCTTGATGCTGCCTGCGATATGGCGTCCCTCGATCACGGAGGCGGCGGCGCGCAGATCCTCGATCCGGCTGTTGGTGCAACTGCCGATGAAGATATGTTCGACGGACACATCCTGCATCCGCTGCCCTTTGGTCAGGCCCATATATTCCAGGGCCTTTTCCGCCGCGGCGCGCTTCGACGCATCGCTGAAGCTTTCGGGATCGGGCACGCTGCCGGTGATCGACACCACATCCTCCGGGCTGGTGCCCCAGGTGACGTTGGGCGCGATGTCGGCGGCGTCGATGAACAGCGACTTGTCGAAAACCGCGCCTTCGTCAGTGACGAGCGATTTCCACCAGGCGACCGCCGCATCCCATTCCGCGCCCTTCGGCGCCATCGGGCGGCCCTTGAGGTAAGCGAAGGTCTTTTCGTCCGGCGCGAACAGGCCGGACCGCGCGCCGCCCTCGATCGCCATGTTGGCGACGGTCAGCCGTCCCTCGATCGACATGTCGCGGAAGGTGGAGCCGCGATATTCGATGACATGGCCGGTGCCGCCGGCCGTGCCCGTGCGGCCGATAATCTCCAGCACGACATCCTTGGGCGTCACGCCGAAACCCAGCGTCCCCTCGACCCGGACTTCCATCGTCTTGGACTGTTTGAGCAACAGCGTCTGCGTCGCCAGCACATGCTCGACCTCGCTGGTGCCGATGCCGAACGCGATCGCGCCCAGCGCGCCATGCGCCGCCGTGTGGCTGTCGCCGCACACCATCGTCGTACCCGGCAGGGTGAAGCCCTGCTCAGGACCGATGACATGCACGATCCCCTGCTTCTCGTCGGTCGGGCCGATATAGGGGACGCCGAACTCGGCGACATTGCGCTCCAGCGCCGCAAGCTGTTCCGCGCCCTCCGCATCGGCGATGGGGATGCGCTTGCCCTGCGCGTCCACGCGCGCCGTCGTCGGCAGGTTATGATCGGGCACGGCCAGCGTCAGGTCCGGCCTGCGCACCTTGCGCCCGGCCATGCGAAGCCCCTCGAACGCCTGCGGGCTGGTCACTTCATGGACCAGATGGCGGTCGATATAGATCAGGCAGGTGCCATCGTCCTTACGCTCGACGACATGGGCGTCCCAGATTTTTTCATACAGTGTGCGCGGCTTTGTCATGACAGCCCCCTAAACCCATCGCGCCGATGGTAAAAGGGGGTGATTCCACCCTTAAGCCAAATTTATTACGCTGTGCGATAGTCGGCCAGAACCGCCCCGCACGCCGCAAGCTCCGCCTCATGGCTTGCCTCGCGCCAATCCTCGGCCAGCGCTTCGGCCTCCCATTGCTGCATGGCGGGGTGCGCGAGCATGCGATCGACCCATGCCTGCCCGGCCGCGCCAACCTCCAGGCCATAGGTTCTCACCCGGAACGCCACCGGCGCGAAAAACGCATCCACGGCGCTGAAATCCGGCCCGGCCAGCCATGGCCCGCCAAAACTGTCCAGCCCCTGCGCCCACAATTCGGCCAGCCGCCCGACATCCTTTTGCAGCGCCGCCGACATCGCCTTGGGCTTCACCCGCACGCCGACATTCATGGTGCAGTCGTTGCGCAGGGTGGAAAATCCGCTGTGCATCTCCGCCACCGCGCATTGCGCCCAGGCGCGGGCGGCCTCATCCTGCGGCCACACGCCGTCATGACGGTCGGCGAGATAGAGGGCGATGCCCAGCGAATCCCAGATGCTGCGCTCGCCGTCGATCAGCAGCGGCACCTGCCCGGTCGGGGAAAAGCTGCGGAAATCCTCATAATTGACCGGCTTGGTGAAGGGTTCGATCCGATCCTCAACGGGAATGCCCAGCGCCTTCATCAGCACCCAGGGGCGCAGCGACCAGCTCGAATAGTTCCGGTTCGCGGTGATCAGCGTATAGGCCATGCTCAGTCTCCCTCCCGCGCCGCTTAGGGCCGCGTCCGGGCGCGCGGCAAATGAAAATGCGCGCGGTTTGACAAGCGCCGCTTATGATGCGCCCGCGCGTTCCTTGGGCGAGACATAGCCGGGATCATGATCGAACGGCGGCGGCGCGCCGTCCCGCAAGGCGTCGAGGATCGACCGGAAGTCCGTGCGGCAGCGGAACCCGATCAACCGCTCCGCCTTCGCCGCATCATAAATCCGGTCGATATGCGCGGGCAGCGACCATCCGGCCTTCGCATAGAGGGCCGCCGCATCGGGGAAATGGCGGGCGATCACCGCAGGCGCATCGGCGACCAATTGCTCCGCATCCTCCCGCGAAAAGGGCGTGGGCGCGGACAGGACGAACGTCTCGCATCCCAGGCCCGGCGCATGGTCCAGCGCGGCAAGATGCGCTTCCGCCGCATCCTCCACCGTCAGGCGGCGGTTGAGGAACTCGTTCGCCTTTGTGTTGGGGCCGTCATGGGCGATCTCATGCGCCATATCGTCATCCTCCGGGAAGAAACGTCCGGTGCGCAGGATCGCGACATTGATGCCATGCTCCAGATGATGAAGGCGGCACAGATGCTCGGCCGCCAGCTTCGTCACGCCATAGATGTTGCGCGGTTCCAGCGGACCGCTCGTCTCGTCCAGCCAGGCCGCGCTGCGCGCGCCGCCCGATTTCCCGGCGCGAATGGCCTTGCTGATCATCAGCGACGTGGTGGAGGTGAAGATGAAACGGTCATGCCCCGCCGCAACCGCCGCTTCCAGCAGGTTGAGCGTGCCGGTGACGTTCACCTCCACAAACGCCTGCGCCGGATAGCGCACAATGTCCGGCTTGTGCAGCGCGCCCGCGTGGATCACTGCTTCTATGCCATGATCGGCGAAGGTCCGGTCGATCAGCGCCCGGTCTGCCACGCTGCCCACGACATGCGTATCGACGCCCTGCGCGACGTCCAGCCCGACGACATCATGCCCCGCATCGCGCAGGCGCGGCGCCAGATAGCGGCCCAGCCAGCCCGACGATCCGGTCAGAAGTATCCGCATGCCTGTATTCCCGATCTCAACCACGCTTCGCCTTGACGGCCCCGCGCCTCATTTGCCGTCCGTTGCGGCGGGCGGGTCCCATCTCTTGCCGGCGGGAAACACATCGTCGAACCCGCCCTTCAGGCCGCTGCCATAGACAGGGTTTGGCAGCGCGAACCAGCCATTGCCCCACATCTTCGCCGCCACGCCCCGGATCGCCGCCTGCCTGCGGTCCGGCACGGACGCGATCTGGTTGAACAGGTCGGAAAAATCGCCAAGCTGGTCGCCGCCTAGCGCGATCACGCAATATTTCCCGGCGATCGTCCAGCGGCGGCCGTCCTTCTTCGATCCCGTCGCATCGTCCCCTTTCAGGAACAGCGTCTCGCCATGCACCGCCTTGCCCAGTCCGGCGTTGGCGATGGCCTGCGCCGTCGCATCGGCATTGGCGGCGGCGCGGTTGGTGTTGAAAATCACCGTCACGCCCATGGCGCGCAGCGCATCCACCGCATAGACCGCACCGGGGACCGGGCTGACCTGCCCCGCCCCGGTCTTTTCCCACTGGTCCCAGATGGCGTCGTTGAACCCCTGCCCAGTGCGCGCGTCGAAATATTCAAAGCCCAGATTGAGCACCAGCGTCTCATCGACATCGAATATCGCTGCGAACGGCTTCTGCCCGCACGGGGCGAAGGCGGGCGCGTCAAGGCTCGCGCCCTGCGCCAGCACCACGCTGTCCGCCGGCCGCGCCTTCACTTGCTCCCCCGCATAGTTCAGCAGCGCCCGGAACGCCTGGATCGAAACCGCCCCGGCCTCCCCCGATCCGTAAAGATACTGCATGGTCGCGGGCGGATTTGCCGATGGCGCGGGCATCGCGGCGGGCGGCGTCGCAGAGGTACAGGCGGCCAGCGCCATTGCAGGCATCAGGCCCGCGATCCATCCCGCTTTCCGGTGGGGTTTCATCATGATCGCCTCCCGATGATCGTAGAGGCGGACATAGATTTGCACCCGGCGGCGGTCAAATTCTGCAGGAGGGAGGAGGCGGAAAGTGCAAATCCGCCAACCGTCACCCCGGGCTTGACCCGGGGGTCCCGCTGCCTTGTGCCGCACCTGAAGAAAAGCGGGACCCCGGATCAAGTCCGGGGTGACGAATGGACAGGGAGCGCCCCGGCAATATCGGGGCGCTCATATGATTGCAGCAATGTTTAAACCTTGTCGCCCAGCGCGCCCTTGATGCTGCCGGCCAGTTTCTGGGCCTTGCCTTTCAGCTCCTGGCCCTTGCCTTCGGCCTTCTGGTCCGGGTCGTTGCGCGCTTCACCCGCGGCCTGCTTGGCGTTGCCGGCCGCCTCATTGGCGTAACCCTTCGCCTTGTCGATCAGTTCGCCCATGATGAATCTCCTTGATTTACATGGCGATGCGCGTCCTGCGCTCGCTCATATACACCAATGTCTCACGGGCCGGACCGTTCCCGATCCTTAATGTTACAAAATGTTTAGAAACCGCCGAGCGCGGCAAAACGGTCGATAAAGCGCACGATCTGCTCACGCCCCTTCGCCGTCAGGAGGAGCAGCTTGCGGCGATTGTCGCTGGCGTCGCCGACCCGTTCGATCGTCCCGTCGTCGACCAGCATCTGGATGGCGCGCAGCGCGGTGGTCTGCGGCGCGCGGGAGGCGAGGCAGGCGTCGCCCACCGACACCCGGCGCCCCTTGCACTCGCTCAGGAACATGTCGATCAGCAGGTTGAACGGCGCGTCATGGATGATGCCGTCGAAACCGTCTTGCCGCAGGGCGCAGAAACGCTGCACCTTTTCGGCCAAAATCTGGCGGGAATCGCCCTGCATCCGCGTGCCCGCGGACGTCTTGATGCCCGATCCGATGAACGGCCAGTTATCGTCCCGCCCGGCCGTATCCGAACCGCGGCTCCATTCCCTCATTTCCAAACTCATATGCGACCTCCCGGTAGACCCATCCGGATGAGGGGGCATAATGGTTTCCAAAATCCTGCTAATCCAGCCGGACCGGCGCGGCTTTAGACTAATGAATTAAGGGTTGGATCAAATAAGCCCGGCCAGCGGGCTGGAGGGGTCGGCATACATGCGCCGTCCCATGCGCCCGGCGCGATAGGCCAGGCGGCCCGATTCGACCGCCCTTTTCATCGCGTCCGCCATCATGATCGGGTCGCCCGCCTCGGCAATGGCGGTGTTCATCAGGACGCCGGTGCAGCCAAGCTCCATCGCCACGGCGGCGTCGGACGCGGTGCCCACGCCCGCATCGACCAGCACCGGCAGCTTGGTGCCCTCCACGATCAGGCGGATCGTCACCTTGTTCTGGATGCCCAGGCCCGACCCGATCGGCGCGCCCAGCGGCATGATGGCGACCGCGCCCGCATTCTCCAGCCGCTTCGCCGCAATGGGATCGTCGACGCAATAGACCATCGGCTTGAAGCCTTCCTTGGCCAGTATCTCCGTCGCCCGCAGCGTCTCGTGCATGTCCGGGTACAGCGTACGCGCCTCGCCCAGCACCTCCAGCTTGACCAGCTCCCATCCGCCCGCCTCGCGCGCCAGCCGCAGCGTGCGGACGGCATCCTCGCCTGTGAAGCAACCGGCCGTATTGGGCAGATAGGTGACTTTCTTCGGGTCGATATAGTCGGTCAGCATCGGCGCCTTGGGATCCGACACATTGACGCGCCGCACCGCCACAGTGACGATCTCAGCCCCCGACGCCGCCAGCGCCGCCGCATTCTGCTCGAAGCTCTTATATTTGCCGGTGCCGACGATCAGGCGGGAGCGGAACGTCTGGCCCGCCACGGTCCAGCTATCCTCGTCCACCGGCGCGCTCACATCGCCGCCCCCCGCGACCGGATGGTCGCCACCGCCAACAAAGTGCACAATCTCCAGCTCGTCGCCATCCTCGACCAGCACCTGGCTCAGCGTGGAGCGCGGCACGATCTCCAGATTGCGCTCGACCGCCACCTTCTCGGGCACCAGCCCCAGCTCGCTCGCCAGGTCCGCGATCGTCATGCCCTGCCGCACCCTGCGATGCTCGCCATTGACATGGATGGAAACGGTGCCGTCGACGCTCAAGCTGCTTTCCTTTTTCCAAAGCTGTATCGACTTAACGATAGGAGCGGCTAAGAGAGGCAAGCCGCTGGCGGGCATATAGGGATGGATGCGGCGATCCCGCAACAGGCAAACGGGGACAGAAGGCCATGTCGGATACGCGGAAGATATTCGTCCTCAACGGTCCCAACCTCAATCTGCTGGGCACGCGGGAACCGGAAATCTACGGCTATGACACGCTGGACGACATTGCCGACCGGCTGGAGGACGCCGCCCAGCGCGCGCATGTGGAACTGGATTTCCGCCAGTCCAATCATGAAGGACATCTGGTCGACTGGCTGCATGAAGCGAATGAGGAAAGCGCCCATGCCGTGCTGCTCAACGCCGGGGCCTTCACCCACACCTCCGTCGCCCTGCATGACGCCATAAAGGCCGTGAAAGTGCCGGTGATAGAGGTGCATCTGTCCAACCCGCACACCCGCGAAACCTTCCGCCACAAAAGCTATGTCGGTATGGCTGCGAAGGGAACAATCGCCGGTTTCGGGGCGCTTTCCTACATGCTCGCGCTGGAAGCCGCGCTGGAGCTTTAGGTTCGCCAACGGTTGCGCTTCGGGAAAAACCGCAATAGGCGCATCCCCCACAAGCGAAGAATAAGCCTTCCGAAGGGTCAGAAATGAACGACAAGCAGGACAAGAGCGAAATGCGGGTGGACGTGGGCCTTATCCGCGAACTGGCGGAAATGCTCGACACCACCAACCTCACGGAGATTGAGGTTGAGGATGGCGACCGGAAGATCCGGGTCGCGCGCACGGTGACGGCCGCCGCTGCTGCGCCGGTCTACGCCGCCCCGGTTGTCGCGCCCGTCGCCACAGCCGCCGCCCCAGCAGAGGCCGCGCCGTCCGCAGCCCCCGCCGCCGCCAATGCGGTCAAATCCCCGATGGTCGGCACTGCATACCTCGCCGCCGATCCCGATGCGCCGCCCTTCATCCGCGTCGGCGCACAGGTGAAGTCCGGCGACACGCTGCTGATCGTCGAGGCGATGAAGGTCATGAACCAGATTTCCGCGCCCGCCGCCGGCACGGTCAAGGCCATTCTCGTCGAAAACGGGCAGCCGGTCGAATTTGACCAGCCGCTCGTCGTCATTGAGTAAGCCGACCATGAGCATCGAGAAGCTGTTGATCGCCAATCGCGGCGAAATAGCGCTGCGCATCCATCGCGCCTGCCATGAAATGGGCATCAAGACGGTGGCGGTCCACTCCACGGCGGACGCCGACGCCATGCATGTCCGCCTGGCCGATGAAGCGATCTGCATCGGGCCGCCCGCCGCCAAGGACAGCTATCTCAACATCGCCAACATCATTTCCGCCGCCGAAATCTCCGGCGCGGACGCGATCCACCCCGGCTACGGCTTCCTCTCCGAAAACGCGCAGTTCGCGGAAATCGTTGAGGCCCACGGCATCGCCTTTGTCGGCCCGAAGCCGGAGCATATCCGCATCATGGGCGACAAGGTGGAGGCGAAGCGGACAGCCGGCGCGCTCGGCCTGCCGCTCGTCCCCGGCTCCGATGGCGCGATCAGCGACATTGGGGAAGCCAAGGCGATCGCGAAGAAGATCGGCTATCCCGTTATCATCAAGGCGGCCTCGGGCGGCGGCGGGCGCGGCATGAAGGTGTGCGAGTCCGAAGACCAGCTCGAAACCCTGATGCTCCAGGCGGGCAGCGAAGCGAAAGCCGCATTTGGCGACGCCACCGTCTATCTCGAAAAATATCTCGGCAATCCCCGCCACATCGAATTTCAGGTGTTCGGCGACGGCAAGGGCAACGCCATCCACCTCGGCGAGCGAGACTGCTCGCTCCAGCGCCGCCACCAGAAAGTGCTGGAGGAGGCCCCCTCCCCCGTCATCTCGTCCGAAGTCCGCAACAGCATGGGCGAGATCGTGCGCAAGGCGATGGCCGATATGGGCTATCGCGGCGCGGGCACCATCGAGTTTCTCTATGAGGATGGCGAATTCTACTTCATCGAGATGAACACCCGGCTCCAGGTCGAGCATCCCGTGACCGAGATGATCACCGGCGTCGATCTGGTCCGTGAGCAGATCCGCGTCGCGGAGGGCCGTCCGCTGTCCGTCGAGCAGGAAGATTTGCGCTTCACCGGCCACGCCATCGAATGCCGCATCAATGCGGAGGACCCCAAGACCTTCGCGCCCTCGCCCGGCACGGTGACCAGCTACCATGTCCCCGGCGGCATGCACGTCCGCGTCGATAGCGGTCTCTATCAGGGCTACAGGGTGCCGCCTTATTATGACAGCATGATCGGCAAGCTGATCGTCTACGGCCGCACCCGCGAAGGCTGCATCATGCGCCTGAAGCGCGCGCTGGAGGAATATGTGATCGAGGGCATGAAAACCACGATCCCCCTCCACCAGAAACTGCTCCGCGACCCGGAATTCCAGAACGGCGACTATACGATCAAGTGGCTGGAGGAATGGCTGGATCGTGAGGAGTAGAACTGGCCAACTGGATCGGGACGGCGATACCTCGAACTGAGATCTTTCACCACCTCCGTTCGCTTCGAGCGCAGTCGAGAAGCCTCGCGCTTCCGTATCTCGACTTCGCTCGATACGAACGGACGTAGGACACACACCGGAGGCGGCATGAAAGCGACAATCTGGCACAACCCCCGCTGCTCCAAATCGCGTCAGGCATTGGCCATTCTTGAAGATGCACCCGGCGTCGAAGTCGAGGTCGTCGAATATCTCAAGACCCCGCCGAGCCGCGCGGACCTCTCCGCCGCCTATGCCCGCGCCGGCATCGCCCCGCGCGACGGCCTGCGCAAGGGCGAGGATATCGCGAAGGAGCTTGGCCTCGCCAACGCCAGCGACGACGCCATCCTCGACGCGATGGCGCAGCACTCGATCCTGATCGAGCGCCCGCTGGTCATCACGGAAAAAGGCGTCCGCATCGGCCGCCCGCCGGAAGCCATCCGCGAAATCCTCTGACGATCACCCCTCTCCCGCTTGCGGGAGAGGGAGGGGCCTGTCGCGTAGCGACGGGAGGGTGAGGGGCTTGCCTCTGCGCAAGACGATGCTCGAAATCCTCTGACGGATTCGCGACCGCCCTCAACCCTCGTCATCCCGGACTTGATCCGGGATCCCGCTTTCTTAAAAAAACGGAAGTTCAGCGGGACCCCGGGTCAGGCCCGGGGTGACGAAACAATGCGGACGGTGCACAGAGTCGCTTCGCCCCGTCTCCAATCCGTAACAAATCCCATGTTTAGCCTTCCCAAAGAAGGCGCGCGGGCATAGCCTTGCCGTCATGAGCAAGGACGTCGATTTGGCCACGATCGCGGTCTACAGCCTGAAGGGGGGCGTCGGTAAGACGACCTTCGCGATCAACCTGTCCTGGGCGTCGGCCGTCATCTCGAAACGCCGCACGCTGCTGTGGGATCTTGATCCGCAAGCGGCCGCCACATGGCTGCTGTCCGCCGACCGGTCCGGCCGCGACGCGGCGCAGGCGATCTTCAGCAAGGATGTCGACGTCCGCTCGCTGATCCGCCCGTCCACCGTGCCCGGCATAGACCTGATCGCCGCCGACACGTCCCTGCGCGGCCTGGACCGCCTGCTGTTCGACCTGGGCAAGAAGAAGCGCCTGGCGAAGCTTATCGAGACGCTGGGCAAGGAATATGACCGGATCATCCTCGATTGCCCGCCCGGCCTCACCGAAACCAGCGAACAGGTGCTGCGCGCCGCCGATCTTGTGATCGTGCCGGTGATCCCCGCCCCGCTCTCTCAGCGCGCGCTGGGCGAGGTTGCGCGCTATCTGGTGCAGCGCGGCGGACGGCATGCGCCGATCCTGCCGGTCTTTTCAATGGTCGACCGCCGCCGCGGCCTGCACCGCGCGGCGCTGGAGGAACAGCCGAGCTGGCCGGTCATGCCCATGGCCAGCGCCGTCGAGCAGATGACGGTGAAGCACAAACCGCTGGGCGAGTTCGCCCCGACAAGCCCCGCCGCGCGGGAGTTCGCCAATCTGTGGACCGGAATAGAGCGGCGGCTGGCCAAGGGGTAGTTTGAATAACCGCCAACCCTCAACCCGTTCGGGCTGAGCCTGTCGAAGCCCTGTCCTTATCTTGAGAAGTGCAGCCCTTCGACGAGCTCAGGGCGAACGGGTTATGGTTTGCCCTGTAGCCTATCTCACGCCACCGCGCTGATGCCGCCCCTGCCGAACAGCGACCGGGCTTCCTCCGCCGGCATCGGACGGCCGAAATAATAGCCCTGGATCTTGGTGCATCCCAGCCGGTTGACCATCTCGACCTCGCTCTCGGTCTCGACGCCCTCGGCCGTCGTCGCCATGCCCAGGCTTTCCGCCAGCGCCACCACGGCGCGGACGATGGCCAGGCTTTCGGGCACGTTCCGCGATGCGCCGACCACGAAGCTGCGGTCCACCTTGATCGTGCTGAACCGCGTGCGGCTGAGATAGCCGAGCGAGGAATAGCCGGTGCCGAAATCGTCGAGCGACAGCTTGATGCCCAGCGCCAATATCTGCTCCAGCACCTGCGTCGCGCTGGTGTCGTCGCGCATGAACACGCTCTCGGTAACTTCCAGCTCCAGCCGGTGCGCGGGCAGGCCGGACTGGGCCAGGGCCGACATCACCGTCGATACGAAGCTGGGATGGCTTAGTTGCTCGGCGGAGACGTTCACGGCGACACGGACATTGGCGGGCCAGTGCATCGCTTCATGGCAGGCGGTGCGCAGCACCCATTCGCCGATCGGCGCGATCAGGCGCGCATCCTCGGCCACCGGGATGAACTTGGCTGGCGAGATCGGCCCCATTTCCGGGTGGGTCCAGCGGATCAGCGATTCGAACCCTTCGACCGCGCCGGACTTGGCGTTCACCACCGGCTGATAGACGACGCTGAGCTGCTGCTTCTCCAGCGCCTCGCGCAGCGCAACCTCCAGCGTGCGGCGCTCCTCGGCATGCAGGTGCAGCCTCGGCTCATAATGGCAATGCTTGCCGCCGCCTTCCTCCTTGGCGCGATACAGCGCAAGGTCGGCGCTGCGGATCAGCGTCTCGGTCGTGCGCCCGTCGCGCGGGGCGAGGGCCGACCCGATGCTCGCGCCGATATAGAGCGTATGCTGATCGACCTCATAGGGGCGCGACAGCAGCTCGATCGTCGCTTCCGCGACCTGATCGACATAATGGGTGTCCACCACTTCGCGGATGACGATGGCGAACTCGTCGCCGCCGATGCGCCCGCACAGCTCGTTGCTGGAACAGACCTGGCGGAGCCGCTCCGCGACCCGCTGCAACAGCCGGTCGCCGATCTGATGGCCCAGCGTATCGTTCACCGCCTTGAACCGGTCGAGGTCGATCATCAGGAAGGCGCAGCGGCTGTTCCACCGCTCAACGCCCTCCAGCGCGCTTTGCAGCGCGTCGGACAGTTGCAGACGGTTGGGCAGGTCGGTCAGCGCGTCGAAACGGGCGAGCTGCGCGATCTTGTCGGCCGATTCGCGCTGCACCGTCACGTCGGAGCCGACGCCGCGGAACCCCAGATAGGCGCCCTTCTCGTCCACGCGCGGAGAGGCGGACAATTCCCACCAGCGGATTTCGCCGGCGATCTCGACCGGAATGATGATGTTGCTGAAGCTCTCGCGCCGTTTCAGCTTCTCGGCCAGGTCGTGCAGGGCGGCGGCGAACTTGCCGCTTTCCCATGCGCTGCCCGCAAGGATCTGCACCAGCGGCTTGCCTTCCAGCTCGGCCGGCTCGACGCCCATGATGCTGGCGAAGCGCGACGACACGCCGTTGATCCGCCGGGCGGCGTCGGTCTGCCACAGCCAGTCGGACCCGGTATCCTCATATTCGCGCAGCAGCAGGCTGACGACCGCGCTCTTTTCCTCCAGCTCGGTGCTGGTGCTCAGTTGCTTGCCGAACTCCCGCGCATGCTTGAGGCTCGCGATCAGCAGGACCAGCGCGTAGCAGGCGACCAGCGCGGGCAACTGCTTCATGTCCCAGAACAGCAGGATGCTGCCGACCCCGGTGGGCAGCAGGAAACCGATCGTGGCGAAGGGCAAGGCCGCGAAAGCGACCGCCGCGCCCACCATCAGGCAACTTGTCAATGTCCAGATCGCAACGACCTGCGCCGCATCCGCATCCCGCCCCAGCATCAGCATCGCCGCGGTCCAGGACAGGCCCTGCCCCATGGCGGTCAGGCCGTGAACGATGACGGACCGGCCAGTCACCCCGGCATATTCGTGCCGGATTCGCTCGCGGCTCTGGCGCGCGGGCAGAAGGATGAACAGCATCGCAAACGCCGTCCAGCCGAGCAGCGCGCGGATATCGGCGGTGGCGTAGAATATGCTCCAGACGAACACCAGGGCGGAAAGATACAGCACCACCCGCAGCATCATCAGCCGGTCGGAGGACCAGAGCTGAGCGCGGTACAGCTTCTCGGCATCGACCGCGCGCGGCTTCATGAACCCCGCAAGCACGAGCAGCGGGAGCTTTTCGGGGGCGGGCCCGGATTGGGAGTGCTTGATTTCCGACGTCACGCCTGCGGTCTAGACGACCCAAGGTTAGCAACCGGTAAGCGCAAGCCCCCAATTCGTCGTATTTCTGCGAAAAAGTGCCCGAAATGGGTTAATTTCGTCAGGCAGCGATGTCGTAAGGCCGGATTTCGCCGGAAAGATACAGGTTCCGCGCCTTCGACCGGCTGAGTTTGCCTGAGCTTGTCCGGGGCAGCGTGCGCGGCGGCACCAGCTCCACGACGCAGTTCATGCCGGTGATGGCCCGCACCCGCTCACGGATCTGGTCGCGCAAGCGCGAACGCTCCTCATTGTCGGACGTGCGGCAATGCACCAGCACGGCGGGCGCTTCCTCGCCGCCCGGCGTCGTGATCGCAAAGGCGGCGATGTCGCCCTGCTTGAAGCCGGGAAGCTGCTCCACGGCCCATTCGATGTCCTGCGGCCAGTGATTCTTGCCGTTGATGATGATCATGTCCTTGGCGCGGCCGACAATGTAGAGATAGCCGTCGCCCAGATAGCCCATGTCGCCGGTGTCCAGCCATCCGTCGACCATGCAGGCGTCGGTCGCCTCCTGATCCCGGAAATAGCCGACCATCAGGCTCGGCCCGGTGGTCCACACCTTGCCGATGCGCCGGTCGGCCAGCACGGAGCCGTCCTCGTCGCGAATTTCGACGATCATGTCCTTGGCGGGCTTGCCGCAATTGACGATGGCGCGGAACCGCTGCGGGCGGCCCTCCAGCGCGTCGCCGCCCGACAGGTCGGTTTCCTCGACCAGCTCGACGACAATGCCCTCGCCCGGCGGCATGATGGTGACGGCCAGCGTCGCTTCGGCCAGGCCATAGCTCGGCAGGAAAGCGGTCGGCGCGAAGCCCGCATCGCCGAATGCATCGACGAAGCTCTGCATCACATCCGGGCGGATCATGTCGGCGCCGTTGCCCGCCAGCCGCCAGCGGGACAGGTCGAACCGGTCGGCCGCCTTGGTCTGGCTGGACATGCGCCGGGCGCAGATGTCATAGCCGAAGGTCGGCGAATAGCTGATCGAGGTGCCTTCATTGCGGCTGATCAGGTCCAGCCACGCCAGCGGACGGCGGGCGAAATCCTCGGTCTTCATGTAATCGGTCGACACCTGATTGGCGACGACGGACAGGAAGCAGCCGACCAGACCCATGTCATGATACCAGGGCAGCCAGCTTATGCAGCGGTCGCTGTCCTGCAGCTCCATGCCGTGGCTGTGCGCCGACAGGTTGCTCAGCAGCGCATGGTGAGTGACGGCGACGCCATGCGGGAAGCGGGTCGATCCGCTGCTATATTGCAGATAGGCAATATCCTCGCTCGCCGCCTGGGGCAGCGGGCACTGCCGCGCCTCGGTGGCGATGAACGCCTGATAGGATATCGGCTCCACGCCTTTCTGCCGCGCGGCCTCCGCCGCCATGTCGGACAGTTCGTCGGGGAAGAACAGCGCCTTGGGGTCGCAGCTTGAAAGCTGGACGACGAGCTGGTCGATATAGCTTTCCTTGCCGCCGAAGCTGGTCGGCAGCGGCAAGGGCACCGGCCATGCGCCCGCATAGACGATGCCGAAGAACATCTGCGCGAATTCCGGCCCGGTCTCGGCGATCAGGGCGATGCGGTCATGCGGCCGCACGCCGTGCGCGATCAGGCGATAGGCGCATTCGATGGCGTCGCTGCGCAGCTCGGCATAGCTGTAGGCCTGCGCCAGATTGCCGCGCGGATCGTGGAAATTCAGCCCGCGTTTGCCGGACGCTGCATAATCCAGCGCCTCGCCAAGCGTAGCGAAATCCGAAAAGCGACGCGGCAATTCGTCCTGCGTCGGTGTGGCAATCAGGTTGGTCCGCGAACCCGTCATACTGGTTTCACCCAATGTCACTATCCATAAGGTTTCTGGTGCCCCCGGCTATTTTATTGTTACCGGATGGAACCGCATACTGCACTCCAGCCTGCGCTTCTAGCCCACAAGGCGCGTTCAAATTCCGGCCCGACTGTGGCACAAAGATGGCGCGTGACCCAAAACTCAGCGAAAACCCGCGAAAAACGGCCCATACCGCCCCTGGATGACGCGCGGCTGAACGAAATGGCTTTACGCTATGTCGGGCGCTACGCCACCACGCGGGCGAAGCTCGCGGCCTATCTTCACCGCAAATTGCGGGAACGGGGCTGGGCGGGAGACCGCCCCGCCGACCCGGAGGCGATCGTCGCGCGCATGGCGGAGCTGCGCTATGTCGACGATGCGGGCTTTGCCGTCATGAAGGGCGCCGCGCTCGGACGGCGCGGCTATGGCGCAAGGCGCATCGGAGAAGCGCTGCGCGCCGCCGGGGTCGAGGAACCCGACCGCGCGGAGGCGGAGGACGAAGCCGCATCCGGCAAATGGGCCGCCGCGCAGGCCTTCGCCCGCCGCAAGCGCATCGGCCCCTTCGCCCGCGACCCGGCCGAACGCGACGTCCGCGAAAAACAGATAGCCGCCTTCCTGCGCGCCGGCCACGACTTCGCGACGGCAAGGGCATGGGTGAACGCCGAACCAGGCGAAATGCCGGAGGAGGGGTGAAAGCCCTCTCCCGCAAAATCACCGTGGGACCAGATATGTGCTCCTGCGAAAGCAGGAGCCCAGTTCAGACCGCGGGAATAGGCTCCTGCTTTCGTAGAAGCACATAGAGGGCGGTCCCGCTTTTCCCGCAACCGCCTG
Source organism: Sphingobium phenoxybenzoativorans (assembly GCF_001757355.1). Lineage (GTDB taxonomy): Bacteria > Pseudomonadota > Alphaproteobacteria > Sphingomonadales > Sphingomonadaceae > Sphingobium > Sphingobium phenoxybenzoativorans. The sequence goes on from NZ_MINO01000050.1 coordinate 19,164, forward strand.
AGACCCAGCATCCGCTGGGGTGACGAGTGAGGGGAGCGCCCTTATAAGCCCCCCCATGCGCCTTTCCTTCCTCGCCCCGCTCATCCTCCTCGCCGCCTGCTCCGCCACGGCCGACAAGCAGGACAATGCCAATTCCGCGGCAGCCACCGCGACGTCAACCGCCCGCCCGGCGACCATCCCCCTCATCATCACCGCCAATGGCAAGGCGCACCGCTTCGACGTCGAGATCGCGCTGACCAAGGAAGAACAGGCCAAGGGCCTGATGTTCCGCAAGTCCCTCTCCCCCGATGGCGGCATGGTGTTCCCGATGTCGCCGCCGCGCACCGCGAGTTTCTGGATGGAGAATACCTTCATCCCGCTCGACATGATCTTCGTGCGGACGGACGGCACCATCGCCCTGCTCGCCGCCAATACGAAACCCTATTCGCGGGAGCCGGTGTCGGCGGGCGTGCCGGTCGCCGGCATCGTCGAACTGGCGGGCGGCCGCGCGGCCGAACTCGGCATCGACGACAAGGCGACGGTCCAATGGGGCAACTGCGCCGCCCCCGCCCGGCCGGATGAGGCATGGGACAGTTTGAATTTCTGCCCGGCGAACGGGCGCTAGAAGATAAGCGCCGTACTCCTGCGCAGGCAGGAGTCCAGTCCCGCCGTCTGAACTGGGCTCCTGCTTTCGCAGGAGCACGCTGCGTTTTTCACCAATCTCCAATACCCCCATCCGTTCGGGCTGAGCGAAGTCGAAGCCCTCTGCTGAGCGGAGCGAAGCGCCTCACTCCATTCGGCCGGGTCCTTCGACTTCGCTCAGGACGAACGGCAAATAATTCGGAACCCCCACCCTGCTAACCAAATATGAACGCCCCATTAGCTATATCCCGCCCATGGGACGCGGCATCTTCCGGAACATCGTCATCGAGGCGCAATGGCTGAGCGACAGCCGCGCACGCGGCTATGCGCGCCTCCTTGCCATCCTGCTGCCGCTCGCCGCCCTGCTCTGGACCCTCGCCTCCCACTCCGGCAAATCCCCCAACGGCGAACCGCTCGGCCCGGATTTCCTCAGCTTCTGGACAGCCTCCCAACTCGCCCTCGCGGGAAATCCCGCCGCGCCCTATGACCCGTCCGCCCACCACGCCGCACAGATCGCCGTCATGGGCTGGGACCCCGGCTATTTCGCCTTCTTCTATCCGCCGCCCTATCTGCTGGCCTGTCTGCCGCTCGCCCTGCTGCCCTATGCCGCGGCGCTGGCGGTGTGGGTCGGCCTCACCGGCCTCGCCTATCTCAAGATGCTGCGCGCCTGGACCGATGATCCCCATATCTGGATCGCCATGCTCGCCTTCCCGGCGGTGCTCATCAATGCCGGTCACGGCCAGAACGGCTTCCTGACCGCCGCGCTGGCGGGCGGCGGCCTGATCCTGATGGACCGCAAGCGCCCCTGGCTGGCGGGCCTGCTGCTGGGCGCGCTGGTCATCAAGCCGCATCTCGCGATCCTGCTCCCCCTCGCCCTTGCCGCAAGGGGTGAATGGCGCGCCTTCCTCGCCACCGGCCTTGGCGCAGTCCTCTGGGCCGCCCTGTCCTTCCTCGCCTTCGGGCCGGAGGCATGGCACGGCTTCCTCGCCGACAGCGCCCTTGCCCGTCAGACGCTCGAACAGGGGCTGGTCGATCCCGCCAAGATGCAGAGCGCCTTCGCCGCCGTCCGCGTGGCGGGCGGATCGCTGACTCAGGCTTACGCCGCGCAGGCCGCCATCGGCATCGCCGCCGCGCTCACTCTCGTCGCCCTCGCCCGCCTGCGCGCGCCCGCCATGGCGCAGAACGCCGCCTTCGCCCTCGCCGCCATCCTCGCGACGCCCTTCGTGTTCGATTACGACCTGACCTGGATCGCCCTGCCGCTCGGCTGGCTGCTGGTGGAGGGGCGGCGCACCGGCTTCCTGCCTTATGAAAAGCTCGTCATGGCCGCCGCCTTCCTGCTCCCGCTCGTCGGCCGCAGCCTCGCCATCGGCCTCCACATCCCCATCGCGCCCTTCCTGCTCGCCGCCTTGTTCATCCTGGTCGCCCGCCGCGCGGTTCATGGTTGCAGGGTGGGGCGTCATTCAGATGATGGCGTGGCGAAAATGGTGATTTCCTGAGAGCCGGAGCGGAGCGTACTTAAAGTACGTGAGCACCGGAAGCTCGGGGAATTGCCATTTGCAGCCCGCCAGCGCTGAATGCCGACCCGCCCTGAGCTTCAATAGGCTGTTGCCAAGCCGGGCCGCGAACGGCTAAGCGCATCCCTCATGGGAATCCTCGCGAAAATCTTCACCTGGTGGGACGGCGCCACCATCGGCACCTCTTTCTACACCTCCCGCAAGGGATCGAAGGTGGGTGAGGACCATGCCGGCAATGTCTATTATGAGGGCGGCGTCGACGTGATGGGCCGCACCCGCCGCTGGGTGATCTATAACGGCCCGAACGACGCCAGCCGCGTGCCCGCCGAATGGCATGGCTGGCTGCACCACAGCATTGAGGGCGCGCCGGAAAGCTTCCTGCCCCCGCCCCGCATCTGGGAAAAGGAATTCACGCCGAACCAGACCGGTCTCGCCACGGCCTATCGCCCCAGCGGATCGATCGAGATGGGCGGCCGCCGCGCCGCCGCGACCGGCGACTATGAGGCATGGAGCCCCGACGCATCATGATCCGGCTGACGGCGGGGGCGACCCTGCCGCTCCTGCTCCTCCTTGCCGGTTGCGGCAGTGGAGACGAGCTTCCGCAAGCCAATCAGTCCGGCCCGGTGCGGGTCGAGGGCGGCAAGGTCACGGTCAGCCGCGACGCGGAACTGCTGGGCACGCCGATGAAGGAGCGGGTCGCCATTGTCGGCCTGCTCAACAAGCGCAATGGCCTGACCCGCGACCTGAAGATGAAGCCTGGCGAGGCGCTGCGCGTCGGCGACGCCATCGTCCGCCTGCAGGCCTGCGAACAGACGGCTCCCTGGGAAAACACCCCTGAAACCGGCGCTTTCGTTCAACTCGACGTGCGCAGCGCCGCAGACGACAAGTGGCGGCGCGTCTTTTCCGGCTGGCTGTTCAGGAACCGCCCGGAACGCAATGTGGTTCAGCACCCCATCTATGACGTCTGGGTCAAGAGCTGCACGATGGAATGGCCGGAAACCGGCCCCGACACAGTGAAGCTTGGCGACAAGGGCGGGTCACGCCGCAGCGCGTCCGGTGATGCCGCCGACGCCGCCACCGGGAACAATGCCGACGCCGCGCCGGCCGCACCCGCGCCCAGCAGGCCGCGCCCGGCCGCGAACGGCACGCCTTCGACCGCCTCGCCCAGCAACACCAGATAGGCTTTCTGGCTGATCTCCACCGCACCCAGCGAGCGGAGGTGATCGGTCATGAACTGGCAGTCGAGCAGGGTGAAGCCCCCCGCCCGCATATGCCCCACCAGCCAGGCCAGCGCGACCTTCGACGCATCCGTCCGGCGGGAAAACATGCTCTCCCCGAAGAACGCCCGGCCCAGCGCCACGCCGTAAAGCCCACCGACCAGTTCCTCGCCTTCCCAGCATTCCACCGAATGCGCGAAACCCAGCGCATGCAGATTGCCATAGGCCGCCTCGATCTGCCGGTTGATCCAGGTCGACGGCCGGTCCTCCGCCACCTCGGCGCATTTGGCGACGACTCCGGCGAAGTCGGCGTTCACCGTGACCCGGAACCGCTCCCGCCGCACCGTCTTGGCCAGCGAGTGCGACAGGCGAAACCCGTCCAGCGGCAATATCGCCCGCTGCTTCGGCTCCACCCAGTAGATTTCTTCCGCATCCCGGTCGTCGGACATCGGGAACACACCGATGGCATAGGCCTGCAGCAACAGGAGCGGGTCGATCGTCATCTTCCCCGCCTTAAAGCATGTCGGCTGGCAAGCGGGAACAGAAAAGCGTCGCCCTATCGGGCCGCCGCCTCACCCCTCGCGGGGCGGGCGGCGTGGGGGCGACATGGGGGGCGGCATGGGGGACGGCATGGGACGCGCGCGCTGGTCCCTCAGACCGGCAACGCCTCCAGAAATTCCGCCCCGGCCGCCATCGGGATGGCCATCGCCAGCACGCATGCGGGCATCGCCTTTCTTGTCCGCTTCCGCGCCTTGGCCACAACCGCCTCGCGCCGCACATGGAAGATGCGGGATGAGGCGTTATAGCCCGCAAGCGCGCTCGCCTTCAAAGACGGGTGCGCCGCCAGGAACTCGGCGAACGCCTCTTTCTGCCCGGCCTTGCCCATCTGCTCGGCCCATCCCCAGTCATCAAACATGATGATCGCCTGCTCCCCGATGAACGGTTCGCAGAACTCCAGCGCCTGTTTCGACGCCGAATAGATGTCGCAGTCGATCATGATCAGCCCGGCGCGGGACAGGTTCAGCCGGTCGCGCGTGCCATCGTTCAACGTGTCGTCAAACCATCCCTTGACCAGTTCGACGCGGTTCAGATTCACGCCCTTGCTCGCCAGATGCCGTTTGGTGGCGGGCAGCGTCGACCGGAAGTCGCCCTCGGTCCAGCCTTCCGCTTCCGATCCCGACGGCATCCCCTCAAAGGAATCGAACCCGATCAGCCGGGCCTGCGTCATCCCCGCTTCGGACAGGACCTTGTGAACGCAGGCGAGCGAGCTGCCCCGGCTGACCCCGAACTCCAGATAGTCGCCAAAGGCCGCCGGATCGCCGCTCAGGTCCAGGCTGCGGATGGCGGCCTTCACGCAGCGGCGGAAATCATCCTCCGGCACCAGAGGCACCCACGGCGTCAGCCCCTTGGCCTTCAGCGTCATCCACGCCGCATGGGCGGGCTTTTCCAGACCGGCGATACGGGCCAGCGTCTTGATGATTTTCCTCATGCGCAATGCTCCTGATGGAAGAAACGACAGGATGAGAGGCCGTGCGGACGGCCCCGGAAGCGCGCTGCGGTTGCCGGAAGGACGATGACGCCTGAGCGATGCTGCGGATGTGCGGCATCGCCAGCCCGCAAAGGGGCTGCGAAAGGGATTCCGGGCGTAGCGCGAAATTGTTGGACGGCCATCACCGTTACTCGGTCGCAGTCTTGGAAACTGGGACGAATGACAAACGGTTACCGGGGGTTAGGCGCCCGGACTAGCCACCCGGCATGCCGGGTCCAACGGAGAAACAGAGAGAAACATAAAGCGGGTACGGAATCAAGGCATGGTCTTGGCCGGCGGAGCGGCATGATCCCGGATTGGGATTCGCCAAAACATGATGCCAATTGCGGGCATCAAATACCGTTCGCCCTGAGCTTGTCGAAGGGCTGTCCTTCACTCCCAAAAGTGCAGGGTTTCGACAGGCTCAACCCGAACGGTATTTACATACCGATCACGCAACTCCCGCCGCCCCATTCTCCCCTTGCCCTCCCCCGCCCCCTTGTCTAAAGCGCCCCTCTCGCGGGATACAGGAGTGTAGCTCAGCTGGTAGAGCGTCGGTCTCCAAAACCGAATGCCGGGGGTTCGAGTCCCTCCACTCCTGCCACGAACCTTTGCGCCGGCCTTGCGCCGGAAACGGCATGGGTTTATGGGCTCGCGGGAATTGGTCGCGAAGCAGTGGCCGCATCCGGGGCGCCGAAAAAGCGGCGAGGCCCGGAGGGCGGCGTATTGCTTCGCGGTTTGGCGTTTGTTTTGAACGGGTTGAGCACGAAAGATGGCAAAGACTTCTCCGGGCGAATTCGTCAATCAGGTGCGCGCAGAGGCCGGCAAGATCGTGTGGCCGACGCGGCGGGAAACGATGATGACGACCGTGATGGTGGTGATCATGACGTCGATTCTCGGCATCTTCTTCTTCGGCATCGACACCTTTTTCGGGGCGATCGTGAAGTGGCTGCTCAGCTTCGCCGCAGGGCAAGCCTGAACGCGGTAGGGAACATTTGAAGGATTAACATGGCGCGCTGGTACATCATCCACGCTTATTCAGGCTTCGAGAACAAGGTCCGCGACCAGATCGTGGCCGATGCCGAGCGCCTGGGCCTCGCCCAGCTCGTCGAATCCGTCGAGGTGCCGACCGAGACCGTGACCGAGGTGCGCCGCGGCAAGAAGATTCAGTCGGAGCGGAAATTCTTCCCCGGCTACGTCCTCGCCAAGCTGTCGATGAACGACGATGTCTATCACCTCGTCAAGAACACGCCGAAGGTGACGGGCTTCCTCGGCTCCTCCGGCAAGCCGCAGGCGATCAGCGAGGCGGAGGCCGCGCGCATCCTCAACACCAAGGAGGAAGCCGCCGCCGCGCCCAAGCACAAGATCAACGTCAATTACGAGATTGGCGACAGCGTCAAGGTGCTGGACGGCCCGTTCGCCAGCTTCAACGGCACAGTCGAGGAACTGGATTTCGAAAAGAGCCGCGTAAAGGTCTCCGTCTCGATCTTCGGCCGCGCGACCCCGGTCGAGCTGGACTTCGAACAGGTAGAATTGGCCAAATAATTGGCCAATTCGTGTCCCGGCGAAAGCCGGGATCCAGGGCGTCTGGGTGTGACGTCACGATATATACCGTCACCCCGGACTTGATCCGGGGTCCCGCTTTCTTCGATACGCCGAAAGAAGCGGGATGCCGGATCAAGTCCGGCATGACGGAAAACGGAATTTCCGGGCAACCGGGAATGCGTGCGGGAGGAAGGCTTCGGCCTACCGTCAGAACCGCTAAACTTGAACCGGACGAGCCTTCGGGTCCGTCCAGCAACAGAGTGAGTAAAGATGGCCAAGAAGATTACGGGCTATATCAAGCTCCAGGTGCCCGCTGGAGCCGCCAACCCCTCGCCGCCGATCGGCCCGGCGCTGGGTCAGCGCGGTGTGAACATCATGGAATTCTGCAAGGCGTTCAATGCGTCGACGGAAAAGATGGAAAAGGGCACGCCGCTGCCGACCATCATTACCGTCTATGCCGACCGCAGCTTCTCCTTCACCACCAAGCAGCCGCCCGCGACCTATCTGATCAAGAAGGCGATGAACCTGAAGTCCGGCTCGAAGGAACCCGGCAAGGTCGTCGCTGGCAAGATCAAGCGGTCGCAGCTCGCCGAAATCGCGCAGGCCAAGATGGCCGACCTGAACGCGAATGACATCGACGCGGCGACGAAGATCATCGAAGGCTCCGCCCGCGCGATGGGCCTCGAAGTGGTGGAGGGCTAAGACATGGCGAAGATCACGAAGAAGGCGAAGGCTCTTAGCGCCGCCATCGACAAGGACAAGCTGCACGGCGTTGACGAGGCGCTGGCGCTGATCAAGACCCACGCGACCGCCAAGTTCGACGAGAGCGTCGAGGTGGCGATCAACCTGGGCGTCGATCCCCGCCACGCCGACCAGATGGTCCGCGGCGTCGTCACCCTGCCCGCCGGCACCGGCAAGACCGTGCGCGTCGCCGTGTTCGCCCGTGGCGACAAGGCCGATGCGGCGACCGCCGCCGGCGCTGACGTGGTTGGCGCGGAAGACCTGCTGGAGAGCATCCAGGCCGGCAACATCGATTTCCAGCGCGTCATCGCGACGCCGGACATGATGGGCCTGGTCGGCCGTCTCGGCAAGGTGCTGGGTCCCAAGGGCCTGATGCCGAACCCGAAGCTGGGCACCGTGACCCCGAACGTCGCCGAAGCCGTGAAGGCCGCCAAGGGTGGCCAGATCGAATTCCGCGTGGAAAAGGCCGGCATCATCCACGCCGGTCTGGGCAAGGCGAGCTTCTCGGCCGCTGACCTGCGCAAGAATTTCGACGCCTTCGTCGACGCGATCGTGAAGGCGAAGCCGACCGGCTCGAAGGGCAAATATGTCCGCAAGATCGCCCTGTCCTCCTCGATGGGCCCGGGCGTGAAAGTCGACGTGACGGAAGTCGCCTCGGCCTGATCTTCGGTTCAGGACCAGACATGAAAAGGCCCCGTCCGCAAGGATGGGGCCTTTTTCTGTGACTCCCCCGCGATGACTTTCCAGTGCGCCGGAAAGCTTTGGGCGAACGTCTGCAATAGAAAACGCATCTCCCACTCTTCGTCACCCCGGGCTTGACCCGGGGTCCCGCTTTTCTGAAACTCGTGAAATGGCAAAAACGCAGCAGGGCGGATGGGTCTATATCATGGCCGATCGGTATCGCGGTGCTCACCAACCGTCTCCGCCTTCCCTATACGGTTTCCCAAACACTCCCCTCCCTGCAAGGGAGGGGTCAGGGGGTGGGTAGCGAGCGAAGCGAGCCTCCCTGCCATCCGCAAGGTAGGAACGCCGCTACGCGGCGAACCCACCCCCGGCCCCTGCCTTGCAGGGAGGGGAGATTTAGCGGCGCCTAACCAAAACCCGTCACCCCAGCGAAGGCTGGGGTCTCAGGCCGCTAGATAATCCGTTCGAACAAATCCTCCCACTCAGGATTCACCTCCTCGATCAAACGGATTTTCCATTCCCGCCGCCAAGCCTTCAATGCCTTTTCCCGCGCTATCGCCCATTCAATGTCTTCATGCGGTTCGGCCAATACCAGCCGGGTCAGATTATATTTCCGGCAAAAATCCGACCCGGAACCACTGCGGTGCTGCAAAACGCGCGCCGCAATGTCCGCGGTAACACCGACGTAAAGAACGCCGCGTGGCTTGTTCGTCATGATGTAGGTCCACCCGCCCCGCGCCATCCGGGAAACATACTTCAGGCCGCCTGAGATGCCAGCCTTCGCTGGCATGACGAAAAATATCCGATCCGATCACGTTACAACCCCTCTCTCCTTTTCCTCCCACTACCGTTCGTCCTGAGCTTGTCGAAGGACTGCCTTTCTCTTGGGGCCTCACCTGCCTCGCAAAGAAAGTGCAGGGCTTCGACAGGCTCAGCCCGAACGGTTCAAAGAACCTCCGACAGTCTCGGTGTAAACGAGACGCGCCCCCACCTAAGCCCCACCCCCACAAAACACGTGACAAACCGCGCCCATCCCGCTAAAGGCCCGCCACCGCATCCTTCGGGGTGCGTCCGTCCGAGACAGTTGGTGAAGGGAATCTGCCCTTCTTAATGTCCAGCCTAGACGGGGAAAAGTTCTTCGCCGGGCGCGCTTTGCCGCCGTCCGGGTCTGCCTGCCGTTCCTTTGCGGACGATATGGGCCGTCAACCTCTCCCCTTCGGACTTTAAGTCCCCGCCTGGCGGCGTTCGCGTTGCCGTGCGGGTTTTCCCGCCGGATGGTCCGGCGGGATGTAGTGGAGAATGGCATGGATCGTAATCAGAAAGCTGAGGTCGTTTCCGCGCTGAACGCCAATCTGGGCGAGATGGGCGTCGTCATCGTGACGCGCAATCTCGGCATGACCGTCGCACAGTCGACCGTCCTGCGCCAGAAGATGCGGGAAGCCGGCGCGTCCTACAAGGTTACGAAGAACCGCCTCGCCAAGATCGCGATCGAGGGCACCCCTTACGCCGCCATCGGCTCTATGCTGACCGGCCCTGTGGGTCTTGCTTCCTCGTCCGATCCGGTCGCCGCCGCCAAGGTTGCGATCGATTTCGCCAAGACCAACGACAAGCTTGAGATCGTTGGCGGCGCGATGGGCGAAGTGCTGCTCGATGCGAACGGCGTGAAGGCGCTCGCATCGATGCCGTCGCTGGATGAACTGCGTGCGAAGATCGTCGGCCTGCTTGTGGCCCCGGCGACCAAGCTCGCAACCGTCACCCAGGCGCCGGCTGCGCAGCTCGCGCGGGTATTCAACGCCTATGCGGAAAAAGAAGCCGCATAAGCGCCTTATCGTTCAGTTGTAATCCTGGGGGTCCGCCCCCGCAGACATTAGGAATATGAAAATGGCAGACATCAATGCACTGGTCGACCAGCTCTCGGCCCTGACCGTCCTCGAAGCCGCTGAGCTTTCCAAGGCTCTGGAAGAGAAGTGGGGCGTTTCCGCCGCCGCTGCCGTCGCCGTTGCTGGCCCGGCCGCTGCCGGTGGCGCCGCTGCCCCGGCTGCTGAAGAGCAGACCGAATTCGACGTCATCCTGACCGGCGACGGCGGCAAGAAGATCAACGTCATCAAGGAAGTCCGCGCCATCACCGGCCTGGGCCTGACCGAAGCCAAGACCCTCGTGGAATCGGCTCCGAAGGCGATCAAGGAAGGCGTCAGCAAGGACGAGGCCGAGAAGGTCAAGAAGCAGCTTGAAGAAGCCGGCGCGACCGTCGAGCTCAAGTAAGCTTTCTTCCGGTTCACCGGACAAGCGAAAGGGCGGTCCCGAAAGGGCCGCCCTTTTTCGTACGCGCCATCAATCGCCCGGACACGCCACATACGCCGCCATCGTCATCCCGGACGTGATCCGCGATCCTGTTGCCCCGCCAGTCGGGCAAGAGGCAGGACCCCGGTTTCCCCGCAGCGGCAAATTGAAAGTGTCGGCGAACGACCAAAAGTGCAAGGTTCCGCTCTGCTATTGGCCGTCATCCCGGCGAAAGCCGGGACCCATATCTCCCCCTTGCCAGCCGCCTGCCGAAGGCGAGATGGGTCCCGGCTTTCGCCGGGATGACGAATAACGGCGCCATCTTCGACCATAAGCGGACCTTTTGAATAGCTTTGTGCTCCTGCGAAAGCAGGAGCCTAGGGTTATGTCGCACTACTGCACCCTGGGTTCCTGCGTTCGCAGGAACACGGCGTCTTCGAAAAACCCGCAGTCTGCTTCCCACCCCGTT
>NZ_MINO01000051.1 GCF_001757355.1 Sphingobium phenoxybenzoativorans
GCACCACCATGTCGGCGCTGGAGGAGAAGCTGGCCGGCACCTCTTTCGTGCGCGTCCACAGATCGGCTTTCGTTCAGCCCGACCGGGTGATGGAAATCCGGCGGGCGGGCCGCAGCGTCACCCTGATCCTGCGGGATTCGACCAATGTCACGGTAGGTCCCAGCTATACAGCGTCCATCGAACAGGCGCTTGGCCTGGCCAAGCCGCCGCTGTCAGGCGAGAACGCCATGCCCCAGGCCGGACGTTGAACAGGCGGCCGCCAGCAACATCGTGGTGACGTACAGGCCAGCCAGGGTCGTCATCGCGGTGCGGAAATAATTGCCGGTCATCTGTCGCTCCTTCCCATCATCTGCGCCTCATCGGGCGGTGGAGGCCCTATTTGCCCTTTCGGACGCAGATGCCCCTCCATTGCGACAATCGCGGCACGGGAAGCGACCGGGACGCACATGCCGCGACGAACATGCATCATGGCCGGATGAAAATGCTTAACGCGGCGCACCCCAAAGGACCGCGAACGAATCGCATTTCCATTTTCCTTGAGTAAACAGCAATTTAAGTCCGTTCACTCCGAAACGGAACTATGCGGCCTGCGACAGTAAGCGCCGGATTTACCCATTCGCCCTGCCTCTTGGCAGCCTCCGTTCGCCGCCGCCCGATGGACCGCTCCGCTCCCGCGCCGCACCATCGGGGACAGGAAGCAACGGGGGACAGACACCGGCAGGCTTCCGGCAAAGCCGTAGGAGCGCGGGGGCGCAACCACGCAATTTGCGTTTAAACGAATGGAGAAAAAGCCATGGATATGGCCATGCTCGCCGTTGGGGCGATGGGGAATGTCGCGTTCAGCCTGGCGCTTGGGGGCCTCGCCGCCCTGTGCGCCTTAAGCGCAATGGCGCGGGAAGAAGGCGGCGTACACCGATAATATCATGCCCGCAACCTGGAGCCATCATCCCGGAGGGTCGCGCCTTCCCAATCCCTGTCACCTTCGCCCTTCCAGATAATCGTTGAGGACTTCATGGAAGAAGCGGACACGGGTTTCCTGCCCGGTCAGATAAGCGTCCTCATAGCCGCGTGAATGCATGCCGCGCTGCATGCCCTCCGCCAGCATCATGTCCTGATAGACGATCTGCCCTTCGATTTCCGGCACGCCGCGGCCGTCGTCGAACGCGCGGTGCTGCATCTCCGCCTCGCGCAGGGGCTGCGGCCCCGCCATGATCGATTCCACTTCCGTCTGCCCGGCGACGGGGAAGGCCATGCACCACAGGTCGAACGTACACTTATTGGGGTCCGTGGCATGCGGTTCGGTGCGGAAGAACACCAGATTGTCCGGCAGGAAGGATATGGTGACGTTGGGGAACATCACCGTGTGCGGGCTGTCAGTGATCTGCTCATCGTCCATATGCTCATAATGAACATAGCCCCGCTCCTTCCACAGCCGCCGCTTGGCCGCCTTCAGGTCCAGCCACCCCTGCATCGCCTTGGTCTCATAGTCGGGATAGCTTTCGGGATCGATGTCCCACTGGCGCAGGAAATAGTCGAAGGGATGCGGCACGCCGTCGGGCAGGCGATCGGTCAGCGAGGGGCGCATCGGCTGAACCGTGCGGCCATGGCCATTCGGGTACATTTCATGCCGGGCGGTATCGACATCCTGGTCGATCCATGGCGGCACCTGCGGATGCGCGGTGCGGGTGTGGTAGCTTTCGGAGAAATTGTCGGTCGCGAACTTCCAGTTGGTGTTGAGGTCGACCTTCAGCCAATAGACCCGGACCGCCGTATCCATCGGGTAATTCTTGTAGATTTCGGGGATCGGCGAGAGGAAATCGAGCAGCTCCGGCGCATTCTCGTCCATCGTATACCAGACGAACCCGCCCCAGGTGGCGCAGCGCAGCTCCTTCAGCGTCAACTTGCCGCACGGGTCGCCCTGCGGGAAGTCGTGCGCGTCCTGCGCATAGGCAAGCACGCCGTCCTTGCCCCATATCCAGCCATGATAGGGGCATTGGAAACTGTCCGACGCCGCGCTGTCATTGACCAGCCGCATGCCGCGATGCCGGCAGCTATTGTAGAAGGCCTTGATCGACCCATCCTCCTGGGCCACGCAAAAGACGCTCTCATTCATGAAGTCGTGGACGATATAGTCGCCCGGCTCCTCCAGCTCCGCCGTGCGCCCGGCGACATGCCAGATGCGGGTCCACATATGGTCCCACTCACGCTGCATGAACTCTTTGGAGGTATAGCGGTCCCCGGTGATCGGGTCGCCACGCAGGTTGGACGCCTCCCGCCCATCAATCGTCAGCGGATGTTTTTCGGGCTGGCCCATCGCTCTGCTCTCCTCTCCGAAGGGAGGGACAGACTAGGCGCATATGCGTGCGGCAACGCCTCTCACTATTACTGGTTTTGCGCCTCGCCAGTGATCAGCCGGACCTGCGTTTCCAGAAAGGCGTGCTGCTTGTCCGCTGTCCATTGATCCTGATCGAACACGGCCTGCACCGCCAGCCCCTGCATCATGATCAGCAGCGACTGGGCGCACATCTCCAGATCATCCCGCATGCCGAACCGGTCGCGGACGGTTTCCCCGATAATCCGCCGGGCATTCGCCAGCCACCATTTCTGTTCGGCGGCCAGTTCCGGGTCGCTGGCGGTGACGCTCCAGAAAGCGAAATAGACCCGCCACGCCCGCGCGCTCTGCGCATCGATGGGCAGAAACGCCTCCAGCGCGCCGGTCAGGTCGCGGGGATCGTTGGCGCGCGCCGCATCGAACCGCCGCTGCGTCTCCTGCGCCGCCGCGCGATAGGCCAGCAGCAGAAGCTCGCGCTTGTCCGCGAAATAGTGGCTGACCACCGCCGTGCTATATCCCGCGGCAGCCGACACCTTGCGCACGGTCGCCTGGTCGAGACCGCCCTCCGCGATCAAGTCCGCCGCGATTTCGGCGATATGCCGCCTTCTGGCTTCATGGTCGACGGGGGGAGGCATGGACTGTCGGTAACCACCTATCACAAGCCCCAGCTTTGCCGCCGGGGCCATCAATATAACATCCGTTACAAATGCCGGAGTCCGCGCGTGAATGGAACCGGCAAGTGGCTGGAAGGAGGTGGATATGGCGGATTTCGGGCATAATGCAACCGGGCGGCGCGCCCTGTGAGCGAGGTTTACGACTATATCATCGTCGGCGCCGGGTCCGCCGGTTGCGTGCTGGCGAACCGCCTTTCCGCCGATCCATCAGTCCGCGTCCTGCTGCTGGAAGCGGGCGGGCCGGACACAAGCCCGCTGATCCACATGCCCAAGGGCCTGGGCAAGCTGGTGCTGGACCCCAGACATGCCTGGCATTTCGCCATACAGCAGCCCCGCGAGGAGGGCATGGCTCCATCCGAAATGTGGGTGCGGGGCCGTGGGCTGGGCGGGTCAAGCTCCATCAACGGCATGATCTATATCCGGGGCCAGCCGGAGGATTATGACGATTGGGAATCGCGCGGCGGCACAGGCTGGGGCTGGGCCGAGATGAAGAAGGCCTTCATCTCCATAGAGGATCATGCGCTGGGCGCGGACGAGCAGCGCGGCGCGGGCGGTCCTGTCCATGTCACCACCGGCACCTTCCGCTATCCAGTCGCGGAAGCGCTGATCAAGGCGGGTGAGCAGATGGACCTGACCCGCAAGGAGGACCTGAACCGGGAGGATCAGGAAGGGGTCGGCTACTACCCCCACAATATCAAGCGCGGCAAACGGCAGAGCGCCGCCGTCGCTTTCCTCAATCCCGCGCGAAGCCGCCCGAACCTGCACATCGTCACCGGCGCGCTGGTTGACCGGGTGCTGTTCGAAGGCAAGCGCGTAACCGGGGTCGCCGCGCGCGTGAACGGCCAGAGGATAGACTATCGCGCCCAGGGCGAGGTTATCCTGTCGGCCGGAACCTTGCTCAGCCCCAAGCTGCTGCAGCTTTCGGGCATCGGCGACCCGGAGGGCCTGCGCGCCCTTGGCATTGCGCCTGTCGCCGAAAGCCCCGATGTCGGCCGCCGCATGCGCGAGCATCTGGGCTTCTCCCTGCCCTACCGCCTCGTCAAGGATCGCGGCATCAATCATCATTTCCACGGGCTTGGCCTCGCCGTCAGCGTGCTGCGCTACTACACGACCCGCACCGGCCCGCTCGCCACCGGCCCGTTCGAGGTCGGCGCATTCGTGCGCACCGAGCCGCAGGTCGACCGGCCCGATGCCCAGCTTTACATGGGCGCCTTCACCTTCGCGCGCGGCGACGACAATTTCCCGGTCCCGCTGGCCGATGTCGAGCGGGTGCCCGGCCTGACCATCTATGGCCAGCTTCTGCGCCTCACCAGCGAGGGGGATGTCGCGATCGCCTCGCCCGATCCCGACGCAGCCCTCGCCATAACGCCGAACTGGCTGAAGACGGCGGAGGACCAGCACGCCGCCGTCGCAATGGTCCGCTATATGCGTGCCTATATGCGCCAACCCGCCATCGCCCCCTATGTCGGCGAGGAACTGGTGCCCGGCGCGCGGTGCGAGAGCGACGCGGATATATTGCGCGCCTTCCGCCGCCTTTCGCTCTGCGGCACGCATGCGGTGGCGACCTGCCGCATGGGCAATGACAATCGCGCCGTGGTCGACGATCGGCTGCGGGTGCGCGGCGTCGACGGCCTGCGCGTCGTCGACTGCTCGATCATGCCAAGCCCGGTTTCGGGCAACACCAATGCGCCCGCCATGGCCGTCGGCTGGCGGGCGTCCGACCTGATCATCGAAGACCGCCGCAACGGCGCACCATCTGGAGGGATGCAATGAACGACTATGACGTGATTGTCCTGGGCACGGGGGCGGCGGGCCTGACCGCAGCCATCACCGCCCATGAAGGCGGCGCAAGGGTCGGCGTGTTCGAGAAGGCCGAAACGGTCGGCGGCACCAGCGCCTGGTCGGGCGGCCAGATCTGGATACCCAACAATCCCCACGAGCTTGCCGAGGGGAAGGAGGACAGCCGGGAAAAGGCGCTGACCTATCTCATGTCGCTGTCCCACGGCATGATCGATCCGGCGATGGCCGAGGCCTATATCGACACCGGGCCGGAGATGATCAATTTCCTGGAGGCGCGCACCCCGGTCGAATTTTACTCCATTCCCGACTTCCCGGACTATCACCCGGAATTTCCGGGCGGCATGCCGGAGGGCGGACGGACGCTGGAATGCCCGACCTACCCCTATGGCGAACTTGGCGCATGGAAGGACCGGGTCGGCACATCGCCCTATTATCCCGACTTCACCTTCACCATCGGCGAGACGACGCTGGGCAAGCCTGTCCCCACCCCCGCCCCACCGGAGGTGAAGGAACAACGCCGCCGCAATGACGAGCGCGGCATGGGCCTGGCCCTGATCGGCCGGTTGCTGAAGGGTTGCCTCGATCGCGGGATAGAGCCGCATACCGAGAGCCGCGCGCTTGAACTGGTGATTGAGGATGGCGCGGTCGCGGGCGTGCGGTTCGAAAGACCGGACGGTCCCTTCACCGTCAGGGCCGGGCAGGTCATCCTCGCCACCGGCGGCTTTGAATGGAACAAGGACATGATCCGCGCCTTCACGCGCGGTCCCCTGACCCATCCGGTGTCGATCAAGACCAATACCGGCGACGGGCTGAAAATGGCGATGCGGGCAGGCGCGATGCTGGGCAATATGCGCGAGGCGTGGTGGATGCCGGTGATCGAGGTGCCTACCGAAATCAACCCGATGGGCCGCCAGCTCCTCACTTACGAACGGACCATGCCCGGCACGCTGATGGTCAACCGCCACGGCAAGCGCTTCACCAATGAGGCGTCGAACTACAATGCCTTCGGCGCGGCGTTCCATGAGCAGGATGTCAGCCGCTTCGAATATGGCAATCTGCCCTGCTGGCTGATCTTCAACCAGGATTTCTACGCCAAATGGCCCTTTGTCGGCGGCCTGCCCGACTCCTTCGGCGGCGACGCCCGCCCGCCGCAGTGGATACCGAGCGCCGACACGCTGGAGGGGTTGGCGGAGCGGGTCGGCATTGATGCGGAACAGCTTGGCAAGACGGTCAAGACGTTCAACGCCTATGCGGAGGCGGGCGAGGACCCGGACTTCCGCCGGGGCGAAAGCGCCAACGACCTGTGGTGGGGCGACCCCGCCCATCGCGGCAGCAAGCGCGCGACGCTGGGGCCGCTGGGCGACGGCCCCTATTATGCGGTCGAGGTGAAAAGCGGATGCCTGGGCACCAAGGGCGGTCCGCAGACCGACACGCGCGCCCGCGTGCTCGATGTGGATGGCGCGGCCATCCCCGGCCTGTTCGCGGCGGGCAATGTCATGGCGTCACCGATGGGCATGACCTATGGCGGCGCGGGCGGCACGCTGGGGCCGGGCATGGTGTTCGGTTATCTGGCCGGAAAGACTGCGGGTGAGAATGTGTCGGCGGTGAGAAAGGCTGCCGAGGCGGTATAATCAGGCTGAACCTGTCCTTTGGGCGTGCTCCTGCGAAAGCAGGAGTCCAGTTCGGAGGGCGGGAACGTGCTCCTGCTTTCGCAGGAGCACGTTCCGGTCTGAAATAGATAGGGCGGCGTTCCTGTGTGGAGCGCCGCCTTTTCTTTTCACACTCCCCGCTCCTTCAACTCTCCACAAAAAGAGACCCCGCCGTCTCCGGCGGGGTCAAGGGAGGAACTTCAAAGGGGAAATGAAGCGCCTTAAAATTCAAAGCCCAGTTGCAGGCCGTAGCTCCGGGGTTCCCGCGCCGAGGCGAAGGAGAACAGCCCGGCCACCGTGAACGCCGCCGTCGGGCCGCGATCGTCAGCCAGGTTGCGGCCATAGGCGGTTATCCGCGCCTTGTGCCCGTTCAGGTCAAAGACCAGCGATGCGCTGGCGTCCAACAGGCCCTGCCGGTCGGACCGCACGCGCGGATCATTGCCATTCACGATCACCACGCCATTGGCATCGACCGTCGTCGGCCCAAGCGAGATCTGCTGATCATAGGGCGCGATATTCCGGTAGCTGACGTTGAACTTCGCCTCGCCGAAGCCGACGGGCACGGTGTAATCCGCCGTCACCGAGAAGGTCTCGCGCGGGTTGTAGATCAGGTTGTTTGCCGAATAGTCGAAGGTGGTCAGAACCCCGCCCACCGGCGCCTGGGTGATGAAGCCCTTGAATTTCGACCGCAGCAAGCCAAGCGATCCGGTCAGCGTGAGGCCCGGAACCGGACTAGCCGTCAGTTCCGCCTCTATGCCCTTGATCGTCGCGGAGCCGACATTGGTCACGACCGTCTCATTGCCGATGCCGCCGGAAATGGGGATCGTCGTGTTCTGCTGCAGGCTCTGATAATCTGAATAGAAGCCGGCGATGTTGAACAGCATCTTCTTGTCGAAGAAGGAGCTTTTCAGGCCGACTTCATAGGAATCCACCGTTTCCGGGCCATAGGGCGTGGTGGAGGAGATCAGCGTCTGCCCGCGTCCCGACAGGCCGCCCGAACGATAGCCCCGCGACCAGGAGGCATAGAGCATCAGGTCGTCGCTTGGGCGATAATCGAGGCCGATCTTCGGCGTGAACTTGCTGCCCGAATAGCCCGCCTTGGGGAACTGGTCCGGTGCGACGAAATTCTCGTTGGTTTTCTTGTCATGCGTCCAGCGACCGCCAAACGAGAGGCGTACCTGATCCATAAGTTGCAGGTTGAAATCGCCGAAGAAGGCATAGGATTGCGAAGTGCCCGTCACGTCCTGCGTCGGAGCCGGAGCGCCGAAAATCTGGGTTTCCTGCACCAGATTATATTTGGAGTCGTAGAAGAAGGCGCCGACCACATAGTCGAACCCGTCGCTGATCTTGCCAGCCGCGCGCAGTTCCTGGCTGAACTGGTGGAAACTCTGGACACGGTTCACATAATAGAGGTCGGACGAGGACGCATCGAAGTCCTGAGTCTGCGCTTCCTTCGCCTCGCGATAGCCGGTGATGGAGGTCAGCTTCACACCGCCCAGATCCAGGTTCATTTCCAGCGTGGCGGCCGGAGCCTTGTAGTTGGAATGGGCCGGGCTGTTGAACACGGTGTAGAGATCGGTGGTCGTGTTCCGGTTGCACTGGTCGGCCGGTTCGAAAGCGCAGAATACCTCGCCCGTCTGGCTGATGTTGGAATTGACCGGATCGAAATCCTGCACCTGCTTTTCCAGGGTCAGCAAGGCGTCGAAATTGCTGCTCGGCGTCAACAGGAAGCTCGCGCCGAAATTCTCGTTATTGCTTGCGCCCACACGCCGGCCGGTAATGCCGTTGCGGTAGTAGCCGTCGCTCTGATTGTGGAAATAGAAGGCCTTGGCCGCCAGCACGCCATCGATGATCGGTACATTGACGACCGCGCGGCCCGCCCATGTGTCGTAATTGCCGTAGCTCAGCTCGAACTTGCCGCCGAACTCCCCGGTCGGGCGTGTGCGGCGGATGTTGATGACGCCGCCGATCGTGTTGCGGCCGAACAGCGTGCCCTGCGGTCCGCGCAGCACCTCGATCTGGCTGATGTCGAAAAAGTCGAAGAACTGGCCGGTGCTGGTGCCGATGAACACGCCGTCCACGACCACGCCCACGGTCGGCTCGAACGACTTTTCGACGTCCGCGAAGGTCAGACCGCGGATTGACACGTTGGCCGCCGCAGCGCCGCTATTCTGGTTGGTGATCAGCACGTTCGGCGCCGCACCCTGCAGATCGCCAATGTTGATCGACGCCTTGGATTCAAGCTGGGCGGGCGAGATGGCCGTGATGGCGATCGGCGTCTGCTGCAACGTCTCGTCGCGGCGGCGGGCGGTGACGACGATATCGCGGATCTGCGCGTCGGTCGCTTCATCCCCCGCCTGTGGAGCGACGGCCGCTGCATCGGCCGGCCCCTCCTGCGCCATGGCGGGAAACATCAATGCTGAAAGGGCGAATGCGCCCAATGAAGATAGAATCCGGGCGTCTCGATGGATGTTCATTCAACCTCTCCCCGTTCTGCATGGTTTTCATGCAATGGCCTTTGTGGCCGCTATTCTTTGGTGTCGTTTATGACAGCCGTTACAGTGTGGCACCGCTTGGGTCGGGGAGAACCTAAAAGAAAGCATAGGTCGGGCCGTGACGGCTGCGCGCCGACCTGCGAGAAGTCATAGCTGACGCTACGGCCTCGCATGAAATGATCGCCCCGCCGATCCAAGGGATAACGGCATGAGGAGAGGCGGACATGTTCAAGACCCTGACGCTGCTGAAGCGTAAGCCCGGCCTCTCCATGGATGCGTTCATCAGCCATTATGAGGGGGTGCACGCCCGCATCGGCGAGAAATATCTGGCCGGCCGCGCAGTCCATTATGCCCGCCGTTTCCTGCATTCGCCCGGCGACGGGGAACCGGCCGACAAGCCCTATGACGTGGCGATGGAAATCTGGTTCGCCGACCGCGCCGCGTTCGACCGGACGCTGGAAGCGCTGGCGGACCCGGAAGTCGCGGCGGAAATCGCCGCTGATGAGGAAAGGCTGTTCGACCGGCCGCATAACCGCATGTTCGTACTGGAGGAACATGAGTCCGACCTGCCCGCCATCCTTGCGGCGCGTGCGTCATGATCCCTATTGGCCATTCCGGCCTGCCCATCCGGCAGGTCGCCTATTTCGTGCAGGATGTCCGCGCCGCCGCTGCCGCCCATGCCGCCGCCTTCGGTTCCGGTCCCTATTTCGTCGCGGACAATATCCCGCTGTGCCGCTGCCTGCATCGCGGCGTGGAGGCGCATCTGGACCATAGCTCCGCCTATGGCCAGTGGGGCGAGTTGATGATCGAATTCGTACAGCAGAATAATCCCGGCCCCTCCGCCTTCCGCGACATGTTCAGCGAAGGACGGGAGGGCTTCCACCATGTCGCCATCATCGTGGACGATCTCGACGCCGCCAGGGCGCGGATGGAGGCGGCCGGTTTCCCTACGGCGCTGGAAGCGGAGATGCATGACGGCTTCCGCTTCCTGATGATGGATGCGGTGGAACGCTACGGCCACATGATCGAACTCTATGCGGGCGTCCCCACCCTCACCGGCTTCTATGATTTCGTGAAGAAGGCGGCGAACGGCTGGGACGGAAGCAATCCCGTCCGCACCATCAGCCTGGGGTGATAGCTGCCTGCCAGTTCCCCTCCCCGTTCGGGCTGAGCCTGTCGAAGCCCTGCCCTGTCTTGAGGAGAAGGACAGCCTTTCGACAAGCTCAAGGCGAACGGAAGCGGTTAGGCATCACCCAGCCATTTGTCGATCACCGGCTTCAGCGCCGTCGACACCAGTTCCACCAGCAGCCCCGGAATGGGCGGGGCGAGATAGGCGATCACGCCCCAGCCATTTTCCGGCGCATCGGCCGAGGCGATGGTCGTCCACCCCTGCGCCGTCAGCCGTTCCGCCTCGGCCGTCAGGTCATCGACCCACACGCCGATATGCCGGGCGTCCGGCGAACGGTCGGGATGATAGAAATCGCCCGTACCCTGCACCAGCTCGATCCGGGTCGGCCCCTCGATCGAATAGGTCGCGAACACATTCACCTCATGCTTGCCCTTTTCCGGCGTCCAGAAGGGCAGCGGGTTGAAATTGCGGACCGGCGCGAAGGTCAGCCCCAGCGCCGCGCCGATCTGCTCCTGCGCCTTCTCTATGTCGGCGACGGCCATGCCGATATGGTGGGTACGCTGCAGGTTGATCATCGGTAACACCTCTCCAGTTCCATTGAATTTTCGGCCGCTCAGCGCCAGGGCACGATCAGTTGCTTCCCTTCCCAGCCTTCCGCTTCCTCCACAGTCTGCCGGTACATGCCCCGGATGATCGGGTCTTCGGGATAGAGTTCAAGGAAATGGCCGAACAGCGGGCGCGTGTCGATGTAGCATATGCTGACGCCAAATCCGGTCGTAAATTCGCTGACCACCGGATAGCCCGCCGCTGACCAGCGGTCCCGTTCCGCCGCATAATCGTCGCAGAACATGGCGCTGTGATGCAGGCCCTCCGCCTCGCCCGGAAACATGTCGCGAAAGGCGCAGGGGCCATCGGACAATAGCTGGATAAGTTCGATATTCAGGCCGCCCGACTGGACGAACACGCCGCGCAGCCGGATCGGATCGGCCGGACGCCCGCGATAGCGATGCTGGTCCAGCACCACCTCCACGCCGCCGACAAAGGGGCCGATGCCGGTCATGCGATGCCATTGCGCGCACGCCGCATCCAGATCGCGAACGACATAGGCATTCTGGACGATCCGGCCCGCTTTCATCATCCGCTCCTCGCCCATCGGGCTTCCATGGCGAACAGGATGGACCGGTTGGCGCACAAGCGCAGCTAACAGCTTTGAGAGGCGATGGCAGACCCGCATCCGGCTAGACCCGGCCGATAAGGATGAGGGGATTGCGGCATGCGGATGCAGGCGAAATGGCGATGGCTGCTGTGCGCGGCCGGGGTTTCCGCGGCCCTTGCTTCCTGCGGCCAGCCCTCCTCTCCCGCCGCCCAGGCTGTGCTGGACGATGTGGGCGCATCGGACGATCCCAATAACTGGACCGGTTTTGGCCGCACTGCAGGCGAACAGCATTACAGCCCGCTAGACGAGATTAATGACGGCACCGTGGCGAAACTCGGCCTGCAATGGTCGATGGACCTGCCGCCGCAAAATTCCGTGTCCGCCCCGCTCGCCATCGATGGCGTGCTATACGCCGCCACCGGCTATAGCGTTGTCCGCGCCATCGATGCCGTCACCGGCGCGCTCAAATGGGAATATGATTCGAAGGCGGCGGAACTGGCCGGGCGTAAGCTGCGCCAGGGGTGGGGCATTCGCGGCATCGCCTATGGCCAGGGCCGCATCTTTGTCGGCACCCATGACGGCCGCCTTGTCGCGCTCGACGCTGCGACCGGCAAGCCGGCATGGACCGCCCGCACCCTGCCGCTGGACAATGCCAGCTTCATCAGCGGCCCGCCCCGTTATTTCGACGGCAAGGTCATCATCGGCTTTGGCGGCGGCGATGTCAGCGCGGTGCGCGGCTATGTAACCACCTATGACGCCGCAACCGGCAAGCAGCTCTGGCGCTTCCATACCGTGCCCGGCAATCCGGCGGACGGTTTCGAGAACAAGGCGATGGAGATGGCCGCCCGGACATGGGCGGGCAAATGGTGGACCTATGGCGGCGGCGGCACCGTGTGGAACGCCATGACCTATGACCCGACCACCGGCTCCATCATCCTGGGTGTCGGCAATGGCTCGCCCTGGAACCACAAGGTGCGCAGTTCGGGCAAGGGCGACAATCTGTTCCTGGCCTCAGTGGTGGCGCTCGACGCCAATAGCGGCGCGTATAAATGGCACTATCAGGTCAATCCGGGCGAAAGCTGGGATTACAACGCTTCGATGGACATGGCGCTGGCCGACCTCCGGATCGACGGCAAGCCGCGCAAGGTGCTGATGACCGCGCCCAAGAACGGCTTCTTCTACGTCATCGACCGCACCAACGGAAAGCTGATCAGCGCCGAACCGATCGTGAAGGTAAGCTGGGCGAAGGGCATCGACCGCAAGACCGGCCGCCCCATCGAGAATCCGGACGCCCGCTACCCGGACGGCAAGACCTTCACCATGTGGCCCGGCCCGGTCGGCGCGCATACCTGGCTGCCCATGGCCTTCAATCCGAAGGCCGGCCTGATGTTCATCCCGGCGATCGAGATGGCGACCAGCTATAATGATGTCGGCATCACCCAGAAAAACTGGGTCCGCGCGCCGGGCAACGCCGTCGACGGCGCGGCGATCCCCAATTTCGTGGTGAAGGACGCCGGGCCGGAGAATGGTACCAGCTCCCTCCTCGCCTGGGACCCGGTGCGCCAGCGCAAGGTGTGGAGCGTATCGACGCCCGGCCCCTGGAATGGCGGCATCCTGACGACCGGCGGCAATCTGGTGTTTCAGGGGCGGATAGACGGCACGTTCAACGCCTATGCCGCCGACAATGGCAAGCCGCTCTGGCAGTTCGCGGCGCAGGCCCCCGTCACTGCCCCGCCGATCAGCTATGCATATAAGGGCAAGCAATATGTGACCGTGCTGACCGGCATGGGCACCAGCGGCGCGGCCTTCGGCGCGCTGCTCCCGGTCAATATCGACTATCGCACACAGGCCCGGCGTATCCTCACCTTCGCGATTGGCGGCACCGCGACGATCCCGAAATCCGATCCGGTGAAGATCGTTGCGGCGGCGGACCCCGCTTACGCGCCGGACAAGGCGCTGGCGGACAAGGGCATGCTGGTCTTTGCCCGCCACTGCGCCGTCTGCCATGGCGTCGACGTCATTGCGGCGGGGCAAGCCCCGGATTTGCGCGCTTCGGCCGTGCCTCTCGACCCAGCCCTGTTCGCCTCAGTGGTGAAGGACGGGATGCTCGTCACCAACGGCATGCCGAGGTTCGAGGAGTTTAGCGGCGAGGAACTGGCAGCGGTGCGGCAATATATCCGAGGTCAGGGGGATATGTTGCGGAAGAAGTGACTGCAGGTCGAGGGAATAAGCGAGACTTTGCCTAAATCGTCACCCCGGCCTTGAGCCGGGGTCCCGCTTTCTGCATGGCACACCTGACTGAAAGACAAGAAGAAGCGGGATCCCGGCCTTCGCCGGGATGACGGATAAAGCTAAGGGCGGATCGCGTTGCCAGGCAGACGCGCAAGGCCTGCTCTATAGCCTCAAACCCCCAGCATGCCCGCCGTCGACGCGCCGTCGATCACATATTCCGCGCCGGAGATGAAGCTCGCCTCGTCGGACGCCAGGAACGCCACCAGCGCGGCGATCTCCTCAAGCTTGCCCATGCGCTTGAGCGGCGACATGCCCTCATAGGCGGCGCGCGCCGCGGCGCTGTCGGGGGACTTGTTGATGATGCCGCGGATCATGTCGGTTTCGACGACGCCGGGCAGGATGGCGTTGCACCGGATCTGCATGCCCTCCGTCGCGCAATGGATCGCGGTCGATTTGGTCAGCGCAAGAACCGCCGTCTTGGTGGTCGAATAGGCGACGAAATTGCCCATCGCATTATGCGCGTTCATCGATGAGTTGACGATGATCGACCCCGTCGGGCCGCCCGGATTGTCGCGCATCAGCCGCACCGCCGTCTGCGCGGTCAGCATGACGCCGGTCAGGTTGACGGCGATCAGTTCTTCCCACGCCTCTATGGCGATCTTCTCCACGCTGCTGTCGCCCCGCTCCATGCCTGCATTGGCGAAGGCGATGTCCAGCCGGCCGAAATCGGAGCGCACCATCGCCTCGAACCGCACCCAGTCGTCCGTCGACTGCACCCGGCTCTTGAAGAATGTCGCGCCCGTCGCCGCCGTCACTTCGGCCGCCGCCGCCTCGTTCGATCCCGTGAAAATCACCTTCGCGCCGTCCGCGATGAGCCGTTCGACCGCGGCCCTGCCGATGCCGGAGGTTCCGCCGGTCACCAGCGCGACCTTGCCTGTCAGTTTGCCCATAGCCTCGCGATCCTCTCTCAACGCATCATGTTTACGCCCGTCACCATGCCGCCCGCAAAGCATTTTGCCGCAGGCGGCAAGAATGCGTCGGCGCATGGCGCGACAATTCAGGCTTCGGTCAGCGCCCCGGTCGCCCGCGCAATCGCCACCGTATCGAAATAATAGGGGGTAATGCCGCTGAACTTGCCATCGCGCAGGTGCATCACCTCGCACAGCGGCATTTCCAGCCGCTCGCCATTATAGCGCGAGGTGGCGTGGACGGAGAGCAGCACGACGACATTATTCTCCGACACGGTCATGTCCTTGACGTCCAGCGACGGGTCCTCCCAGAAGCTGAACACCTTGGTATATAGGCGCTGCAGGGCGTCCTTGCCCTCATAGACGCCGCCGAACGGCAGGCTGTCCGCCTCGACGATGCGGAAATCATCGGTCAGTTGCGCCTCCACCGCATCCCATTGGCCCGAGCCAGTCAGGGCGTAGAGATTTTCCACACTGGCCTTGATCGCGGCATAGCGTTCGGCGTCCATCTGCGTCTCCTCATGAAAAGAAACGGGCGCCCGGTTGAAGGGGCACCCGCTGGTCTATCAGAATTTGGTCGAAACCTGCACCATCACCGTCCGGGGCAGCGTGCCGAAGCCCAATTGGTCGGCATGGGCCGCAACCAGCCCGCCCGATGCGCCGCCGGTCGAAGGACCGTCGACCGTGCCGGTGACATAGAATTTGTTGGTCAGGTTCTTGCCGATCACCGCCAACTGCCACCGCTCATCCTCGGAACCGAGGCGGATGCCCGCGTCGATCGTCGCATAGCTGCCCTGGCGCGAGTCCAGATTGCCGAAGCCCGACGCGAGGTAGGAGGAGCTGTACCGCACGTCAGCATTGACGCCGAACATCAGGCCATTGCCGACCGCCGTGTCATAGGCTGCGCCGACCGTGCCCGTCCATTTCGGCGCGACCGAGAGCGGTTGCCCCTTCAGGTCCTGACGGAAGGCGGCGCCAACAAGCACGTTGCACCCTTCCGCCTGGCTCTGGCCTGCATAGCAGGGCGCGTCGGGGAAGTTGGTGTATTTCGCCTTGTTATAGTTGATCGACCCGTGAAGGTTCAGACCCGGAACCGAACGCGGCGCGAACTCCGCCTCCAACTCGACGCCCTTGGTGCGCGCATCCGCCGTAAGGGTCTGGAACGCGAAGATCGGCGAGTTGAAGAAGTCGATCTGCAGGTTGTTATAGCCATAGGTGTAGACGCCCAGGTTCAAACGGAGCTGATTGTCCATCAGCGTCGATTTGATGCCCGCTTCGAAACCGCGCGCCTTTTCCGGGTCGAAGGTGAGGTCGTCGAACGGAACGGACGACAGCTTGGAGTTGATGCCGCCGTTCGAAAAGCCGCCGGACTTGTAGGCGGTCTTGTACGCGCCATAAACCAGCAGGTCGCGGCTCGGCTTCCAGGTGATCGTGGCTTCCGGCGACCAGTCGTTGAAGGTCTGCGCGGCGGTCACGACGCCCAGGCCGTCCGGGTCATCCTGCGGACGGAAGATCGTGGTCAGGCCCGGATTATTGTAGGGCTGCGTGAAGAAGCTGTCCTTGGTCTCATGCGTGTAGCGCACGCCGCCGGCGATTTCGACGGTCGGAATGACCTTCCACGTCACCTGGCCGAACGCCGCCAGCGTCTCGCCATTGGTGAAGCTGGTCTTGCGGGTCGCAAGGAACTCGTCCTCCGGCGCTGCAGCGCTATTGGTCAGGCCCGCCAGAACGATATACTGGTCAAACGTCCGCTTGGTCTTTTGATACAGGCCGCCAACCATCAGGTTTACCGGCGCGTCGAACGTCGTCAGCGCGCGGAATTCCGACGAGAAGGCGTGATAGGTCGAATTTTCGGTCGCCCAGTTGGCGGCCGGGCTGGACTGGAAGTCGCAGGCGCAAGCCCACTGGTTGTTGTTCCAGTTATAGTTGGTGACCGAGGTCAGCGTGACATCGTCCAGCTCATAGGCGAGCGTCGCCGTGGTCGCCCAGGACTTGTAGCGATTGTAGAGGCTGCCGTCGTCCTTGCCATAGGGGATCTGAGCCGCGAACTCCGCAGGCAGCTTGTTCTGGTGCGTCACGAAATCGCGAGCGCAGGCATAACCGTTAAGCTGGCTGACGCCGCTTGGACAGTTATAGGCGACATAGTTCCAGCTATTATTGTTCGTCTTGTTGTAGGTGCCAGACGCCTTGATGGTCGCGGTCAGGCGGTCGGTCGGTTCCCATTTCAGCGTTACACGGCCGAGCAGCTCCTTCTCGCCCGGCTCATCCTTGGGCGCCGGGTTGGCGACAACGCTGCCTGCCGTACCGGTCGCGACGTCAAGCGTCGCATAGTTGAAGGGCGCAGCGACATTCTTGTAATAGCCGCCCCACATCTTCGACCCGCGAACAGCAACGCGGATGCCCAGCGTATCGCTGAGCGGACCCGAAGCGATGAACTCGGCCTGGGCCTGCTCGGACTTGATTTCATAACCCGCGCGCGCCTTGAACTCGACGGTGTCGGTCGGATCGGCGGTAGTGAGCGAGATCACGCCGGCGGTGGCGTTCTTGCCGAAGAACAGCGCCTGCGGGCCTTTCAGGATTTCAACGCGGGCGAGATCGAAAAAGCCCTCGTTGATGATGCGGCCCTGGCCGTAATAAACGCCGTCGACGACCACGGCGACCGACTGTTCGATGCCGATCGAGGTCGAGGAGGAGCCGATGCCGCGCATGGTGAGCTGTGCGCCGGAACCGTTGGAGGCGCGGCCGACATTCAGGTTCGGCGTGCGCGCGGCGATCTTTTCGATCGAGGTCAGGTCCTGACGGGTGACGGTCTCGGCGGAGATGGCGGTCACGGCGACGGGAACGTCCTGGACGCTCTCAACGCGCTTACGGGCGGTGACGACGATATCGGTCAGGCCGCCTTCCGCGGCTTCAGCCGCCTGCGGAGCGGCGTCCTGAGCAAAGGCGGGAGCAGCGAGCGCGCCGGACAGCGCAATGACGCTGCCTGCGATGGTCAGCATGATACGGGCATTGGTGGTCGTGGTCATCGAAATGTACCTCCCCTAGAAAAACGCCGCCCGCCTGTTCTTGATCTTGATCGGGGCGCGATGCGGCAGTGAACCGGCGCCTCAATGCAATGTCCGCCCGAACCGTTCACCCTGTGAAAAGGTGCAGGTGTTGCCTTGATGCCAACAGGGGATGAAAAAAGACGGAAGCGCAAAGGCCGCCGGCCACGCGTCATAAGGAAGGGCGAGGACATGACCCAGAGAAGGCTTGAAGGAAGAATCGCGCTTGTTTCCGGGGGTTTACGCGGAATTGGCCGCGCCATTTCGGAATGTCTGGCCGCCGATGGCGCGACCGTTATCATCACCGATCTGGATGATGATGGCAGCGCGGAAGTCTCCGCCGCCTGCGAAGCTATCGAAAACACTAGCTACGTCAAACTCGACGCCACGCAGGAAGATCAGTGGATCGCCGCCCGGCAAATGATCGAAAAGGACTATGGTCATCTCGATATATTGGTGAACAATGTCGGCGCGGACCTGACGGGCAAGGTGCAGGATCTGACCCTTGCCGACTGGCGGCGGCTGATGACGCTGAATGTCGACACCGTTTTCCTGGGCACCAAGACGTTCCAGCCGCTGCTGGCGAAGGGGGGCGCAAGCACGCCCTATGGCTCCAGCATCATCAATATCAGCTCGATCATGGGTCTGGTCGGCATGGGCGAAGTGTCGGCCTATAATGCGTCAAAGGGTGCGGTGCGCCTGTTCACCAAATCAAACGCGCTGGAATTTGCCGATGCGGGCGTGCCCATTCGCGTCAACAGCGTCCATCCCGGCTTTGTGGAAACGCCCCTGCTCCACAAGGGCATGGAAAGATGGGCCGCGCGCGAAGGCACCACGCCCCAGGCGCTGATCGACGCCATGGCCCAGACCACGCCCATCAAGCGCCTCGCCCAGCCAGTGGAGATCGGCAAGGTCGTCGCTTTCCTCGCCAGCGATGACGCGAGTTATATGACTGGCAGCGAGGTTGTCGTCGATGGCGGCTGGACGGCGCGATAGACGTACCCATTTCCCTATCCGTTCAGGCTGAGCCTGTCGAAGCCCGCCCCCGAGCGAAGCGAGGTGTCTTCGCCTCCGCTCAGACAGATGCTTCGACTTCGCTCAGCATGAACGGTTGGGTGATCATATTTATCAGAAAGGTCCATCTCATGCCCGACTTCACCCTTAGCGGCACCGTCTCCCTCGTTTCCGGCGCGACCGGCGGTATTGGCCGCGCGACGTGCCTCGCGCTGCAGGAGGCCGGGTCCATCGTCATCGCATCCGACCTTGCCGAAACCGCCGATGTCGCTGGTGCGGCAGAATATCACCGGCTGGATGTGACTGACGAAGCCTCGTGGACATCGCTGATCGCCCATATAGAAGCGCGGCATGGCCGGCTCGACATCCTGGTCAACAATGCCGGCATCTCGATCACTGACAGCATCGCTGACACCACGCTCGCGGCGTTCCGCAAATGCATGGCGATCAATGTCGAGGGCGTGTTCCTCGGCACTCAGGCGGCGCAGGCTTTGCTGGCGAAGAGTGGCAAGGACCGCAAGGGTGGCTCCTCTGTCGTCAACCTGTCCTCGGTCGGCGGCCTGCGCGGCGCAGCATTCATGAGCGCCTATTGCGCGAGCAAGGGCGCGGTGAAGCTATTCACCAAGAGCGCAGGCGTCGAATATGCAATGCTCGGCCTGCCGATACGCGTGAACAGCATGCATCCGGGCGGCATCGACACGGCGATGATGGACGCCATCTACAGCCGCTATGTCGAGGGCGGCCTGTTCCCCGACATGGAAACCGCCCACGCCACCGTGTCGGCCGGACATGCGATGGGCCGCACCGGCAAGCCGGAGGAGATCGCGGCGGGCATCGTCTATCTCTGCACGCCGGCCGCCAGCTTCATGACCGGTTCGGAAATGGTGATCGACGGCGGCATGACGGCGAAATAGGCGTATTCATCCGTCCGGGCTGAGCGAAGTCGAAGCCTTCCACCGAGCGCAGCGAGGCATCTTCGCCTCCGCTCAGACGAAGGCTTCGACTTCGCTCAGCCCGAACGGTTTTCGGACGCAGAATGGGCAAAAAAGACCCGGCGGTGCAGGGGAGCGCCGCCGGGCCATGCCGCCCCGTTTATGGAGAGCGGGGGCGGTATATGACGGGTCAGACGAGCATGCGCTGTGATCCGCTGACCTCGTGAATCTGGACGTCGTTGCTGAACTTGCCCTCAAAATCCTCCAGCAACGCCTTGATGGACGGCAGGGCGAGATGCGCGTCGAGCGACGCCTGATCGCGCCAGCCCTCCATGGCCATGATGGTGCCTTTCGCCTCATCCTCCATGCCCATATGGTAGAACAGGCAGCCATCCTCCTGCCGCGAGGGGTCGCAGAGCGACTTCAGCCGGGCATAGAGTTTCGGCAGGGTTTCGGGATCCGTATAAATCTGGCCGGTAATCACAATCATTCTGCGTCCCTCAGGTCTGGTGGATGATGGTGAAGGACCGGCTCTGCAGGAACCATTGGCCATCGCGCTTGACCAGCTTGTCATTATAGCAGGCGCGTGCGCGCTTATCCTTCAGCGTGCCCGGTTCTTCATAGATTTCGGAGATATAGGCGCGAGCATCCGCGGTATCGCCATGCACATGGATCATGCCGATGCCGATCAGGAAGCTGAGCTTGGGATAATGCGGCATGGCGTCGCGCCACAGCTTCACCACCGCCTCCTTGCCCTCGACTATGCCGAGTTCGGGATAGTGCGACAGGTCCCAATGGCTGTCCTCCACCCAGAGCGACGCCCACAATTGCTCGTCCACGCGGTTCACTGCGTCGGCATAGGTTTCCAGCACTTCGCGGATCGCCATGCGGTCCTCCAGCGATCCGGTGAAATTCGCGGTCATGCGCGCTGCTCTCCTTGCATTGCTTCTTTGGATGCAGGCTAGACCGGCCGGAGCGGCGATGGACCTGCCGAAAAGCGCAGGTCAGCGATATTCGTCGCGGAGCAGGCGGCGGAGAATCTTGCCGGAGGGATTGCGCGGCAGCGCCTCCCGGAAATCGACGGTCTTGGGCGCCTTGTACGCGGCGATCCGCTCCCGCGCCCAGGCGATGAGCGCGGCAGGTTCCGGCGCCTGTCCCTCGACCGGCACGACAATGGCCTTCACCGCCTCCCCCCATTTGGGATCGGGCACGCCAATCACGGCGACGTCACTGACCTGCGGGTGGCTGTAGAGCGCATTTTCAACCTCGGCCGGATAGACATTCTCGCCGCCGGTGATGATCATGTCCTTGATGCGGTCGGCCAGATAGATGTAGCCGTCCGCATCCATATAGCCCGCGTCGCCCGTGCGCAGCCAGCCATCGGCATCGATGGCTTCCGCCGTCGCCTCCGGGCGGCCATGATAGCCGGTCATATTGGACGGCGACCGGGTTGCAATCTCGCCCACCATGCCACGCGGCAATTCCGCGCCATCCTCGCCAACGATGCGCATCTCCACACCCGGCAGCGGCACGCCGACACTGCGCATCCGATCATTGCCCTCCGGGTCGTGATCTTCCGGCGGCAGGCCGGTGATCGTGCCCGCCGTCTCGGTCATGCCGTACATCTGCGCGAAACCGCAGCCGAACACGGCGATCGCCTGACGCATCAGGTCCAGCGGGATCGCCGATCCGCCGTAACAGATATATTTGAGGAAGCTGAAATCCGTGCCCGCCGCATCGGGATGATCGCACACGATCCGCATCGCCGTCGGCACCATCATGATCTTGGTGATCCGGTATTTGACCAGCAGGTCGAGCACCTGATGCGGGTCGAACTCGCGTACGACGACGCCCTTGCCGCCATGCTGCAGCGACCACATGCCCCATCCCGATCCGCTGATATGGAATACTGGCATGGCGATCAGCGCGACGTCGCTGGCGCTCCACCGGTTCCATTCCGGCATGACATCCGGCGGCGTTTCCTGCCGCAACGCGAGCAGGCTCTTGCTGGACAGCATCGCCCCCTTGGGATTGCCGGTCGTGCCGGATGTGTAGAGTTGAAGCACCGGCTCGTCATAGCCCGCATCCAGGCGCGGATCATCGGAACCTGCGGCATCGCGCCAATCGGCGAACAAGGGCAGGTTCCCCGAAGGCTCCGTCACCACTATCCGGTATCCGTTCGCTTCATCCAGCCGGTCCAGGAACATGGGATCAGCCAGCACCATCTTCGGCGCGCTGTCGCCCAACACATAGGCGACCTCCGGCGGGGCCAGCCGCCAATTGACCGGGACCAGCACCGCCCCGGCCTTCGCCGCGCCGAACCAATATTCGAAATAGAGGTCGCTGTTCTTGCCCAGGAACGCCACCCGGTCGCCCGGCCGCACCCCCGCCCCGATCAGCGCATTGGCCACGCGGCTGGCATGGACGTCGAACTGCGCATAGCTGCTCTCCCTCCCCTCGAAGATCAGGGCGGTTGCGTCAGGCCGCTCGGCCGCATGGCTGCGGATCATTTCTGCAAGAACCGGCTTGCCCATCTTCAGGCCCATCTCTCCATCATGTTCGGCCCATTGCAATAGGCCAGGACGATGCCGTCTGCGCCTATGAATTTCATGGGGTGCCCGCCGGTCGCCACACACTGACGGAAACGCCAGTGCAGATCGCCGCCGCCCACATTAAGGTGCGCCACAACCGCGCCGGGGAACCAACCCCGCCGCCATGATGGCAGAAGGAACGATGCTATGGATCTCGGTCTCAAGGGCAAGAAGGCAATTTTGGTCGGTGCAAGCCACGGCATAGGCCTTGCCACCGCGCACGCCCTCGCCGCGGAAGGCGTCGACATCGCGCTTTGTTCGCGTTCGCAGGGCAGCGTGGACGCCGCCCTCGCCGCTCTGGGCGGCTATGGCGTCAAGCTGACCGGCGCGTCCGTGGACGTCACCGACGCCGCAGCCCATAGCGCCTGGATTGCTGCCGCCGCAGAAGAACTGGGCGGCTGCGACATCTTCATCCCCTTCACCTCCGCCAATACCGGCGTTGATGACGAGGCAGGCTGGCGCACCGTGTTCGACACCGACACGCTGCCGCTGATGCGCGGGGTTCAGGCCGCCCTGCCATATCTGCAGAAATCCGACGCCGGGTCGATCGTCACCATCTCCTCCACCGCCGCCGTCGAGGAATTTATCGGCCCCGGCGCTTACAATGCGCTGAAGGCGGCAACGATCAACTACACCGCCGCCCTTGCCCAGAAATTCGCGCCGGAGGGAATCCGCGTCAATTGCATCACCCCCGGCCCGATCGAGATGGAAGGGCGCGCCTGGGACCAGATCAAGCAGGGCATGCCCGAATTTTACGACGGGATGCTGAAGCAGATCCCGTTCGGCCGCATGGGCACGGGCGAGGAAGTCGCAAAGGCCATCGTTTTCGTGGCTTCGCCTGTTTGCCGCTATATGACGGGGGCCAACCTTGTCATCGATGGCGGCTTCACCAAGCGCGTCCAGTTCTGACCGCCAGTTTGACCGGAGGCCGCGATGACCGACAAGCCCGCACGGATCGACTGCGTACTCGTCGCAGGCGGCCTGTATCATGACATTGATTTCGCGCGGCTTGAGCTGCTCAAGCTGCTGGCCGAAGACCCGCGCGTGCGGACCCGCGTGTTCGAGGATTATGCGAATATAGACGCGATTACGAAGGCCGATTTCCTTATCACCTATACCTGCGACGTCGTGCCCTCGCTTGAGGCGCAGGAGGCGCTCAGGGAATGGGTGAAGGGCGGCGGGCGCTGGTATGCGCTGCATGGCACCAATTCGGTCCTGCGCCTGTTCGAAAACGGCCTCTACGGCAGCCCGCGCTGGGCGCCCTTGTTCATGGAAACGCTGGGCACGCAGTTCATCGCCCACCCGCCGATCGCGCCCTATCCGGTCAGCGTCGCCGACCCCGATCATCCGATCACTAGGGGCATCGAGCCGTTCGAGACCACGGACGAACTCTATCTGGTGGAAAAGCATGGCGACCTGCACGTCCTGCTCGATACGGAATTTGGCGGTGATGCGACCGGCTTTGACGAGCATGAATGGGCGCATGACCGCCACCCGGTGCTCTACATCAAGAAGCAGGATAAGGGCGCGGTCCTCTACAACACGCTCGGCCATTGCCGGGGTCATTATGACATGCACCCCTTCTTGGACTGGTGGCCGACGGTCGACCGCTGCGCATGGGACCTGCCAGTCTTTTACGAGTTGCTCCGCCGCGGCATCGCCTGGGCCAAGGAGCCGAAGGCGGGGGCGTAAACGGGCGCTGAAAATCCAACGAAGTTGCGGAAGTTGCGGGTTGCCATTGCATCCCGCAACTTTGCCCGATGCGGGGCTTTGCGTGAGGGAAATCGATGACGGCTGAAGGGGCATGGCCCGCCGCAGATGGTATCCCAAAACTCAACATTTCCGGTACTCCCAGTCAGCGCATGCGTCGGAGTAATGCTATCAGCGGGAGTGAGGTGTAGGACAGCAGCCCGTTCCAGGAGAACGCTACATAAAGCTACGATTTTTATACTCCGTTCGGGCTGAGCCTGTCGAAGCCCTGCCCTTCACTTCGAAGAAAAGTGCAGTCCTTCGACAAGCTCAGGACGAACGGTTTGGGTTTATCCCCATCCTCAGTGAAAATCCCGCGACTTGGGCAATATCCGCACATCGCGCGGATGGACGCCGGTGCGCGGCTGCTGGGGATGGGCAAAGACATCGGCGCGGCACAGCGGCGGCTGCGCCCGGTGATTTTCGGACAGGCGATCAAGCTCCTGCGTGCGGTCGATGACGCGCGACGCCATCAGGTGCACGACACCTTCCTTGCTTCGCTGTACCTCCCCCTCCACGACCATTAGGCGCGACGCCATGACGGGGCGGCGCTGCATCTCGAACAGGCGCGCCCATAGCAGGATGTTGGTGATGCCGGTCTCATCCTCCAGCGTGATGAAGATGGCGTTGCCCTTCCCCGGCCTTTGCCGGACCAGCACGATCCCCGCAGTCCGGACCCGCGCGCCATTCTTCGCCGCCGACGTTTCCGCGCAACTCAACACGCCCTCGCCCTGGAACAGGGGGCGCAGAAACTGCATCGGATGCCCTTTGAGCGACAGGCGGGTCATATGATAGTCGGTCGCCACATGCTCCGACAGCGGCATGGCGGGGAGCGCGGCGTCCGGCTCCTCCCCCAGTTCCCGCGCATCGGCGGCGGCGAACAGGGGGAGCTGGCTGGTGGGCGTCCGCCGCACTTCCCACAGGGCATTGCGGCGGTCATGACCCAGCGACCGGCAGGCATCGGCATCGGCCAGCAACCGAAGCGCGCGCGTGGGTAGGCCCGCGCGGCGGGCGATATCCTCTATGCCGGCGAACCTCCCATTGGTGCGCGCAAGGGCAATGGATTTGGCCCATTCCTCCCGGAAGCCATCAATCTGCCGGAAACCCAGGCGCAGCGCCAGCGGCCCGCCCTCCGCCACCCATTCCACATCATTGTCCCAGCAGCTTGCATTCACATCCGCCCCGCGTACCTCCACCCCATGCTCCCGCGCATCCCGGACAAGCTGCGCCGGGGCATAGAAGCCCATCGGCTGGGAATTGAGCAGCGCACAGGCAAACACCGCCGGATGATGGCATTTGATCCAGGCCGACACATAGACGAGGCGGGCGAAGGACAGGGCGTGGCTTTCGGGGAAGCCATAGCTGCCGAAGCCCTCAATCTGTTTGAAGCAGCGCCTGGCGAAATCCGCTTCGTAACCGCGCGCCGTCATGCCGCCGACCAGTTTCTCCTCAAACTTGTCTATCCCGCCCAGATTGCGAAATGTCGCCATCGCGCGGCGAAGCTGGTTCGCCTCCGATGGCGTAAAACCGGCCGCGACGATGGCGAGTTTCATCGCCTGTTCCTGAAACAGCGGAACGCCATAGGTGTCCTTCAACAAATCTCTCAGTTCATTCTGATTATGCGGTTCTGCCGGGGAAGGAAATTCAGGCTCTTCCAGCCCGGCGCGACGGCGGAGATAGGGGTGCACCATATCGCCCTCGATCGGGCCCGGCCGGACAATCGCGACTTGGACGGTCAGATCATAGAGCTTTCTGGGCCTGAGGCGCGGCAGCATGTTGATCTGCGCGCGGCTTTCCACCTGAAAGACACCGATACTGTCGCCCTTGCACAGCATGTCGTAAACGGCTTCATCCTCGGAGTTCAAATCCACCGTCAGATCATGGTCGCCCAGACCGTTGGCGCGCATCAGGTCATAGGCCTTGCGTATGCAGGTCAGCATTCCCAACGCCAGCACATCGACCTTCATCAGGCCAAGCGCATCAATGTCGTCCTTGTCCCATTCAATGAAGCTGCGATCCTTCATCGCGCCATTGTGGATGGGCACGGTTTCATCGAGACGATCCTGCGTCAGCACGAAGCCGCCCACATGTTGCGAGAGATGTCGCGGGAAAGGCCCATCCAGTAACTTGTCGACGAGCGATTTCAGGCGGGCAATTTCAGGATTATTCAGGTCGAACCCGGCCTCCGTGATCCGCTTGTCCTCCATATCCCCGGACCAACTGCCCCAGACCGTGCTGGCCATGCGCGCCGGGATATCCTCGCTCAGACCCAGCGCCTTGGCGACCTGCCTTACGGCGCTGCGAGACCGGTAGTGAATGACGGTTGCCGTGATGCCCGCACGATGGCGGCCATAGCGCTGATAGACATATTGCATCACCTCCTCGCGCCGCTCATGTTCGAAATCGACGTCGATGTCGGGAGGCTCCCGCCGTTCATCGGACACGAAGCGGGAAAACAACAAATCATGCTTCAGGGGATCGACCGAGGTGACGCCCAGCAGGAAACAGACGATGGAGTTGGCGGCCGACCCCCGCCCTTGACATAATATCGGCGGTTTGCGGGAACGCGCGAATGTGACGAGATCGTGGACGGTCAGGAAATAATAGGCGTAATTCTGCTTTCGGATGAGCTTGAGTTCCTGGCCGATAAGGGCGCGAACTTTTGGCGGCAGCGTGCGGCCATAACGCCGCTTCGCCGCGCGCCTGACCAAATCCTCCAGCCAGTCGTCGGGCGTCCAGCCATCAGGCACCGGCTCATGCGGATATTCATAGCTGAGATGCTGCAAGTCGAAGCTGATCCGCCGGGCGAAGCGAACGGTCTCCGCAACAGCCTCCGGGCAAGCGCGAAAAAGATGCGCCATATCGGCTGGAGATTTCAGATGCCGTTCGCCATTGGCTTCCAGCCTGCGCCCGGCATCGGCGATGGTGCTGCCGAGACGGATGCAGCTCAGTATATCATGCAGTGGCCGGTCGTCCGAAGTGGCGTAAAGCGCATCATTGGTTGCTATCAATGGCGTCCCGGCTTTCCGCGCAAGAGTACGCAGGGTTTCCAGGCGCCGTGAATCGCGGCCTCCATAGCCGTTGCTCACGCCAAGCCAGACACGGCCGGGCGCGCGGGCCGAAAGGCGCGACAGGGCATCATATAATGTCGCAGGCGCAGGATCTTCGACCAGGCGGATATGGCTGATTGTCTCTCGCGCCTGTGGCTCATCTTCGAACTGATAATCCGGAGCGCTCCCATGCGCGTCCTCCGGTTCCATCAGCGTGGAGACCGGCATCACGATCAACAACAGGTCATCAAGATAATCGAGAAGATCGGCAAAGCGCAGGATGCAGTCTCCCTTCACCGCCCGCATATTGCCCGCGGTCAGCAAACGGGTCAGCCGGCCCCAGCCAAGGCGCGTCATGGGATAGGCGATGATGTCCGGCGCGCCATCGGAAAATACCAGCCGCGCCCCCGTCAGGAGACGAAGGGCAGGGATGCAGGCAGCCTTCTCGGCATCTGTCAGTTCGGCGTCGGGGCCATTAATTGCCTGCTTGTCAGCCAGGAACGCGGCCTCCGCCTTTTCCCCCGCTTCCTTTAGGGCGGTCCATGCCCGCACCACGCCCGCCACGCTGTTGCGATCGGCAATACCGAGGGCAGTAAGGCCAAGCTCCATTGCGCGATGCACCATGTCCGATGGACGCGAAGCGCCCCGTAGGAAGCTGTAACTGGTCGCCGCCACCAACTCAGCGAAAGGCGGCGCTTCGGACGGTGGCAACGGGTGATCGGGCAATTCGCCCTTTTTCTGCGCGCGTTGCCGTTCCAACATTTCCTGCGCGCGCCTGTCGGTTGATTTTGGCAGCGCCGGATCAGGTGATCGCCGTCCCTTCATGCAAATAGGCCATGCAAATACCAGAGAGGCTGGGGCGTCGCATCGCCGTATAGACCGTTGCGGAAAATCCAGAAGCGGCGGCCGCGCGCATCCTCCACCCGGAAATAGTCGCGGGTGCGGCGTGCTTCCGCCTCCCGTGGCGTGGTGTCGCGCCACCATTCAGGCGCGACCCTCTCCGGCCCCTCATAGCGGGCGACCTGATGCAGGCTACGCCGCCACCGGAATTGCACCGGTGGTCCCTCCGGTATGCCCGCCATCACATCGATCCGTTGGGGCGGGTCGAAAAGATGGACGGGGCGAAGGGGCGGTTCGCCCGCTTCCGGCGCATCCCATGCGGCTGGCGCGCGCGCCTCCACCGCCGGGAGCGCGAGCTGCGCCTGTTCCGGGATATGCGTGTCGCAGGGGGCAAGGCGCAGGATGCGGTGGCGGCCCGCCCTGGTGCTGAGCGCATCCACCAGACCGGAAACCGTCCCCTCGCCCCCTTCCCTGCTGCGTTCCTCGCCCCCCTCCAACGCAAGCTGCGTCGGGCCAAGCGGTTCTGCGGCAGGGACGGCCAGCCGCACCAGATCGAACCCGAAACCAGGATCGATGGGGTCGGACAGGCTGTCGATCCTCTCCCGGAACAGGCGCATCACCGCCTTGGGATCGCGCACCGGCAGGCTGGTCTCGACCCGCAGGGGAAAGGCCATGCCGTCGCTGCGGAAGAAAGTGGCGGCAAAACGGTGCCCACCCTGCCCCCGCTCGGCAAGCCGCCCGGCCGCTTCCCCCGCCAGCTCCTCCAGAACCGCAAGGGCATAGGCCGTGCGGGCGACCGGTTCGGGAAAGCGGCGTTCCAGGGCGATGGCCGGGGGCACATGGCGCGGGTCAAGCGGCCGGGCGGCCTCCCCCAGCAGGCGATGGAGCGCATCCACCGCCTCCGCCCCGAAGCGGGCCGCAAGCGCCGCGCTGGGCCGTGACGCCACATCCCCCACGGT